>CAWEDS010000008.1:0-89631 GCA_963807845.1 uncultured Gammaproteobacteria bacterium
CAAACGGAGCGCAAGCAAGCGGAGCGGAAGCAAGCGGAGCGGAAGCAAGCGGAGCGGAAGGTTGAAACGCCGCAGGCAGGACGGCTTCACTCTGGTCGAGGTTTTCGTCGCGCTCGTGGTGTTTGGCGTTCTGGCCGTTCTCTCGTACATGTCGCTGGGCCAGACCTTGTCAAACGCGGATATGTTGACCGTCAGGATGGAACGACTGCAAGCCATTCAGAGAACGATCAGCTACCTCAGCACCGAGCTGATGCAAACGGTACCCCGCTCCATACGCTCGGATCTTGGCGACATCGCTATGCCGGCCCTGCAGTCCAGTTTTGATCAGGACTTCGCATTGCAGCTCACGCACGGCGGATGGCCGAACTCTTCGGGCGTCGCGCGCAGCACCCTGCAGCGCACCGCCTATCGCATCGAGGACGGCGAATTGCTCCGCTACCATTGGAACGTGCTCGATCGCACGGTAAACAACACGCCCGTTGTTACGGTGATGCTCGAAGACGTGGAAAGCCTGACGTTTCAGTTCATGCTGTCGGCGGAGGATTGGAGCGACCAATGGCCACCCCTGGCTCAACAGGGGGCGGTGAGCGCGAACCTGCCGCGCGCGATCGAAATTGTCCTTTCCCTGGAAGATGAGGGCGAAATCACACGAATTGTCGAGGTATCACCATGAAACGGCAGCAACCGCGGTTCGGGAGTTGCGCTGATCACGGCGATGCTGATCACCGCGCTGGCGGGGTCCGTTGCGGCGGGATTGTCCTGGAATAATGCCCTCGACGTGCGCCGCACCATGGTCATGCTGTTTCGCGATCAGGCGATCCAGGTGGCCGTCGGTTCGGAAGGCTGGGTGCGCAGCATCCTGCTGGATGACAAGGAAAACACCACCTCCGATCACCTGGGCGAAGTCTGGGCGACCGAAATCCCGGCGCTGCCGATCGACTCCGAAGCCGTTGAGGGCGAGATCTTCGGCAGAATCGAGGACCTGCAGGGCCGTTTCAATATCAATAACCTGCTGGACGGCAATGGCGGCATCGATAAGCCGTCCCTGGAGCAATTCCAGCGCCTGCTGGCGAGCCTGGGCCTGGATCCGCGGCTGGCGAACATTGCGGCGGACTGGCTGGATGCGGACCAGATCGAGAGTATTCCCGATGGCGCCGAGGATCCGCTGTACTCAGCGCTGATTCCGGCCTATCGCACGGCGGATCAGGCGCTGGTGAATGTCACGGAGCTTGCCGCACTGGATGGCATGGATCGCGAGAGCTTTGAGCTACTGCTGCCGCACGTTACGGCGCTCCCGGGCCGCACAGCGATCAACGTCAATACCGCGACCGCGGCCGTGCTGCAGTCGCTCGGCCCCAATTTTGAGCCCAGTGACGCAGAAGGGCTGCTGCAACTGCGTGAGGAAGGCGGGATCGATGACTACGAGACGGTGTTCGCGCCGCTCGTCGATCCGGATCTCCTGCCCTGGATTACCAACACGACCAGTTTTTTTCGATTGAACGCAATCGTGCAGATTGATACGGTTCGCATTAGCTTGTTCACCGTTTTGTATCGGGATCCGAATAGCCCGGACATCGTCCCGATTCGCCGCAGCCTGGGAACCATCTGACATGGCAGAGTATTTTGTCATCCGACTTGGACCAACGTCCGAGGATGCGGTCGAGTGGATCGTCGCCGACGACAACGGTACGCGGCGCAGCCCGCCGGGCGCCGGCACCCTGCAGGAAGCGGCAATGCAGGTTGGCGGTCGGCCGGTTATCGTGCTGCTGCCGGCCACGGACGTGTTGACGACCAGCGTCGATCTGCCCATTCGCGGTGGCTCGAAGCTGCAGGCCGCGTTGCCTTATGCCCTGGAAGAACACCTGGCGGACGACGTCGAGACACTGCATTTTGCGGCTGGGCCGCGACGTAGCAGTGGCCAGTGGCCGGTTGCGGTGGTGGCGCATGAAAAGATGGCTGATTGGCTGGGGGCGCTGCGCGAAGCCGGTATCGAGCCGCAGCAGATGGTCGCCGAGAATTACGGCCTGGCGCGCCTGCCAGGAACAATGAGTATGCTGATCGCCGGCGAGACGGTAATGTTTAACGACGGCGGCGATGTCGAGTTCGTCATGCAGGGCGTGAAACCCAGCGATACGCTGGTCGCTGCCGGCTTTCTTCATGACCGCGAAGACGATGATTTGGACGATGATGAAAGCGAGGCTGGTGCTCACCTTGCGGTTTTTTGCGATGCGGCCGACGAGGAGCGCTTTTCGCATGACTGGATAGCGCTGCGCCATGAATTGCAGAGCGTCAACATCAGTCTGCTGCCTGACGGCGCCCTGCCGCGGCTCGCGGTTACGGTGGCCGGCGGCAACGGTGTGAACCTGCTGCAGGGTCGCTATGGCTCCAGCGCAGATTATCGCGCGCAGATGCGACCCTGGCGCAACGCCGCCGTGTTGTTGCTCGGCCTGGCGGTGGTCGGCCTGCTGGCCAAGGGTGTCGACGTGTATCGGCTGACGCAGGAAGAGACCACCCTGAAAACGCAATTTATCGACGAGTATCGTGAGGTTCGACCTAACGACACCCGGGAGATTCTCGACCCGATCAATGCCGTCCGCTCCATCAAGCAAGGCCTGGGTGCATCGAGCGGGCCGCAGGTGTTCCTGCCGTCATTGCGCCAGCTTGGTGAAGCAATGGCAAAAAACTCGAGCGCGCGTATCGAGACCATCAGCTATCGGGCGGGCGTAATCGATGTTCGCATCACCTCGCCGGATGTTGCCACCCTCGACAAAATACAAAAGCTGGTCAGCGAGTCGGGACAGTTTCAGGCCTCGATCCAGTCAACCGACCAGGTGAATGATCAGATCAGCAGTCGTTTACAGATTCGTGAGGCCGGATCATGATGAACTGGTTTGAGTCGCTCGAGTCGCGGGAGAAAGTGATTGTGAGCCTGGGTGCTTTGGTCGTGCTGGCCTCGCTCCTGTATGCGTTCCTGTGGGTCCCGCTCGACAAAAGCCACACCGAGAAAGCCGGCAGCGTGGACGACTGGCAGCGATCGCTGGCCGAGCTGCGACCGCTAAAAGGCCTGGCGAAAAGCGCGGCGCAATCGGCCGGCCGGACCGTGGCCAATGTTCAGCAGGCACCGATCATTGTCGTTGACCAGACGCTGCGAAGTCGCGGCCTCGAGCAGTATCGACGTCGCAGCCAGCCTACTTCCAGCAACGGCATACGGGTCGAATTCGAAAATGTGGCGTTTGACGATCTCGTCTTGTGGCTGGGAGACCTGAGCGCCCAGTACGCCATGCACGTTCAGGCAGGCAGCGTCTCCACCGGCTCGCAGTCAGGTCCCGGGCGCGTCAACGCAACGCTGACACTGGAGCGCGCTCTTTGATTCAATCGAGTCGCGGCTTGCTGATGGTGGCAGCTGCAACACTGGTGCTGAGCCTGCTGATCCTGTTCCCGGCACGGGTTGCGTACCAGTGGGCTGATAATTCAGGCGTTGCCCTGAGCGGCATTCAGGGGACAGTCTGGCGAGGCAGCGCTGACGCTGTATCGGCCAGCGGTGTCGTGTTGCAGGACCTCCACTGGCGCTTCAAACCGCTACGGCTTTTCACCGGACGTTTGTGCCTACCGCATAGACGCCTCGCCCGTCTCGGGATTTGTAGAAGGCATCGTTGGATTCGGGTTTGGCAACCGGCTTAGCATCTCCGATCTCAACGCAATTTTGCCCTTGTCAGCTATTGCAGGGCCGTTGCGGGTAACAGGGCTCGATGGCGAGGCCAGCGTGCAGTTTGAACGTTTAAGCCTTGCGCGATGGTTTACCGGTGGCCGCCGAGGGAATCATTAATGTCGGCAACCTCGTTGCGCCCAAGCTCGGCCGTGAGCCCATTGGTTCATTTCGTGCGGAGTTTTTCACGCAAGGTGACGGCATCGCAGCAAGCGTTGAAGATGCTGACGCCGTGGTGGAATTAGCCGGCAGCCTGCAGGTGAACGAGGATGGCAGCTATCAGTTCATTGCCCAGATCGCACCAAAACCTGCAACGCCGGCCGAGGTAAAAAGGCAACTGCAGTTCCTCGGGGCCGCAAATGATCGCGGCCAGTACGAGTTGCGCATCGAAGGCGCTTTGTAACGCTCAGTCCGAGGTCTCTACCTCGACTTCGACAAACGATCGAAGCAGCGGGAAGTACAGGGCACACTTTGCCTCGACGCCAGCGTACTTCCGGTACAGCACTGCGTATTTTTCAAGCTGCGGCTGGTAGCGATCCTTTTCGGCCGCGAGAAAACCGGCAAGGTTGCCGCCCTCGTGCGTACCGGTCTTGTAGTCGATAATCCAGTGTTGTCCGTTTTCGTCAATACGCACCCGGTCGATGATCGCGGAAACGATCTTGCCTTCATAAAGCCCGCTTAAACCCAGCTCCGCAAATCCTGCGCCATGCACAACCCATCGCCCTTTTTCATCAGCGAGCATATTCTGCAATGTACCCTCGACGCGCTCGCTAATCGCAGCACCCATGGCCTCCCCGATGCCCATTTCGCGAAGCCAGCGCTGTGTAACCGGTCGGTGATGGAGCAGTGACTCTGTGTCCGACCCCGCGCGATTTTCCGCAAACGCGTGCAGCCAGCGATGCACTATCGTGCCCACTATGCGTGCTTCGGTGCCCACCCAGTAGAATTCCACGGCCTGGTCTACGGCGTCGCTTTCAGGAGCCGCTACAGGCCCTGGCGGTGGCGCACTCGCCGGCAATGTCCAGCCCGTTTGCAAACGGCGCAACACGGGTTGCATCCAGTCGTTGCCCTGCTCCGCGGCGGGCGTTGGCACAACGGTTTCAAACGCGGCGGCATACTGCGGTTCGACTGCGGGCCACAACAATTGCAGCAAGCTGCCCTTGACGGGCGGTTTGAACGATTCGCCATCGGGGGAGATGCCGCAGTGCCCTATCAAGTGCAATGTGCTGCGCGCCCGCGTGCACGCAACATACAGCAGGCGCGCCTGCTCGTGGCGGTCTTTCTCCGCATCGCGAAGTTCGATAAAACGGTGAATTGGATCCGCGTCAACGTCCGCACGCGGGCCAACCGGGCTGATAATTTTTAGTGTTTCACCGTCCTTCCCGGGCGTGTCAAACCACGACAAAACCTTGCGAGAGCTGCGACCGGGCAGTCTTCCCAACCCGAACAGAACGACATGCTTGAACTCCAGGCCCTTCGCGCGGTGCATCGTCATCACCTGCAGGCGCGCGTTACTCGAACTCGACACGCGTTCGAGGTCCAGCGTCGACTCGAGCGTTGCCACATCGTTCAGCGATCCACAGCGCTCGTGCTTTTCCAGCACGTCGAAATAGCGGTAGACGTTGTCCACGGCGTAATCGTCTTCGAGAATGCCGGGACCGCCGAGCGTAAGCCAGGTGGTCTCGACCAGGTCTCTGAGGCTTTGCGAGGATCTTGGCGCGACCAGCGCACGCAATGCGTCAAGCGCGGATTTCAACGGCTTCCCGGCCCGACCCGGACAGGCCGGCGAGGCGTTGCTCATCCTGCAACAGTTCCCACACCGTGCTGGCAGTATCGTTAACGACCAGCGCCTGCAGATCGGTCCAGGTCAACCCGATCCATGGCGCGCGCAGGATGGCGAGCCACGCGAGCCGATCTGCCGGGTGCACTGCTGCGCGCGTCAGCGCGAGCACTTCGATGACTTCAGGCAAATCCGTGAGTCGGTCTATCTCGACGGCGCGATACGGTATCCCGGCTCTTCGCAGTTCGGCCAGCAGGCCCGGCAACTGGGTACGCCCCCGCACCAGCAGCGCGACCTCTTCATCCGGGTGTTGCGCCAGGATGTCGGCGATGACCTGCCGGCCGGTTGTGGCCTCCTCCTTCGGGGCCGCGCCAAACACCGGGTGCACCAGGCAATGGCCGTGGCCTTCGAGTGCCGGAACGCTGACCGCGTCGCAGTAGGACACGGCGCCACCGCCTGGATCGTCGTGGTCGGCGAGAATCCCGGGGAACACCGTATTGAACCAGTCAACCAGAAACGCGCCTGAGCGGAAATTTCTGCGGAGCTGCAGCGGAGTAAGGTTGACGCTCCCGATGCCCTGTTCCTTTGCGATTAAAAATTGCCCAACTTCGGCGTTTCGGAATCGATAAATGGACTGCATGGGATCGCCCACACAGTAAAGGCTGCGGCCGTCGCCGGGTTGCCAGCCGCCCGTCAGCGCCTCGAGCATCCGGTATTGCGCGCTGGATGTGTCCTGCATCTCGTCGACGAGCAGGTGTCGGACCTGGTAGTCCAGCAGCAGTGCAACGTCACCCGGGTTATCCGCTGTGCCCAACGCCGCCGTGGCCGACAGTGCGACCTCGATATGATCGGAGACACCCTGCGCCATGAACAAACGCTGGAGCTCAATGACCGCAACCGGCAGAAGGCGAAACAAGGCCAACAGCACTCGCCACTGCTCATCGGTGAATGACACGGGCGGCAGCGTGCGCACGCCGTGCAAAAAATCCGCCAGCGACGGCACGTCGGCCACGTCGGCCAGCAAGACCTGCATCGCCGCTTTTTGTCCGTCGTCACCCGGCGGAAACCCGACGCGCTTGTCCACCTTCTTTCTGACCTGGCCGGCTTTCGTGAGCAGCAGCTCCGCGAGGCCCAACCATTGTTCGATAGCCCCGGCCGCGGCGGCCGGCAGCCCGACCGTATCCTGCAATGCGCAGACCGGCATGGATGGAAGACCGCTCTCGAGCAACCGGGTAGCCGCGTAGTTTTGCAGTTGCGTCAGCGACTCCAGCAGATTTTCAGGGACGAGGGTGCGCGTACGTTGCAGGTGCTCCGCTACCGTAATCTCGAGATTGTTCTCGAGACGACGTCGCAGACGATCCGCTTCGTCAGCACTCATCAGGCCGCTGCCGACGAACGGTAGCCATTGATCGCGGGTTGCCAGCATTTGTTCCAGGTAGGCGGAATAGGCGCCCGTGTTGTTGTCGATATGCCCAAGCACTTCGCGAATGGCTGCAGATTCCGGGCCGCTTTCCGCCAGCCAGTCCAGCGTCGCCAGCGACGCGGCCTGCAGCAAGGCTTTTTGCTCGGCATCGACCACAACGCGCAGGCCGCCGGCGCTTTGCGGCGAGCTGATGGGCTGCCATCGGGCGATCAGTGCGTTCAGCGAATCCAGCGTCTGGATGCGCAGGCGTCGCGGGTTTTCCAACAACTGCCAGCCGCATTCTTTATCGCGCTGCAATGCGGCCGCCGCGAGTTGTGCTGTCAATTGCCGGTGTTCCTCGGAGGGCGTGTCACCGTCGTGTGCCATCCGCATGGCATCCAGCACGCGATACTGCATTTCCGCGGCGGCCTTGCGCGTAAACGTTATTGCCAGCACTTCTTCAGGGTTTTCGACAGACGAGAGCAGTTTCAGGTAGCGCTGGATAAGCAGTTCGGTTTTGCCCGAACCGGCAGGCGCCTGGACGATAAACGAGCGCGCGATATCCAGTGCAGCGCTTCGCGCCTCAAGGTCGTTGGCAAGCAGCTGTTCCTCATCCATCGCGCAGCAACTCCGTGTAACGGCTGAGGAGGTTGAACGGTCGGGCTTCCTGAACCCCTTGAACCCGGCTTATGCGCACGTCACCGTCGCGGAGCTCGGCGCATGCTCTGGTCACTCCGATCTTTCCAGTCGGCCAGCTTGTCCGGCCAATCGGTCGCGTCGGTAAAGCCGCGACCGGCGCCCTCGAAACTCACCTCCCGAGAGTCGATGTTGACCAACGCCAACGCCGATACCGGATCGTCTACAGCAGAGGCATAGGCGACGAGCTGAATCTCCTGTGGTTGTCCGTCGCCGCGCAAAAACTTTTTCTTCGCGCCCGTCTTGTAGTCGAGGATCACAAGCGAGCCATCGGGCAGGCGGTCCAGGCGGTCCGCCCGCAAATTGAGGCGGACGCCGGCTTCGGCAAAGGCAAGCTGCTGTTCGATTGCTGCAATTGCAAAGTCGTCCCGATCAAGGTCGACGGTCAGGAACGTTCGCAGCAGCGCCGCGACCCGGCGTCGCTCCATCTTGAATAGCTCCAGCAACACGGCATCGGTATTCCGTTCGTGCCGGACGAAAGCAAGGGCAATCGCTTTCTCGATACGGCTGGAACGCTCGGCTTCCGTCCAGCCGCGAATCGTGGCGCTGTCGGGTCTATCAGCATATAAGCGATACAACGCATCGTGGATGATGCTGCCCCGCAAGCGCCGTCGGTAAGCCGTTTGCCTGCGGCTGCAGGTTCCGGACCCCGAGACGCCCGGTGATAAAGGCCGTAATCGGATCGGCGAGCTGCCGTTGCAGGGTGCCGGCGCCGCCGGCGACACGTTCGTCGGCGCCGATTTCAGGCACGCAATCGCTTACGACAGCCGACGTTCGCGCTCTCGGCCAGGCGGCTGGCGTGCCACCCGGGGTCGGGCTGTGGCGACTGTTCGATCACACCAAGCGGCGCCAGCAGTTCACTGGGTGTCTGCGGCGTGTCGTCCTCGGTCGCCGCGTAACTGCAAACCACCGTTCTTGCCGCGCCGGCCAGCCGCTGCAATAGCTGCCGTGCGTAGTTGACGGTGTCGGCGGGCTCGGCGTCCGGCATCGCGAAGTGGCGCTGCAAACGGCGTGAAACGAGCGGTGACGGGTTGCCCGGGGGCGGCCAGTTGGCAGCGGTCAGGCCACTGATCCAGATTGCGTCATATTCCGCACCGGCAGCCTCGAGGGGCCCGACGAGCTGCAGTGCACGCGTTTCCGACTCGGGCTGAAACACCGCCTCTGCGGCCATCAGTTCCAGGCGCCCAATGGCCGTGGCCAGGCTCATAACCGGGCTGACCAGGGCAAGCCGCGCCAGGTCGTTCAACAGGTCGCGCCAGCGATTGAGCAGTTGAAACTCGGCGCTGGATGCGGTGTCCGGGCCCGGCCATTGACAGGTCTGCAGCGCCTCGTCGATATACGCCGCCCAGGTGGCAGGAGACGCGTTTCTCTGCAGGTCTCGCCGCCGCTTTGTGAGTCCCGCAAGCAGCGCCTGCCAGGTCGCTGCCTCACCCTCGTCGCCGCCGCCGAGCGCGGCCGACAGCATTGCCGGTGACCAGGGTCGATCCGGAAGCTGTCGTAAACGCAGTTCCAGGCGGCTGCGCGCGCCCTGAATGCCGGGCCCTAAGAGCGGTGTGCGCAGCAGTTGCCCGATCTCACCGGCCGGCAGGTCCTGAACCAGCCAGCGCAACCACAGCAACGCAATGGCGATCGCGGGGAAGTCGGCGAGTTTTCGACCGTAAGATACGTTGACGAAATGCCGCAGCTGCGGCGGACCGTACTGCCAACCGGGTACTGTCCCTTCGCGCACCAGGTGCGTGATGCGCGTCGCTTCCTGCTCCAGCTTGCCGGCCACAATGGTCACCCGCGCTTCGGGTGCGTTCTCAAATTGCGCACGCGCCCAGGCGCCGGCGGCGCGCATTTCGGCATCCTTGTCGTCGAAGCAATGCAGCTGTATCGCTGCGGCCGGCTCGCGGGCCGGCGCGAACTCAACATCGCAGCCTGCATCGGCGAGTGCTTTTTTGATCGACGTTACAACGGGTCGCTCGCGTTCAAAGCCGGCAAACGTTACGCGGCCCTCGACAGGCGCCTGACCCGTTGCAATCAGGTCGGCCACCAATGCGGCCAGGCCCGCATCGTCGACCCAATGCTCTCGTTCCAGAATACCGAGGTATCGGCCTGCCACCTTGGCAAAGAGCTGCTGATCAGGATTGTCTGCAGAGCGGGCGACCTCGCCTATGGGCACCTGCCAATCAGCGAGTCGTTGCCAGGTATCCCGTGACAGTCGCGCCAGTCCGGAAAGTCCTGCCGCGGGCGGAGGTAAGTCCTTCGCGAAACAACGCTCCCACAACAACTGGCTTTGCTGCGCGTTGATTCGGGTCGGCAGGTTTTCCTGCTTCGTCACCGTCGCAATGATGCTTTCGAGCCAGTGCTGCCAGGAGTAGATCTCGGGACTCCGCCACGCGAGCGCGCCGGCTCGCAGGCGCTGCTCGGCGAACTCCTCTCGCAGCACCCTGGCGAGACGAAGGTTCGCGGTAATTACCGTCGAGGGGTGGTGCAAGGCATCCGATAGCCACTCGTACATGACTCAGGCGTGTTGCTCCAGGCAGGACTCGATACGATCGAAAACGGTATTGATCGTCTCGGTGTCGGGCAACGTGGTAATCCGAAAATGATCGGAATACGGCGTGTTGAAGCTGCTGCCGGGTGCAACCAGGACGTGATGGTTCTCCAGAAGGTCGAGCGCAAAGGCCTGGTCATCGAGGCGCCCGGCAAACCGGGGATCAAGCCGGATGAAGGCGTACATGGCGCCCATCGGCGCTTCTGCCGAGAGAAAGCGGCTGGCGGCGACGCGTTCCATGACCGCCTGTCGGGACTGATACAGCCGTCCGCCCGGCTTCACCAGCTCAGCGATACTCTGGAAGCCGCCCAGCGCGGTTTGCACCGCCCACTGGCCGGGCACGTTGCTGCACAGGCGCAGTGCGGCCAGCAGTTCCATGCCGTGGATCAGTTCGTCGGCCCGGTCGAGGTCCCCGCTCACGACGCACCAGCCGACGCGGTAGCCGCAGGCCCGGTAGATTTTCGACAAGCCGGAATACGTCAGGCAAACCGTCTCGTTGACCAGCGTCGCCATCGGCACGAATACCGCATCGTCATAGACCATCTGGTCGTAGATCTCGTCAGCCAGCACGACGAGTTGGTGTTGCTCGGCCAGCCGCGCAAGACCGGCCAGCGTATCGGCATCGTAAACCGCGCCGCTGGGGTTGTTCGGGTTGATGACGACGATTGCTTTGGTTCGCGCATTTGCCAGGCGCTCAATATCGCCAGGTCGGGGAGGAACGCGTTGTCCGCGTTGCACGCATAATGGCGCACGATGCCGCCGTTCAGGGCAACCGCCGCACTCCACAGCGGATAGTCCGGGCTCGGCACCAGGACCTCGTCGCCGGGGTTCAAGAGCGCGCGCAGCGACAAATCGATCAGTTCGCTCACACCGTTGCCGATAAAGACCTCGTCAGCGCTGATGCCCTGGATACCGCGACTCTGCTGCTGCATGACCACGGCTTCGCGGGCCGGGAAAATGCCCTTTTGATGACAATACGGCTCCGCCTGACCGAGGTTTTCGATCATCGCCAGGCGCATTGTTTCCGGCGTGCGAAAGCCGAACAGGCCCGGGTTGCCGATATTGAGCGAGATAATTTCGTAGCCGCGTTTTTCCAGTTCCAGTGCGCGATTGGCAAGCTGGCCGCGGATTTCGTATCGAACCCCTTTCAGGGTTTCGCTGGTGGTGATCTGCCTGTCCATACGCTCGATTATCGTGACCGTGTCATGCGATTGCCGACGCCGCGCGAAGCTCGCGGATTACCTCGTCAGGGTACCCCAACCACTCCTTCAAAACCTCTTCAGTATGTTCACCGAGCAATGGCGGTGCCTTGTCGTAACGGACGGGGGTCGAGGAAAAGTCGACCGGGTTCGCGACGCTCGGCACCATCGTTGCCGATGAGTTCCGGAGCTCACGCACCAGCCGACGTTCTTTCGCGTACGGACTGTCGAACACCTGACCGATATCGTTGATCGGGCCAACCGGCACATTTCGCGATCGCATTTCGCCCAACCAGTGCGATCGGGACTTCTCCCGGAACGCGGCGTCGAGTTGCTTTACGAGTTCCGGACGATTGGCGATACGGTCCTGATTGCGGGCGAACCTCGGGTCATGCGCTAACTCGGGACGACCAACGCCGTCGGCGCAGGCCGCAAATTGCCTGTCGTTGCCGACGGCCAGCATAAAACTGCCATCCGACGCCTCAAACGCCTGGTACGGAACGAGGTTCGGGTGTGCGGTTCCCATACGCTGTGGCACTGCGCCGCCAACCAGGTAGTTCATATTCTGGTTGGCCAGCCAGGCAACCTGACTGTCGTACAAGGGCACGTCGATCGTCTGCCCTTCCCCGGTCACCTCGCGAGCATGTAGCGCCGCAAGTACGGCGGTCGTGGCATACATTCCCGCCATGATGTCGGCGATCGCGACGCCCACTTTTTGCGCGGAGCCACCCGCTTCGTCCGGTGCACCGGTGATGCTCATCAGGCCGGCAGACGCTTGAATCATGGCATCGTAACCCAGCTCCGAGGAGCGGCTGCTCTCTTGCCCGAACGCGGATATCGAACAATAAATCAGCCGCGGATTGGCCGCCCGCAGATCATCCGCGCTAAGCCCGTATCGGCGCATGGTGCCGACGCGGTAATTCTCGATGAGCACATCGGCAGAGGCCGCAAGGTCTCTGATGACGTCCTGCCCGCGCTTTTCCGCGATATTGACCGTTACCGAGCGCTTGTTGCGGTTCGCGCAAAGAAAATAGGCCGATTCGCCGCCGGCTTGACCGTCGAGCCACGGAGGGCCCCAGGCGCGGGTATCGTCGCCGCTGCCCGGACGTTCGATCTTCACTACGTCCGCGCCGTAGTCACCCAGCAATTGACTGGCCCAGGGGCCGGCCAGAACCCGCGTCATATCCAGTATCCGGATTTTCGAGAGTGCCGCTGCCATAGGCTGTCAGATGTCCATGGACGAATGCGTTAAAAAAACCCGGCCAACCTTGCGGCTGGCCGGGCGGGTCCGCACGGAGATTGCGGATTGCGTGACTCAGTCGCCTGACATTGTGTCGTCAGCAACCGGGTCCAGCTCTTCTACCTCGGCGCCCTCAACTTCCTGTGGCGCCGGTGTTTGTTCAAAATCCGGCTCTTTCTTGCCGTATCGGATCAGGAGATCGTCCTCCTCATCCTCGCTTAGCTCCCTGATCGCAGCGATGCGTATCGATTCACCATCGAAATGGCCGTCAAAAACAACTTCGCTGAACGCCGCGCAAATCCTTCCAGAGGTGGATTTGAAGGCGATTGCCCAACTGGACCGTAGTCCAAAGGCTCTTCTTTGCAGGCTAACGTGATACTGCCGGCGGCCTGAAGTCGACACAATGAGATTCGACTCATCAAGGACGGTGTATCCTCGGATACTTGGCTGGTAGATGCAATCTGAACGCGCCGAGACTGGCCGATCGCCAGCCTCTCCACCGGCCGCACAAGATACTAAAGCACTTGAACTAAACCAATATAAGTATCTGTTTAAAATACATAAATGTTTTCGTTCAATTCAGCCATTTTTGATGCCCTACAAATCGGCAAAAGGTGTCTGCCCGCGGTCTTTTAGACCCCAATCCGGCGTTAAGTTTATGCCAGTTCCGCAGCCCCCGGCGGCCGGTTTGAGCCCTGTCCGCGCCCGATGGGGCGGGCAGGATCACGGATCCACTCGCTCCAGGAGCCCACATACAAGCGCGGCTCGCGGTAGCCCGATTCCGCCGCCGAGATCGCCAGGTGACAGGCGGTAACGCCAGAACCACACATAACCGCCCAGGGTGCCGTCTTGTCCGGCCCGAGCACGTTTTGCCACAGTGCCCGCAATTCATCCGGCGACTTCCAGGTGCCATCAGCGTTCAGGCTGGCGCCGTATGGCAGGTTTACCGACCCGGGAATATGGCCGGCAACCGCGTCGATGGGCTCAACTTCCCCGCGAAAACGGGCGCTGTCGCGCGCATCAAGCAGCCGCATCGCCGCGATACCCGTCAAATTCTGCTCGAGTTCGGCCGTTGTCAGCACGAGTTCATCGCGCGGCTGGGGCACGAAACGCTGCGCCGCTGCGCTTTCGACCTCTGTTTTTACGGGCAACGCCGAATCGACCCATTTCCTGAATCCGCCGTCGAGTAGCTGCACGTTTTCGTGACCGAGCCAGCGCAGCAGCCACCATGCGCGCGCCGCCACGGCGCCGCCTGCGTCGTCGTAAACAACGACCTTGCTCGTGTTCGCGACGCCCAGTCGCCCCAGCGTGAGGGCCAGGTTGGCAACGTCGGGCAGCGGATGGCGGCCGCTGTCCGGGCCGAACCGGAGCGGACAGGTCCTTGTCAAGATCGGCATAGACAGCGCCCGGTATGTGCCCGGACAGGTAGGCGCGTCGTCCCGCGTCAGTGTCCGAAAGTTCGAAACGGCAGTCGATAATTCGAGTGCGGGGATCTGAGAGCCGTGCGGTGAGTCCTGTTACCTCAATAAAGTTCACTCGACTTGTCACAAGGTACTCCGGAAATTACGCCTTTTGATCTTGTACACCGTGAAACCGTCATAGACAATATCGGGCTGCAGAAACGTCGCAGGTATGCTGCGTCGAAAATCTTGGAGTCCAGACAGTGGATAAAATATTGGTCGGTCTGAAGCGTGTCGTTGATTATAACGTTCGCGTGCAGGTCAAAAGCGATGGCAGCGGCGTAGAAACCGATGGCGTCAAAATGAGCATCAACCCGTTCGATGAGATCGCCCTCGAGGAGGCACTCAGAATCCGGGAGCGCGGCGATGCCAAGGAAGTTATCGCGCTTTCTGTAGGGACGACGGAATCTCAACAGCAGCTGCGCACGGGTCTTGCAATGGGCGCCGATCGCGCGATTCTGGTGGAAACCGACAAGCCGCTCGATTCACTGACGGTGGCACGCGTATTCAAGGCTATTGTCGATCGTGAAAACGCCGACCTCGTGATCCTGGGAAAGCAGGCGATCGACGGCGACAACAGCCAGACGGGCCAAATGCTCGCGGCACTCTGGGGTCGGCCGCAGGCCACATTTGCGTCGGAAGCCACGTTCGACGGCGACACGGTGCGTGTAGTACGCGAGGTGGATATCGGGCTCGAAACCATTGAGTTTGACCTGCCTGCCGTCATAACCGTTGACCTGCGCCTGAATGAGCCGCGTTACGTCAAGCTGCCGGACATAATGAAAGCCAAGAAAAAACCGCTGGATACGATCGCGTTCGCCGATCTCGGGGTCGAGGTCGCTCCTGAAATCAAGGAAACGGGGTTTGCGCCGCCTGAGGGACGGCAGCGCGGCATCATGGTTGACGATGTGGCCGGGCTGGTCGCGGCATTGAAAGAAAAAGGACTGGTGTGATGGCAAAAATTCTCATAATTGCAGAGCATAATGGTGAAGCGCTCAATCCGAGCACCGCGAAATGCGTCACCTGTGCAACGACAGTGGCCGGCGCGGAAATCGATGTCGTCGTACTCGGCGCGTCGGTCCAGGATGTGGCCTCACAAGCGGCCGAGATCAGCGGCGTTAACCGCGTGCTGACCATCGAGCGACAGGAAAATGATCCGGCGATCGCGGCGATTCTGGCACCCCAGATTGTGGCGCTTGCACCGGCCTACAGCCACGTGTTCGGCCCATCAACGACCTTCGGCAAAGACCTGATGCCACGCGTGGCCGCGCTGCTCGGTGTCAACCAGATCAGCGACATCATGAGTGTCCACGGGACGCATGGCTTCACGCGCCCTGTCTACGCGGGCAACGCGATTCTGACCGTTGAGGCTCCCGCGGACAGCATCGTTGTGGCCACTGTCCGGGCCGCCTCTTACGCGGCCGCCGAGGGCGGTAATTCCGCTGCGATCGAAAGCACCAAGGCGACGCGGAACTGCCGACGCATACGCGCTTCGTCAGTGTGCAAACGGGCCAGTCGGATCGCCCCGACCTGCAGTCGGCCGCAAGAGTGGTGTCCGGCGGGCGAGCGCTCGGCAGTACCGAGAACTTCGAGCTGATCTACACGCTCGCTGACAAGCTCGGTGCGGCTATCGGCTCATCACGTGCGGCGGTCGATGCCGGTTATGTGCCGCCGGAAACACAGGTCGGGCAAACAGGGCAGATCATTGCCCCTGACCTGTATATTGCGATCGGCATTTCGGGAGCGATCCAGCACATCACGGGAATCAAGGACGCCGGCACCATCGTTGCCATCAACAAAGACGAAGAGGCGCCCATCTTCGAAGTCTCGGACATCGGCCTGGTGGGTGACTTGTTCAACATCGTGCCGGAACTCACAGACGCGCTGGGCTGACGGTCACCCGGTTCCGTCTCGGGGCCGGCAACCGGCGTTGCGCGGCCCCAGGCGCCCTGCTACAGCGCCTTGAGGATCGCCTCGGCTTTGCTGACTTCGAACTGTCCCGGCGCCTCGACGGCGACGTGGGTAGCTACCCCGTCCTCGACGACGATGGCAAATCGCTGGCCGCGCATGCCCATTCCAAAGCCGGTGCCATCGAGCTCCAGGCCCAGCGCCCTGGCGTATTCGCCATTGCCATCGGCGAGCATCGTTACCTTGTCACCGACGCCGCGGTCCTTGCCCCACGCGTCCATCACGAACACGTCGTTCACGGCCATGCACGCGATGGTGTCGACGCCCTTGCCGAGTAAATCCGCTGCGTGGTCGACGAAGCCAGGGAGATGATTCATCGAACACGTCGGCGTAAATGCGCCGGGCACTGAAACGAGAACGACTTTCTTGCCTGCAAATAAGTCATCGGTGGATATGGCGCCAGGACCGGCATCGGTCATTACGCCAAAAGCGCCGGAAGGCATTTTCTGACCAGCTGTTATCGTCATGAATAATTACTCCAGTTAAGGTATTGAGATTCCGCGCCGGATCGGCAATGATTTTTCCGACGAACGTGATTCTATCAGGAACATAATCAATATGGACTTTGCGCTAACAGAAGAGCAGCAACTTATCCGAGAGGCGGCTCGAGAATTTGCCCAGAACGAAATCGCCCCTGTCGCCGCCAAGTTCGATGCCAGTGGCGAGTTTCCGGTGGAAACGATCCGCCAGGCCGGCGAGCTCGGCTTCATGGGTATCGAGGTTCCCGAGGAGTACGGCGGCGCGGGACTGGATTCCATAAGCTACGTGCTGGTCATGGAGGAAATTTCGGCAGCGGACGCGGCGCATGGCACGATCGTTTCGGTGAACAATTCCCTCGTCGGCGTGCCGCTGCTCGAGTTCGGGACCGAAGAGCAGAAGCAGCAATACCTGCGCCCGGTCGCCTCAGGGGAGGTGAACGGTGCCTATGCCCTGACCGAACCGATGTCCGGTTCGGATGCCGCAACGATGCGCACCCGGGCTGTGCGCTCTGCTGACGGCGCCAGCTACACCCTGAACGGCAAGAAGGCGTGGATCACGTCCGGCCCGGTCGCCAAGTACATCGTCGTGTTTACGCAGACCCAGAGCAGTGCCGGCGACTCGCTCGGTATCAGCGCTTTCGTTATCGATACCGATGAGCCCGGATTCGCCGTGGGCAAGACGGAACCCAAACTCGGAATTCGCGCCTCGGCGACGTGTGAGATAGAACTCGACGACTACGTGGTGCCTGCCGAAAATCGTATCGGCGAAGAAGGTGAAGGCTTTAAGATCGCGCTGACCGTGCTGGACGCCGGGCGCGTCGGTGTCGCCGCTCAGGCAGTGGGTATCGCCCAGGCTGCCTACGAAGCCGCCGTTCAGTATTCACGCGAGCGCCAGGCTTTTGGGGCCCCGATCGGCAGCTTTCAGGCCATCCAGGGGAAAATTGCTGACATGAAAATGCGCATCGACGCCTCGCGGTTGCTGGTGTTTAAAGCTGCCTGGTCGAAACAACACGCAAAGAAATCCGGCGCGCGCAACACCCTGAATGCCAGCATCGCGAAACTCTTCGCCTCGGAAACGGCGATGTTTGTTACGCATCAGGCGCTGCAGATTCACGGCGGCATGGGTTACAGCAAGGAGTTACCGCTGGAACGCTATTTCCGTGACGCAAAGATTACAGAGATCTACGAGGGCACCAGCGAAATTCAACGCATGGTGATAGCTCGCGCCGAAACCGGTCTTCGTTAGTAGTCGTTTTCTGCGATATGAACCACGAGCCCGTCGAGCTCGTCGGAGATCTCGATCTGGCAGGTTAGCCGACTGCTGGATTTTCGCTCGAAAGCCGCGTCGAGCATGCTGTCTTCCATGTCGTCCATTTCCGGCATTTTATCGAGCCATGCCTCGTCGATATAGGCATGACACGTGGCGCACGCACAGGCTCCGCCGCACTCGGCTACGATGCCTTCGAGATTGTTGTTGATGGCGCCCTCCATGACAGAGTAGCCGTTGTCGACCTCGACGTCGTGCCGGACGCCGTCAGTCGTGATGTAGGTAATTTTTGGCATTAGATCTAACCAGCTTTCAGGACGCGCAATTTTAGGGGCGTTGACCGTGACCGGTCAACGCCCCTGATACACTTCGAAACGTCTTTTTTGCGGCTGCTATATCAAGCGCGAGACGCTTCGAGCTTCTTCGCATCCAGTTCCTGGCGTTTCTTGCGTGCCGCGTCCTCGGCCAGTTTGATCTGGCGGTTACGCTCGAGATCCGCATCGATCACCTTGATCCACTGCGCTGCCGTGCGTTCTGAACGCGGCGTATCGGAGGCCTTTCTAAAGGCCGCCTTGGCATCGGCATAGCGACGCAGGTTATAGAGGCACATGCCAAGCGAGATCTGCATATTGTCGGGATTCTTGAGACCGCCTTTGCGAATCGCATTGTTTGCAGACTTTGCGCACTCGCTGTAGTTACCCACGTTCAGATAGGCGTTGGCAAGGCGTTGATCCAACTCGCCGTGGCTTGCGAGCTTCGCCGCCGCCTCCAGAGCCGGAATGGCTTTCTTGTCTTCCTGCGCCAGCATCCACGCCTGGGACAGCAGGCGATAGTTTTTCTCGCTCTTGGGCACGATACCCGCTGTCATCTTTTCTTCGATCAGCGTCGCCGCCTTGTACGGCACTTCGGCCTGCAGGTACAGCTGCGCCATGGTGACGAACTCGGTATCTTTTTCAAGCATGCCCTGGGTGTGGGCCGCGTCATACGCGTAGATCAGTTTTTCGTCTTCGCCGAGCTCGGTGTACGCGCCGGCAAGTGACTTCCAGTAACGCGCCTTCGGCCAGTTCTGCAGCAGGATCTTCTGAATATCGCGAACCTTCTCGTAATTTTCCTGCTGGAAATAGGCGAAAGTTCAGCAGTCCGTACCAGTCCTCCTTGACCGGCTTGTCGCGCTCGCGCGCAACCCGCATCGCGTTCTCAATCGGGGAGACCATTTCCTTGTAGCGGTTGAGGTTATAGAGAATTTGAGCCCGCAAGATAAACGGCTCCGGCGCCGGGTTGCTCTCCAGTGTGAACCACTTGTCCAGCGTGGTTAGCGCCTTTGCATATTGCTCCTCCATGGTCAGGAGCTGTGCCATCGTGAAGGTTGTTTGTTTCCTTATCTGCTCTTCAAGCGTCGGGATGGCGAGCATTTTCTCGTAGGTACGAATGGCGTTTTTCGTGTCGTCCATGTTGTAGTAGACGAAGCCGATGTAGTTGAGTACATTGGCCTGTTCGTATTCGGTCAGCTTGTCAGGGTTGTACAGGTTGTTGAGCGATTTCAGTGCGCCTGATGTAGTCCTTTGCATCGACCAGTTCCTGCGCTTTCTGGATCTTCTCGTAGACCTCTTTGCTGACTGCCTGGGCCTGTTTGGTCTTGGTCTTGTCGCGGTCTTCTTCCGTCGCACGATCCTGAGCGCCCGCGACGCCGAAGGCCAGCACGGCAAGCACCACCGAAAGACATAACTGCAAAGAAATTCCACGGTTCATGTTCATATCAAGACTCTTCCTTTTCGCTGGCTCGCTGTCGGCCTCATGATAGTGCGTCGCTATTCCTCGAGCTGAAATGAGATGCGCGTTTTGACGCCCGGCACTTCGACCGGCACTCCATCGACCACCCGCGGTTTGTACTTGAATTTCAGACACGGCACGTATTGCTGCGCGCTCGAACAGACTGCTGGTTGACTGGAGAACGATGGGATCCTTGACCGTGCCGGCTGTCGTAACAGTAAACGACAGATCGACGAATCCTTCGAGACCTCGCGACAGCGCTCGGGCCGGATAGACCGGCGCCACTCGCACAATCGGCAGGTAGTCGCCCTCGGCGATGTTCATGCCACCCGGGCCACCGATGTCGGTATTCGCTGACCACGGTCGGGCGCCTACACTAATAGTCGGCGCATCCGGGTTGATGTTGTCCATTTCCTGCGGCGGCGTTTCAGGTGGCGTCTCAGGCGGCTTCGGCGGTTTCTCCGGCGTCAGGTCGGCGATATTGACGTTTTCGTTGCGCTTGACCCGAACAAACTCGAGTTTGTGACGTTCGCGTGGGTCAGTCAGTGCCGTCTTGCCCGTGACAATCAGCAGCTGCATGACGAACAGCAGGCTCAGCGTGATCACCGCGCCGATTACAATTGAAAATACGTAACGACCTATCATGGCGCTATTCTCCTCGAGAGGCCTGGCCTGGACCGCTGATCCCGGCCCTCGTTATGTAGTATGACAGTCCTGCCGCGCATGAGTTCTTAACCCGGGTCCGATGCGATCGCGACATTGGTGACACCGGCACCCTTTGCCGCCTCCATGACGATGACCAGCGTCTCATGGGTGGATTTCTCGTCGGCCTGGATCACGATCGAGCCCTTCGGGTTTTCCGCGTGCAGCCGCTCGAGGACGCCGCGCAGGGCACGCGGGTCACGCATCTGCCGGTCAACCCAGATTTCGTCGTTCGGACTGATCGCGATCAGGATTGACGCATCGTCCTGCGAGTCGGCGGTGAAGGCATCCGGACGATCTACCTGGATACCGGCCTCCTTGATGAAGGTCGCTGTGACGATAAAGAAGATCAACATGATGAACACGACGTCCAGCATGGGTGTCAGGTTGATCTCATTTTCTTCCTCTTCGGCGCCGATCCCACCGTGTCTTTTTCGCATGGCTATAGTCCTGTTGCGCTGCCGATCACTTTGATCCGCAATAGAGATGTTATAGACCCCGGCACTGCGGGACGAATCCATCACTGACACGAGCATCTTGTTCGACGACTTCATGTCGGCCTGAATCACCACCGAGCCCTTCGGGTTCTCCGCGTGCAGCCGCTCGATATTGGCGCGAACCGCGCGTGGGTCGATCAGCCGCCGGTCGATCAAGATCTCGTCGTTGGCACTGATCACGACGAGGATGTTTGCCTCCTCGGGTTTCGACTCGTGACGCGGGGCATCGGGCCGATTGACATCGATGCCGGCTTCCTTGATGAACGAGGCCGTCACGATGAAGAAGATGAGCATGATGAAGACGACGTCCAGCATGGGCGTCAGATTGATCTCCGTCTCGTCCTCGTCGACGTGGATTTCATCCAGATGTTTGTGCATACGTGGTGTCCTTTAGTGATCCATCGTCAGCGAATCCTCGAGGAATCCGACTTCACGAGCTGCCCGGCGCGTCAAGATGGTGACCAGCAGGACGCCGGAAAGCGCCCCCACCATGCCTGCCATGGTCGGCACCGTCGCCTGCGAGACGCCTGCCGCCATCGCTCGGACATTGCCCGAACCGGAGACGGCCATGACCTGGAAGACGCTGATCATGCCGGTGACCGTGCCGAGCAGTCCGAGCAACGGGCACAGCGCAACCAGCGTCTGGATCAGGTTGATCCCCCTGTTCGTCGCGTCTTCGAAGCGGGAGATCATCAGTTCGCGAATTTGCATCGCGTTCCAGGACCTGCGCTCCGGACGGGATTCCCAGTTGTCATGTATCTTCGCGCGACATCTGGTTCATCGACGTTCGGAAGTACATCAGGCGCTCGATGATGACGGCCCACATAAGAAATATGGTCACCGCGATCACCTTCAGAACCGGGCCTCCCAGGCTCATGAAGTCACGTATCGCCTCAAAACTGTCAGCAAGCCAAAGCATGGCGACTCCCTAGGCTATCAACCATTCTTTTCGGAGTGCTGCGCAACGAGGCCAGCGCTCTGGGACTGGAGAATGTTGACGATCTTGCGGCTCTGTCCGCTGACCACCGTGTGCAGCAATACCATCGGAATAGCGACCACCAGACCAAGCACCGTCGTCATCAGTGCCTGCGAAATACCGCCGGCCATCATCTTCGGATCGCCTGCGCCATACAGCGTGATGACCTGGAAGGTCTTGATCATGCCGGTAACCGTACCGAGCAGCCCCATGCAGCGGTGCGACCGCCGAAACCACCTTGATGAACAGCAGGCCCTTGGTCAGCCCCGGCATTTCCTTGAGCGCCGCTTCGCTGAGTTTCAGCTCGATCGTTTCGGTGTCCGCCCCCTTGTTGCTCTCGTAGGCCGCCAGTACGCGGCCCAGCGGGTTGTCCGTGCTGGCCGTGTCCCGCTTGAGCTGCGCGGAGACCTTGCGGCTGGCGTTGGACAGCGAGAACCAGCGCGAGAATCGCGATGATCAGGCCGATGATGCCGAGCGCAATGATGCAGTAGCCGACGATGCCGCCCTGCTCGATGCGGTCCTTGATAGTCGGTGATTCGACCAGCAGCCCGAGAATGCCGCCCTTGGTGACATCGAGACCGAAGGGCACGACGCCGCTGTCGGCGTTCATCATGTCGCCGTAGTCGTACCGGTATAACGGCCCTCAGGCTGACGCAGCAACTCGGAGATCGATTTCTCGTCGGCAGTCGTATTCGCAGGTAGCCGTTCTCAGAGACAATGTTGAACGCGCCGACCCGCACGATCTCCATTTCTTCCTGCTCGCCGTCGGCTTTCGTAACCAGGTGGTTGAATCGTGTGACCTTGCCGGTTTCGACGATCTCTTGCTGCAACATTGCCCACAGGGTTTCGATGTCCTCGATCGAGGCGAGGCTGCTGGCGCCGGCCATCTTCGCGCCGAGATCAAACAGGAACTCGCGAGCGGTCCGGGAATTCGATGTTGGTCAGCGACGCACCGAAGCGACCCTGCGCATCGCCCGAGACGGTCTGCAAGACACCGAACAGCTCCTTCAAAGCGCCGAGGCGCTCATCGAGTGCCTGGCGCGCTGTAATAATTTGCTGCTGGTTGTCTTCGAAACTTTGCTCGAGCCGCGCGCTCTCGCTTTCCTGCCGTGTGCGTTCTGCTTTCGCCTGGTTGAGCAGCGACTGCTGCTGGTTCTTGTTCTGCGCGAATGCCGCTTCACGCTGGCGGTTTTCCCGTGAGTCACGCGCCTGGCCCTGCTCGATCAGTCTCAGCAGTTCCGCCATGCTGCGAGCGTCTTCCTGGGCTTGCGCCGGAAGCCGCAAAACCGAAGCTCAGGACGCCCGGCGGCGATAATGAGTGTAAGACGTTTCATTTAACTAGCCTCCGCAGCTGGAACGGGAACGACGATGAGTTCCGGGGCAATCAGTTGTCTGGCGACGCGCAGGCCCTTGCGAACTTCGTTGCGCGCTGAATTGTCGATAACCCAACTGCGCGCATCATTATCCCAACGGCCGGTGATCTTCGTGTCATCCGACTGGAAGTAAAGCCCGACGCGGCCGATGCGCAGCATGTTGAACGATCGCGTTGCGCCGTCGATAGTCAACGACTGCGAGTAATTCTCGATCGTCGTGCCGTAATCATTCTCGATCTGGTAGGCCTCCATGACCTTGCGGAATTTCTCCGCAACGCTCACGTCGGAGCGTTCCATGATGCCCTTGAGATCTGTGATGCGCTTGTTGCGCTCATCCATCAGGAACGGAACGTCGAGCTTCACCGACTGTTCCAGTCCGTCGATCATGCGCTCCATGAGCGGAAAGATCTGGCGGTTGATGACATCAACCTGATCCATCGACAGTGCGATGTCTTCGAGCACCGCCGACTGGCCCTCGACCTGCGCCGTCATCAGGCGGTTGTAGACCTTCAGGCCGTCAATTTCCTTGTTTATCGCCCGGTACTGGTCTTCCAGAGACCGCGTACCCTCAACAATCTTGTTGATACGTTCCTGCGATTGTTGTGCCAGGTTTAACCGACGTTGATCAGCCTGCAAAACCTGATCGACGGACTGGGCGAAAACGCTGCCGGAGAGCGCGATTACCGTTGTTGCAAATAACGCTGCGGTAACGCGCCGACTGCTGCTTGTGCACCGATTCATGGACGCTCCTTAAGGGTCGTATGTTGTTGTTGTCAGATCTGGAGAGACGAACGCCGTCTTACTCAACGACAGGCGCTGAAAAAAAACGATCAGGTGGATCACGCTAAACTTTGCAAACACGGCCCTCTCCATTGTTGCCGCGTGGCGAAAGATAATTTTTGATTTTCTGGAATCAGGCCCTGGCTCTCTACTGGTGTTTGACTTCCCGGACTTTGCCTTCGTTTGCTGCCAGGCAGTTCCTGTAATTCTCTTGCCCCCCCGAGGGCGTGCTGCAAAGAATAACACATGCTTGCCAGATCGCCAGCCCGGTAATCACGTCGGCGCCGAACATTGTTGAAACGCCCGCGACGAATTATCGTTACGTGCTGATGATCTTGACTAATGCTCAAGGCGAGTTGCACTCAATAGCGCTGTTGTTGGGTGCGACGGAATGCGCGCGCAGGCCGTGTCGCAGCGGCCGCTCGAGCTATAGCGCTCTTCGTACTGACTCGATAGCACTATTGTTTTTAAAGGCTTAGGATTACTTATTAAATCAATTTCTTTAGTAACAGTCGTAACCGATTAATCAGTGGTTGACATCATTCCTGTCGTGCAACATGATTTGTGCGCTATGACTGGATTGACTACCGCTGTTTTTGGCGTGGCACTGGCCGCGTCTCTGGCACTGCTTCTTCTCGGGAGGCACAGCGGGTAGCGCGTATCCAGTTCAACGGAAACGTAAACCCCGCATCCTGAAGGGATTGCGGGGTTTTTTTTAATAGCGTTGCATCAGGCTGAGGAACCACCATGCAAATGTACTCGGAAAAAGACGTCGATATTTCCTGCCTGGCAGGCTCACAGATAACCGATCCTGGGCTATGGCAGCCAGGGCCGCGCGCACGCATTGAACCTGAAAGACAGCGGCATGAACGTGGTCGTGGGTCTGCGCGCCAGTGGCGCGAGCTGGGCCAAGGCCAAGGCGGACGGCCTGACGGTCAAAGAGCCCAATGAGGCGGTACAGAATGCCGCGGTCGTTATGTTCCTGACACCCGATATGGTCCAGAAAGCCCTGTACGAAACGGTTGTCGACGATATCGACAAGGGTGCCACGCTGCTGTTTGCGCACGGTTTCGCGGTCCACTACAAGCAGGTCGAGCCACGCAGCGACCTGAACGTTGCCCTGATCGCCCCCAAGGGACCGGGCGGGCTGGTGCGCCGGCAGTATGAGGAAGGTCATGGCGTGCCCTGCCTGGTTGCCGTGCACCAGGATGCAACGGGCGATGCCCTGAAAATATCGCTCGCCTACGCCGCCGGTATCGGCGGTGCCCGCGCCGGTGTCATTGAGACGACCTTTGCAGAAGAAACCGAGACGGATTTGTTCGGCGAGCAGGCGGTGCTCTGCGGCGGCGCTACCGAATTAATCGTGGCGGGCTTCGAAACGCTGATCGAGGCCGGATACCAGCCGGAGGTTGCCTACTACGAGGTCATGCACGAGCTCAAACTGATCGTTGACCTGCTGCACGAAGGTGGCTTGAAAAAGATGCACAAGTTCATCAGCGATACGGCGGCCTGGGGCGACATGATCAGCGGCCCGCGCGTTGTCGACGAAGCCTCGCGCGCTGCGATGCGAAGCATTCTTGCCGAAATCCAGGACGGCACGTTTGCGCGTAACTGGATCGCCGAGAACGAACAGGGCATGCCGGAATTCAAACGCATGATGCAGTCCGATCTTGATCATCCAATCGAGAAAGTGGGCGCCGATTTGCGCTCCCGCATGGACTGGCTGCAAGACTAGCGACACGTTAGACAGGCAAACAGGGGCAAAACACTTAAGGATCAATCCGATGTCAGACACTCTGCCAGAGAACACCGTTCGTATTTTCGACACGACGCTTCGCGATGGCGAGCAGGCGCCGGGCTGCAGCATGACCCTCAGCGAAAAGCTGCGCATCGCCAAAGCGCTGTCGGAACTGCGAGTTGATGTCATCGAGGCCGGTTTTCCAGCGGCGTCTCCGGGAGACTTCGAGTCGGTCAAGGAAATTGCGGACCGGAATTTCGGCCCGGTGATCTGTGGCCTGGCCCGTTGCACGGCCGGCGACATCGAAAAGGTCTACGACGCCGTAAAGGGAGCCGAACGACACCGTATTCATGTGTTCGTCGCGACCAGCGCCATTCACCGCGAACACAAGCTCAAGATGGCCAAGGAAGAGATCATCAAGAGTGCCGTCGGTGCCATCACGATGGCCCGCGGCCTCGTGGACGACGTTGAGTTTTCGCCGGAAGACGCCTCGCGCACCGAGCTGTCGTACCTGGCCGAAGTCGTGGATGCGGCTATCGAGGCCGGCGCGACGACGGTCAACATTCCGGACACGGTGGGCTACACGGTGCCGGCTGAGTTTGATCGCCTGTTTCGCTACCTGCGGGAACATGTACGCCGCATCGACGACATCATTCTGAGCGTGCATTGCCACAACGACCTGGGCATGGCGGTCGCCAACAGCCTGGCCGCCGTCAATGCCGGCGCCCGGCAGATCGAATGCACCATCAACGGCATCGGCGAGCGAGCCGGCAACTGCAGTCTCGAAGAGGTCGTCATGGCGATCAAAACGCGGGCCGAGTTCTTCGGGCTGGAAACGGCCATCGACACGACACGGCTCTACCCCACCTCCCGTCTGGTGTCGAACATCACCGGCATGCATACGCCGCGAAACAAGGCGATTGTCGGCGAAAACGCGTTCGCGCACGAAGCCGGTATTCACCAGCACGGCATGCTGCAGCACGCCTCCACCTACGAAATCATGCGGCCCGAGGACGTGGGTCTCAGCCGCTCGAACCTGGTGCTGGGCAAGCACAGTGGCCGGCACGCCTTCAGGGATCGCCTGACGGAACTCGGCTTTGAACTCGATGACTTCGAGACGAATCGCGCCTTCCAGGAATTCAAGAAACTTGCGGACAGGAAGAAGGACGTCTACGACGGCGACATCGAGGCCATCGTCATGAATGCGGATGGCACCTCGTCGGGACCGTGGACGCTAAAGTCTCTGGAAGTTCAAACGCACACCAACCAACCCGCGACTGCGGCCGTGACCCTTATTGGCGAAGACGGCAAGGAAGCAACTGAGAGTGCGCACGGAGACGGTCCTGTTGCCGCCGCGTTTCTCGCACTGGAACAGGCAACGGGCGTGCAGCTTACGCTGCGCAACTTTGAACTTCACAGCGCGTCGGTCGGCGAAGATGCGCAGGGCGAGGTGACCGTGACGGTTGACTACGAGGGTGAAGACTATCGGGGACGCGGTGCGAGCGTCGACATTGTCGAGGCCGGCTGCAGGGCCTGCCTCGAGGTCATGAATCGTATTCTTCGTCGCAAGCAGAATGGGATGGCCGGACCGGGTACTGCGACGCGCGAACACGCGACCATCTAGGCGGTAAGTTAAGGTGGCCCCGAGAACGCTCTTCGAGAAAGTATGGTCCGAGCACGTTGTGGTCGAGGAAACCATCGACACGCCTGCGGTCCTGTACATCGATCTGCACATCATCCACGAGGTCACGACGCCGCAGGCGTTCAGCGTGCTGCGTGACAGCGGCCTCCCCGTCAGGCGGCCCGATCTCACGCTGGCGACGATGGACCATTCAACGCCGACAACGCCGGTCGCGAGCTTCAAAGACCTGGCCGTTGTCAGCGAGAGTGCCGCCAACCAGATTCGGCAGATGGAGCGCAACTGCGAGGACTTCGGCGTTGACCTCCTCGGCTTCGGCAACCCGCAACGCGGCATCGTCCATGTGATTGGTCCCGAACTTGGCGCGACTCAGCCGGGCAAGACCATCGTCTGCGGTGACAGCCATTCCAGCACGCACGGCGCATTCGGCGCCCTCGCCTTCGGCATCGGTACCACCGAGGTCGGACATGTGCTGGCAACCCAGTGCCTGTTGCAGCGCAAGCCCAAAACCCTCGCGGTGAATATCGAAGGACGCGTCCCGGCCGGTGTTACCGCCAAGGACATCATCCTGGCGGTTATCGGCAAAATCGGTGTCGACGGCGGCACCGGCCACGTCATTGAGTACCGCGGCGACGCGATCCGTTCGCTCGATATGGACAGCCGCATGACGATCTGCAACATGTCCATCGAAGGTGGCGCGCGCGCCGGCATGATCGCACCCGATGACACGACCTTCGACTACCTGCAGGGCCGCCCACGCTCGCCGCAGGGCGCACAGTGGGACGCGGCGGTTGAGCGCTGGCGGCAGTTGCAGACGGACCAGGATGCGCGCTTCGACAAGTCCGTCACACTGGCTGCTGACAGTTTGCAGCCGATGGTCACCTATGGCACGAACCCCGGCATGGTCATTGGCATTAACGACCCGGTGCCGGATCGCGGAGACGACGCAAGTTTTCGGAAAGCCCTGGATTACATGCAGATCGAACCCGGAAAACCCATGACCGGGCAGCCGGTCGACGTCGTCTTTGTCGGCAGCTGCACCAACGGCCGCCTGACGGACATTGAAGAGGCGGCACGCGTGCTGGCCGGTCGTCACGTTGCCGAGGGCGTGCGCATGCTGGTAGTGCCGGGATCGGAGCAGGTGAAAAAAGCGGCGGAAGCCAGGGGACTGGACCGCATCATCATCGAGGCGGGTGCTGAGTGGCGGGAGGCCGGTTGCTCGATGTGCATCGGCATGAACGGTGACACGGTACCGAGCGGCAAGCTCAGTGTCAGCACCAGCAACCGCAATTTCGAGGGACGCCAGGGTATCGGCGCACGCACCGTGCTTGCGAGTCCCGCAACGGCGGCGGCATCGGCCGTACGCGGCAGCGTCACGGATCCGAGGACCCTCACATGAAGGGTATCAAGCACATTCGCTCACGCACCGTCGTGCTGCCGACAAACGACATCGATACCGACCAGATCATTGCGGCCCGGTTTCTGACGACGACGACACGCGACGGCCTGGGCAAGAGCGTTTTTTACGACCTGCGCTACCATCGCGATGGCAGTGAAAATTTGGAGTTCCCGCTGAACAAGCCGGCGGCGGCGGGCTGCCATATCCTGGTGGCGGGCAATAATTTCGGCTGCGGCTCGTCTCGCGAGCACGCACCCTGGGCGCTGCTCGACTACGGTTTCAAAGCGATCATCTCGACCGAGATCGCCGATATTTTTCGTAATAACGCGCTGAAAAACGGCCTCGTTCCGGTTGTCGTCGATAGCGAAACTCACCGCTGGCTGCTCGACAACCCGGCGGCCGAGGTGAGCATCGACATCGAGCATGCAACGCTTGCGTTGCCCACCGGCACGACCACGCATTTCCCGATCGACGGTTTTGCAAAGTATTGCCTCGTTGAGGGAATCGATCAGCTTGGATTTCTTCGCCAACACCTTGGTGCTATCGAAGCCTTCGAGGAGACGCGGTCATGGAAGCCGTAATCGTCCTGCTGCCGGGTGACGGCATCGGACCAGACGTAACCGCATCGGCGAAAACCGTGCTGCAGACCATTGCGGAGCGCTACGGTCACCGCTTTACGTTCACTGAGGCGCTCATGGGTGGCGCAGCAATAGACGCAACCGGGGATCCACTGCCGGCCGCATACTATCGCGAGTTGCGAGCAAAGTGACGCCGTGTTTCTCGGTGCCGTCGGTGGACCCAAATGGTCGGATCCGAAGGCATCAGTGCGGCCCGAGCAAGGCCTGCTCAGGCTCCGTTCGGCCCTGGGTGTCTATGCGAATTTGCGGCCAGTCAGGATCTACGACGAACTGGCGAACGCGTCACCGCTAAAGCACGAAATCCTCGCTGGCGTGGACCTGCTCGTCGTTCGCGAGTTGACAGGCGGCATCTACTTTGGCGCCAAGACCCGGGAGCAGGACTCGGCCAGTGATCTCTGCGTTTATCATCGCCATGAAATCGAACGCATCATCCGCGTTGCCGCCAGGCTCGCCGCGGGCCGCCGCAAGAAACTGTGCTCGGTGCGACAAAGCCAATGTCCTCGAGACCTCTCGCCTCTGGCGGGATGTCACCGACCAACTGATGGCAGCCGAGTTTCCGGATATCGCTCTGGAGACGCTGCTCGTCGATGCCGCTGCAATGCACTTGCTCAGCCGACCGGCCGACTTCGACGTCATCGTGACGGAAAATATGTTCGGCGATATCCTGACCGATGAAGCGTCGATGCTGGCAGGCTCGATGGGCATGCTGCCCTCCGCCTCACTGGGCGAGGGCAAGCGCGGTCTGTACGAACCGATTCACGGCTCGGCGCCCGATATTGCCGGCCGCGGAATCGCCAATCCCTGTGCCGCTATCGCAAGCGCGGCCCTGCTGCTGCGCCATAGCCTGGCGTCTAGAAGAAGAGGCTGCCGCGATCGAAGCGGCGATCGAAGCCACGATCGCAAGCGGCGCGAGAACAGCGGATATCGCCTCACCCGGTGACACACCCCTGTCTACCGGCGCGATGACCGACGCGATTATTCGCCACCTGAACTGACCGCTCGCAGATTGGCCGAGGCGCGGTTCTCGAGGCGGAACTTCAGGATTTTTTCACCGAGTGCCGCGGTCTCGATCAGGAAACCGTCGTGCCCGTGCAGAGACTCGAGCACGGCATAGCTGGCCGCGGGAAGATGCTCGGCCAGCACCCTCTGCTCATGCGGTGGGTACAGCGAATCGGTGCTCACGGAAACCACCAGCGCCGGTTGCCCTATCGAACGCAGCACCTTCTCGTAGTCACCCCTGCCCCGCGACAGGTCGTGCGTATGCATCGCGTGCGTGAGCGTTACATAGGTATTGGCATCGAAGCGGTCGTTGATCTTTTGTCCCTGGTGGCGCAGGTAGGATTGCACCTGGTAGAGATCCTCAGTTCGCCGCTCGCGCGCAAATCGTTCATCGAAACTCTCCCAGCTGCGATACGTGCAAACCGCCATCATGCGCGCCGCCGCGAGCCCGTCGCGCGGCGGCGCATCGTCGCTGTAGTAGCCATTGTTCCAATTCGGATCGGCGGCGATCGCCGCACGCTGCGCCTCACTGATGCCGATGCACCACGCCGAGTGCCGACCACCGACGCCTATTGGCACGATGCTGCCGACGCGCTCCGGATACATGACCGCCCATTCCAGTGCCTGCATGCCGCCGAGCGACGGCCCGGTGACGAGTTCCAGTTTTTCGATACCCAGTTCGTCGATCAGAATGCGCTGCAGGTTGACCATGTCGCGGACCGAAATTTTCGGGAAGTCTGCCCGGTATCGCTCATCCGAACCGGGGCGAACGCTGACCGGGCCGGTGGTGCCGTAGCAGCTGCCGAGCAGGTTCGCGCAAATGACAAAGTCTTTTGCCGGGTCAAACGCCCTGCCCGCACCGATGATGTTCGGCCACCACTGGTCCACATCCGCGGAGCCCGTCAGCGCATGGCAGATCAGTACCGCGTGCTGCGCCGCCTGCGACGGATCGCCCCAGGTCCGGTAGCCAATCTCGACGTCCCGCAGCGACTCCCCGTTTTCGAGTTCAAAGTCACCACGCACGGTCAAGAAGCGCGTGTCGGCGGCAATCTGACGTTCAAGGTAGGCCGGCAGTCTCATCCGAATTGCGCGGCTAGCCGAACGCTGCCGCGACAGGACTGACGGTGCTCGCGGTTGCGGCGGCTTGCAGCGCGCTGAGAACGTCGCTGACGAGGTCCTCAGACGACTCGAGGCCGACCGACAAGCGGACCAGGTTTGGCCGGATGCCGGCCTCAGCCAACGCCTCAGGGCTCACCGGGGCATGCGTCATTGAGCAGGGATGGCACACGAGGCTTTCGACGCCGCCGAGCGATTCCGCGAGCGAGAAATACTTGCAGCTGCTCGACAAACGCCTTGACGGCGAGTTCGCCGCCGGCGATTTCAAAGCTCACCATGCCACCGAAGCCCTTCTGCTGGCGCCTTGCAATGTCGTGTCCCGGGTGGCTTTCGAGGCCCGGATAGTAAACATGTTCAACCTGCGCATGTTCGTCCAGAACTCCCGCAAGCCGGCTGGCGCTTTCCTCGTGTTGACGAATTCTCGGATGCAGTGTGCGAATGCCGCGCAACGTCAGGTAGCTGTCGAACGGCGCGCCCGTGATGCCAAGGCAGTTCGCCCAGTACGCGATACGCTCGGCAAGCTCGTCGCTGGCCGCCACCAGGCAACCACCGACCACGTCGCTGTGACCGTTGATGTACTTGGTGGTCGAATGAATCACGAGATCGGCCCCCAGTTCGATGGGGTTTTGCAGTGCCGGGGAAAGAAACGTGTTGTCGACAGCGAGCAAGGCGCCGCAGTCCTTTGCGATGCCCGCGACCGCTGCGACATCGGTAATGCGCAACAGTGGATTGGACGGCGTTTCCACGAGGATGATTTTTGGTCGACTCGCGCACGCCGCGCGCAGCGCGACGTCGTCCGTTTGATCCACGAAGATCACCTCGAAGAGCCCCTTCTTCGATTGCTGCTCCAACAGGCGAAACGTGCCGCCGTAACAGTCGTGAGGCGCGACAATGACATCACCCGGCTGGATCAGTTGCGTCAGGAGCGTCAACGCTGCCATGCCGGATGACGTCACGACCGCCCCGGCGCCGCCTTCGAGCTCAGCGAGCGCATCCGCCAGCGCGTCGCGCGTCGGGTTGCCGGAGCGCGTGTAATCGTATTGCCGCTTTTCGCCGAAACCTCGAAATGCGAAGTTCGATGACAGATGCAGTGGCGGTACTACGGCACCGTGTTGTGTATCCGATTCAATGGACGCACGTACGGCCCTGGTCGCTTTGCTTACGCTGGAAGTCATGGTCGGTCTCCGCTGGTCGATTCCAATTCAGTGACTCATCGGAACCCTGCGAAGCCCGCAAGGGAGGGGTGGCGTGCCCTTCATCCGGTGTTCGTTCCGGAGTGTTGCAGCGACCCTCATCTATCGATGTCACTGCACGCGTGCAGCACATCGCAGGAGTTGGCACCTTTTCAGGAGGGTTAATCCTGAAGGTTGCCCCGGCGTCGTCGGGCCTATCCCTCGACCGGTCTCGATGAGTCGCGATCAGTGTATGCGCAAGCGAAGGAAGCGGTCAAGGCGTGTTGTCCTGTTTTTTTAGTCTCACAAGTAACCGTTTTTTCAACCATTATTGGAATTTTGGCGACCTCTGCCCGCACGCCCAGGATCAGGGTCTTGCCATTCTCGTCACATTGTAATAGCGTACTAATACGTTAATACATTGGTTCGATTATGAAACCCAACAAGACCACCTCCGGCAGCCAGCTCGAGCGCGCCGAAGACGCACTTTTCGAGGCCGTTATCAGCCTTCGCGATATTTCCGAGTGCCGCAACTTCTTCAAAGACCTGTGCACCCCGGCGGAGCTGCAGGCCCTGGTCGATCGCTGGCAGGTGGTCGCGTATCTCGAACAAGACCTGCCCTACCGCAAGATCCATGACCTGACCGGGGTGAGCGTCACCACCATCGGGCGTGTCGCACGCTTCCTGGCCGACGGCTTCGGCGGCTATCGCACCGCAATCGACAGAACCCGCCAATCCGGCGACCACCCCTCCCACTAAGGACACGCAATGGATGCTCCTGAGCAGCGCATACAAATTGCGGTGCAAAAAACCGGTCGCCTGACAGATCACTCCGTCGACCTGCTGGAGCGCTGCGGACTGAAGCTCACCAAGAGCAAGGATCAGCTCATCTGCTACGGCGAGAACATGCCGATCGACCTGCTATTGGTTCGCGATGACGACATTCCGGGCCTCGTCAGCGAGGATGTCTGCGATCTCGGTATCGTCGGCCTGAACATCGTGGAGGAGAAGCGCCTGGGCCTCGAATCGGAGGGCAAAGAGGGCCTTTTCAAGCAGATCTACGAGCTGGACTTTGGCCACTGCCGTTTGTCGCTGGCGGCACCGGAGGGCACCGAGTTCTCAGGCGTTGAGTCGTTACAAAATAAAAGTATTGCAACGAGTTATGTGCATCTCCTAAGAGATTACCTTACTAAAAACCGGGTCGACGCGGAGACCGTCTATTTCTCGGGAGCGGTCGAGATCGCGCCCAAACTGGGGCGCGCCGATTTCATCTGCGACCTCGTCTCGACGGGCTCGACACTCAAGGCCAATGGTCTGCGCGGAGGTGGACGTGCTGCTCGACAGCGAGGCCGTCGTCATCCAGACCCTGGCGCCGCTCGGGGAGCAGAAGCAGGCACTGGTGGACAAGATCCTGCAGCGGCTCGACGGCGTCCTGCAGGTGCGCGAAAGCAAGTACATCATGCTGCACGCGCCGCGCAGTGCGCTGCCGCAAATCCGGGACCTGCTGCCCGGCTCCGAGGCACCGACCGTGATGCCGCTGGATGGCAGTGATGACAAGGTCGCGGTGCACGCGGTTTGCCGCGAAACGGTTTTCTGGGAAACGCTCGAGAACCTGAAAGCCGCCGGCGCGAGTTCGCTGCTCGTGCTGCCGGTCGAGAAGATGCTGGCCTGAACGATGCGGCAGACGCCAACAACCTGGACCGACCTTGACGAAACCGGGCAGAGCGCCCTGCTGCGTCGTCCGGCTGTGTCGCAAGATGAGGCTATCAGCGAGACCGTGGCCGGCATCATTGCCGATGTGCGACAGCGCGGTGACACGGCGCTCTGCGAGCTCGGCAAGCGCTATGACGGCGCTGAACTCGGTGATTTTCGCGTCAGCTCGGGCGAGATTGCGGCGGCCAACGAGCAGCTCGACGCCGCACAGATTGCCGCTATCGACCTGGCCATCGAAAACGTACGTCGATTCCACGAACCACAGCGACCCACCGCACTGCGCGTCGAGACAATGCCGGGCGTCGTCTGTGAACGCGTCAGCCACGCCATCGATGCCGTCGGTCTTTACGTTCCGGCGGGCACCGCACCACTGCCCTCTGCGGCCATCATGCTGGCGGTTCCCGCAACCATCGCCGCGTGCCCGACGAAAATCATGTGCACACCGCCGCGCCGCGACGGCAGGGCCGATGCCGCCGTCATCGTGGCTGCGACGCGTGCCGGCATTACCGATATTTTCAAGGTTGGCGGCGCACAGGCGATCGCGGCGATGGCCTACGGTACCGCAAGCATTCCGAAGGTCAGCAAAGTGTTCGGCCCGGGCAACGCGTGGGTGACCAGCGCGAAGGCGCCAGGTCAGTGCGGACCCTGCGGGTGCGGCGATGGACATGCCCGCCGGCCCCTCGGAAGTGCTGGTCATTGCCGACGCCAGCGCGTCGCCGGAGTTTGTCGCGGCGGACCTGCTGTCGCAGGCGGAGCATGGTGTCGACTCGCAGGTGGTCCTTGTGACGACCTCTGCAGAGCTGGCCGATGCCGTGATCGCCGAGATTGATCGCCAGCTGCCGACCTTGTCGCGTGCCACGATCGCTGCAGCGGCCCTCCTGCACTCTCGCATCATCGTTGTACGCGACCTGGACACCGCCCTGCTCGTCAGCAACCGCTACGCGCCGGAGCACCTGATCCTGCAGACCGACAACCCGCGAGACCTGCTGCCGCTGCTGCGAAACGCCGGCTCGGTCTTCGTTGGTCCCTGGACACCCGAGTCGGTTGGCGACTACTGCAGCGGCACCAATCATGTGCTGCCGACCTACGGGTTTGCCAGGAACTACAGCGGTCTCGGTGTCGATCAGTTCATGCGCCAGATGACGGTCCAGGAGCTAAGCCGCGACGGTCTCGGCCGACTCGGTGACGCGGTGATCAGCCTTGCCGGCATGGAGGGACTGGACGCGCACGCGGCAGCCGTAACACGTCGCCTGAGGTCATCCACGTGAGCATCGCCAGGCTGGCCCGGCCGGCGATTCGCTCCATGCAGGCCTACAGCGCGGCAGAACAAGTCAATGACACGATTCGTCTCAACGCCAATGAGTCGCCTGTCATTAGCCCCATCGATCATTTCCGGCGACCGCTTAACCGTTACCCGGAGGTGCGTCCGCAGAAACTGCAGCGCCTGCTGGCATCACGATTTGGCTGCCCACCGGAGAAACTGCTGGTGACGCGGGGCGCAAGCGAGGGGATCGACCTCCTGGTCCGAACGTTTTGTCGGGACGGCATCGACAGCGTTGTAACGACGACGCCGACGTTCTCGATGTATCGCCACTACGCCCAGGTACAGGGGGCCAGGCTGATCGAGGTGGCGACGAGTGCAGCGGATGATTTCTGCATCGACATCGATGCGTTGCTGGCCGCCTGTGACGAATCCACGCGCCTCATTTTTCTCTGCTCACCGAACAACCCGACCGGTGCGGCTGTGCCCCGGGAGAAACTGGAGGCGGTGCTGCGGAAACGTGGCAACGCGTCAGCCGTTGTTATCGACGAGGCCTACGTTGAGTTCGGTGACGCGCGCTCGATGACCGAATTGCTTGATCGATATCCCAACCTGATCGTCTTGCGCACGCTGTCCAAGGCACTGGCCTTCGCTGGTGCGCGCTGCGGCGCCGTGATCGGGCCCGCAGCGGTCATAGAGCTGCTGGCGGCCGTGCAGGCGCCGTATGCCCTGTCAACGCCGGTCGTTGAATGCGTGGAGGATGCGCTGCAGCAGGACCAGCTTCTGCAGGCCGAGAAGGCGGTTGTCCGCCTCGTTGCCGAACGGAATCGCCTGATGCAGCACATTGGCGAATTTCCCTTCGTGAAAAAGGTCTGGCCAAGCGATGCAAATTTCTTCCTGGTCGAGGTCGACAATGCCGCCTTCACGCTGCAGCGTTGCCGGGAGCACCGCGTGCTGTTGCGGCAATTCGGCGGCGACCTTGAATCGTGCCTGCGCATTTCGGTTGGCAGCCCGGACGACAACAACGCGTTACTTGACGCGCTGCAAACGATCGAGGTCGCCTGAACATGACGGAGAAAATTCTTTTCATAGATCGCGATGGCACCCTGATCGAAGAGCCAGCCGACTACCAGGTCGACTCGCTGCAGAAAGTGCGATTGGTGAAGGATGTGATCGGGTCCCTGCTCACCCTGGCGCGGCATGGTTTTCGCTTTGTGATGGTAAGCAACCAGGACGGGCTCGGCAGCGATTCTTTTCCACAACAGGATTTCGACCTCTGCCACAAGCACGTGCTCGGGCTGTTTACGAGCCAGGGCATCACCTTCGATGAGGTGTTCATTTGTCCGCACACGGCTGATGAGAACTGCGAGTGTCGCAAGCCGCGAACCGGGCTACTGACGCGCTACCTGGCTGCAACGAACATCGATCTCGGCCAATCTGCCGTAATCGGCGACCGCGAGACCGATATGGAACTGGCGCAACGTATCGGGGTTCGGGGCCTGCTCGTCAACGCCGGTACGGAAAGCTCTCTTAGCTGGCCCGATATTGTCGAGCAGCTCTGCCATTCGGACCGCACCGCCAATATTGAACGCAACACCAATGAAACCCGCATCAGCGTCGCGGTCAACCTGGATTCCGGCGCGGCCATTGACGTGCACACCGGTATCGGTTTTTACGACCATATGCTGGAGCAGATAGCGAAGCACGGCGGGTTCGGACTGACCTTGCACTGCGACGGTGATCTGGACATCGACGAGCACCACACGGTCGAGGACACGGCAATTTGCCTTGGTACGGCGCTCAGGCAGGCCATCGGAAACAAGTTCGGCATCGGGCGCTACGGTTTCCTGCTGCCCATGGATGAAAGCGAGGCGCGCGTCGCGCTCGACCTGTCCGGCCGCGCCGCCTTCCGATTCGTCGGCACGTTCCCGCGCGATCATGTCGGTGAGTTGTCGACCGAGATGGTCGAGCATTTTTTCCGCTCGCTCTCGGACTCGCTCGGGGCGGCGCTGCACATCGAAGTGAATGGCGAGAACACGCATCACATGATCGAAGCCTGTTTCAAATCAGTCGGTCGCGCGCTGCGCCAGGCGATCAGCCGCGATGGCACTGACCTGCCCTCCACCAAAGGCGTGCTGAGCTGAGTCGATGAGTACGATTGCCATTATCGACAGCGGCGGCGCCAACATCGCGTCATTGCTATTCGCCATCGAGCGTCTCGGCAGGAACGCTTTGCTGACGACGGATCCCGACATTATCAGGGCCGCCGACAGGGTCCTGTTGCCTGGCGTTGGCGCAGCAAAGGACGCCATGGATCGGTTGGCCGACGCCAATCTTATCGACCTGATTCGCAAACTCTCGCAGCCGGTACTTGGAATTTGTCTCGGTATGCAACTGCTGCTGGACGCGTCCGAGGAAGAGGACGTCGAGTGCCTTGGCATCCTGCCAGGCGTCGCTGCCCGCCTGCCCTCAACGCCTCTGCACCCGGTGCCCAACATGGGGTGGTGCGCGACACGCAAAGCGGCCGACCATCCGCTGCTGCACGACATCAACAGTGGCCGCTATTTTTACTACCTGCACAGCTACGCGCTGCCCGTCGCCGACTGCACGCTCGCAACCGCCGAACACACCGTGCCGTTTTCCGCCGTCATCGGCCGGAACAACTTTGTCGCAACGCAGTTTCATCCGGAGCGCTCCTCTGGCGCAGGTGCCCGCTTGCTGAACAATTTCCTGGGCGGTGCGACATGAAGATCATCCCGGCAATCGACCTCAAGGAAGGTAAATGCGTGCGGTTGTTCAAGGGCGACTTTGAGCAGACGACGGAATACAGCAACGAACCGCTGCAAATTGGCCGCCGTTTCTCCGCGCTGGACGTAGAGGACCTTCATATCGTCGATCTCGACGGAGCGCGTTCAGGAGAACAAGACAATCGCGCCCTGGTGCGCGCCATTGCGGCCGAGTCCGGACTGATGGTGCAGCTCGGCGGCGGCATCCGGGACGTGGCGACCATTCGGCGGTGGCTTGCCGATGGCGTTAATCGCTGCGTGATCGGCAGCATGGCGATTCAGGACGCCACAACCGTGACAACGTGGCTGCGTGAATTTGGCAGCGATCACATCGTGCTCGCGCTCGACGTCAAGCTGGCGGAAGACGGCACTCCGATGCTCACAACGCATGGCTGGACCCGGGAGGCCAACCTGTCGCTCTGGGAGTGTATCGACCGCTACGCCGGCGCGGGCCTGCGGCACGTTCTGTGTACTGACGTGGGCCGCGACGGTGCTATGACCGGGCCCAATGTTTCGCTCTACGAGGAGATTCTGCGGCGTTACCCGGCGTTGCAACTACAGGCCTCGGGCGGCGTTCGTGACATTGGCGACCTCGAGCGCCTGCGTGCCTCCGGCCTCCCCGCGGCGATTACGGGTCGCGCGCTGCTCGACGGAGCTATTACGACAGCGGAGGTGAAGTCATTCCGGCGAAGCGCATAATTCCATGCCTGGACGTCCGCGATGGCGTGGTGGTCAAAGGGGTGCAATTCCGCAATCACCGCATCGTCGGCGATATCCTGGAACTGGCCGCGCGCTATTGCGAGGAAGGCGCCGACGAGCTTGTGTTTTATGACATCACAGCCAGTCCTGATGATCGCAGTGTCGATCGAAGCTGGGTTACTCGTGTTGCCAAAGTGCTCGACATTCCGTTCAGCGTCGCCGGCGGTATCCGCAGCGTTGCCGATGCCGAGGATGTACTGAACAAAGGGGCCGACAAGATTTCGATCAATTCCCCGGCGCTCGCGAATCCGGGATTGATCAGTGACCTTGCCAGGCGCTTTGGCTCGCAGTGCGTCGTCATCGGCATCGACAGCCGTCAGGAGGACGAACACTACGCCGTCTACCAGTACACCGGGGACCCCGACAAAACGACGGCGACAAAACGCTCGACGCTCGACTGGGTAGTTGAAGTACAGGAACTCGGCGCCGGAGAAATTGTACTGAACTGCATGAACCAGGACGGCGTTCGCAAAGGCTATGACACTGTGCAGCTTGCCGCTGTACGGGCTTTGTGCCGCGTGCCACTTATCGCCTCCGGCGGCGCCGGCGCCATGGAACACTTTCTGGACGTTTTCGACAGCGCCCGAGTCGACGGCGCACTGGCGGCAAGCGTATTTCACAGTACTGAAATACCGATACCGGCTTTGAAATCCTACCTGGCTGAAAACGGCGTTGATATTCGTCGCTGAGGGACATTTGTGGACAAATCAGACCTTTCGTTTATTTGCGACCTGGAAATCATTGTCAGGGAGCGCATTGCGAACCCAAGTAGCGAGAGTTACACCGCAACGCTTGCGGCAGCGGGGACGCAACGCATTGCCCAGAAGGTGGGCGAAGAAGGGGTAGAGCTTGCCCTTGCCGCAGTCTCCGGCCAGCGACAGGAGGTAATCGGCGAAGCCGCTGACCTCCTCTACCACCTGATTGTTTTATTGACGGACCAGGAAATAACGCTCGGCGACGTTGACGCTTGCCTGGCGTCAAGACACTCGGCGCGCCAACCGCAGAACTGACTGGCGCCGCACGGGCCACTTCAGGCGTTGCAGCAAAGGCCTCGGTCGCCTACCTGGATCGTGCGCGAAGCGAGCCCAGATCAACCTCGATTTCCCAACGGAACTGTCGTACTGTCGGCAGAGACGATGCTCTTGCCTGCGCAAGGATCGTCAATAAAATACTGCAACTACTTCGAAGGGGAATAGACAATGAAAATACGCCAATTGCTTGTGGGGTTGATCCTGGCTTCTTTTGCGAGCGCGGCAAGCGCCGATCTCGAGCCATGGAAGGATTACGATTTATCTGTCGGTGTCAGCAACGTCACCACGGTTAAAGTGGATTCCAACATGATCGACAAATACCTGGAAGGCCTTAGCAAAACCTGGGCGCCAGCAAACGAGATTGCCAAGGAACTTGGACACATCGAAGACTACTGGATCCACGTTAGCCAACTACCCAACAGCGGCGACTTCAATGTGGTGCTGGGTGTCGATTTCGCCAATTCGGCCGCACTGCAGCCGGAAAAAAAGAAATACGATGCATTCATGAAGAAATGGGGCGAAGCGAACCAGAAGATGTCTGACGAGGTGGTTATGACCTATCCCGACATTCGAGAAATCGTCGGCGAATACAACATGCGCATGGTCACCTTCAAGTAAGCTGAATGTGTCCGAGGCCTTCCTGCGCTTGCGGGAAGGCCTTTTTATTTGTGACAGTCGGTGTTTCATCTGGCAGACAAGTGTCTGATTCGGACAGGCAGTATGGGCGTATGTCGACGCAATTGCAGCCGCTCAGACGCTAATACATATCGTAATAGAACGGGCTGCTTATGACCACTGAGCAGACGTCAGTACATCCCAGAATTGACCCGGGGTTTTAACGGCGCATCATCCTTGCTGGGAGGTTGGCAAACCGAAACCGGAGGAGACAACAAATGGAACAACACTACGAAGGTGGGTGCCAGTGCGGTGCCGTGGCTTATGAGGTCGACGTGGATGTTGATGGGTGCATGACGTGTAATTGCTCGCGCTGTCAGCCCCTTGGCGCCATTCTGGCGTTCGCGCCGCGTTCGCAATTCAAGCTCTTGAAAGGTGAAGACAACCTCACGGAGTATCGATTCAACAAAAAATCGATCGCACATCTATTCTGCAAAACGTGTGGGATACAGAGTTTCGCTTACGGAGTCATGCCGGATGGTTCGGAGATCGCGGCGATCAATCTCAATACGCTGCACGGCCTGGACCCCAGATCTCTGAATCCGAAGCATGTCGACGGACGGTCGATGTAGACGTAAAGTCGTTGGTCTGTAATCTGCCCAATAGGCGGCTTCACGCCCTGAGCCGGTCCGTCAAGTTTTTCTAAGCGGCTTCTGCAAGTTGTTTTAGTAGCGGTGATCCTCGACGACGCAGCGTTTCCAGGTACTTCGACTCATCATAGGGCGTACGCTCCTGCCAGCAGCGGTATAGAACCCGGATCCACTTGTAGGCTAAGGCGCGCACGGCCATATTGTGAGAGGCGCCCTTGTCCCGTTGTTGGCGATAGTAGGCACCGGCCCAGGCAGATTTATTGATGGTCTGCGCGGCGAAGTCGATGAAGGTTTGGCGCAGGAACTTCGGGCACTGGAAGCGCCAGTGTACCCAGGTACTGTTACCGCTTCGTTTGGTGATGGGCGCGATACCGCTGCGTTTCTGCAGTTGTGCGGCACAGTTGTAGCGGTCGCGATCCTCGCCGAAGGCGGCCAACAGCCGCGGTGCGATGACTTTGCCGGCGCCGGGCAAGGGTGTGTAGAGGTGCTCGTAATCGGGGAACTGTTCAGCGATAGCGGCGATTTCCTCATCGAAGCTTTTCATGGCCTGGATGGTGAGCCGTAACTGCTCGACCAAGACCTCGACCTGTAGTCGATGTGCGTCGATGACGGCCTCATCGCAGGTCAGTGGTGTGGACGCCTTGATGGCGGCGATACGCTCCTCGATGAGGCGGGCGAAGCGCACGTTGTGTTCTTTGAAGAAGCGTTCGAGCCTGGTCTTGCGGGCGCGCCGGACTTTGGTGAGCGTCGGCCATTGTTGAAGGAAGTCGCAAAAGACAAGGGTGTTGTGATCGTTAAACCAATCAACGGCTTGCGGGTAGTATTGCTTTAACGCCTGAATGAGACGATTAACGCAACGTGATTGATCTCCCCTGATGCGATCGCGTGCCTCAACCAGGTAGCGCAGCTTTCGCATCGCAGCACTCTCGGGCTTGAGCGCTTCTAGTTTCTCGGGATGGCGCATGAGGTAGTCCACTGCGAACTCGGCATCGGTCGGATCGTCCTTGGCGCCGCTGGGCACAAAGGCTTCGCGGTACTTGGCCAGGCGCTTTGGATCGATGGGAAAGAGGACCAGGAAGTCGTATTTTTGCAATGCGGAGACGATTGGTCCTTCACTGAGTTCGAGTGCCACGGCGATCGGCCCACCGAGGCGCTGATACAGCGCCTGCGCCCATTCCTCGATGGCTTCAGGCGTGTGACTGATGCGCTCGAATACGCGATCCTCACTGCCAGCAACTTGCAGGCAGATGTCGTGCTTTGTGCTGGCCCAGTCGATGCCGATATAGGCCGTGTAAGGTTCTCCCGAAAGCTGATTCATGATTCTTCTCCACCGTGTACTATTAGCCACAGGGGCATGCATGCTTGAACTCTCGAAGCAGATATAGCGAGCCGGTAGTGCGGCAAGCCCTGAGTATTCGTTACGAGCTCAAGCGCGCCTGCGGACTCGAAAGAGAAGCGGAAAGCGTCTAACGCTATGGCCGAAATATTCGTAATCCGCAGGTGCATGTCCCGCTTCACTGACAGCTACCTGTCAGCTGCAACTACTATCGCTGAAAGCAGAACGGAATACCTATATCTGGCCGACTGCCGTCTAAAACTGGCTGTCGATTCAGCGCGGATTAGCGACCGCTACTGGAAGGAGCAGACGTTCAGATCACGATTCTCGAAACATCTGATCTGAGGGGCCGGTTACCGCTCCATAGCCGACGTAAGACTGGGATCGAGGATTTAGGCGGCTTCTGACCCTTTTCGGAAGTTGAGTACATCTCAGAATTGACGGGATCCCCGGCTCTGCAAGACACTGAAATTCTGCCAAAGGCAAACCTGAACAAAGTCAGGGACGCAAAGCCACGGGTCCTCGATGCTGGCGATGATCTTCACGGCACCACCGCAGTGCTCAGCCCCTGCGCTCCGGCTTTACGAGCGAGAGCCACGGCCTAGCGGCTGACGGGTGCAACCTCACCCTTCGGCTGCACGCTCACCGCAACCGCGATTTCGCCTGAGATTCGGTCGGCTGCCTGCAGGGCTGCTTCTCGTTCCGGTTGCTGCTCGGTTTCCAGCGCTTGTTCGATCGCTTCCAGCCGCTTCAAGAGCAGAGCATTCTCGGCCCCGAGGCGTCGGTTGGCATCGAGAAGTTCCACTACCTGCTTCTCGAAACGCCTGTTCAGTCCCTGGATGGCCGCCAACGCCAGGCCGGAGCTGTCGGCAGGTGAGAGATGCTTGTCGTCTCGGCCCAGTCCGAAGCGGGCGTAGAAGTCCTCGGCCATCGGTCCCACGTGGGAAGCCTGGCGGATGTCGTCCTTATATTTCCAGTGATAGAGCGGCAGCCCGAGGACATCGTCCAACGTCGCTTCGACAGGAACCGCTTCCAGTTCGTGCTTCAGCGCTCGGCTAGAGCCCAGAGCCACATCCCCGTCAATGACGGCACCGCCCACAACGTGCAGCATGGCGACGGGAGTAACGGTGCCAATGCCGATGTCGCCCGTAGTTCCTATGTACATGGAATTGCCTGGCGCCGTTGACTCAATTCTGACGATATCTTGTTCGGTGTTACCCTCAATTGCGAATTCGCCCAAATCATATTGAAGGTTCATCTCCGAGTCGTCAGTGGAATCCTGAAGTGCAATTTCGGGATTTGAGGCTCTGAGTGTGAATTCTTCGTCTTGGACTGAAGTGGTGCCGATTGCAAAAAAACCCTTGCTACGATCTAGGAACAAGGCGCCATTGCCAAAGGTAATATCGCCGTTTTCAAGGACCATCATCGAATTTGCTGAGTTGCCTTCGCTTCTCAATTCCATGACGATATCTTCAAACTGCTTATCATAGAACCTGCAAAAGTTGTTCACGTCGTCATTTGCCCCACCGCCGTCACAGTAGAGTGACCAATCATACGTCGTTGTTAATGCACCCTCGTCTGCGGTGTCATCGTAAAGCAAAGCTGGACTGTTATCTTCGATGTAAATGTCTGCGGCCTGTGCTGACGGTACCAATAACTCCAGAACATATCCTGCAGTATTCATTGCAATTTGTGCGACATCCTGTAAGAGCCCAAGTTGCGAAATATCTGCGCCGGATGGATCAAGGCCTTCAGAAGGTTCCATCTTCCCCTTGATAACGTCAAAGGTACCAATCTGCCGGTGTGTATCCATACCGTTCTTGGTTTTATCGTCCGGGTCAGTGTTTTCGGTCGTGTCAATTAGCTTAATTTCCACTTCATACTTGTATGATCCGTCTGAAACATGGCCAGGAAGGGACCATCGCCCCGACGCACTGCGAAAACGTTCGCTACTTATCAGATTTCCCTCGGAATCCATGACACGCAAATTCATAAACTCCATATTGTCAAAATAGAATGAATTCACTTCCAGCCCATCATGCGTAATCAGGATTTCTAGTGAGGTTAGGTAAACTCCATTCCTCTGATATTCTGCGTGTGTATTAGCTGCAACATTTAACAGCATTCCAAATGCGATAATAATCAGTAGTTTGAATTTCATACCAAAAGCCCTCTAGTTAAAAATAAACGCCCGCAAGCGAACAGATGCGCCGAACTCAAACTGGTGATATTCACATGATACCTTAGATGGTTCATTTTCTAAGTTGATACACAAACAGTTTTTTACGAGTGTGATCTTAAGCGTAGTGCAAATACCCGGAAACGGTATCGCCAAGTTAACCTGCAGAATTTGATAGAATCTGCCAATGAACACTTAATAAGCGACATCGATTTCCACCGGATATTATTTCCCACGCCGTATGGCCGTACTTCCGGTTCAACCTCAGCCAACGCGATATTGAAGATCGGCTGGCGGAGCAAGGTGTTACAGTCACCCGTTAATCGGTACGCCTATCGTACCCAAAGCACTCGCTGCGCTCATGAGGCAGGCTCTGTCTCAAGTTCGGTGCTTTATACGCCCGGAAATTGAAACAAAGACAAGGACGTTACGGCGACACATTCTACATCAATGAAGCGTGCGTGAAGATCAATGGTATGCAAAATTACCTATGGCGGGCGGTTCGTCTGATCGTTTGATACCCCTTAGATCGCTGAAAACGACGTTGTTTGAAGAACCGTGTGCAGGAATAGCAGACGCCGTGCATCCACCCAGTGCATCCAGCCAAAACGCTGGAGACGAACGCAATATGCTGGTTCCGTGAAACGTTCGCTGAGGGACGCTGGCCCTAAAAGACTAAGGTATCAAAATTTCGAAGCTGTGAGCGACCGCGAAGGACCCGATAGCTGCCGTTAGGCTATTGTTAGGCCAGAGAGACGCTAGTGACCCGTTGCAGACCTTTGCTTTGAAGGTCCAACAACTGCAAAACCTCGTCTACCAATCTAATCAAGTGCTTTCCCGATCATGTCAATACATCGCAAGTTCGCCGCGTTGCGTGGTTTGCTATATTGGGTCGTATGTAACAAAAATCGAACGGGGTCTGAATCATGGGCAACAAGAACAAGCTTGGCGTGCTGGTGTCCCTTGTAGGCCTGATGAGTGTGTTGTTAGCCCAAGTGCAGTCGACCACCTGGACTTCTACCACGGGCAGCTAGGGCACTGGCGTGCAGTCCGACGCGAGCGCTGTGCCCTGACCGTCGTCAGAGGCCACGCAGCTCAGCGTCCCGGTGCCCACCACGCCGTCGGCGATTGTCGACTGGCTGATAAATGTCGTGACGGTGGAGTCCGAATCGATACCGGCTGTGCTTCCTGACACGGTCCCGCGGAGGAGTTGCACGTCAGCCGTACCGTCCAGCTCCATTCCTCTATTGGAGCTGCCACCGGATGGTCTGATCTGGACTTCGTGCAGAACGGATTTGCCATCGCCTGCGACCTTGATCCCAATGTTCACGCCCGCTCCTGTGGCGGAAATGCTGCCTCGCGTGACGTTGATCTCGGTGCCGACTTGCGCCTCTATGCCGACGTTAATTGGGGAGTCCTCGGCAACAATGACCAGATCCCTCGTTTCGATGGAGCACGTCCCGACAAGCCAGACAGCCCGGTTTCGTGCCACCCCGTTCTTCGCTGTCAGCCATGCCCTCGAGACGTCCGGGGTCGAAGAGCTGCAGTAGAGCGCGTACGCGTTGTTGCCATTGTCGGCGATCGCCGTGACATCGATGAGCGTGGGGCTCCCCGTATTGAGCCTGATGGCGAAGCGAGACCCGCCGAAGGAATCGGAGGTGGTCTTGGCCGTGACTCGTCGGATCGTCGGCGAGTTGTTGGGGACATTGCAGACTGCGTAGCCGTTCGCACTCGATGTCGAGTCATTGGTCACCGTGAGATCACTGAGGACGGAGTTGTCGGTCGTAGCAACGACTCCTTGGCCACCGGCCGAACCGCAGGTGCCACCACCCGAAGTTCGGTTGCCAACAATCTCGGTCGTCTCCTGCCCGGACCCGGCCAGATCGACGTACTCCTTGAGAATCAGGATCTCGGAGAGCCCCAGTTCGTAGACACCGGGCCCGAGCTTGATCTGATAGCGGTTCGTGGCCGTCGCGCCGACGATGTCGTCGACGATCTGCTGCAGATCGACACTCGGATGGGGACCGACGACGCGGATCGTGTTGCCCTCCCGAACGACCCAGTCTCCGATCGACACATCGGCGCTCGCCGGGAGCACGGGCGTTACCGCGATTAGAGTCGCCGAAATCAGCAGCGGTAGCAATCGAGATTCTGAACGTACTGGAAACATTCGATTCTCCTTTGGACCAGTCTCCGAGGAGATCTGAGTATCACCCACAAGGCATTGCTGTAGCATGTCACGGTGATTTTACATCAGTGGGGACCGGATTGGACATACCCCAGGAAACCTGACCGACCAATTAACAATAATGGGGGTCGAACCGAAATTATTACTCGGCTGCCGATGACCGACGGTCGTCGGCTGGTTCACATCCCAGAGCAGACGTTATAGCAAGCGGGCCGTGGACGGCGGCTACTGACCCATTGCAGACCTTTGGTCTAGACGTCCGACAGTCGGACGACCTCGTCTCCGTATCGAACGACGTGCATTCCTGATTATGTAAACGCGGCCCATTTCCGCCGTGCTGCGTTTCGCGATATTGTGACGGTGTCGAACAACAAAAGACCGGAGTCATGAATCATGAAGAACAAAAACAAAATTGGTGTACTGCTGGGCCTGATAGGCCTGATGAGTGTGCTGCTTGCCCAGGCGCAGTCGGCCTTCACGGCGGATGGCCTGGTGGAGTCAACGGCCGGAGGTTTCAAGTTCCCGGATGGCAGTGTGCAAAAGACGTCTGCGATAACGGGAGGTCCGTACGTCATTGGCGGCACCGGGCCTGCCGGCGGCTTCGTGTTTCATCTGACCGATGACGGTTTACACGGCCTCGAGGCCGCACCGGAGGATCAGACTAACGGTATCGTTTGGGGATGCTGGTCCCTCAACAATCCCACGAGTATTGGTGCTCGTGCCTGGGGCCTGGGTGAGGGTGCACGGAATACGGCCGACATCGCTCGAGGCTGCGATGAAGATAGTATTGCTGCGGCACTAGCAGACAGGTACCTGTCCCCAAGCGGCTACTTCGATTGGTACCTTCCGTCAAGGTACGAGCTGGATTTGATGTATAGAGAAATCGGACAGGGGGCTTCACCACCAAATGAGAACGTGGGCGGTTTTGTCAGCGGCTACTATTGGAGTTCCTCGGAGTACAGTGGCAAAGACGCGTGGGTCCAGTACTTCAACAGCGGGCTCCAGGCCGTCGTTGCCAAGAATAATTCCCTTGGTAAGGTGCGTGCTATTCGGGCTTTTTAACTATTTCAGCTCGTTGCGACTTCCGCAGTTGGCCGAACTGAGCCATTCGCCTGGTTCGCTGTATAATTTCTCCTGTTGACCCTTTCCAGACATCGGCATTATGTAAATACACGCGAAAACAGCACTGCGTTTGCTGCCAATGTCAACAATGATCTTTTGCAGGGCAATGTAGTATTCTTGACCAAGACAATTAGCTGATCCCGAGTCGTGACTCTGTCCGTTTGCTTTGGGTTCGTGCTAGGTCCTGAGTTTCATTATTTTGACCAAAGACCTTCTGGGGTTGGCGTATCGCACGGCCCCGCACACAGAGTGCGGGCAACTCGTTGTCGGCCACCGCTTTCAAGACTCTGCAACGTCGTCTTCTCACTAGTCAGGAAGTTCGCTATGAAGAATCGGGTAATCAGTCGCCTTATGGAGTGGGGCCAATCCGCCGCCAGACCCATGGTTGGACAAGTCGCGGCTAGTATCGTTGTGTTGTTTGGTTGTTACGCCTCCGCCCAGGCGGATACCGACTGGAACATTGTCGCAACTTCGCCGGGAGAATCCAGCTGGAGCGGCGTCGTGACCACGGGGGACATCCCGCAAAACTGCAATGCTACATCGGAGGTCTGCGGTGTCAGCGGTACCCTGACTATTCCAGCGGGCGCCTTGGGCGGCCCGGGTACGACGATTGATCTTGCCGAAGACCTTACTTACGTAACCGTAGTCCTCTCGGCGTTTCCTCCGGCAGCAGGCGATCGGGTTGAGTTTGGCTTCGACAAAGACGGCTATTTCTGCACAGGGCAAGACGTCTTCCTGGTGGACTGCTCGTGGCCGGGTAGTAGTGCGAGTTTTGATTTGGCGTTAACGCCCGCAAGTAGTGAGTTCACCGTAACCATGCTCGTCCCTCCGGAAGGTTGGGCTGACGCCGGACTTTTCTGCGCGACCTAGATATAAATGACCTGGGAGAGGTTGTAGGTACCTTGGAGGGGATTCCTTGCTAGAGTTCTTCCTGTTTTTTGGAACAGTGAAGGAGAACCCTCGATATTACCGAGCCCAATCGAGTGCACCTTCACGCCAGTAGTTCAAGGGCTTAACAACGAAGGGGATAAGTACGGGTACTGTAGGGCCGGGGATGGCAAGGGTAGAGGTATCATGTGGGCGCGAGATGGAAGCATCGCCACTGTTCAACCTTTGGATGGTGATATTGCGATTAATTTTGGTGGAATCAACGAGCAAGGCATTGTTGTAGGAAAAAGCAACCCCGCAACTTCTTCTCAGTTTAATAAAGCGATAACCTGGGACGGAACGGGCGAACTGAACGTGCTTGACCCGCTTCCTGGTGATTCGGCCCCAATTGCGAGTGACATCAACAACAACGGCACCATAGTAGGTAGAAGTGGTTGGTGGTATGGAAGTCCCGATATTCCCATGAAGCCTGTAGTTTGGGGTCCGGACAGAATTCCAGTCGAGCTTGAAGTGCCGCCACCTTCGGTAAATAAATGCAACAATGCTTGGGGATTGAGCATTAATGACAACGGCGTAGCTGCGGGTAACTGTTACGGTAACTCTGACGATGTCCATGACGCCACAAGGTGGAATGAAGATGGTACGGCGACCGTGCTCGAAATGTTACCTGATCCTTCTTTCATTGCAACTCAAGCCTATGACATTAATAACCGCGGACAAATAGTGGGGAATAACTTTTTTTTAGCAATTGATCCTATCTACGGCTGGGATCGGTGGGCCCCCATTCCAACGGTCTGGAGTGCTGCCGGGAAAGCGACTCGTCTGCCAATTCCTGATGGATATAACGGCGCAAAGGCATTGGCAATCAATAATTCGGGACAAATTGTTGGAGCCCTTTCCAAGGATCTTGGGTATAGGGATTGGTCTGCACCGGTAATATGGCAAGAAGTCATTCCAGATTTCGATGGTGACGGAGATCCCGATTTCACCGACCTGGATGATGACAACGATGGCCTGAGCGATGAGGACGAAGACCGTATCGGAACCAACCCCCTCGATCCCGATACGGACGGCGATGGGATCGGTGATGCGTTCGACACCGCCCCGTTGCCTGGAGATCCGGACAACAACCTGTGCACGACGATCGACAGCGAAGGCGACTACGGGACGATGGCTGAAACGGTGTCCAGTGCCCTCACTTGTGCAGCGAATGTTGCCGTCGAAGTGCAGACAGGAACCGAGGTTGTGGCACCCGACGGTGACCTGCTGGTTATTTCTCCGCTCATAGGGGTCGGCGATGGCTTCAAGGTGGCTGCGGGCATGACCGCGACGTTTGTATCAGAAGACCCCTGTCCGAACTGTTCGCCACCACCTCCGGATTAGGATCCCGGTGCCGGCGTTTCAGTTAACGCCGGCACCGACCCACCCCCGTCAAAAGTCTTTTCTCACTCGCCCGCGTCAATGCCGGTGTTGGATGCGCGGTCACAAACCCTTCTGCGACTGCGGGGTCGGACCATCGCGAGGCCAGTAGTTTCGGTACCGAAAAAGCTTAGAGGTTCGAATCGAGCTTCTTACGTTTCGTTTTCGATAGCAGTATGTCTCCTTGTGGCCGGTTCCGGCTGTAGATTTCGCCGTGGCTTGGCGTAACTGAACGGCTGCTCCAGGGCAAAGCAGACGCCCAGACCGTGAGTTTCGAGAAATCTGGTCAGAGGCGGCCGGTTACCCCTCAACAGCCGACGTAAGCCTGGAATCAAGGATTTAGGCGGCTGTTGACCCTTTCCGGAAGTTCTACTCCAGCCCTCACATTCCAGAAATAGTCAGCCGTAATTGTACATAACGCTGGAAAATGTAGGCGCCACGCAGATTGGCTAACGCTTTGTAATGTATCCTGAGGAACGTGTCGATTTGTCGACCTGGGCATAGAACGTAGCGATCGACGTTGTCGACCGTTGATTCAGGTCGTCATTCAATAAAGACTTAAATTCCTGTCAGGGAGAATAAAAAAATGGATATTAAGCATCGTTTTTCAAGCCAGCGTGCCTGGCGTGTTCTCGGTCTAGCTGCGGCGCTATTGGTCCATCCAGCAATGGCTCAAAAGGTTGTTTTAGGTGGCGCATACAACAGTTTCGACAATCTGTATATTGTTGCGACCGTACCGGCCGACAACGCCGCAAACTGTGCCAATCTCATCGCCGCAATCGCGGCCGCCTCCGCGCCCAGCACGATTAAATTACCGCCGGCAATCTACGACTGCGGTAGCACAGTGCTAAATGTTCCGACGGGCGTGACGCTTGAGGGGTCGGGGAAATTAAATACAAGAATTCTCGGTCAAATCAACCTATTCGTAGTATTGAATACCTCCGCAGAGATCAACAACCTGACGTTGGAGAATACGGCGACCAATTCGAGTCAAGTACGAACGATCGATCTGAGGCCCGGGAGTATCCTCAGTAACGTCGATCTTACTTCAACAGGTACTGGTAATTCCGAGAACGGTGCAATACAAATCAGCACGGCTGGCACTGAGGAAACAAGAATTCGCGACGTAAGGATAAGGGTAAGCGACGCCGTTCTCGTTTCCGACGCCATCGCTGTATTCGCGAATTCTGCGTCGCTGACATTGAGAAATGTGGATATTCTGGTGACAGGCGCGCCAGATTCCAGCGGTATTTTTATAGCAGCTTCCTCTTCGCCGACAATCAAGATACGGGACTCGATTTTGGCTGCGTCGGACGATGCGATTGTCGGCGGGACACCTACTCGACATTTCACATTCAAGAGTTGCCGGTGGTGTCAATACTGGTGGGTCGAAAACTTGCGTCAGCGTCTATACCTTGTCAGGTGAGGTAATATCCTTTTACGGCGCCTATGAACTCAACTGCACCGGCGGGGAAGGTCTTATTCCGTAGCGAACCTACACGTCCAGTAAACTTGTATCGGGGTTAGACCGTGATTCCTAAATGACTGCTACTGGCCGATAGCGCCCCTTTGATCGGCTCGATTCTGAGTAACTGGAACTTCCGCTCCTGGTAAGAGCAGACGTCCGAAGCGCGAATCTCGAAATTGCCAGTCTGAGGCGCCGGTTACGACTCAATAGCAGACTATTGCCTGGAAGGCCTGCGGAGGGGTGGATGGCAGCTATTGATCCCAAGAAAACACGCGCTAGTTGTAATACAAGCATCGCTGACTGGCCGGCTTTCGAGTGGCCCATGTCCTTTGTCCTGCTTAACCGGACGCCTTTTCTGACCAATTTACCGATACCCATCGCGTGGGCCTTGGATTCAGAATGTGGACCCTTAGCTGGTTTCGACTGCCGTAGCAAAGTGCAGGATGGGCTGGCATCGTGATGATGCTGATCTCGGCCAATTCCAGCTCAGACTGCATCCCCAAAGCAGATTCCTCGAGCTAGAATGAGACCTCATTTTATACGGAGGCAACATGCTGCTTTTCGTCCTAGCTGTAAGTGTCGTACTGGTCATTTCATTCCTGTGCTCGATCTTTGAATCCGTTCTGCTGTCTCTGACAAGGTCGCAAATTGCCCTGGTTGGGAAAAAAAGGAGGCGCGCCGGTCGGCTGCTGTCCGGCTTCAAAGAAAATATGGACGTGCCGATCGCTGCGATCCTGATACTCAACACTGCGGCCCATACCGTCGGCGCCTCGGTCGCCGGCGCAAGCTACGCTAATGTGTTCGACGTCAAGACCTTGTGGATATTTACGATCGTATTCACAATCGCGGTTCTGCTGTTTACGGAGATCATCCCCAAGACGCTGGGTATCACCTACGCGCCGAAGTTGGCCGTACCGGTCGCCCATGGCATCAACTGGTTGGCCATCCTGTTGCGGCCGCTGGTTTTGGTTAGCGAAAAAATCTCCCGTTCGTATTCGTAGCGACATCAACCTCCCGGTAACCTCATCCGAGGAGCTGCAGGCTGCTGGCCGCGCTCGGGCGGAGCGAGGGGGCGGTCGGCGAGCAGACGGCCGAGATCATTCGTCGGCGCGACACAGCTGCGCTACTTGCATGCCCGAGACGTGATGTTGCCACGCAAGGACGTGCGCTTTTTGTCAGCGATGATGGATCGCCACGAGGCAATCAAGCTCGTCCGGGAGTCCGGACACAGCCGCTTCCCGTTTTCGCCGACGTCGCAACTGTCCGAAGTGTCGGGCGTTATCCTCGCCAAGGACCTGCTGTACTGGCTCCTGGAGCACGACGACGACCAGGTAGACTGGGAGGCGATTCGGAAAGACGCGCTGGTCGTACCGGATAGCGTGCCGCTGCCGCAGCTATTGCACAACTACCAGGACAGTCAACGCCACCTTGCGATTGTCGTAGATGAGTACGGCACTGTCGAGGGATTGGCGACGCTGGAGGACGTGCTCGAGGAAATTGTTGGCGACATACGTGACGAGAGTGATCTGCCGTTGGATGACTTTGAAGAGAAAACCGACGGTACGTTGCTGGTTCGGGGTCGTGTCGACCTGCGGAAGCTGTCGGACAAGCTTGGAATTACGTGGGATCCGAGCATCGAGGTATCGACAATCGGCGGGCTAATGACCGAGACGCTCGAGCATATCCCCGTTGTCGGCGACGCTATCGATTGGAAAGGGCACCGGGTTGAGGTGCTGCGCGCCGACCGACGCCGCCCCAGGCTTTTGCGCGTATCAAAACACAACAAGGGCGGTTGAAGGAAACGGAACCTTTTCATGCAGGACGACGAGAACATCGACACCTTCGTAGTGCGACGCACCGACTACTACCGCGACCAGTGGAAGAAGTTTGACGAAAAGTCCGGCTTTGCCCTGAGCTTTAACTGGGCAGCCTGCCTGGGCCAGGTTATCTGGCTCGCCTACAGAAAGCTGTACCTGCCACTGTTCCTGGCCATCGTTATATCCCTCGTCTATGTGGCGCTATGGATGGACATTGACGAGAGACTGTTGGTTCATGAGGATACTTCGGCGGCATCGAGCTGGATCTATAGCCTTTTGTGCTTCACCGTTTTCGGTTTTTTCGGCAACTACTGGTACTGGCGCAAGTTTCGCAAAGTGGCGCAGCAAGCGGCTTCGAGCGGGTCTAGCAGGGACGCGCAGCGGCAGTACATTCAATCAAAAGGCGGCACCAACCCGGTCATCGCCTGGCTGGTGGTTGTTGTCCTGTTCGCGCCGGTTGCCTGGGCCTTGTACTGGGGCGTCTACCAGGCATCGCGATTCGACTACTCCGTCCTATGTTTTTGATGCCACCGGTCCGCTGACGCTCGCCGAGGTCCAGGCGAACTTCTTGAGTTTCATGGATGAACCGTTGGGCGAGGAAAAAGCAGGACTGTGTCTATGAGCGAAGTAGAGGATCGTGCGCGTGCCGCTGGCGACCCGGAGACGCTGAACCCGGCGACGGTAGAGTTTTTGCCGGTCAATGAATGGGGTCGGCTCGATCCGTCGGACAAGCGCATTATCCTGACACAGGCAATCGTCACGAAAGCCCTCATCGTCTGCAACAGCCCGCGCCAGCAAGCGACGGCCAAAGTCGCGCCGAAAGCCGACGCCAACGGCAGGAAAGAGGTCATCAGCGCTGGCGATCCGCGTTTCATGGTTTTCGAGTTATCCAATTCGGCGGGTGATGCCACCTATGCCACAGCGGATGGCACGGTCCTGCTCAGCTTTCTTGCCAGGGATGCGCGCTATTGCCGTGCCGCGCGATTTGCCTCGGACTATACGGTCGTGCTTGCCTGCCGCAGTGAGGGCGGCTGGGAGATCGAGGCAAGCAGTCGTCTTGCGCCTGGCGAATCGACAAATACGACGGCCTTCGGCGGCGGCGACATGAAAAATGTGACCGATGCCGTACAGGCGCTGAAGGGCAGCGCCGATCTCCTGGATGAAACGGAAATAATGGAAGCCGCTGGCAAAGGCTGGCGCCAACTCAAGGTGCTCGGGCAACCATAGTGCTTACTTCTGCTGCGATCAGTCTCGCAGCTAAGGCCCGTCGAGCGCGTAACGCTCGCGCAGGAAGCGAGCGATACCTTCGTCGTCGTGGTGTCCGATAACGGCGGTCGCGGCCGCTTTGATTTCTGCGTTGGCGTTGGCCGGTGCGTAGCTCTCGTCGGCGGCCTCGAACATGCTGAGGTCGTTGTCACTGTCACCGAAGCAGATGACGCGCTCGAGGCCGAGCAACTCCTTCATCACCTGAATAGCGCCACCTTTGCTGGCGTCGCTGTGATGGACGTCAAGCCAGCGCCATTGCTTGCCTTCCAGCGCGATGCCGGAGTACGCCACCAGATGCGGCTCGTCGCGTACGCTGCGCACCACGGCGTTGATAGCGTTGCCGTCACCGATGGCGTTGATGTGGGTGATTGCCGCGTCCGGGGAGAGCTCGTCCAACGCGCGCGCCCTGACGTTGTCCTCGATACCCAGGCCGTGAATGAGCTCGTGTTCCACCTCGCTCATCAGCGGCGGATGGTAAACGGTATTCTCATGGTCGTTATCGAGCGTGAAAACAAACGGTGTCACGCCCTGGCCGATGCAGGCGTGCACAACATTATCCAATTCGTCCGGCGTCAGCATGGCGCCGCTCGAAAAACGCCGCTGCTCGGGATGCCAGATCATTACGCCATTCTTATAGGCCTGCGGCAGCTCGAAACGATGGCCTTCGAGAATCGCCCGGGCACCGTGAAGTGTGCGGCCGGTGGCAACGGTGTAGGCAATCTCGCGTTTCGAGAGCAGCTTTAGTGTCTCGCTCGTGTAGTCAGAGATCGCCGACGCCTTGTTAAGGAGCGTGCCGTCGAGGTCAAATACGATTAATTCCATGGGCTGCGGGTCGAGCGGAGTGTGTAAAACGCTAGTCTCGCCGCTGTGCCGGGCCGATGCAAATACGACAGGCTCGTGCCCGTAACGACCACAGATCCGAGTTCTAACGTTGATTGCGAACCGGCAGTTTACCGCAATCTTGGGGGGTCTCTGTTCGGGCGAAGCTGACGCGGTCGGTGTCGCGCTCACCCGGGCCGGCAGGGTAGGGCGATTATCCAGGGGAAAACTATCCAGGCGAGGGGCGTGGCAGCTCTCGCCCGCCGGATTCCCGATGTACCTTCGCGCAACAAGGCGGCATACTGTGATGAGCCCCCGGACGCCCAACCGCAAGTTGGTGCAGCAAAAGATGGCAGTGCGCCCTGAAATGCCCGCACGCCGTTAACTAAATCCGCCTGGCGGGGCTCTGAGGGGACTAGCATCATGGATCAACTATCGGGACTCGACGCGTCCTTTCTTTACCTCGAAACGGGCAACATGCCGATGCACATCGGCAGCCTAGCGATCTACGACCAGTCGACAGCGCCGGGTGGTGGGGTGACCTTCAAGGAAATCCTGAGGTTTTTCGAGAGGCGCCTGCACAAAGCGAAAGTATTTCGCCAGCGCCTGGCGACGGTCCCAATGAGCCTCGATCACCCCTACTGGATTGACGACCCGGACTTCGATCTGGAATTTCACGTGCGCCATATTGCGCTCCCAAAGCCCGGCGACTGGCGGCAACTTTGTATCCAGACCGCGCGACTACACGCCCGGCCACTCGATACCAGCCGACCTCTCTGGGAGGTTTACGTTATCGAAGGACTCGACAACGTCGAGGGCGTGCCGGAAGGCAGCTTTGCGCTGGTCAGTAAATTCCACCACGCCGCAATCGACGGTGTGTCCGGCGCAGAAATCGGCGCCGCCATTCACGACGCGTCGCCCCAGGAGATGAGCGAGACACCGGCCGATGACTGGCGGCCGGAAAAACCGCCCACCGCCATTGTCGCTGCTTGCGCGGACAGCGGTGACGACGGCGAAGAAGCCGTTCGAACTGGGGTCCCTGGTGGTGCGTAACGCGCCGACGGCATGGCAGTTTGGCCGTGGCCTAATGCGCAAAGAACTGTCGCTGACGACGAAAGTGCCGCGCACGCGATTCAACGGCAACGTATCGGCGCACCGGGTATTCGACGGCCGCAGTTTTTCACTCGATGAAATTCGCGCCATCAAGGGCCGGGTCGACGGAGCCACTGTCAACGACGTGATGGTCAGCGTTTGTGGCGGCGCGCTGCGACGTTACCTCGAGTCGAAAGGCGAACTGCCGAAAGAGTCGCTCGTCGCAATGGCGCCCGTCACGGCGCGACCTGATGCCATGCGCAAGTCGGCGGGGAACATGGTCTCGACCATGAGCCTGCCCGTACGCAGTGATATCGCCGATCCATTGGATCGCCTGCGCGCCGTGCACGCCGAAAGCGAGCGCTGCAAGAAACTGACGCGGACCATGGGTGCGTCGCTGTTGGCGGAGGCTGCACATTTCCTGCCGTCGACCACCAGCGGTTTGATAGCCAACGCCTATGCCCGCTACGGGCTGGCGAAGCGATTGCCACCGATGTTTAACACCGTGGTCACCAACGTTCCCGGCCCCAACTTCCCGCTGTACTCCATGGGATCGCGCATGGTTGCTAATTTCGGCCTCGGTCCTATCGCGCATGGCCTGGGCCTGTTTCAGCCGCTGCTGGGCTACAACGGACAGATTACGGTCAGCGCCGTGTCCTGTCGCGAGATGATGCCGGACCCGGAGTTCTACTGCGACGGTCTTGTTGAGACCTTCGAAGCGCTGAAGAAAGCCGCGAGGCGGCCAAAGGCGCGCCCGGCTAAAAAGAAGGCGAAACGTGCGCCGTCGGGCACTGCAAAGGCGAACGGCTCGGGGCGTCCGGCCGGCGCCAAGCGTACGGCCGCTAAAAAGACCGGACGCAAACGCGCATCGAAGAAGCGCGCAACGAAAACAGCCCGCGACTGACTGGCGACTGCCGCGCCGGCCGCGTTCAATTAAATACCACGACGGAGGTGAAAGAACCTGCATGCATGGCCTGATGATGGAAACCCCGCTGCTGATTTCATCGCTGATGCGATTCGCCGATTGCAACTACCCGGATCGCGAGATTGTCTCGGTCACCGTGGACAACCCGCACCACCGTTACACCTATCGCGAGGCATTTCAGCGCACGCGGAAACTGGCGAACGCGCTCAAGCGTCTCGGCGTCAACGCCGGTGACCGCGTTGGCACGCTGGCGTGGAACGATCACCGCCATTTCGAGCTGTATTACGCACTCTCGGGCAGTGGCATGGTGTGTCACACGATTAACCCGCGGCTGTACCCGGAGCAGGTCGCCTACATCGTCAACCATGCCGAGGACCGTTACCTGTTTGTCGACCCGCTGGTCATGCCGCTGGTCGAAAAGCTCATGGCGCACTTCAAGGGCGTGGAGGGTGTCGTCGTCATGACCGACGAAGCGCACATGCCGGCCAGCGAGCTGCCGAACGTGCTGTGCTATGAAACGCTCATTGAGAATGAGCCGGACACGTTCGAATGGCCGGAATTTGACGAGCGCACGGCATCCACGCTGTGCTACACCTCGGGGACTACCGGTAACCCGAAGGGCGTGCTCTACAGCCATCGTTCGATCGTGTTGCATGCCTACGCCGGCTGCCTGCCTGACGTGCTGGCGTTCTCCGGCCAGGACTGCGTGTTGATGGTCGTACCGATGTTCCACGTCAACGGCTGGGGCATCCCGTACAGCGCGGCGATGGTTGGCGCCAAGGTCGTCATGCCGGGCCCGAAAATGGCGGACGGCGAGACGCTGCATGCGCTGATCGAGAAAGAGCAGGTCACGGTTGCCTCGGGCGTGCCGACGATCTGGCTGGCTTTGCTCGCGTATCTCGAGCAGTCCGGCAATACCATCCGCTCTGTCAATCGAGTCAGCGTCGGTGGTGCGGCCTGTCCGCGATCGATTATCGAGGACTTCGACAAGAAGCACGGCGTCGACGGTGCACCAGGGCTGGGGCATGACGGAAACGAGCCCGCTCGGGACGGTGTTCAAGACAAAACCGGACATGGGCGAGCTGTCCAAAGAAGACGTGCTACGCGCTGCAGGCAAAACAGGGTTGCGGCGTGTTCGGCATCGAGATGCGCATCACCGACGAGGACAACCGGGAGTTGCCCTGGGATGGTGTGGCGTTCGGCACGCTGAAAGTGCGCGGCCCGTGGGTGGCCAGCAATTACTACCGGCTGGAGAACGCCGACAGCCCGCTCGATGCCGATGGCTGGTTCGATACGGGTGATGTTGCCACCATCGACCGCTACGGTGTCATGCACATTACCGACCGCACGAAAGACGTCATCAAATCCGGCGGTGAGTGGATCAGCTCCATCGACCTCGAGAATGCCGCCGTGGATCACCCCAAGGTGGCGGAGGCGGCGGTGATCGGCCGCAATCACCCGAAATGGACGGAAAGGCCGTTGCTGCTCGTGGTCCCGAAAGACGGCCAGGCTATCGGCAAAGACGAAATGCTGGCCTGGTTCGACGGCCGGGTCGCTACGTGGTGGAAGCCCAACGACGTGGTCTTTGTCGACGAACTGCCCCACACGGCGACCGGCAAGTTGAACAAGCTGGCGTTGCGGGAACAGTTCGCGGACTACCAGTTTCCGGACGCCTGACGTTTGCGGTTCGTGCTCGTAACTCTCGGATTAAGTGAAATGGTCGTTGCCAGGAAAAGCGCGCCGACGCTGAAGACCGATCGGGGCGCGCGACACCGGCATCGATGACTTGCTACTATCGTCTCTATTCCACCTTGTGGCAAAGACCACCGGGGCGGCCAGGGCCTGAATGCCGCGCAACGATAATAAAACGAAGAAAGGTGAATCAAGTGAACTCCAGAACGTATTGCTTCGGCGCCGTCGCGGCGCTAATCATTGGGGGCGTCTTATCGTCAGTCGCTTACGCGGAGTCGCCCACCTGGCAAGTTCGCGGGAGCGTTGGTATCCAGAACTACGAACTCAGCTTCGAAGATATTGTGACGCCGCTCGCGATCGTACCCGGTGGCGCGGAGATCACGTTTCGGGACGGCTTTGATATTGGCGACAACCTGACCTTTGGCGGCGTCGGCGTTACCGCAGGATTCGGGCGGTTTTTTGTCGATGTTTCCGGGCAGTGGAGTGAAGACGGCAATGACAACGGTGAACAGTTTCAGGGCGCCAATCCCTTTCCTGGCACCGGGGTTAATCACTCCTTTGCCGCAAAATTCGACCGACAGGAACTCAATGTCACGGTGGGCTACGGCGTCTCCCGCAACCTGAGCGTGTTCCTTGGTTACAAGGACGCGGAGACCGCGTTACGAAACACCTTGTTTCCTGTGGGCTCGATTGAGGTCGCGGAAATTGTTTTCGACGGCGATCGTGCGATCGAGTTTTCCTACGATGGCGCGTTTGCCGGGGCTTCGGCTGCGGTGCCGATTGAAAACTGGTACGGCGCTTTTTCGCTGCAGGCCGCGGTCGTGTTGCTGGACGGCAAGTTTCGCGACCGATTCGTCGGCGAAGCCTTTGTGGCGACGCCGTTTGGATTCGAGCCACTGCCGTCCTACATCGACTCCACCATCAGCGGGGATTCAACCGGCGTAAACGTCGGTGCGGCATGGACCGGCCGTTTCGGCAAGAAGTTCGAAAAGCTCTCGTACACGCTGGGACTGGATCATTCGCAGTACGAATTCGATACCAAGCAGTCAGCGACGGGGAATTTCGAGGAAAAGAACACGCGGTACCGACTCGACCTGCGTTATCGCTTCTGATTCCAGGACAGTCAGCACCCTCGGCGGCATTCAGGGCGACACGAATATTGTATTGATCTCACCGTCCTCGTCAGCAGCCAGGGCGGCTTCCGGGCTACTCGGGATCTGGAAGTAGAAGTCGTCGAATACGGACGAATTGTCCCACGGGATCTGCTCGTTGTTGGTTGTCGCCGCAACCTGCGTACGCACGATTTTAAAGACGTCCTCCAGCTTGCGGGCCGGTAAGGTCAGTGCGTCGACCAATGCGCCGGTGTAGGGACTGTTGCTGCCGCTGCCGTCTCGAGCCACCTGCCCGGGCGCCGTTGAATACGCGAGGAAGGTGCGCGGTGGGGCGAAAGCCTGCGCCAGCCCGACGCCCACGGTGAACGGTGTTTTACCCGTCGCCCGAGACAGGGCCCGTGTCGCTTCCCTGGCCTCAATCGTGAACGGGTTATTCCGACAGGCGTCCAGCACGATGACGTTGAGCTGATTGTCAGCGCGTTCCATCCGATCGAGCACGTCGGCTAAATCCAGCGTTTGTGCCGCAACCTGGCCCACCAGCCCCGACACCGCATCGCCCTCGGCACTGAGCTCGGCAGATATCGGCAGGATGTAGTTACGCCAGTCGATCTGCACTGCATGGCCGGCAAAGTAAAAAAGGCTGATATCCGCGGTTTGCATCGCCTCGGAAAAACGCTCCAACGCCTGCGTCATGCTTGCAAGCGTTGCGTCTCTTTCAAGAATGACGTCGAAGCCTGCGCGTCGCAGTGCGCTCGCCATGCGTTTGGCATCGTTTGACGGGTTCGGCAGCGGTTCGAAATTCCGGTAGTCGCCGTTGCCTATGACGAGTGCGACGCGGCGTTCGGATTTCATCTGCTCGATGTCCGCAGCGGTGATCTGTGCGCTGACGGAAAGCGGCAGCAGCGTGCACGCTCCGAGAAGGGCAAATAAAAGTCGTCTGGTTCCTTGTCGCACTATTGTCAGTCCGCCACGCCTGGGGCCGAACAACCGGCCTGATCGCTTCTGTCGATAATTTGGCTACCTAAATATGCTACCAGACACGCTGAGTAAGGCCTACGCTGGCCGGCAGACCGCCGGTGGAGCGCAGGGTACTGATGAGGGCAGGGCGAGGTTGCGCGCTTGTGTAGCAGGGCAGAACCGAGGTCAAGCGCCCGTCTTCACGCCGCAATGACTCTCCATGGCGCCGCGAAGGTATAAAATACGGACATGGCAAGACGCTGGCATTTCTGGGTTATCGCAGCTGCAATCATCGTCGGCGTGGCCGCCCTGTTCTGGCCGGTGCCGGTCGACCGGGTAACAACAGGCGCCCTCGAGAAGCCGGTACCAACGTCTGGCGAAGAAACGTCAACGGCTGCCCTCGCCAAACCTCCGGTGTCTGTCGAGACGGACTCACCTGTGTCGGAAGCAGACGCTTCATTGCTGAATGACAAAGCGCTTAATGCCTGGCATACCGGGGACATCATCGGTGCAATGACGCTGTTCGAGCAGGCGATCGACGCAAATCCCGACAATCCGCTACCGCACTCGAACTACGGGCGCTTGCTGACGCTGATGGTGTCCTACGACAAAGCCCTGCCACTGTTGGAACGTGCTCGTGATCTCAAGCCCGATGATGCGCAAATGTGGCTGGATCTCGCGACGCTCTATGAGCGTGTGCAGGCATTCAACGAGTCCTGGGCGGCGCAGGCTGAAGCCGCGAAACTGCTTGGACCGGGGGCGATCGCACGAGACGAGCAGGGCCGCTTCATCGTCAAGGGCACCGCGCTATGGTGAGGATTATGTCAACTTGGCAAAATGCTTTGCGAACTGACTGCAACGGCGCTATTTTGTCATAACACAAAAAAAGTACAGCAGAAGAAGCTGCAACCAATAGCGTACAGGGGAGAGTTGATGTTGCAAAGAATCCTGGGGTCGTTGTGTTTCGCGATAATCATGGCCGCAAGCTTTGTCTTGCAGGCCCAGGCGCAGGCCACCTTTTCAGGGCAAACCAGGGGTGGTGCGTATTACTCGATCGCGGTGCCGGATGCCTGGAATGGCAGTCTCGTTATCTGGAATCATGGCTATGACTTCGAGCCGGTAGCGCCAAACCCCGATCTTGGCCCATTGGCAGCGCTTCAATTATCGGAAGGCTATGCCGTTGCGGCGTCGAGCTACCAGCAGACGCAGTGGGCCGTGTTCAGGACCCGCAAGGATATTGAGCGACTAGTCGATGAGTTCGAAGACCTGGTTGGCCGACCGACCAGCATCATCCTGACCGGTGCCTCGCTCGGCGGCATCGTGACGGCCGATGCGCTGGAGCGCGCAAGAATCGACGGGGTTGTGGGTGCCTTTACTGCGTGCGGCGCCATGGGGGGTAGCCGCACTTGGGATGGCGCGCACGACCTCAGGCTGACGTATGACGCCATTTGTGCGAACACTCCCGAAGCGGCAATACCCGGCGGGGCTACAGGCTTGCCGCGTGGCGTAACATCGATATCGGCTGCGGAGGTGTCGACTAAAGTGAATGCCTGCATGGGCCTGATGACGCCGCCTGAATTTCAGACACATCAACAACAGGCCAACCTGCAGAAATTCCTGGCCAGCACGCAGATACCGGCGAGCTTTATCATCGGTGACCTGTTGTTTGCAACGAACGGCGTTAGCAACCTGATTTTTGATCGGGGCAAGCTAAAAGGTAAACAGGGTCTGGGCAACATCGGTGTGAAGTACGCCGACCCGGAAATTGATGCGACGATCGAACGGGTGCGGGCGAATCGTGGCGCGGCGAAAAAGCTCAAGAAGAACTTCACGCCAAAAGGTGACTTCAGGGAAGACGACCTGAAGATTGTCTCTATCCATACCGACAAAGACGGTCTCGTGCTGGTTGAAAACCAGAAGGAATACCAGGATGTCGTTGATGCGGACACATTGACGGTGGCCGTTGTCGTCGAGGACAGCTCCACGCACTGCGGATTCACTCCAGCGGAGTTCGCAGCGGGCTGGGAGAGCTTGAGAGCCTGGCTTGCCGGCTTCCCCCAACCAGATGCTGCCGCGCTGCAGAACAACTGCCAGGGCATTCAATCGATACTCCCGGGTCCCTGTCGTTTCGACGCGTCGTTCGAGATTCCGGATATGGACGGTCGCATACCGCCGCGGGACAACACGGCGAAGGCAAAGAAGAAGAAAAAGCGCGATGACAATGACAGCGATGACAACAGTGACGATGACAGCGACGATGACAGTGACAGTCACGGTCATTAACGGTCTCAGATATTGATCAACGATAACCCCGCCCCGGCGGGGTTTCTTGTGGCTGGATAGTCGTAAGCGGTGCTTTTCTCCCTGTTATTACCCACTAACAGGCAATGCTGGCTCACCTCACGGTATTCGACTACTATCAATCGATAGCAGCAACTAGCCTGTCGTGCAGGGCGGGCGAAACGGTGCGATGCAATGCCCACCCGTCTGTCTATCGCGATGGCGCTGTCTACCGCGATTCACCTTGCCCTTTTCGTGGTGGCGGACCTGCTGCTGGGTGACGATGCGTTACCTCCCCAACCCCGCACTCCATTACTCGTCCAGATCGAAAAACCGCCAGAACCCGGTGATGAAGGCCGTGAAAGCGGCGCCGTAACGTTGGAAAAAAGCAAGGTGGGGGACCAGGAGAAAGCCCGCCTCGCAAGCCGTGCATCCGAGACGATGTCTCAGAAACTGACAGCGATGCCGATGGTTATCGCCGAGGAAAGAGTACGGCATGAGCTGCGACCTGCCCATGCGGCAACCCGTGCTGACAAGACCTCGGTCGTGGTTCGCGACACAGTGGAGACTGAAACTCGCAATCTTTCGGCAACGAACAGCGAGCAGGTTGCCTCGCCGGACGTAATCACGGCCGCTCGCTCCGGTGCGCCGCATCTTATCGTCGGCGCGCCAAAAACTGAGGCGCCGGCACGCGCAAAATCGGCGCTGACACAAAAGCAGCTCAACATGCTGAACCGGAAAGTAAAGGAGTGGAGCGAGAATCCGGAGATCATGCCCAGTGACCCGTCGGGGCTGACCTGGGAATACAACGGCCAGGAGTATTTTGCAAAATTTACACAGCTGCCCGCAGCGGACGCGATGGCAATCCAGCGCGTTAGCGTCGAGATCAGTACGGAGGAAGACGGCAAGCGGTTTTCTTCGGAGGTGCTTTTGAAGCGACTGGCGTTTTCGAATTTCGCGCAGTTCGTCAATCGCTGGGATCCTGATGTCGAGATTCACAACGATGAGCTCGAAGGACGATTTCACTCCAACACGCGGATCAACCTGACGTACGACCGCAAGGTGACGCCCCGGTTCCTGGGCAAGGTGACAACGGCGGCGCGAAAAATTCGCTTCACGACGGCACGGGTTGCGGGCAAGCCGGAGCAAATTTTTCAGGGCGGATTGGAAACCGGTGTACGCGCGATTCGACTGCCCAAACATTTTCTGCCGTCACCGGAGGAGGCGAACGCCGTCGGGAACCAGATGCAGACCTTCGAGAACCATACGCGCATCACGTTCGACGCGGACGGCAGTTTCCTGTGGCAGGCTATCGATGCGAATGCAGAGCCACGGCGGGTCACAATGTCTGGCAATACCACCTACCTTATTGCCGAGGACAAGGTCAGGCTGCATGTGAAGGGTGAGGTTAACGGCAAGGTGCTGGTCTATTCGCCGGAGCGAATCGTTATCGAAGGCGATCTCGTCTACGCGGACGATCCGGAGGTGGCGCCGGAATCAGACGATTACCTCGGATTGGTTTCCGACAAGAACGTCGATATCGCACCGCCGCGCGTCACGGGGCCGGGTGACCTGTCTATTCATGCGGCGATCTATGCGAAGCGTCGCTTTGCGGTAAAACGGTATCGCTCCAGGGAGCAGGGATTACTGTATCTCTACGGCAGCCTCAGCGTTGGTTCGCTGTCCGCGACCGAGCCACGTTTTTCGACGCGAATACGCTTTGATCCACGCCTGGAGGCATTGCGACCACCGGGATTCCCGATGACGAACCGCTACGAAGTCGAAACCTGGGATGAAGCATGGAACGCGCAAGCGAGCCATTAGCCGGCACGCACTCTGACTCCGTACCGAATGCACGCCAGGAAGAAACAGGCAGCCATTTCATTGGTATAGACGACACTGACAGCGCCGTTGCCTGTCCGCAGTCCGGCCCGTTGCGTCAGGTGCGCTGCGACCCGGCGATTTTTTCGCAAATGTAATTGCCGATCGGGATCGCGGACGTCGCGGCGGGCGACGGCGCGTTGCAAACGTGCAGGCTGCGCGGACTTTCCTGAAACAGAAAATCATCCACCAGCGTGCCGTCGCGCATCACGGCCTGCGCTCGTATGCCGGCCGGGTAGGGGCCGAGGTCCGGCAAGTCGAATGGATGGGCAGTACTTTTGCACTCGCTTGACGTAACCCGGCTTCCAGATAGAGTCCCAGGTCTCCGCGATGCCGAAGCGGAAATTCCGCCGCAGTACTTTCCAGAACCCCGGAAACCTCAGCATCGAAGCGATGTCTGACGCGCTCACGTTCAGTCGGCCATAGCCCTCGCGTTTCCAGCCCTGCACGGCATTGGGTCCGACCGTCACACTGCCATCAATCATGCGTGTGAGGTGTACGCCAAGAAACGGCAGGTCGGGATCCGGGACCGGATAGATGAGGTGCTTCACCATGTGCGTTGCGCTCAGGGGGCAGGCGGTAATATTCCCCACGGTAGGGAATAATTTGAAAATCTGCGCCGAGTCCCAGCATGCGACTGATGCGATCGGCCATGAGGCCCGCGCAGGTAACCAGGAAACGGGTCTCGATGGATTCACCGTTGGCGGTCGTCAGCTCAATACACTCGGGCCGCTCAGCCAGCCCAACGACCCGGGTGCCCAGACGTAGCTCGCCGCCCAGTTTCTTGAAAAAGCTCGGCCATGCGCCTGCAGACCTGGCGATAGTCGACGATGCCTGTGCTTTTGACAAACAGGGCGCCAACGCCTGTAACGTTTGGCTCACGACGACGGAGCTCGTCCGCGTCGATACGCTCGACGGTGAGTCCATTTTCCTGTGCGCGCTGAAACAGGGCGAGCATCCGCGCGTGTTCGAGTTCATTCGTCGCGACCAGCAGTTTGCCGCATTGCTCAAAAGGAATATCGTTCTGCCGGCAGAAATCGTAGGTGGCCGCCAGGCCGGCCTTGCAGAACTCCGCTTTGAGGCTGCCTGGCGAATAGTAGATCCCGGAGTGTATTACGCCGCTGTTGTGGCCGGTCTGGTGGCCGGCGAGCTGCGGCTCTTTCTCGAGTAGCAGGACTGAGCAGTCGGGCTGCGATTGTTTAAGCTGCCAGGCGGTCGATACACCGACGATACCGCCGCCGACAATGATGTAGTCATACATAGCGGGTTCGACGCTGTGCGCAGTCGTGGCTTATTCGATACCGCCCATCGAATGAAACTTGGTTTCGAAGTATTCGCCAATGCCTTCCTTGCCGCCCTCTGAACCGATACCCGACTGTTTCCAGCCGCCGAACGGTGCAACTTCGGTGGAAAAAACGCCGGAGTTCGAGCAGACGATGCCGTATTCCAGTCGCTCCGCAACGCGCATGACACGGCCGATATCCCGTGTGAAGTAGTACGCCGCGAGGCCGAACTCGGTGTCGTTCGCACGCTTGATCACTTCATCCTCGGTTTTGAAAGATTTGCACGGCGGCGATCGGGCCGAATATTTCCTCGTTGGCGAGGCGCATGTTCGTCGGTGATGCCGGTCAGCAGGGTCGGTTCGAAAAAGCAGTTACCCAGTGCATGCGTGCCGCCGCCGGTGAGGACAGTGGCGCCCTTCGAGGTCGCGTCCTCCATGAACGCTCGCATATCGTTGACAGCGCCCTCGTTGACCAGCGGGCCCGTGGTCGTGTCCTTGTCGAAGCCGTCGCCGACGCGCAGCGCCTCAATGGCCGTCTTGAGTTTGCTCGTGAACGTTTCGGCCACGCTGTCCTGAACGTAAATTCGGTTGGTGCAGACGCAGGTCTGCCCGCAGTTACGGAATTTGGTCGCCACGCAGTCGCTGACTGCGGCGTCGATGTCTGCATCGTCGAAAACGATAAACGGCGCATTGCCACCGAGTTCCAGGGAAACTTTTTTGACACCTGTCGCACACTGTTCCATCAGGCGCTTGCCGACCGCTGTGGAGCCGGTAAACGTGAATTTGCTGATCTTTTCATGTTGCGTCAAAACCTTGCCGATCTCGCTGGAGCCGGATCCGGCTACGACATTGATTACCCCTTTCGGAATACCGGCGCGGTCGGCAAGGTCGGCCATCGCCAGCGCAGACAGCGGTGTTTCGGTAGCGGGTTTGATAACGATCGTGCAGCCAGCGGCGAGGGCGGGCCCTGCCTTACGACCGATCATCGCATTGGGAAAGTTCCATGGCGTGATGCAACCGACGACGCCGACGGCTTGTTTGTAGGTTTGCAGGCGGCGGTCGTTTGCAATGGTCGGAATGGTGTCGCCCATGACGCGTTTGCATTCCTCTGCGTAGTACTCAATGAAAGACGCGCCGTAGGCGATTTCGCCGACCGACTCGGACAACGGCTTGCCTTGCTCCGCGGTCATGATGGCGCCAAGGTCGTCGGCATTGGCCATCAACAGGTCGAACCATTTCCGCAGCAGGATTGCCCGCTGTTTGGCAGGTGTGCGACTCCAGGTCCTGAACGCGAGCGCGGCCGCCTCCACGGCGCGCGTGGCGTCCGCTGCATTGCCATTGGCCGTGGTCGTCACGAGTTCCCCGTTGGCGGGGTTGCTGACATCAAAAGTGCCGGCACCGCCCTGAACCCACTCGCCGTCAATGAAATTGCGGGATCTCAACAAGGTGTCGTCTTTAAGCGATAGCATGGTGCTGCCTCACGTGGCTGGTTTTCACGAAATCGGACGCGCATTTTGCCACTTCAACGACAGGCCGGCAGCGGTTTTTTCCATCTGAAATGCCCGTGGACACTGCCATTGCGTGGGTGACCAAGATTGCCGTATAATCCCGCGCCAGCGCACCAAAGGGGTCAGGAATGAACCCGCCGAGCGGCAGTTGTCAGGCCCCTCGCTGCCAAGTTCTTGGCAGGTACAGGCCCCGCTCAGGGGTTTTTTGTTGTCTTGAGGACACGATAGCGCGCTGGAATTGAATGGGCCTTAGGCCCATTTTTTGTTTTTGAAACAATTGCTTAGGCGATTTTCGTCAAGCGGATTAGAGATGACGGGAGCAGAACTTAAGGCACTACTCGAGCCGACCATCGAGCGCCTGGGATACGAGCTGACGGATCTCGAATTGCGGATGGGTGGCAAGGGCCTGGTGCGTCTGTTTATCGATGCGCCCGACGGTATAGGACTCGCCGACTGTGAAAAAGTCAGCAGGGCCGTCGGTGCTCTGATGGATGTGGAGGATCCGGTCCCGGGTAATTACGACCTGGAGGTCTCATCGCCAGGGCTGGATAGAAGGTTAACGAAAGTTCAACACTTTCAAAGGTTTATTGGAGAAATCGTGAAGGTTAAGCTGCGATTTCCCATGGATGGACGCAGACGATTCCGCGGCAAATTGGTGTCGGCGGATGAGGAAGGCATTGCGGTTGAGGTTGACGGTGAGTTGCACAGCCTGGCGCTGACAAGCATCGACACAGCCCGACTGGTGCCCGACGACGTGTAGGCCTCGCGGGCTTTTTGGAGTTTTAGGTAATGAGTAAAGAAATCCTGATGGTCGTCGACGCCGTCTCAAACGAGAAGGGCGTCGAGAAAGACATCATCTTCGAGGCGATCGAGGCCGCACTGGCGTCCGCGACGCGCAGAAAGCATGGCGAAGATATCGAGGTTCGTGTCGCGATCGATCGTGAGACGGGCGAATACGACACGTTTCGTCGCTGGCTGGTCTTTGAGGACGAATCGACGGAGCTCGAAGTGCCCGATCGTGAGCTGCGGATGATCGACGCGGTGGATGTCGATGAGAATGCCGAGCCCGGCGGCTACGTGGAAGTGCCGATGGAGTCGGTGGAGTTCGGTCGCATCGCCGCGCAGACCGCCAAGCAGGTCATCGTGCAGAAGGTGCGCGAGGCCGAGCGTGAGCAGGTGGTCGAGGAGTACCAGGAAAGAGAAGGCGAGATGCTGTCCGGACTCGTCAAGCGTGTGGATCGCAATGGTGTTTACATCGATCTCGGCGGCAACGCCGAGGGATTCGTTGCGCGCGAACAAATGGTTCCGCGCGAGCCGGTGCGGCCGCAGGATCGTATCAAAGCGTTGTTGACCGAGGTCCGCTCGGAGCCGCGTGGTCCGCAGCTGTTCATGACGCGCACCTCACCGCAGTTCCTGGTCGAGCTGTTCAAGATCGAGGTGCCCGAGGTGGGCCAGGGCCTGATCGACATCCTGGGCGCCGCGCGCGATCCGGGGTTGCGCGCCAAGATCGCCGTAAGGAGCAATGACAAGCGCATCGATGCGGTTGGCGCCTGTGTCGGTATGCGCGGTTCCCGCGTACAGGCCGTGTCGAATGAACTGGCCGGCGAACGCGTGGACATCATTCTGTGTGACGACAATCCCGCGCAGTTCGTCGTCAATGCAATGTCGCCGGCCGAGGTGGTCTCGATCGTTGTCGATGAAGACAAGCACAGCATGGATATCGCGGTCGAAGAGGACAAGCTGTCCCAGGCCATCGGCCGCGGCGGCCAGAATATCCGCCTGGCCAGTGAACTGACCGGCTGGGAACTCAATGTCATGACGGCGGCCGATGCCGAGGAAAAGAGCGAATCCGAAATGCGTGAGTTGATCGAGCTGTTCTCGAAGCAGCTCGACGTTGACGAGGAGGTATCGCTGATCCTGGTGCAGGAAGGCTTCTCGACTATTGAAGAGGTGGCCTATGTGCCGGCGTCCGAACTGGTCGCTATCGAGGAGTTCGACGAAGATATCGTCGAGGAACTTCGCAGTCGCGCGCGTGACGTGCTGCTGACCCAGGCGATTGTGCAGGAAGAGAAAATTGACGAGGTGGAGCCCGCAGAGGATCTGCTGAGTCTCGAGGGCATGGATAAAGGGCTCGCGTTTTTGCTGGCGAGCAAGGGTGTCGTGACGCGCGAGGATCTCGCCGAACTGGCGACAGACGACCTGCTGGAAATCAATGAGATGGACGAAGAGGTTGCCGCCGCGCTGATCATGACTGCGCGTGCTCATTGGTTCGAGGAAGAACAGCAGGCGTAACGACCCTGATTCGTACGGAGTGATGGTATGGCTGATGTGACAATCACACAATTTGCCGAGGTACTGAAGGTGCCGGTCGAGAAGCTGCTGTCGCAGCTCGATGAGGCAGGTATCAAGGTCTCGGGATCTAATGACACGATAAGCGAGGATGCGAAGCTCGAGCTGCTGTCGCACCTGCGCAGGGCGCACGGGCAGGACGACACGCCGGCAACCGCCGCGGCGCCGCGAAAAATTACGCTGAAGCGCAAGTCGCAATCGGAACTGCGTCTGTCAGGTAACCAGGGTCGTTCGCGTACCGTCAACGTCGAGGTTCGCCAGAAACGCACGTACATCAAGCGCGATGTTCTCGAAAAGCAGGCTCTGGCAGAGCAGGAAGAGCTTGATCGCGCACGGCAGGCTGAAGAAGAGCTCGCCGCGGCCGCGGCTCGCGAAGTAGGAGCGCTCGAAAGAAGAGCAGGAAGCCGCCAAGAAGCGCGAAGAGGAACAGCGTAAAAAAGAGCTGCAGGCGCAGGAGAGCGCAGACGAAGAAGCACGACGCGTGGCCGAACAGGCCGCTGCCAGTGCCGCCGAGGAAAAGGCACGCGTGGAGAAGGCCGAGGCCGATGCCCGGGCGCGCCGCGCGAAGGAAAAAGCGAAACCCAAACCCGGTCGCGTCGAAACGCGCTACGGGCGAAAGGAATTGCATGTTGCAGGCGACAAGAGCGGCCGCCGCAAGCGCAAGACGCCAACACGCCGGCGTCCGGTATCAATGGGTGGCGACTCCAAGCACGGTTTCGAACGTCCGACCGCGCCGGTTATTCATGAGGTCGAAATTCCGGAGAGCATTTCCGTTGCCGAACTCGCCCAACGCATGGCGATCAAGGGCAACGAAGTCGTCAAAGTGCTGTTCAACATGGGTGCGATGGTGACGATCAACCAGGTGATCGACCAGGACACGGCCACGCTCGTCGTCGAGGAACTCGGCCACGTTGCGAAGCAGGTCGACTCTGCGGAAATGGACGAAAAGCTGCTGGCTGATGAAGAGCAGACAGCCGGGCGAGAGGGTGCCGCGTTCGCCGGTCGTGACGATCATGGGGCACGTCGACCACGGCAAGACGTCGCTGCTCGACTACATCCGTCGCACCAAGGTGGCGGATCACGAGGCCGGCGGTATTACCCAGCACATCGGCGCCTACTCGGTAGAAACCGACAAGGGCACGATCACGTTCCTCGATACGCCGGGCCATGCCGCGTTCACGGCGATGCGTGCACGCGGGGCGCAGGCCACGGATATCGTGGTGCTGGTGGTTGCCGCCGATGACGGTGTCATGCCGCAGACGATCGAGGCGATCCAGCACTCGAAGGCAGCCGGTGTGCCGATGGTCGTTGCCGTCAACAAGATCGACCGGGAAAACGCGGATCCGGAACGCGTCAAGAACGAGCTGACAAAACACGAGGTCATTCCGGAGGACTGGGGCGGCGAACAGATTTTCGTCAATGTCTCGGCACTGAAGGGCGAGGGCGTCGAGGGACTGCTCGATGCGATCTTGCTGCAGGCCGAGGTGATGGACCTGAAGGCCGTTGCCGAGGGGCCGGCGCACGGTCTGGTCATCGAGTCGAGCCTTGAGAAAGGACGCGGCGCGGTCGCGACGTTGCTGGTGCAGACCGGCACGTTGCAGCAGGGTGACATGATCATTGCCGGTGAGGAATACGGCCGTATCCGCAACATGTTTGACGAGACCGGAGCGTCGATCAGCGAGGCCGGTCCGTCGACGCCGGCGGTCGTGCTGGGGCTGTCCAAGACGCCGGGTGCCGGTGATGACTTCCTTGTCGTGAAGAACGAGCGCAAGGCACGTGAGGTCGCCGAGTTCCGGCAGGGCAAGACGCGCGATGCCAAGCTTGCGCAGCAGCAGGCGTCCAAGCTCGAGGACATGTTCAGCCAGATGCAGGAAGGCGATGCATCCACGGTTCCAGTCATTATCAAGTCGGACGTTCACGGCAGTGCCGAGGCGCTGCGCGATGCGCTGACGAAGCTGTCGACGGACGAGGTGAAGGTCAAGGTGCTGAGCTCCGGGGTCGGCGGTATTACCGAGACCGACGCGAACCTGGCCGCGGCATCGAATGCCGTCATCATCGGCTTCAATGTTCGCGCGGATGCGGCGGCACGCAATGCCATCAAGGAGTCCGGCGTTGACGTGCGTTACTACAGCATTATCTACGAGGCGATCGATGATGTTCAGGCGGCACTGAGTGGTCTTTTGGCACCGGAAATTCGCGAGCAGATTGTTGGTCTCGCCGAGGTCAAGGATGTGTTCAGTTCGCCGAAGTTCGGTGACGTGGCCGGCTGTATTGTCAGCGAAGGCTATGTCAAGCGCTCCAACCCGATCCGCGTCCTGCGCGACAACGTCGTCATTTACGAAGGTGAGCTCGAGTCCCTGCGTCGCTTCAAAGACGACGTCAACGAAGTTCGGTCCGGTACCGAATGCGGTATCGGTGTGAAGAACTACAACGACGTCAAGGTCGGCGATCAGATCGAGTGTTTCGAACGCGTCGAGGTAGCTCGGACCCTCGACTCCTAGTCGCCGTTGGTGAATCAAGATGCCGCGTGAGTTTTCCCGAAGCCAGCGCCTGGGCAACCAGGTGCTGCGTTCGCTCAACGAGTTGCTTCGTTTCGAAACGAAGGATCCCCGTCTCCAGGGTGTGACGCTGTCCGCGGTGGACTTGTCCCGCGACCTGAGCGTTGCGCGCGTGTACTTCAGCATTCTCGATCCAAACCTCGACCCGCTGCCGGTGCAGCAGGGGCTCGAACAGGCGACCGGGTTTTTGCGCTCGAAACTGGGCCGTGCAATCAAAGTACGGCACGTACCGGAGCTGCGCTTCGAGCACGACGACAGCGCCGCCGAGGGACAGAGAATCGCCGATCTGATAGCCGGGGCCCTAGAGTCCGACGCCTCGCGGTGAGCGCAACCCAACAGCGCAACACGAGCCGCAAAGAGCCGGTCGACGGCCTGTTGTTGCTAAACAAGCCTCCCGGCATCACCTCGAACAAGGCGCTGCAGATCGTAAAGCGCCTCCTGAATGCAAAAAAGGCCGGGCATACCGGCAGCCTTGATCCCGCGGCTACCGGCATGCTGCCGCTGTGCTTTGGCGAGGCGACCAAGGTTTGCGCATTCCTGCTCGATGCCGACAAGACCTACCGCGTGACGGCAAGGCTGGGAACGGCGACCGATACCGGCGACGCTGACGGGGAAGTCATCGCGTCAGCCGAGGTGCCGACCCTGAGCTCCGACGAATGGGATGCAGTGTTGCAGGGTTTTCTCGGCGAAACCTCGCAGATTCCACCGATGTACTCGGCACTCAAGCAGGACGGCAAGCGGCTGTACGAGCTTGCCCGGAAAGGACAGGTTGTCGAGCGAGCGCCGAGGACCATCAATGTCCACGAGATTGTGTTGCTGGAGGCCGCCGGCAACCGGCTGGTGTTCCGGGTTAGCTGTTCCAAGGGCACCTACGTCAGAAGCCTGGTTGAGGATATCGCGCGGCGCGCCGGCACCATCGCACACACCTCGAGGCTGCACCGCGAGTCGGTCGGACAGTTCCGCCAGGAGGACATGCTGGACCTCACTGTCGTGGAGGCCCTGGCCGAGGAGAGCCGCGAGACGCTCAGGCAGCGCCTGCTGCCACCGGACATCGCGCTGACCGCGTTTCCGGATGAACGCCTGACACTGCCCCTCGGCGAGCGATTCATCGCAGGGCAGGCGGTTTCCGGAGCTACGGATGGCCGGCAGGGACTGGTTCGGGTCTACGGCCCCGGCGATTGCTTCCTCGGGATCGGCGAGTGCCTCGGCGATGGTCGGCTGGCGCCACGACGGGTCTTTCTGAATCAGGGAAATAACCCCTTGAATAATTGATTATGGGGTGTCAATGGGCTCGAACAGGCGCTAGAATACCGCGCTGCGAAAAGGGCTATAAATAGAGTTAATTGGAGAAATTGAACGATGTCACTGTCCAGTGAAGCAAAGCAGAGCGTTGTCGCCGACTACGCGCGTGGCGAAGGCGATACCGGGTCCCCGGAAGTTCAGGTCGCGCTGCTTTCCAAACGAATTGCCGAACTGACCGAACATTTCGGTCAGCACAAGAAAGATCACCACAGCCGTCAGGGTCTTCTGAGGATGGTCAACAAGCGCCGCAAGCTGCTTGATTACCTCAAATCCAGAGACCAGGACCGCTACCGCGAGCTGATTTCCCGGCTCGGTCTGCGCCGCTGATACAGCGAGCGATCTCGCAGCCTGGTAAAGCTACGTGTCGTCCCGGATTCGGGTCCGCCGCTGCTTCGTGCTGCTCACATTCTTCATCTGAGTACTCATCGTGAAATCGACAACAAAAACGTTCCAATATGGGGAACACAAAGTAACCATTGATACGGGCGCAATTGCCCGTCAGGCAGACGGTGCAGTCATCGTCGATATGGCTGAAACCGTGGTGCTGGTCACGGCCGTCGGCCGCAAGACGGCCGATCCAGGCAGGGATTTCTTCCCGCTGACGGTCAATTACCAGGAAAAGACCTACGCCGCGGGCAAGATCCCCGGCGGCTTTTTCAAGCGCGAAGGACGACCAGGCGAGAAAGAGATGCTGACGTGCCGCCTGATCGATCGCCCGGTCCGGCCGCTGTTCCCGAAGGGATTCACCAACGAGGTGCAGATCATCGCGACGGTGATGTCCCTGAACCCGGATGTCGATCCCGACATTCCCGCTCTGATCGGCGCGTCCGCTGCGCTGGCCATTTCCGGGATGCCGTTTGCCGGCCCGATCGCCGCCGCCAAGGTCGGCTACAAGAATGGCGAATACATTCTGAATCCGGGTGTTGCCGCTGTTGCAGACTCGGACCTCGAGCTGGTGGTCGCCGGCACCAAGGACGCGGTGCTCATGGTCGAATCAGAAGCCTCCGGCTTGTCCGAAGAGGTCATGCTCGGCGCCGTGATGTTCGGTCACGAGCAGATGCAGACCGCCATCAACGCGATTAGCGAACTCGCCGCCGAGGTCGGCAAGCCGGCCTGGGACTGGCAGGCACCGCCGCAGGACGACGATCTCGCGGCGGCGATCGCAGCGGCGGCGGAGTCCGCACTGTCCGATGCTTATCGCATTACGGACAAGCAGGACCGGCAGGTCGCGGTTGGTAACGCCAAGTCATCCGTACGCGAAGCACTCGCCGGAGGCGAGGAGTCCAGATGGTCTGCCGATGAGGTCAAAGGCGCCTTGTCCAAGCTCGAAAAAACCATCGTTCGCCAGCGTGTGATAAAGGGCGAGCCACGAATCGATGGTCGCGACCGCTCAACGGTGCGACCGATCGATGTCAGCGTGGGCGTGCTGCCGCGCGCGCACGGCTCGGCGTTGTTTACACGTGGCGAGACGCAGGCGATCGTCGTCACGACGCTGGGCACCGGCCGCGACGCGCAGATCATCGACGCGATTGAGGGCGAACGCAAAGAGCCGTTCATGCTGCATTACAACTTCCCGCCGTTTTGCGTCGGTGAGACCGGTTTTGTCGGTTCGCCGAAGCGACGTGAAATCGGCCACGGCAAGCTGGCCCGTCGCGGCATCCAGGCCGTGATGCCGAATATGGACGAGTTCGGCTACGTCATTCGTGTCGTATCGGAAATTACCGAATCCAACGGTTCAAGCTCGATGGCATCGGTCTGCGGCACCAGCCTGGCGCTGATGGATGCGGGCGTGCCGATCAAGGCGCCGGTCGCCGGCGTCGCGATGGGACTGGTCAAGGAAGGTGACGAGTTCGCCGTTCTGACCGACATTCTCGGCGACGAGGATCATCTCGGTGACATGGACTTCAAGGTTGCCGGCACCGACGATGGCATTACCGCGCTGCAGATGGACATCAAGATTCAGGGCATCACCCGCGAAATCATGAGCAAGGCGCTGGATCAGGCGCGCGATGCACGGCTGCATATCCTGGGTGAAATGAACAAGGTGATCAGCGAGCCGCGTGAGACGATGTCTGAATGGGCGCCGACGATCATGACCATGAAGATCGATCCGGACAAGATTCGCGACGTTATCGGCAAGGGTGGTGCGGTTATCCGTGCCATCACCGAGGAGACCGGCGCGTCGGTCGATATTGATAACGACGGCACGATCCGCATTGCGTCGGTAGACGGCGCCTCCGGTAAGGAAGCGCGCCGCAGGATCGAACTGATCACGGCCGACGTCGAGGTGGGTCGCATCTACGACGGCAAGGTCGCCCGACTGATGGACTTCGGCGCATTCGTGACGATTCTGCCGGGCAAGGACGGCCTGGTTCACATCTCGCAGATCTCCAACGAGCGCGTCGAGAAAGTCAGCGACAAGCTGGCGGAAGGCGACTCGGTTCGCGTCAAGGTGCTCGAAGTGGACCGGCAGGGCCGCGTGCGTCTGTCCATGAAGGAGGTCGACGCCGCCTAGGCGAAGGCTCTTCTAAAGTAGTTGAAAAGGCCAGGCATGACCTGGCCTTTTTTATAGCCCTGGCCTTGCTGCAAATGGCTCAAGAAATCCGAGTATCCGGTCAGGCAAATAGTAGGTGGGTCGCCAGGGCGGGCCGCCCTCAATGAAGCCGACATGCCCGCCGTGTGCGGCAACCTCCAGCGTGACGTTGGCCGACAGGCGATCGGCGGCCGGAATGACCTCGGCTGTCATGAAGGGATCGTCCAGCGCGTTGATAATGAGCGTCGGCTTCTCGATCGCCTTGAGGTAGTGCACGGAGCTGCAGCGGTCATAGTAGTCCTGCTTGCCCGCAAAGCCGTGCAGCGGGGCCGTGACCGCATCGTCGAATTCGGCGAAGGTGCGGGCGCCCATCGCTCGCTCCCAGTCGAATGCAGCGGTGTGGTGATCAAATTTTCGGGTCACTGCAAACTTCATGCGTTTTAATAGGTATCGCCTGATAAACCCTTGAAAAACCATGATCTAATGCATCCGCACATTCGTGAAGATCCAGGGGCACGGAAATGGCGCAGGCGCCATTGAGCGGTGTCATCTCGCCGGATTCGCCGAGGTACTTCAGCAGGACATTACCGCCGAGCGAATAGCCGACCGCCAGTATCGGGCCGGGATTAAGGGTGGTCTTGCGGGCAGCCTGCAGCTTGTTGAGGAAAAAACGCAGGTCGTTGGTCTCGCCGGCGTGATAGCGCCGTGGCAGCCGGTTGCGATAGTCGCCGCAGTCTCGAAAGTGCAGCACGCAGGAACGCCATCCCCGATCTCTCGCGCCCGTGAGCATCATGCGAGCATAGGACGACTCGGCAGAGCCCTCGAGCCCGTGCAGGATCACCAGCAACGGGGCCGCGTCTGGCAGTGCATCGGTGTCCGCCAGCCAGTCCACCGCCGTCGCATCGCCGTCGGGCAGTTCGAGGCTGTCGCGACGCAATGCCGGCCTGCCGCGCCAGGACCAGGGCAGGCTCGGGTAGATCGTTTGAGCATGCCGGTTGCGTAGCCAGCGAGCCGGCTCGAACGCGCTTGGAATGATGCGATTTTCGGTTTTTTCGGGGTTCATAGCCGGCAAATGGCTGTTCTGGGGTGATGGATACGCGGGCAAAAAAATGGCCCCCTGCTTGCGCAGGGGGCCCGCCGTAGAGTGATTTCACCTTCAGGCATTATGCAACAGGGGGCGGGGGAGCGTATCCCTGTTGCACGGTTGAAGCTAGGCCATGTCAGGGGCTGATGTCAAGGCATGAACGCTACCAGAGTGCACTTCCGACATCGGCAAGCGGGACGGAGTGTGTAGAGACCGCCGTTTGCCCTCGGAGCACGTCAATATCCCAGTGTTGGACCGCCCAATTCCAGACCTCGGGGACGGTGGCCGTAGCGAGATCGGCCGGTGGTGCCTGACGCAGTGCCCAGAGCGCCGCGATCAGTACGTCTCTGCCACCGTTCGCGGGGATTCCGGGGGCGCCGGTGAGCTTGCTGAGCTTGTCTCCATCGGGGTGCGTAATGACAGGAATATGCGCATAGTGCGGCGTTCGATAGCCGAGCAACCGTTGCAGCCAGATCTGCCGTGGCGTCGAGTCCAGCAGGTCTATACCGCGAACCACTTCGTTGACGCCCTCGATTTCGTCATTCACCACGACAGCCAGCTGATACGCGATAAGGCCGTCGCGCCGGCGGACGATGAAGTCGCCGGATTCTGCTTCGAGGTGCTGCGTTTGCGAGCCCTGCAGCCGGTCAATAAAGGTGATCGGGACATCGGTCGTCCGCACTCGAATGGCCGTTTGCTCGGCATCACAGCCATTGCGGCACGTCCCGGGATAAATGGTGCCGAGCGGCCCGCGCGGGCAGTTCGCGAGTACCCGGCGCGAGCAGCCGCAGCGATAGGCGAGCTTCAGCTCCAGCAGCGACTGCAGGGCGGCCTCGTGTGCCTTGCTGCTGTGGCTTTGAAAGATGACCTCGCCATCCCACTCGAAGCCGTAGTGCTCCAGAGCACTGAGAATGGCTTCGGTACTGCCCGGTTGCTCACGTGGCGGATCGATGTCCTCGATGCGCAACAGCCAGCGTCCGTTGTGGGCCTTTGCCTGCAGGTAGCTTGCGACGGCCGCTACCAGCGAGCCGAAGTGTAGCGGACCGGTGGGCGACGGTGCGAACCGACCCACGTACGCGGAGGGTTCGCTCGTTAGCATCGGCCGGCAGGATTAGCGGTAACGATCGTCCCGATCGCGAAACTGCCTCTCAGCCAGCTCGCGGCGTTCCTGCGCTTCCAGGCAGAGAGTCGCAACGGGCCGCGCCTCCAGACGCTTGAGTCCGATTTCCTCACCCGTCTCGTCGCAATAACCGTAAGTCCCTTCATCCAGCCGCCCGAGCGCGGCGTCTATTTTGCGAAGCAGCTTGCGTTCGCGATCCCGCGTTCTCAGTTCGAGGCCGAATTCCGATTCCTGCGTTGCACGATCGTTAGGATCAGGGAAGTTGGCCGCCTCATCCTGCATGTGGTGGACAGTGCGGTCGACCTCATAGATCAGCTCTCGCTTCCATGCCGTAAGGATGTTTTTGAAATGCTCAATCTGGGCATCGCTCATGTACGCTTCGCCCCGCTTGGGCTTGTACGGTGCAATGCCGTGAATCGGACCCGACATGACGTCGTTTCGGGATCTCGCCCGGGGCGCAGCTACTTTGCGAGCATCAGGTTTCCGCACCGGAACGCGCTTTTTGAGCGCCGGTCTTTTCACGCTGATCGGTCGTTTCTTACTCGCGGGCTTTTTCTTACTCGCGGGCTTCTTCTTGCTCGCGGGCTTCTTCTTGCTGACCGCACTCTTTCGCGCGACAGCCTTCTTCTTGGAGATCGCCTTTTTCTTCTTGCTGGGCTTCTTGGCCGTCTTCTTGGCCGTCTTCCTGGCTACCTTTTTGGCGGTTTTCTTCGTTGCCTTCTTGGCTGCCTTCTTCCTGACCGGCGCTTTTTTCTTGCTTACGGCCTTTTTCTTGCTGGCTACCTTTTTCTTCCTGGCGCTCTTTTTCGTCGCCGGGCGCTTGCGAGCCGGCGCCTTTTTACGGGTTGAGGCCGCCTTCCTGGCGGTTTTTTTCTTCGTGACCTTCTTCCTGGATGCCTTCTTGCTGGCTACCTTTTTCCTGGATGCCTTCTTGCCGGATGCCGCCTTCTTTGCGGTGGCTTTCTTGCGAGAGGTTGTCTTTGATCGAGCTTTGCGCGCGGCTTTTTTTGCGGCCATTCTCGGCTCCTGCCGGGGAAAGAAAAACGCGGGATTATACATGGCTTGTCGGCGCATGGAAGGGTTAATTTTTCGGCGGATTATTAAGCCCTTTGGGTAGCGCCGTCGCGCCTTCCACGCGCAGTCATTCTTGGCCTTGTCTTTTTTAGGCGACAATCGTTTTATTGCCAGAATTACATTACACTTAGCGCCTTTTAAGGGATATTGACTGACACCCGATGCGTTTAAGCAAGATCAAACTCGCAGGCTTCAAGTCCTTCGTCGACCCTACCACCATTACGTTCCCGAGCAGCCTCGTTGGCGTGGTCGGGCCAAACGGTTGTGGCAAGTCGAATGTTATCGATGCCGTGCGCTGGGTAATGGGCGAGAGTTCGGCCAGCCGCCTTCGTGGCGACTCGATAACGGACGTTATTTTCAACGGTTCGAGTTCACGCAAGCCGATCGGGTCTGCGTCTGTTGAACTGCTATTCGATAACAGTGACGCGACGCTCGAAGGTCAGTATGCGAAATACGCGGAAATTTCCATTCGCCGAGAGGTGACTCGCGACGGAATATCCCACTACTACCTGAACGGCACACGCTGCCGGCGCAAAGACATCACCGGCATTTTCCTTGGTACGGGCTTAGGGCCGCGCAGCTACTCGATTATCGAGCAGGGCATGATCTCTCGCTTGATCGAAGCAAAGCCCGAAGACATGCGTGTCTTTCTTGAGGAAGCAGCGGGGATCTCGAAATACAAGGAACGCCGCCGCGAGACGTCGAACCGAATCAAGCATACGAAAGAAAACCTCGATCGCCTGCTCGACGTGCTTGAGGAAGTCGAAAAGCAGATCAAACATCTCGATCGGCAAGCAAAGACCGCCAAGCGCTATGCGCGCCTGAAGGACGAAGATCGTAGAACGTCGGCCGAGTTGCTGGCGTTGCGGGCCAAAGATGTCGATGACCGTGCCGCCGAAGCGAAGTCCAGTCTCTCCGACCGCAAGACCCAGTTGGAAGCGGCAATTGCCGAGCAACGCAGGCTTGAGGCTGCTATTGAGGATACGCGTGTACGGCAGAGCGAACGCAGTGACGAGTTTAACGTCGTGCAGGGCCGCTACTATCGCGTCGGTTCTGAGATCGCGCGCCTGGAGCAGTCTATCGAGCACGCGCGAGAATTGCGTGAACGCCAGGAGACCGATCTTCGCCAGGCTGTTCTCGGCGGCCAGGAAATCGCCGGTCATATAGACCAGGATACGACAGAAATCGAGCAGCTCGACCTGACCCTGAGCGAACTGGTTCCCGGGCTTGAACAAGCGCGCGACAGCGAGCGTTCTTCGACTGAGTCACTGCAGCGCGCCGAAGCAGCGTTGGCTGACTGGCAGAAACGTTGGGATGAGCATGCGCTGAAATACAATGCGGCGCTGCAGCTCCAAAACGTCGAATCGACACGCACAGAGCACATTGAGTCGCGGCTGCAGAGCCTGTTGCAGCGACGCACCAAGCTAGACGATGAGCAAATCGCCGAGAGTCCCGAGCAGCTACAGGCAGCGCACGACGAGATCGTGCAGAAGGAGCTGCAGAAGCGACAGGCACGCGAAGAATTTGACCGACACCTTGCGGATACGGCGGACAAGGTTCGCAAACTGCGCGAGCAGGACCAAAAGATGACGCGCCTCGTCGACGAGCGACGCGCCGCCCTGCAAAATGTCGAAAGCAAATACGCCTCGCTGAAAGCCCTGCAGGATGCGGCTATCGGTGTCGGTGACGACGGCGTTAAAGAATGGCTTGCTGGAGCGGGCCTGGAGCACAACCGCAGAGTCGCACAAACCCTGACCGTTGCGGCTGGGTGGGAGAAAGCGGTGGAAACCGTGCTCGGCGACTACCTGCAGGCGATCTGCGTTGCCGATATCACACCGGTCACCGAGACGATCGGCAAACTGCTCGGCGGCGCGGTGACCGTGTTTCGTGAACACGGCAAGTACGATGCCGTTACGGCTGTCGAAAATACATTGGCCGACCACGTCAGCGGCGCACCTGCGGCCGTTATCGAAATGCTGTCGAATGTGAAAATCGCGCCATCGTTGCGCGACGCCCTGGCGATTCGCGAATCGCTCACCGGGACTGCGTCGGTTGTTACACAAGACGGCATATGGCTGGCCCGGAACTGGCTGCGCGTGGCGCGCCTCACGGATGACAAGGCCGGCGTTTTGTCGCGGCAACACGATATTCGGCGCCTGAAATCTGACATGCGCGATATTCGGGCTCGCTACGACAGCGCGAACAAGCTCCTCAAAGATGGTCGGGTACGCTTGACCCAGTTGGAGGAGCGCCGCGAGTCATTGCAGGTCGATGCCTCGTCATTGCTGAACGACTATTCGGAAGTCAAAGCCGAGCTCGAAACTGCGCGCTATCGTCTGGACCAGGCCAACGCGCGCAAGATCGCGCTGGCCGACGAATCAGGCGCGCTCGATAGTGAGCGTGTGTCGGCCGAAGAACTTTTGCGTGAGTCACGCCAGCGGTACGCTGAAGCCGCTGAATCGATCGAGCGACTCAGCGCAGAGAAAACCAGTCTCGAGGCCCAGCGCAGCGAGTTGAACGCTGAAATGCAACGCGTCCGGACGCAGGCTGAAGAAGATCGGAAAACAGCGCAGCAGTTTGCGATTCAGTTTGAGAGCCGCCGCACCAGCAAGGAGTCGGCAGCGCAAAACCTGGCGCGCATGCAATCCCAACTCAGCCAGTTTCGCAATCGTGTACAGGAAATAAGAACGCAGCTCGATCAGAGCCAGTCGCCGCTGGCGGAGAGCAAAAAGCTTCTCGAGGAGCAGCTCGCAGGCCGCATCAAAGTAGAGGAAGAGCTAACCACGGCGCGGCAAAAGGTCGAAAAGGTCGAAAGCGAATTGCGTGAACTCGATCAGTCCCGATTGCAGGTGGATCAGTCGGTCGACGAAGCCCGCACGGTCCTGAACGAAGCGGAAATGGCGGTACAGGAGTTCAGAGTGCGACGTGAGGGCTTTGCAGAGCAACTCTCACAGACGGATTTCGCGGTGGAAACCTTGCTCGAGGAGATCGATGCAGAAGCGACAATCGACTCGTGGGAAGAGAAGCTGGTGGGAATACGGCGGCGAATCGATCGGCTTGGTCCGATCAACCTGGCAGCGATCGACGAATTCAAGGAACAATCCGAGCGCAAGGAATACCTGGATTCACAGCTGGCCGATCTGAACGAAGCGCTTGAAACCCTCGAAGGGGCTATTCGCAAGATTGACCGTGAGACTCGAACGCGTTTTCGAGAGACCTTCAATAATGTTAACGAAGGCTTCAAACGGCTGTTCCCGAAACTGTTCGGCGGTGGCCACGCGTACCTCGAGTTAACCGGCGATGATCTACTGTCGGCCGGTATCACCGTAATGGCAAGGCCGCCTGGTAAGCGCAACAGCACTATTCAATTGTTGTCGGGCGGCGAAAAAGCCCTGACGGCTGTTGCGTTGGTGTTCGCTATTTTCGAACTCAATCCGGCACCCTTCTGTATGCTTGACGAGGTCGATGCACCGTTGGACGATGCAAACGTCAGTCGATTCTGTGAAATCGTCAAAGAAATGTCCGCTAAAGTGCAGTTTGTGTTTATTACCCACAACAAAGTCACCATGGAGATGGCTCGACAATTGTCCGGCGTGACCATGCAGGAACCCGGTGTGTCGAGACTCGTCTCGGTCGACCTGGATGCTGCAGTGAAGATGGCGGCGAATTAGCCGGCTACTACGAGATCACGAGATGTTTGGTTTGCGGCCATTGCTTCTGTTCTTTGGACTACTGGTAATCGCCGGTGTTTATCTCTATAGCCGGCGTGCCAAAAAAGAGGCTGACGTTCTGCCGCTTGAAACAGACCGGCTAGAGCCAACGCTGCGACTGGATACTGACGCGGTCGAACCCAACCAGGGCAACGCCAATGCCGCATCGACTGCGTTACCCGCTGCGGAACCATCCACCGATGGGCCGCTGGAGACGCCGCAAAAAATTGTCACGCTGAGAATCGTCGCACGAGAGAAGCAGGCCTTCCAGGGTGACGAACTTATCCTGAGCCTGCGTGGAATCGGTCTGCGGCACGGAAAGTTCGGTATTTTTCATCGCTACGACGGCAACGACGAAACACGCACCGTGTTCAGCGCGGCGAGTCTCGTCGAGCCGGGAAGCTTCGATCTTGAAAACATCAAGGACCAGCAGATTCCGGGCATCAGCCTGTTCCTTGTCTTGCCGGGTCCTGTCGAAAGCGTTGAGGCATTCGACATGATGATGGCGGCGGCGCGGGCCTTGACGCAAACGCTGAACGGCGAGTTGCTGGATGAGTCGGGCAGCACGCTCAGTATCCAGCGAGAGCGCTATCTTCGTGAGGAGATTATCCAGTTCCAGCACAGCATCCTGGTTGCCTGACCCGGGTGCGGCGCGAAAAAGTTTCGTGTGCCCGAAGCGGATAATCACAACCCCTGGTCGCAACGAGCCTGCGAGTTGTCGATGTCGACAGGCCGTGAATCTGTGAGCCCTCCAAAGGCCGTCCGCGAAAAGCTCGAGTCGCTCCGCGAGCAGATTCGATACCACAATTATCGCTACCATACCTTGGACGATATCGAGATTCCCGATGCGGAATACGATCGTCTCATGCGCGAGCTCCAGGCGCTGGAAAAGGAATATCCGAAACTCGTAACGCCCGACTCGCCGACACAACGCGTCGGTGCCGAACCCAGCAGTGCATTGAAGACCGTCCGGCATCTCATGCCGATGTTGTCGCTGGAGAACGCATTTTCGGAAGACGAACTGCGGGAGTTTCATGGGCGCGTCGCGGAAAAGCTCGAGTTCGAAGATGGTGCGCCCAAGCTACCGTATTCAGCGGAGCCCAAACTCGATGGAGCGGCGGTAAGCCTGCTCTTTGAGAAGGGCGAACTGGTTCGGGCCGCGACGCGTGGCGACGGCACCAACGGTGAAGATATCACCCACAACATCCGAACTATCCAGTCCGTCCCGTTACGACTGTTGGGAAGCGGCTTTCCCGACCTGCTTGAAGTGCGTGGCGAAGTCTTCATGCCGAAAGCAGGCTTCAACGGGTACAACCGCAAAGCGCGAGAGGCCGGCGAGAAGACGTTTGTAAATCCGCGGAACGCGGCGGCAGGAAGTTTGCGGCAGCTCGACCCGAGGCTCACGGCGGAGCGACCCCTGGATATGTACGTTTACGCTGTCGGCCAGGTAGACGGGGGTGAACTGCCAGAGCGGCATAGCGAGATCATTGCACTATTGTCCAAATGGGGTCTAAAAACCTGTCCCGAGAGCAAGGTCGTAAGCGGCGTTGACGGTTGCCTGGGGTATTACCAGGAGATCGGCGGCAAGCGTAACCGTTTGGCCTACGACATCGATGGCGTGGTCTACAAAGTCGATAGCCTCGCGATGCAGCGAGAACTGGGCTTCGTCTCCCGGGCACCACGCTGGGCGATCGCGCACAAGTTTCCTGCGGAAGAGGAGCTGACGCAGGTGGAAGGCGTCGAGTTCCAGGTTGGGCGAACCGGGGCGCTGACGCCGGTGGCGCGTTTGACACCCGTGTTTGTTGGCGGTGTCACCGTCAGCAATGCCACCTTGCACAACATCGATGAGCTCCATCGCAAAGACGTACGCGTCGGTGACACAGTGATTGTCCGGCGTGCAGGCGACGTAATCCCCGAAGTTGCAAGTGTCGTCAAGAGCCGGCGGCCGGCGAAGACGAAGCGGGTGCGGCTGCCGAAGCTGTGCCCGGTCTGCCAGTCGCACGTAGAGCGGGAAGAGGGGGAAGCCGTCGCCCGTTGCACGGGCGGGCTTTACTGCAGGGCGCAGCGCTCTGAAGCGCTCAAGCATTTCGTTTCCAGGAAAGCGCTCGATATTGAAGGGCTGGGAGCGAAATTGATCGAACAGCTCGTATCAGAGGACCGGGTTAACGACCCGTCGGATATCTTTCAGCTCAGCAAAGAGGAGTTAAGCAGCCGCGAACGCATGGGCGAAAAGTCCGCGGAAAACCTGGTCAGGGCCATTGAAGCCAGCAAGTCGACCACGCTTGCACGGTTTCTCTTTGCGCTGGGCATTCGTGAAGTGGGCGAGGCTACGGCCGCAAGCCTCGCGTCGTATTTCGGATCACTCCCGGCACTGGTTGATGCGTCCGTTGAGCAACTGACCCTTGTGCCCGACGTTGGACCGGTGGTCGCCAGTCGAGTGCGCGGCTTCTTCGAAGAGCAACACAACCTCGATGTTATCGACCAGCTTCGCCAGCTAGGTGTCCATTGGGATGAGGCGGAACCGATGCAGGTGGCCGCAGAAGGTCCACTACTGGGCAAAACGTTCGTTATTACGGGCACCCTGCCGACGATGACCCGGGACGAGGCCAAGCGCCTGATCCAACGCCATGGCGGCAAGGTCACCGGCAGCGTGTCGGGCAAGACCAACTTTCTTGTGGCGGGCGAAAACGCCGGTTCGAAGCTGGCCAAAGCACAAACGCTCGAAGTAACGGTACTCGATGAGGACGGGCTGACGTCGCTGCTCGATACCTAGCCGGGCGAATTGCTCAAACCAGCACGACTAGTCTTCAAATCCATTTCCGGTTATTTACCCCAATTTCTCCGCTCGAGGGACCAGGCGACCATATGGGACAATTGGGCGATTTTTCCCATCTTTAACTTTTGTATGGAAATTGAACCACTTGATACAATATATTGCACCGCGATGCCGGACCAGATGAAACAGCGTGTCCTCGATGCCTTTCTCTTGGTAATGCGTCCAGTGGTCAAGATCCTCCTTCGCTACGGTATCAGTTTCAGCGAGTTTAACGAGGTTGCAAAAACAGCGTTTGTTGATGTGGCTTCAAGCGAATTCGGGATTCGCGGTCGCCCGACAAATATTTCCCGCGTTGCTGTCATGACAGGCCTTACGCGGAAAGAAGTTAGGCGACTGCGAAACAGAATTGAAGAAAGGCAAGAACCGGTTTCAGTCAAGACAACACCAATATCCGAGATTCTGACCAGGTGGCATGCCGAGAAAGAGAATTTTTGGATGAACGCGGTCGACCTGCCGCTTTGCGGTTTTCGGGTGAAAAAAATTCTTTTTCCGAGCTGGTCAGAAAGTTTGGTGGAGATGTTCCGCCAGGAGCAATGCGAACAGAGCTCAAGAGAGTTGGTTCCGTTGAAGAAGATGCGGACGGCAAATTAAGGGTAATAAGGCGGAGTGTGATCCCGACGGACAAGACGGATAATCTCGTCACTTCACTTGTGCATGGGGTTTATCCGCTTTTATCGACGGTAGCTCTCAATTCAGATCCGAACAAAGAGCACGAAGGCATTCCGCAGTTCACAGTCTATTCGCTCGACATCAGAAAGGATGACCTGCCGCGTCTGCGTCGCATCAGCTATGACCGATTGTCAGCGGCCGCGGAGTCCTTTGACGATCTCTTCATAGCCTATGAGTCACTCAAGGTTGAAGGCGAAGAAAAGAATGGAAACGCAGTATCAGTTGGGTTGTACTACTTCGAAGAGCACGACTCTAATGCTCGATACACTTGGTAAGAGCAAAGCTAACAGAAACACCAATTTTTCTTCTGTCTGCAGGTTAACCGGCCCTGAATTGTCGTTATTGCAATATCGCTCTAACGTAGTTCTCTCCTCGGCAATCGAATTTCGGCCAATCTTAGGTCGCGCAATTCGACAGGCCTTCGGTTAGCGTCAATCAAATTTCGAAGAAAGCACCCGTTATTTCACCAGACTAGGTATTTTCCGTCGTGCGGCTAGCTTCGTTCGGTTTGTGCACCCCCATTTTTGAAATCCTATAATAATCAATGGGTTAAATATCGCCGTCTCGATCTTGGGATATGAATCATCTTCAAGTTACTGACAATTCCGACCGTTAAGCTATATATGGTAGAGGTGCCCCATTAACGGGGTATATGGCATCTTGCATAGGCTCTTTCGCCAAGCTACTTTACATATTGCGCAGGAGAAATAGCGTTCGATGGGGCAAGAAGTAAAAGACCACTTGAGGCGTGCCCTCTCGCTGATGTTCAAGCCACTTGTTCGCCTTTTGATCGCGCAAGGGGTAACCCATGCGGAATTCTCGGATACGGCGAAAGAGGTTTACGTAGAGGTTGCGCTGCGACATTTTGAATTGGAGGGTCGGGTCAATAGGTCCAGAGTGGCGATATTGACTGGGCTCACGCGGAAAGAAGTCAAAAACGTTATCGATCGAACAATTGAATCGGGATATCAAGAAAAAACGCACTCCCGGCCCGAAAGAGTACTTACAGGTTGGTATTCGGATCCTCGATTCCAAGGCCCGTACGGAATACCGCTTGAATTGCCTTACGAGTCTGATGACGAAGAAACACCGGGTTTCGTAGAACTGGTGAAGAAGTACAGCGGCGATATGGCACCGAGGCAAATGCTGACGCAGCTTGTAGAGGCCGGGTCTGTGGTGGAGGTAGACGGTAGATACAAGGCAGTTAGGAGAATATTCAAGCATTCTACGCTGTCTCCGTCCTTAATAAAGAGGTTGGGCGAAGTTGGTTACCGAGTGTTCTCAACAGCGGCGAAGAACATCGATAAAGAAATGCAAGGGAGCGGGTATTTTGATCGGATGGTTTTTGCCGATGACGGCTGCACGGACGAGGTGATAGAAGCATTTGATAATTTCATCAAACCACGAGGCCAAGAGTTCCTTGAGGAAATTGATGTTTGGTTCTCGTCACGCAAAGGCTCGAATACGAGAGGCGAAGACAAAAAAGAGACTGGCTTGTATATGGTCCATTATGTCGAGGACATCGACGACCAGGGAACGTTGCGATCCCTATTGAGTGAGAGAGGTTTAGAAAAAGAAGAGTAGGTGCTGTAACACCTTAGCGATCACCACCATGGTTCGCAGATGCGGCTTCGGTTCAAAGTGGGGGTGTGGTGTTGAAGCATCGAGAGGGTTGGATAAACATAAAGCAGGAGCGAAAACATGGGCAAGGCAATAAGCGCCAAGGCACAAGTGGCCTTGGGAGCGTCGCTGATTGTGCTCTTCTCGTTGGCATCGGCTTGGGCAGCGGCGCCAGAGCGTGGTCTAGATGGAATA
>CAWEDS010000009.1:0-21346 GCA_963807845.1 uncultured Gammaproteobacteria bacterium
AACGCATTGCTTGATCCCAAAACGCGCAGAAGCCAGTTGTTTCGTTGACTCGTTGCAGTACCGGCCTGCGGCGACAGTGTACAAGGGGATGATCGGGTTGCCGTCGTGCTCATTGGCGATCCGGGCCTCTGCTATTTCGATAGTGTGCATCGGGTGCCTCTCGAGGTGGCGACGTGTGGATTGTACTGGCCGCCTGACGCGGCGATTCTAGGCGCCTGTGCGTCCAATTGGTAGCCGTGAACCGGTGCAGTGCCGGCGAGCTAGCGACCCGGTCGCATAAAGGTTGTGGGGACTTCGGCAAAGTAGTTGACGCCGTCTGCGCTCACAACCAGTCCGAGCATGGGTGCATCGCCTGCGGGCAAGGGGAGTGTCGCTGACCAGTAGAGCGCCCCCGCGCCCGTTGACGCCATGGACGAGGGAGCCGACTCAGTACCGCCATTGATAAATCCGATCGTGGCCTGCTGCAGCGGATATTTCGCGCGCATGTTCAATGTAATGCCGGTTGCGGCAGGGTCGTTCGCCTCCAGGAGCAATTCGAAGTCACCGTTTTCGAGATCGCACTGACCGCTGGCATAACGACAGTTGGACCTGGGGATCAGTGTGTAAGACGCACCCGGTTTCGCGGCATGTGGGCGCTCCGATAGAAAATAGTCCACGGCAAACCACGCGAGGATCGCCAGCACTGGCGCGACCAGCATGGCGACGACAACGTGTTTGTTGGTGAACATGGCGAGATCCCTTGCGAAAAACGAAAGGGGGGCCGTATCGCCCCCCCCCTCAGGTTGCGCTTTTCTTAAAACGGCTAGTGGCCTGTCGCTGACCCGGCCCCGGCCGGCACGCGTATGTGCTCGACGAGATGCTGGATGTGCTCCGGCGGGGGCGCCGTGAGGCGCGATACGACCAGCGCGACGGCAAAGTTGAAGATGGCGCCAACGGCCCCGAACGCGTTGGGCTCGATACCGAAGAACCAGTTGGGCGACAGGTCGCCCAGGAAGGCCGTACTGGCGACAAACATGATGCCCTTGTGCTGGAACACGTAAAACAGGGTAACGCCAAGGCCCGCGACCATGCCGGCAATGGCGCCTTCCTTGTTCATGCGTTTGTAGAAGATGCCCATCATCAGTGCCGGGAATATCGACGATGCTGCGAGACCGAAGGCGAGCGCGACGGTGCCGGCGGCAAAGTCCGGCGGGTTATAGCCGAGGTAGCCGGCCACGACGATCGCGCCTGCCATCGCGATGCGGCTGGCGAGAAGCTCCTGTTTTTCCGTAATTTCGGGTTTGAACACGCCCTTCAACAGGTCATGCGAGATCGCCGAAGAAATCGCCAGCAACAGGCCCGCCGCGGTCGACAATGCCGCGGCCAGCCCGCCGGCCGCGACCAGCGCGATGACCCAGTTGGGCAATCGGGCGATTTCCGGATTCGCCAGCACCATGATGTCGTTGTCGACTTTGGTCATTTCGTTGGTGGATGCATCGGACGTGTATTGAATGCGGCCATCACCGTTCTTGTCCTCGAAGGCAAGCAGTCCGGTTTTTTCCCAGTTTCTGATCCAGTTCGGTCGCTCTTCATAGACCATGTATTCGCCCGGGTTCGGCTCGATCGTTTCGATCAGGTTGAGCCGCGCCATGGCAGCCACGGAAGGCGCCGTCGTATAGAGAATCGCAATAAATACCAGCGCCCAGCCAGCCGAGCTTCGTGCATCCTTGACCCGGGGAACCGTGAAGAAACGGATAATGACGTGTGGCAGGCCGGCCGTGCCGATCATCAGGGACATGGTGTACATGAACATGTTGGTCAGACTGAGCCGCACGTTGGTCGTGTACTCGAGAAAACCAAGATCTCGCAACACCTGGTCCAGTCGATCCAGCAGGAATACCTCGGAACCGCTCATTGTGGAGCCGAGGCCCAGTTGCGGGAACGGGTTGCCGGTCAGATTCAGCGAGATGAAGATAGCGGGGATGGTGTAGGCGAGTATCAACACGCAATATTGTGCGATCTGGGTGTAGGTGATGCCCTTCATGCCGCCCGTGACCGCATAGAAAAATACGATGCCCATGCCGATCGTCAGGCCAACGTCATAGTCCACCTCGAGAAATCGCGAGAACGCCACGCCAATACCCTTCATCTGGCCAATGACGTAGGTGACGGACGCGACGATCAGGCAGACAACGGCAACGATGCGCGCGGCTTTCGAATAATAGCGATCGCCAATAAACTCCGGGACCGTAAACTTGCCGAATTTTCGCAAATAAGGCGCGAGCAGCATGGCCAAAAGCACGTAGCCACCCGTCCAGCCCATTAAAAAGACGGAGCCGCCATAGCCCATGAAGGCAATCAGGCCGGCCATGGAGATAAAGGATGCTGCTGACATCCAGTCAGCGGCGGTCGCCATGCCGTTGGCGATCGGGTTGATGCCGCCACCGGCGACATAGAATTCCTTGGTCGTTCCGGCTCGCGCCCACACCGCTATTCCGATGTACAGAGTGAACGTCGCGCCGACGACGAGATACGTCATAGTTTGCAGGGTCATCGTCGGCTCCTAGTCTTCGTCTTCATGAACGCCGTATTTGCGATCGAGTTTGCCCATGCGGTGGGCGTAGAAAAAAATCAGCACGACGAAGACGTAAATGGAGCCCTGTTGAGCGAACCAGAACCCAAGTTTATAACCGCCGAGGCGAATGGCGTTCAGTGGTTCGACAAGGATGATTCCGAAAAGAAACGAAACGACAAACCAGATTGCAAGGCACAAGCCGACCAGCCTGAGGTTCTCGCTCCAATAATCACTATTATTCGGCATTATTCCCCCTCCTTATTTGATGAGCGCGACTCAAATAAATGCCGCATTATACGCTGATGTATTGCAGACGACGTATTGCGGCAAACCGAAATCTGCGTAGGCTATCGGACTGATGGAACTCCCGTTGGCATTCTGTGAATCTTCTTACCTCTTTATCTCTTCAATGTTGAGGGCGAGTGATGGCACGGGCAACAGTGACCGCAGTCGTGATGAGCGCTGCTATTTCGATGGCCTGTTTTGCGGGCAGAAGCGAGGCAAAAGATCCGGATGTCGCGGCACTCGAGGCACGGGTCGCCGAACTTGAGTCGGTCATTCGACAGCTCATGGACGAACGGCCAGCGCCTGCAGCGGCGGTTACCACCGCGCCTGCGACTCCGGCCGAAAGTCATAGCTACAAATTTGGCGGCTACATTAAACTCGACGGGATGTTCAGCGACTACAGCGGCGGTGACCTGGCACCGGCGAGTCTTGGCACACAGTTTTATGTGCCGGCGACGATACCCGTTGGCGGCACGCCGGCCGAAGGACCGGATCTTGACATGCAAGCGCGTGAAACTCGCCTGAATTTCAAGAGCGATCATGTTCTCGGCAACGGCGACAAACTCGGTACATTCATCGAAATGGACTTTTTTTTGGGCTCCGGTGGCGACGAACGCGTTAGCAACTCCTACAATCCGCGCTTGCGGCACGCGTTTTTGAAGTACAACAACTGGCTGGCGGGGCAGACCTGGTCAACTTTCCAGGACGTTGGAGCACTGGCCGAAAACCTCGATTTCATCGGGCCGTCGGAGGGCACCACGTTCGTGCGCCAGGCACAGGTTCGCTACACCAATGGTCCTTGGGAATTCGCTGTTGAGAATCCGGAGACGACGATCACACCGTTCGGTGGCGGCGGACGAATCGTGAGTGATGACGGCAGCATTCCCGACCTTGTCGCGCGCTACACGGCCAAGCTCGATAACGGCTACATCAAGGCGGCGGGACTGTTGCGCCAGCTGGACTACAGAAGCGCGACGATCAACGATAGCGAAACGGCGTTCGGCTTGAGCCTTTCCGGCAAGCATCTGTTTGGCGACGACGATATCCGCTGGATGGCGACGTTCGGTAGTGGCACCGGTCGTTATCTTGGCCTGAATACGGCCAATGGCGCGGTCCTGGACGCGAAGGGCAACCTGAATGCGATCGATCAATGGGGCGGCTTCGTCTCGTACCGACATTTCTGGGAGCCGCAATGGCGTTCGAATTTCACCGTCAGTTACCTAAGTAACGACAATGACACAGCGCTCACGGCAACCGGCGTGACCAGGGATGTCTATAGCCTGCACGCCAACCTGCTCTACGAGCCGGTCGAGAAGATGACCGTTGGCGGTGAGATCATGTACGCCGAGCGTACGCTGGAGTCCAGCGTGTCGGGCGACATGACGCGCGTGCTGCTGTCGGCGAAGTACGCGTTTTAGGCTGAATGACGGGCAAACAGCCTGAGCGCTGGCGGTGCCTTGTGCGGCAGCGGCAGTTTTACCTTTGTAGCGAGCGTGTCAAACTCAGCCGATGAAAGAGATCCCGGAGATTGTCCAGTTCCTTCGCGGCTTGCAAGGTTTCGATCAACTCGATGACGCGTCGCTGGGGGCCTCTGCGAGGTCAATCGAGATTGCCTACTATCGAAAGGGTGACGACATCCTGACGATCGGCACCGAGAATCGTTCCCTGCACATCGTCCGTAGCGGCGCGGTTGAGCTCCGCAACGAGGACGGCGAAATGATGACGCAACTCGCCGAATCAGAGTGCTTTGGTTTTCCGTCGATAATGAACCGCGAACCGGCGAGAAATCACTCGGTCGCGATTGAAGATACGCTGATCTACCATCTGAGCGCTGCCACGTTCCGCCAGATGCGCAGCTCGAACCCGGCTTTCGATACGTGGTTTATCCGCGCGCTGTCCGATCGCCTGCTGCTCACCGTGCCGAGTCAGAACTTGCGCGGTGCCGCGGGCGCGAATGTCGGTACGCCTGGTCGGCAGGGCCCCCGTTACGATCGAGTCGACGGCCACGGTGCGCGAAACGGCGGCCCGGATGGTTGCGGAACGCGTGTCGGCCATGCTCATTACCGAAAATTCCGCTATTTGCGGCATCGTCACGGACCGCGACCTTCGAACCCGCGTCGTCGCCGAGGGGCATAGCGGCGATCTCGAGATTACCGACATCATGACGCCGTCCCCGATCACGTTGGCGCATGACGCCACGGCCTACGAAGCGGCGATCGTGATGATGCAGAACCACATCCACCACCTGCCGGTTACGTCTGACGGCGAGCTGATCGGCATGGTGTCACGCAGCGACTTCATGCGCCTCGAGACCGAGCATCCCTTGTACCTGGTCAGCGATATCGGCAAGCAGACCACGGCCGAGGGTATCGTGGCAGCCTGCAAGCGCCTGCCTGGGCTGATCGTCGGCCAGATTGAAGGCGAAGCCAACGGTGAGCAGCTCGGCAAGTTCATTACGATGATAACGGACACCATCACGCGCCAGCTGTTGCGCATTGCCGAGGCCGATCTCGGGCCGGCGCCGTGCGACTACGCCTGGGTTGCCATGGGCTCGCAAGGACGTTCAGAGCAGTCGGCGAAAAGTGATCAGGACAACGCGCTGGTGCTGGCCAACTCCGCAACCGCGGCGGACGACGCGTATTTCGCCGCCATGGCGAAGGTCGTCAACGACGGTCTGAACGCCTGTGGCTATGTCTATTGTCCAGGTGATGTCATGGCGTCGAACCCGAAATGGCGCGTGCGCCTCGATGAATGGCAACACTACTTTCTTAAATGGATAACGGTGCCCGAACAAAAGGCGCTCATGCATGCGAATATTTTCTTCGATCTGCGCTGCATCAGCGGCAGCGCGCGACTGGTTGACGAACTGAAGCAGAGCATTCGCGACAACGTCCGCAGCAATGAACTGTTTCTTGCGCTGATGGCCAGGAATGCGATGACCTACCAGCCACCGCTGGGATTCTTTCGCCAGTTCGTGCTGGAAAAAACCGGCAACCACAAAAATACCCTGGACCTGAAGATGCAGGGCATCATGCCTATCGTCGAAATTGCCAGGATTCGATCGTTGGCGGCGGGCGAGCTGCGGATTACGACGCGCAATCGATTGCAGGCGGCGGCCAAAGCCGGAGAGATCAGCAGTGCCGACGCGGCAAGCTTGAGCGATGCGCTGGATTTTATCGAGCAGCTTCGGATCGATCACCAAAGCCAACAACTGCGCGCGGGACGACCACCGGACAATCACCTGGCGCCCGAGCAGTTATCGCCGCTGGTACGGCAGAACCTGAAAGCCTCGTTTTCGCAGATCCGCACCAGTCAGGCGGCGTTGCTGAACCGCTTTCATATTGCATGAGCCTCAACTCGCTCCGTTTCCGGCGCTGGCGCCAGAAGAGGCGGGGGCTCGCCGCGCCGCTGCAACACTTGCTGGCGCAGCCGGTTCCAAGCGGACGAACGCCGTTCCTCGACCTCGAGTTGCTTAGTCTCGACATAGAAACCACGGGACTGGACCCCGCCAGCGCCGAAATGCTGAGCGTCGGGTGGGCCGTCGTTCGCAATGGCAAAGTCGATTTGAGTACCGCGCAGTTCTACCTCGTGCGTCCCGACGGCGAGGTGGGCAACAGCGCATCGGTGCACGGCCTGACCGATACGGTCGTAGGAGCCGGCAGCGACAGCGGTATCGTTCTCGGCAAGATTATCGAGGCGCTTACCGGCCGTGTGTTGCTTGTGCATTATGCGGGACTCGACAAGAGGCTGCTGGACAGGCTTTGCCGGCAGTGCTTCGGCGTGCCGCTGCTCGTCCCGGTGGTCGACACCCTGGCGCTCGAGCGCCGGCGTCAGCTGCGTCGCCACGCTGTCGAGGCGCAATCATCGTTGCGGCTGCCCGACCTGCGCGACCGCTACCATCTACCGCGATACAGTGCCCACGACAGCCTCGTTGACGCCATTGCAACGGCCGAGTTACTGATCGCAATGGTCGCGCACAGCGACACAGCCAAAAACACCCGTCTGCGGGACCTCTGCAGCTAAACCCGCTCGGCAGACACGCGCCTAGAAGCTGCGCTTTGCCTCCAGCAGGAACTGCACCGAGTCGATCGAGTCGTCACCACCCAGCGGAAACGCGACGTCGATGTGCACCATCTTGCCGGAACTACTGCGAGTCGGCGCGAGGCGGAGACCAAAACCCACGTCACTCAGCCAGCCGTAGCGTTTGCCGTCCAGGGGGTCGCGGCCCCAGACGCGGCCTGCATCGGCAAACAGCGCGCCGCCGATGCGCACCAGTCGGAACGGATACCAATCCGTAAAGTAGCGTTGCTCGATGCTGACCAGCATTTTCGAATCGCCGCTCTGGTAGCGCAGCGGATAGCCGCGGAGTCCGCTGTCGCCACCGACCTGAACCGCATTGTCCAGCGCCAGTGAATGACCGACTGTCGCGCCGAGCGTTGCGAAAAACAGCCGCTTTTCAGACTGCGTCCGGTAGTAACGGGCATCGAGGGTGAGCAGGCTGTTGACGGCGTGCCCCGACTCAACACGACCGTCGGTGCGAGCGGAAAGCAGCAGTGCCGTCTTCTCCAAAGAACCAAATCCCCGGCTGGCGCTTGCGGAAAATACAAGGGCGTCTCTGTCGGCGCCGATCGATGTGTCCGACCAGCCGAGCGATACCGACAGCCTGGAACCGAGATAAAAATCCTCGGTCCTGCCCATCTGATCGCGATTTCGCGACGTTTCGTACAGGTCTTCGACGACCTCCAGTCCGACGAACGCGTAGACCAGGTCGCGGTTGCTTGGGACTGCCGCGGGGAGTGTGGCGTCGCGTACCATCGAGAAGCGATTGTCATCGCGTACCAGGCCGGCCGTCCAGCGTCGTACCCAGCCGTTTTGCAGCCCCTTTGACCAGCCGCCGAACACGGACACGTAGTCGCGTGCGTGCTGGTACTCCGCCGCCTCTTCGCCGAGAGCATACAGTGCACTGCGACGGTCATCGTGGAGTACCCAGCCGCCTGCCGACCACCGTGTGTCCAGCGCGTAGAAAGGGCGAACAATCGAGAGAAGATTGGATTTACCGTCGGAGTTGTCCGAGATCTTCAGGAATGCTGTTACCCAGCTTTTGCCCAGGTGGCGGTCATAAAACTCGAGGCTGTCGGTCGTGCGGTCGACGTTCTCGATGCGTGCGACCCGTAGCATCTGGCCGCGTCCAAACAAGTTCTTTTCTTCGAGACCGTACTTGGTGCGATTCTCGCCGCCGCTGCGGGAGACGGACAGATCCGGGCTCAAGGTCCAGACATCGCGGGTTTGGATAGCGAGATCGACCACGCCATTTTCATGGCGCAGCGGCTCGATACTGGCATCGAACAAGTACTGGTTGCTGCGCAGGATACGTTCTGACTCGTCGATCTTCCGCGCAGAGTATGTATCGCCCGATGCGATCAGCAGCTGTTTCTTGATGACCTTGTCTTTGGTCACGCTGTGCCAGCGGTTGGCGAGCCGATAAAGCCAGTTGTTTTCCTCGGGATTGGAAAGATCGAACACGTTGGACTTGTCGAGGATTAACTCACCAATGATCGCGCCGTCCCGCTCCAACTGAGCAGTATCCGGCAGTTCGTCGGCGAACAACGCGGCAGGAAAGAGTGCTAGCAGTGCGATAAGGCGACAACGCATTCGATAGGTCCGGGAAGCGGCAGATTTAATGCTATATTCTTTTGCGAGCAGAGGGGCACATTTCGCGACCGACCGACCGGCAGGAGACTATTCCGTTGGTCAGCTCAAGGTTTGCGGGCGGCCGGTCGATACGCACTGAGGATAATGCGAGAATTCCCATAATGCGCAATCAGCCCATACATCTGCCAACGACCCCGAGTATTTTGTCGCTCTCCTCGGAGACCACGGAGGCCTCCAAACTACTCGACCAGGCGTTTCGCCGCTTCTACATTGAGCGCCTGCTGCCAGCCGCGCGTGCGGCGATAGGCCTCGGGCTCGCGTTTGTCTTTGCGGTCAGCGCAATGGACGTTTTTCTCCGGCCGCAAGCTTTTGCTGAACAGGTCGTGCCGCTGCGCGTCGTAACAGCAGTTGTTCCCTTGCTGGCGGTGCTGGCGGCCACTTATCTGCTTAAGAAGCGTGTACATCTGCCGCATTTGTTTGTCATTGCGGCGTTGCTTGTCGGCATAGCGACGATCATCGTTGAAACGAAGGCCCTCGGCGGCGAATCGATGCCATTGTGGGGTGTCGTCTTCGTAACATTTAACGTGTACCTGCTGCTTGGACTGACACTGCGACAGGCGACGACCGTTGGCTGGACGCTGTTACTGGTGTGCGCATTCGCAGGAATCTATTTCGGGGTGCCCACCGGCAGCCTCGCGTATGCCCTTGTGTTCCTGGCTTTCCTGAATGGCGTCGGCACGTATGCGAGTTTTCTCCTGGAGCGCGATGCGCGCGAGCTGTTCGACAACAAACGCGAGCTCGCGAGGCTCGCAAGCACGGATGGCCTTACCGGGCTTTTCAATCGTCATGCGTTCGATCAACATCTCAGACGCCTCTGGAAACAGGCGCGCCGGGAGTACGAGCACATAGCGATCCTGGTTGCCGACATCGACAACTTCAAGCTCTACAACGATTGCTATGGCCACAAGATGGGTGACGACTGCATCAAGGCCGTCTCAGCCGTGCTGGCCGAGGCGGTAAACCGGCCGCTTGACGTTGTTGCTCGCTATGGTGGCGAGGAATTTGTGATCGTTTTGCACGATCCATCCCCGAGTTTTCTCGCGTCATTTGCGCACAGCCTCTGCGAAAAGGTCGTGGCACTGAATATTGAGCACAAGGCATCGGAGCAGGCGGCACAATGCGTATCATTGAGTATTGGTGCTGCATTGGCGGAGTCGGCCAACGCAATCACCGAGGAGCAACTGATTCGCCAGGCGGACGATGCCCTCTATGAGGCAAAGAACCAGGGCCGAAATCGCGCCGTTGTCTACCGCGCGGAATGGGGTCAGCAAACCACCGCGCATCTCGCACAGGCGCTGCTCTAGGTCCGAGTCCCAAACACAGTCATCTGCCTGACTCTCATGCAGCCCGGCGGGCGAGGCCGTGACCGGTCTAAAAAAAAGGCGCCCTGAGCGGGCGCCTGAATGTCGATGTCGACAAGGGGAAGGGGATTTTACGGTCTGGTGCCACCAAGGATAGGATCGTCGCTCCAGCCCAGCTCTACCCAATCGATCTGGTCGCCGGTATGGCAGTCACCGCAGGCACCGTCCATGCCGAAGGCCTGCTCTTTGGGCGAAACCTCGTGGTTCACTGACAGGTACATCTCGGTGTCGACGAATTCAAATGCACCGCTGTAGGTCTGTCCGGTAGCCGCGGCACCATCCTGAATCGCGAGATTCCAGTCGAATTTGCCCCAGTAGGCATTCGGACCACCGGCCGCGCCGAACAGGTGCGGCACGAGAATGGTCTGGTTGCCAGCGTCTGCCGGCTGGTTGCCGATCATCTTCTTGAACGGATAGATCATCGCGTTGGCGTCCGTATAGTCACCAACAGGCTCCGCGAGCACTGCCGGCAAGCTGGTGTACTGGTCATTTTCGCCAATCAGGAACTTGGTGTATTTGCCGTTGAAATAGCGCAGCACAGGCCGGACATCGTTTGCCCAGACGAATGTGCCTTTCTTCTTGTCATAGGTTGGGCGACCTGTGGCCGGGTCGACCGGAACCGGATCGATATTCTGACCGGCGTCTTCCCAATACCATTCCACCTTGGTCGAGGTGTTGCGAGCGAATGCCGGAATGTGGCAAACCTGGCAGGCCAGCGTGTCGTGCTGGCTGACGATCGATTCGACCGAGGTGCCGATATGAATGTTGGCGCGATCACCGTGGCAGTCATCGCACTGTTTCATAACGCCTTCTTCAACGGAGTGATACGGCATTCCACCGATGCCATGCGACAGCAGGTTGCCATCCATATCACGCTTGACCTGGTGGCAGGCCACGCATTCAAAGTCGGCGCCGTCGGTTCCCATATGCACGTCAAAATCGCGTGTTGTGTTGGCGAGTGACATGGACAGGTCGCCGTGCTTGACGTTGTCGCCACCGCCGGCATTGGCATGGCAGTCGATGCAGTTGTCGATCGTCGGTTCGCCGCCATTCATGGCAACGCTCTGTGCGACCAGGGTCAGGTCGACGCCCGGGTCGGGCAGACCCGCGGTGGTCGGTGCCTTGGCGTAGGTGCCGGTCTGGTCATGGCAGACCAGGCAGTCGACGTTGTCGGGGTTCGAGAAGTCGTAACCGGCATCTTTGTAGTCATAACCGATGTGACACTGCGTGCAGCGGCCTTCGTTGGTCGGGATCGCGATGCAGAAGTTGTTCAGGATATCGGTCTTGCCGTGAATTCCGCCCTCGAAGCCTTCGATATTGGCGGATACGCCTTCCCACTTGAAATGCCCGGTGGTAATGACTTCGTCACCAATCTTGCCGTGGCAATTCATGCACGACTCAGTACCTTCGTAAGGGTGCTCAGTGAAGTAACCTTTGTGCAGCTGCTCGGCCTGGTAGGCGCCACTGGCAAAGGCGTTGCAGTCAAGTGCATCCACCACGCCGTCGCCGTTCAGGTCTTCATCCGGCAAATCGCCGACACCGTTTTGATTGAGGTCCCAGCAGTTGATGCCATCCGAGCCGTTGCTGCCGTCCGCACCGTCAACGCCGGCCACGCCCGCAGCGCCGTTAGCGCCCGCAGCGCCGTCGTCGCCGTCGCAGCCCGTCAGACCAAAGCTTGCCAAAACGGCGAGCATGATGACGGCTGGAGGAGAATAGCCTTGCCAAAAAATCTTCATGATGGTGTCTCCCAACGTGAGTGAGTAAAAGGGGAGCCGAGCGGATTCAGGAGGAGGATCTGCCCGGTGGGAACCGAGGCGGGAACTGCCCTGCAGGGCACGTTCTTAAGTTTCAAGCGCTGCATTCTTAAAAAAGCCAAAGACAGCCCGAGCTGTCCTGTGATTTCCTGTATTAGGATAATCTAATTGTCTAATGCTGCATTCTGAATATCGGCAGCCAAATCTCAATACGGTAATCGGGAAATGCGGTAAGGAGATGTACCTACCGAGAGGGCTGCGTTGAAACTGCGGCGAATATGCCCCATCGTGGGGCCATGAAAGCCGATACCCGGAAACGCATACTCGTCTCGACGCTCCTGCTGTTTAATGAAAAGGGTGAACCGAATACCACCACCAACGAAATCGCCGATGCGGCCGATATCAGTCCCGGCAATCTGCACTACCATTTTCGACGAAAATCCGACCTGGTCGAAGCCTTGTTGCTCGAGTTCCAGGCGGATGCGCGAGACGTCCTGCAAGCCCCTGCGTCGACCAACGGCTCGCTCGACGACTTCTGGCTATTCCTGCATCACCTGTTGGAACTTACGGCCGCCTACCGGTTCCTGTTCAGGGATACGGAGTCACTGCTTGTCGAGTTCCCCAAGGTCAAAACCGCGCTGAAGCATTTCGCGCGGGCACTGACCGCAACATTCGAGCTGAACCTTCATGCAATGGCTGATAACGACATTATTCGGCTGGGCACCGACGATGCCCGGCTCGTGAGTCGCAACCTCGCGGTCATCGCATTGTTTTCGGGTAAATTTGATGCGCTGATCGAGGCATCTTCGGGTGCGGACGCCTTGGCGCTGAGAATTGCGGCGTCGACGCTGAATTTGCTGAAACCTTTTGTCGCCGAGCATGCCGCGAGCCAGCTTGCAGAGCTTGCGTCGTATTACAAGGTCTAGCCAAAAAAAAGGGGCCGCTGATGCGGCCCCCGGCATTTTCAAGCCAATGTGCGGCGCTTACTTGGAGATGACAGACTCTACCTTGCGGACCGCACGGTCCTTGGCTTCGACTACGTCTTCAACCAGTTCTTCGCCAAAGTCCTCGACGTCGTCGCGGAAACCTTTCAGGTTCTTGCGATAACGATTTCGGGCTTTCTCGCCATCCTTGACGAGTTTCTCGAAGGTCTTCTCGAAATCCGACTGAAACTTCGTCAGTTCGGTCTGCATCGTAGACACTAGTCCGAGGCTTGCCAAAAACGTCTTGTTCGCGATCTTGATCGGCGTACCGATTACGCTGCTCTCGAGGCGGTCAAATGCCGACTTGGGCTGCGCTTTTCTCGCGACTGTCTTTCTCGTTGCCACTTTTTTTCTGGCCATAACATTCTTCTCCGTTATTTCACTAAACTCAAAATCCCGTCACTACGCGGCTTTCTTAGCCGTCGTGCGGACCTTTTTCTTGCTGACTTTCTTCGCGGCAGTGCGTGTCCGTTTCTTGCTCGCCTTTTTCGGCGCCGCTTTCTTGCCCACCTTTTTCGGCGCCGCTTTTTTGGCGACTTTCCGGGAGGGCTTCGCCTTCTTGGCTGCAGCCTTCGGCTTGTCCTTGAGCATCTTCAGTATCTTGTTCAGCTTGCGATCGATCTTGTCGACGTCGTTCTTGCTCGGCACGTGCAGCCGATCCATTGCGTCAGCAACGCGCGTATCGAAAGCACTCTGCAAATTACCGAGATTCGACTTGTCGCGAACCTGATCAAGCAATCCGGTGGCTTTCGACTGGGCGTCTTCCGTCATTTCACGGATAGCGTCCTGTACATTGTCGATAAGCGACTCGGTGCGCTTCGTGGTTTTCTTGCGATACTGCTCGCCTTGTTTGACCAGCGACTCGAACGTCTTCTCGCCGGCTTTCTGGGCGTTGGACAATGCCCCGAGGCCTGCCAGGAACGCATGCTCGAGCTGTTCGGCAACTTTCTTGTCGCCAGCTTTCCGTTTTGTAGTACCTTTCTTGCCAGCCATGATCATTCTCCTTTAGAGGGGTTTTCGGCCATGGAAAGCATCGTAGCGTTAAGGATTAGGGTGGTCACACTAATATCGGGAGCCCGGCCAGAGGTCTTGAAGGTATGAGAATCAGACGCAGCCACACGCTGGGTTTCGAGGAGGCCAGGCGCCGCGCAGACGATATCGCGGGCGATCTCTGCCGCCAGTATTCCTTAAGCTCCGAATGGCAGGGCGACTACCTCCGCGTTGCCGGCAGCGGTGTGAACGGCCACCTGGTTGTTGCCGAGGACAGCATCGAGCTGGAGATCCGGCTGGGTTTTGCGCTAAAGCTGATGGAAGGACCGATTCGGTCTGCCATCGAAAGTGCCATCGACGATCACCTCGTCTAGGTCACCTTAGCTAGTCTTTCGCCGCGTCGATCGCGGCGTCGAGCTTCTCAATCAGTTCTTCGCGGCTGTAGGAATACGCCTGCCATTGATTGAGTTCGACGACTTCCTGCAGTCCTTTGCCTATCGTCCAGCCGGCCTCTTTCTCGTTCGGCACAACCATGTAGCGGCGCAGGGGACTGTCGCTGGACAAGGTATGCAGCACGGCCTCGGCGACCTCGGCCGGATCCTTGTGATGACTGCGGTCCCAGTCTGCGCTTAGCCACGTCTTTAGCTCGTCAGCGAAGTAAGCACCGGTCTGCGCATAGTCTTTCTCCAGCATGCGTTTCTTCGCGGATTCGCCGATTGCTGAGGCGTAGTTTCCTGGCTCGATGACGCTGACATGGACGTCGAAGGTCTGCATCTCGGCCGCGAGCGAATCCGTATAGGCCTCGACGGCGTGCTTGCTCATACTGTAAGCGCCGGAGAAGCGGCTTGAAAGAATTCCGGATATCGAGCCGATCGTCGTGATGCGACCTTTCGACTCGATGAGCATCGGCGCAAACGCCTGAGTGACGCGGTAGACACCAAAGACGTTGACGTCCATGAGCCAGGCCAGTTCTTCGACATCCACCTCGATCAACGGACCACCAATGAAAACGCCGGCATTGTTGACGAGACCGTAAAGACCCTTACCGCCTTTTCGAACCGTTTCAACGGCGGCATCGATCTCATCCTGGACGGTCACATCGAGCCGCACCGCCTGCACGTTGTCGAGCGCATTCAGCGCATCGAGATCTTTTTGCTTGCGGGCGCCCGCGTAAACGAAGTAGCCGTTCTTCGCCAGCGAGTCAGCTATCTCGCGACCAATTCCCGAGCTGGCGCCCGTGACCAGGATGGCTTTTTGCCCGACGCTTTCGTCGGCAAATACCGGCACGTCAATGGCACTCAAAATACAGCAGGTAACGAGCACAGATACCAGGCGAAACAGCGCAGTCATAGAGATCTCCGTAGTCAGTTTATATTGGCAGGTGCCGATGGTAGCAGACCGCGACGATCGCAAGCCGCTGCGCTCGTTTGTTGCTACTCGCCGTTTCGAACAGGCATTCGATCGGAGTCGAACTTTTCCCAGCCCTCGCCGGTAAAGGGATCGACCCCAAGCTGCTTCATGACCGAGGGAAAATCGACCATGACCCAGTTGTCGACAATCTTGCCGTCGACGACTTTCCAGAAATCCATGTAGCGAATCTCGACACGTTTGCCGGTTGCTTCGATCCCCATGAACGGCCCGCTGTGAATCGCGTGCTGTCGACCGAAAGCGGCGCACCACTCACCCTGTGTGACGCGCGCCTCGTCAATGCAGACCTTGTCTGAAAACGCCGCCTGAAACGGCCGTTGCCAGTTGTCCTGAAACTCCTTCAAGCCGTTCTTGAAGCCGCAACCGGCGTTGCCCATCCAGCGAAAGCTGTCGCTGAAGGGCGTTGCCCATCCAGCGAAAGCTGTCGCTGAAAAAACGGCTCATATCATCGATGTCATGATCATTCAGCCCATCAACCATGGCGTCAATCGTCGCCAGCGTGTCCGCGGTCTTCTCGAGCTTATTGTTTCTTGTGAGCTTCGCCTGCTCGGGTCGACGGTCTGTACTCATGTTTGTCTCGCGCTCGTCAGCGCTCTCATGCGCGCGAGGACATCGACGCCGAGCTGATTCCAGACGTCGAGGAGATCGATCATTACCCAGTTTTCGCGAATGAGGCCGTTCTCACAGCGCCAGAGATCCAGGCTTGCCATCGTGATCTTTTGATCGGCTGGCGCTATGCCCATCCAGCCGTCGCCGCTGACGGTCGCGTGCAGCGCCGGCCAGCCGCAATAAGCTACGTAGTCTCCATCGGCGAAGAAACAGTCGTACGAACCCTCCCTGGTGCCGGCAACTCGATCCGGCATGGCGTCAAGAAACGGTATCTGGTGCCGGTTCCTGAATCCGGACAGGCGTCGGTTCGACCCTATGCCGGCGGGTCCGTACCAGTTCATTTTCGGATGCCAGAAACGTTCGAGCTGCATTGCTTCGGCGCCACCGGACGCGTACTTGCCGAGGCCATCGACCATGTCGGCGACAAGTAGCCTGCTGGCTTCGCTGCGGCGCTGATCGCTGATGCCCGTGATGACGCCGTCCTGGGTCGCCGGTCCCGGCACGTGAAAGTCGACGCCGAGGCTCGGCGCCATCGGCCAGGCGCCAGCCTGCATCATTACCTCGGGGAGATCCCATAGCAGTCGCATGGCCACGATCTTCGAGTCTTTGATTTGAAAAAATTCGACGTAGCGCATGGTGAACAGCTGATCGGTCGGCGGGATTGTCAGCCACGGCTTTTCGAAAACGCCCGTGTAGTAACCGCCGCAACCGACCCAGTGTTCGTCGCGATCCACGGCCGCAATGGCGATGTAGTCACGGCGTTCCAGATCCGGCACCGCGTTGGCGAGAGGCGCGTAGGCCGACTCGTAAAGCGCCGCAGGGCCGGTGACGGGTCCCATTGGATGCGCAAGACGGATGTCGCAATCCTCACTGCAAAGCGACTGCAGCTGGGCTTTTAGTCGATTGGGCTCGCAGTCATAGAGCGCAGCGCGAAAATCAGCGAAGAATTTCTTTGTGTTTTCTATTGTCATTGCGGCCGGCCGTGGCTCCAGGCGGACCGCCAATCCCGGGCCGCAAACGGGTTGCATTCGAAGTCAAATACCATAGTATGAGCCGACCTCAGAAAGCAACCAGGCGCGCAAGAATGAGTACCGACAGGCTGCAGGCCGCGAAAACCACCGTTCGCAATTTCCATGCGGCGTTCGACTCAGCCAGCGCCGCGGACCTTGCCGCCGTGCTGGCCGCGAACACATCGGAGGACTACTTCTGGCGCGGTATGCATCCTTTTTACGAGCAACGCGGGGCCAGCGCCGTTGCCGACATCTTCTGGCGGCCGCTGCGGCAATCGTTGACGTCGCTGCAGCGCCGCGAGGACGTATTCATGGCCGGCCTGAACGACGCCGACGGTGGCGAGACGCTCTGGGTTGCCAGCATGGGCCACATGATGGGGCTTTTCGACAGCGACTGGATCGGTATTCCCGCGACCCACAAACTCGCGTTCCTGCGTTATGCCGAGTTTCATCGCGTCGCTGACGACAAAATCGTCGAGTCCGCTTTTTTCTGCGATGTCATTAGCATGATGCGGCAGGCCGGACACTATCCGCTGCCGCCGCAAACCGGCGCCGATTTCCTGTATCCCGGTCCACGCACGCATGACGGCCTCTTGCTGGAGGCGCAGTCAGCCGCAGCAGGCAAAAAGACCATGGCACTCGTCAACCGAATGATTGCGGATCTCGGCGCTCTGAACGTCAGCGATGCGCATCATTGCCCGCCGGAATTGCTGGCCGAAACCTGGCACGACGATATGATCTGGTACGGTCCCTGCGGGATCGGCGCCACCTGCACGATTCCCCGTTACCAGCAGCAGCACCAGTTTCCTTTTCGGCGGCACATCAAGGACAAGACGTTTAACGGCCACATTGCCCGATTCGCGGAGGGCAACTACGCGGGATTCTTCGGTTGGGCCAATCTCACCAATACACCGACCGGCGGCTTTCTGGGATTGCCGGGAAACGAGGTGCGCGCGGACATGCGAGTCGTCGACATCTACCGGCGCGACGGCGACAAGCTCGCGGAGAACTGGGTGCTTATCGACCTGCTGCACTACCTGGCAATGCAGGGTCTGGATGTGCTGGGGCGGCTAAAGGAACTCCGCACGATCAGCTAGCTGATCGCGCGATGCAACACACAAAAAAAGAGCCCCGGACAGGGCTCTTTTTCTTGCCGGCAGACGGCGTTTACGCCGCTTTTTCCTTGTAGCGTGCGACGCGGATATCGGCCTGCGCCTTGTGACCCGCAAAACCCTCAAGCGCGCAAAGCCTCGAGCAGTACTCACCGATCGTAGCCGTCGCCTCCGGTGTGACGCGCTGGTAGGTGCAGGTCTTGATGAACTTGCCGACCCAAAGGCCGCCCGTATAGCGCGCTGCCCGTTTGGTCGGCAAGGTGTGGTTGGTGCCTATCACCTTGTCGCCGTAGGCCACGTTGGTTTCTGGCCCGAGGAACAACGCACCGTAGTTGCTCATGTTGTTGAGAAAGTAATCATCATCGCGGGTCATGACCTGCACGTGCTCGCTGGCAATGCGGTCCGCCTCGGACAACATCTCCTCCCGGGTATCGCAGAGAATGATCTGGCCGTAGTCGCGCCACGCCTGGCCGGCAATTTCAGCCGTTTCGAGCGTCCGGAGCTGGCGTTCGATTTCTTTTTGCGTGTCGGCGACGAGCTTTTCCGAGTCCGTCAGCAGGATGGCCGGCGAATTGGTGCCGTGCTCGGCCTGGCCCAGCAGGTCCGTGGCCGCCATCTCGCCGTCGCAGCTGTCGTCGGCGATCACGAGGGTCTCGGTAGGGCCCGCGAACAGGTCGATACCGACGCGACCGTACAGCTGGCGTTTGGCTTCGGCCACGAAGGCATTGCCCGGGCCAACCAGCATGTCGACCGGGGCGATGCTCTCGGTGCCCAGCGCCATGGCGCCGACGGCCTGGATGCCGCCAAGGCAATAAATCTCGTCGGCGCCGGCGAGGTGCATCGCCGTCACGATCGCGTCGTGTGGGCCACCGGAGAAGGGCGGCGCGCAGGCGATGACGCGTTTTACTCCGGCCACCTTGGCCGTCAACACGCTCATGTGCGCACTGGCGACCATCGGGTATTTGCCGCCCGGTATGTAGCAGCCAACGCTGTTTACCGGAATATTCTTGTGACCCAGTATCACGCCGGGAAAGGTCTCCTCTTCGACGTCGCAGAGCGCCGCTTTCTGGATCTCGGCGAATTTCCTGATCTGTACCTGGGCAAATTTGATGTCGTTTATCGTCTGCTCCGACAGGCGCGACATCGCGAGTTCGATGTCCTCATCGCTCAGGCGAAAGCTCGTTGGTGACCATTTATCGAATTTTGCCGACAGGTCGCGAACCGCGGCATCGCCACGGGATTCAATGTCTTTCAGCGTCACTTCGACCGTTGCTTTGACTTTTGCATCCATATCGGCCGCAGTTTCTGCGTTGAAGCCGGCTTTTATTACTTTGATCACAATAGTTACCTCGAAATACCTGAGTCGTTAGTCTCTTGTTAAACCAGTCGCGGCGGCTCTGGATGATCTCCTCCGCGCACGATATACGCCTCGCATACTGTCGTTCCCGTGTTCGAAAATGCGCGCGGCAAACCGACCGGAATGCTCAGCACATCGCCTGGACCAAGCGCTATGTCGCCGTCAGCAAAGTGCACCGTCAGCGCGCCGTTTTGCATGAGAACGACTTCTTCCTCCTCGCGGATGTGTTGTTTCGTCATCGCGTCGGGGTCAACGGCAATGTGTCGGACCTGGAAGCCGTGCGGCCAGGACATTTTTCCGGCGCCCAAATGCTCGGCAGCCGATGCCGCGCCGATGACAGGAAATTCCTTGAGATCCGACAGCGCCATGTCGCCATCGGTTACCGGCCGCATTTCGTCACGCACGACCACACAGTCCGCCAGTTCCGCAGCCGTCATCTTGCGCAGGCGGGCAACGTCGTCACCCGTTGTCGCCGGCATCGGCCGCTTTCCGGCCGGGATGCTCTCTCCCTTGGTGGTGTCGACAAGGCTGCCATCTTCCATTAACACCAATCCGTACTCACTCGCCTGTGCAAATACAGAAGGCGCCCACGTGACGTTGCCCGGGTCGTTGCCACCCAGCACGGCAAACATGAACCCAAGGTCCTCACCGACATTCTTGAAACCGCGAAAAACGTGAACGGGAATCGAAATTGTGTCGCCGGGATTCAGGACGATTTCGCCGTCCTCGCAATCGGGACCGAGGTAAAATGCCCAGGTACCTTTGTGAATGATAAAAACTTCGGCTGTCTCATGGCTGTGCTGTGAATTGATGCAGCCGGGCGGCTGGCGCGCTCCGCCGATATTGAAACCATGGGGAATGTCGACATGCACGTACTGATCCGGGTTTTCTGCAACGCCCGGACCGATGATCGTGAAATTTTCTTTTTGTTGCCGTCCCGGCGTTCGCGTATCGATGAACGCGGTGGTGCAGGGGCGCAGATCTTCATAGCGTACAAAACGTTCCGACAGGAACTCGGAAAAACGGCTTGCCGCCAGTGCTGCCTGATCCATACGATCCGTATCCTTGACGTAGACGTTGGGCAAAATATCGCTGACGAATGTACTTCGAATGCAACCTAAATTCAATACTCTACCCCGGTGTCCGGCTATAATCGGCTAATTATTTGGGATCTACCGGGACAAAGCACTGCATTCGAAGTACAATCTGCGCGCTACTCACCTCGGCAGAACAGAGACTGATCGCAATGACGGCAAAAACGAAGGGTGCGTATGGCGCCGATGACGACATCGTCGACTACCTGCTCGGTATTACATTCGAGATCTGGGAAGAAGGCGGGGTCGAGCTGATCCATCAGTACTATTCGCCGGATTGCGTGGTCTGGGGCCTCGACGGCATAACGCACGGTGCCGCGGCCGTCGTCGACGGGACACGCGAGACGATGAAAGGATTCCCGGACCGACTGCTGCTCGCCGAGAATGTCATCTGGGCCGGCAATAAAGCCGCGGGCTATTACACGTCGCACCGCTTGCTCAGTCTCGCGACCAACAATGGTCCAACCCAATACGGGCCGGCGACGGGTGTGCGCATTCGCATGACCAACATCGCGGACTGTGTCATCGAAAACGGGGTTATCGTCAGGGAGTGGCTGGTGCGCGACAACATGACGCTGGCGACACAGCTGGGCGTGGACCCCGTGACCGCAGCTCGCGAAATGGCTCTGCGGTGCAGTCCGGAACTGGCCGCCTGGATCGCGACCGAAACCCGCAGAGTCCGCGCTGTCGAGGCGCCTGATCTCGCGTCCGCGTTACCGACACCGCGCGCGGATCCCGAGGCATTCGCCTGGCGCGTGTTGTCGAGTTGCTGGCACGGTGAGCGCGCGCTGTTCGACACGACCCATGCGCCGTACAGTGCGCTGCATCGCTCGCCGTTACGGCATTATTCGGGGCGCGGGCAGGTCTACGACTATTACCAGGCGCTGCGACGAATCATCGGCAACGCGCGATTCAGCGTTGATCATGTTGCGAGCCAGCCGTTTGCCGAAAATGGTGTGGATATCGCGGTCCGATGGACGGTCGCGGGCGTTCACCAGGGCGAGGTACTCGGCGTAGCGCCGACCGGGAAGCCGCTGTTTATCCTGGGTGTAACGCATTGGCGCTGTATCAATGACCGGATCTCGGCCGAGATGACG
>CAWEDS010000010.1:0-133216 GCA_963807845.1 uncultured Gammaproteobacteria bacterium
GACACGCGTTCCGGCCGTGGCGTTTTCATTATTCAACTGGAAGATCCAGCAATCGCCACGTACACCGGCGGGATTTCCGACCTCGCAGCCAACCAGCCTCCGCGTGACCGGGGGAGCCAGGCTGGAGACGAACAGTAAGGCGGCCAAAAGCTACAAGGATCACCTGAAAACGAAACAATCGGGATTCATAGCGAGCAGCGAAAGATCCATGGGCCGCCCGCTCGATGTCAAATTCAAGTATCAGCATGTTATTAACGGCATGGCCGTGGAGCTGTCCGAATACGAAGCGGCGGCCATGGCCAAAATGCCCGGCGTCAAGAGCGTCGAGCGCGAAAGAATGGAAGTGCCGCTGACGGACGCGGACCGCAGTGGATCAATGCGCCGGCCATCTGGGACCCATCGTCGAAGCAAATCGCCGGGATCCGGGGCGAAGGCGTCGTGATCGGCGTGCTGGATCGCGGTATCAACTCCGATCATCCGTCGTTTGCCGACATCGGCGGCGATGGCTATGACCACACCAACCCGCTGGGCTCCGGCAATTACCTTCCCGGCAGTTACTGCGACTCGATGCACCCGATCCGAACGATTCAAGCTTCTGCAACGACAAATTGATCGGTGCGTGGACCTTTGTGCCAGGCGATGCTCAATATCCGAGCCCCGAGGCGGACGACGGTCATGGCGTGCACACGGCCAGTACGGCGGGCGGCAACGTAGTTCAACGGCGCCACAATCGTTGCACCGACGACAACCTTCACGCGTGACGTTTCCGGTGTTGCGCCTCACGCCAACATCATTGCCTACGATGTCTGCATCGTGAGCTGTCCCGGCTCGGCGCTGGTCGCCGCGCTGGAGCAGGTCGTTATCGATTCCGGTAATCTGCCCAACGGCATTGCCGCGATCAACTATTCAATTTCGGGTGGCGCCAATCCCTACAACGACGCTGTAGAACTCGCGTTTCTGGCCGCCGCGGACGCCGGAATCTTTGTGTCGGCCTCTGCCGGCAATAGTGGGCCGGGCGCCGGCACAGTGGCTCACCTGTCCCCATGGGTCGCCACCGTCGCCGCCAGTACGCACAACCGTGTTATCGAAAACAGCGTCGTGGACCTCGACAGCAGCGGCGGCACGTTGCCGGACATCGTTGGCGCCGGATTGACGTCGGGTTTTGGCCCTGCAGCATATCGTTTATGCCGGCGACTATCCTGCTGACGTAGGTTCCACGCCCGAGCTTTGCGGCGACGGCGATCTGGGTGATTTTATTTCGCCCTGGCTTCCCGGGACCTTCAACGGCGAGATCGTCGCCTGTGACCGCGGTACCTTCGGACGCGTGGAGAAAGGTGCGAATGCACTGGCTGCCGGTGCCGGCGGTTTCATCCTGATGGACAACGGTAGCGGCATCGTCGGTGACGCGCATGTGCTGCCGGGCGTACATATTACGCAAGCCGACGGGGTAGTACTGAAGAGCTGGCTTGCGGCTAACCCCGGGTCTACCGAGGGTTCTATTGCGGCTTTTCGCTGAATCTCGATGACGACAATGGCGACATCATGGCCGGCTTCAGCTCCCGCGGGCCGGGTGGCGCTTTCGACGTGTTAAAGCCCGATGTCACCGCGCCGGGCGTCAACATCATGGCGGCCCTGGACTCCTTAAGCGGCCTGGCAATGCCGGAATTTGGCTTCCTGAGCGGCACATCGATGTCGAGTCCTCACAACGCAGGTGCGGCCGCATTAGTCAAAGCGTTGCGGCCCGACTGGTCACCGCACCAGATAAAATCCGCGATGATGATGACCGCAACCACCCGGAACACGGTGAAAGAGGATGGTGTAACGCCGACAGACCACTTTGACCTGGGTGCCGGACGCATCGATCTGAGTCGTGCGGCGAAAGCGGGCCTGGTACTCGATGAAACCACGGCCAATTTCCTGGCAGCGGACCCGAATCTCGGCGGCGATCCAAGGACGCTGAACATTGCCAGTATGAAGAACGGCAATTGCGTCGAGGAATGTTCCTGGACGCGAACCGTAGAAAACGTGTCCGGCAACAAGGCGCAGTGGCGACTCAGTTCAGACGCTCCGGCGGGGCTGGAAATAACGACGGATCCAAAGAAGAAGCTCAAGCTCAAGAAGGGCAAGAAGAACAAGCCGGCCGAGAGCAAGACGATTACCGTCACCGCCAACACAGCGCTTGCCACGCCGGGCTGGAACTTTGCCACCCTGGAGCTTGATCGCAAAGGCAACAAGGGTCCCGATCTGCACATGCCGATCGCGGTCTTTGCGTCCGGTTCGAGTAATGCGGGCGTGCTGAACAAGACGGTCGATGCCGCAACGGCAGCCAAGGGTGAGCCGTTGAACTACCAGATCGACATCACCAACGGACAGCTGGCCGGGACGATCAATCTGAGCGACGTCTTGCCGAACGGACTGGATTTCGTGCCCGGGTCGGAGACTGAGGTCGTCACCAATGGCACGACCATCTTCGCCATTCTCTTACGCTGGTGGTACTTTAAGCTGGAGCGGTGAGCTGGATCCGAGCGGATTCGGGTTGACGGAATCTCCGTTCGGCTGGTTATTTTTCGCTGTCACTTTCGGTTCGCGCCGTTCCAATTGCCGGGCGATTGCGACGATGGTGCGTTCATCATCGTCTGGATGCCATTCATCTACCGAGGTGCGTCGTATACCAGGTTATCTGGTCGGTCAACGGCACGCTGGAGGCGGGCACTGCGAGCGGGCAGGCGACAAGCTTTGCCAATCAGGACCTGCCAGACCCGACCGCGCCCAATAACTTGATGGCGCCGTGGTGGACCGACCTCAACCTGTGCGCCGGAGGCAACTGGTATGTCTGGCGGGCTGACCGCTGGTGCCAATTTCTACACGGTCTTCGAATGGGAGGACGTGCCGCGCTTCGGCACTCTCGCTGAAACTGCAACCTTCCAGATCTGGATCGATAGACGGCACTGACCAAATCTGGTTTATCTATAGACGGTGTACAAGGCGTCGACGGCACGGTGGGTATCGAAAACAGTGATGGAACCGTACGGCGAAGCGCGTTACTACGATGGAGCCGGAATGCCTCGCTGTTGGCGACCGATCTCAGGGGACTTGATGATTGAAGAACGCATCGGCGGCACAGCCACCTTCACGTTCCAGGCCGAAGTCGACAAATGCAAGAAAGGCGAAGCCATCATCAATCGTGTGAACGTCACTACCGCCGATGCCGCGGAAACAGCAATTGCCGCTACCAAGTGCGTCAAGGACGACGACGACAGCAGGACGACGACAGAGCAGCGCGACGCAGTGACGATGTCTATGATTACTAGAGCGTTGTAGTTATCAGGACGTAAAGCCGAATCTGGCTTTTGAGGGGCGACTGAATTGTCGCCCCTTTTTTTGGTCGCGAGCCGGTGCGAGTCGCGTCGTTTGTCGGGGTTTCGGGCGTTAGGTACTAGACCCTGTCGTCCCGGTGGGGCTGCGGGATGTCGGGCGACGGATTCTTGCAGAGAAACGGCGGGCGACTGCCGGCGCTGTGATAGTGGTAGGTGGCCTTGTTTGCGCGAAGCACGATGCGCACACCACCGGTCAATACCTGCATGTACTGCATCCCGGGTTGCGGGCAGCCGGCGCTGGAGTCCGGCCAGGTGACGAATTTAGCCTGCATTGTTTCGATGTCAGATTCGCCTATTGATAGCCTCGCGGCAAGATCGTTTTTCGCCACGTCCACGAGCTTTTGCATTGCAGGGCTGGGTGCAACGGGTTTGGCGGGTTTTTTCTCCACACTGAGTTCTCCGGCTATGCTCGGGACAGAGCGGACCTCGAGCTCTTTGCCGCTGGGTGCTTTCTTGTCAGCGACGGTCGCATTCTCCGAGCTGTCAGCCTGTGGCCCCACGCAGGCGGCCACGAGCAGGGAAAGCAGCGGTACGAGTACGGTAATGCGTCTGTTCATATTGGAAATCACGCTCCATGGACTGTCTGGCGTGCCCGATCACGGCCTATAATTGGGACATATGATCGGGGCATATAATGAACAATAGTAGCTCGTTTGCAGGGCGAACACACTGGCACTGCAGCGCCAGGAGAAAGGTACTCATGAGAAGAAGGGAGCCCGCGTGAGCGGAGCCACGAGCAGGCCCGGCGCCACCGGCCCGGCGCGCATTGACGTCGATGCCCGGCGTTTTATTGTCGTGCTGTTTTTTGTTCTCGTTGGCGCCGAAGTGTTTTTCGTGCTGGCCGACGCGATCATCAACGTCGGCCGGCTGATCGACCTCTCGCCCATTCGGCGGTTTTTCAATATCACCCGGGAGGATGGCGTTGCCTCCTGGTTCGCGGTGACCCAGACCTGGATGCTGGGCATGACGGCCGCGTTTCTTTACGCCGTGGTGCGCGCGGATGACGCGGCGCGCTGGCGACGGGTTGGCTGGGCGATCATCGCGCTCTTCCTTGTTTACATGGCGATGGACGACGGCGCACAGTTTCACGAGCGTATCGGATCGTCCTTCAAGACAATGCTCCACGGTGAGGATCACGAAAGCGGCGAACGCATCGCGGGCTTTTTCCCGAGCTATGCCTGGCAGCTTGTTTTTCTGCCGATTTTTGGCACGTTCGGGCTGTTTATCCTCTGGTTTCTGAACAAGGAACTGCAGAGCGCGCGCGACAAGCGGCGGGTGGTCGCGGCTATCGGGCTGCTCGTATTGGCCGTTGTTGCGGACTTCTTCGAAGGTCTCGAAATGGACCACCCCCTCAACCTGCACGGCTGGATCTATTGGACCTGGGACTTGAGCGAGTACCAGGTCCGGCACTTCTCTAAGTCCATCGAGGAATTCATGGAGATGCTCGCGATGACTTTGCTATGGATAACGTTCCTGCGCCATCTGGTAAGCATAGCGCCGCGCATTGAACTCAGTTTCAGGAGTGACTGAATTACAGCAGGCGTCGGTCGGACCAATCGCGAAAAAAATATGAAAACCAGAAACCATGTCCGTTCCGTAATGTACGGGATTGCTATCGCGCTGCTTGTCGCTGTCTTCGTCGCAGGCGTGATGACCTTCATGGATTGGCGGCTCAATCCGGCCGGTATTTTTCGCACGGATGCGGGCACCGACTGGACGCGAGTCGCCGAAACTGCGGCAAGCTGGTTTTTTCCGACAGCAGTAATCGCCGGCATCATCACCGTACCGGTTTCCCTGTGGCTTTCGTTTCTCGCTCGAAAGCAGAACGATTCAAGGTAATGCCATAACTTAGCTGCGCTAGCTCGAAACAGCTTAAGGTGCTGGCGGCCACGCCGGGCCACCGTACGCTGGCGAACACATTTTGCCCATAGTGTGTCGGCATTCGTAAGGGCCCATGTCATAATGAGGCGCTTACCATACGAGCGTCCCGCATCACCCGTGCAAACAAACACACAACAGAAGAGTGGCTCCGCCGACTTGCGTGCAAGCCTCGACGCTTACTGCCAGAAGCGTGTCGATTTCGATGCGTTGCGCACGCAATGGATCATTACGCTGGCCGACAACCCCGGCTTGTGTGCCGGCGCGGTGCGGCTGCTGTATAAAAAAGACGCCGCGCATCATCTCGGTGAGGAACGCACGCTGTCGCTGAAACGCATCGTCGAGGCGGCCGTTACCGACGGGCCCGAAGACTGGACGATCACGTTCGATGATGACGACGACACGCATAGTGTCAACGCACGTAAGCCGATCGTCGCCCTGGAGGCAGGGCAGGTACTCAAGAACCGTTTCGTGCTCGAGGAAGAGCTTGGCAGTGGCGGCAGCGGCATCGTTTTTCGCGCCCACGATCGCCTGCTGCAACGCGCGGAGGCGGGACCCGCAAGGATCGCTATAAAGGTTCTGCGCGAGGAGTTCCGCACCGATCCCGAACGGCTCAAGGTTTTGCAGCGTGAGGCAGGACATGCTCAAGGGCTGTCGCACCCGAACATTGTTCGTATCTACGATCTTCACCAGCATGGCGAGACCTGCTTCATCACCATGGAGCTGTTGCAGGGCGAGACGCTGAAGGCGCTGTTGTCAAAAACATCAACGGTGCCGCTGCGGCAGGATCGTGCGATACGCATCATTCTCGACCTGTGTCGTGGCCTGTCGTACGCGCACGAACGCGGTTTGGTGCATGCCGACTTCAAGCCCGGCAACGTGATCCTGACGCCCGGGGACGAGCCCAAGATTCTTGATTTCGGCCTGTCGCAGGTGGCGGCGTCTTACTCGCAGCGGGCCCGCCGGCACTGACGCGTTGCAGGCCGTGACACCCGCGTACGCCAGCTGCAATCGGCTGGAAGGTCGCGCGCCGACCTTCAGCGATGATGTCTATTCGTTGTCGTGCGTGATCTATGAGCTGCTGTCGGGCCGGCACCCCTACGATAGAAAATCAGCGCTTGCGGCGCGCGCGCTGAACCTCGAGCCTGCGCGTATCGATGACCTGACGGACATCGAGTGGCGCACCCTGGCCAACGGTCTGCGGCTTGATAAGGATGAACGTTCGACCCAGGTGCACGACCTGCAGGTGGCGTTTTCCCCGATCATCGCACTGCACCCCGCACGCAATGCCGTGAAGAGCCCCCGGCATGAGCCTGTTGCCACACCGCCCGCGCCGAAACAACCAGCAGCGCCCGGGCGCGCGTCGGTCCGGCAAAGGAAGGCCGCGAAAAATACGCCTGCCAGGATCCGCAAGGGGCGTCGCCGTTCGCGGAAGACGTCCGGGGTGGGGTGGTTGTTCCCGGCTGCGGTCGTGGTGGCGCTGGCCGTCTTTATTTCGCAGCCGATCGGACAACGGTATCTAAAGAGGGTAACGGAGTCGCAACCGGTGCAGGCCCTGAAAACCGCGGTTCTCGATCGTCTCGACCAGTTCGGCCGATCCGACAACAGCACGACCGAGGTGTCGACGGCAGGTAGCCAGGACGGTGACACCGCTTCGATCGGCGCGTCGGGTCTGTCCGCAGTGTCGACAGCGGGCGACCTCGTCGAAGCAAAACCCGTCAATTGATGCGCCTGGCACACCGCAAGCGGCAAACATCGAGCAGTTGGCGGCCGCGCAAGAGCCCGATGCGATGACAACCGTCGCGAGCAAACTGCCCGCTGCATCGGCCGATACGGCGCGCGCCGCTCCGGGCGTTCAGCCGGCGCCGGTCGCCGAGCGGCGTGCATCGGGCATCGCGGCCGACGAACCGGCGGAGAGTGCGGCCGCTGGTGTTGCTCCCGGTTTCCGGTTTGATGCCGCCGAGTATGTCGTCGCAGAGCGCGCTGCAGCGCTCGCCGTCCAGATCAACAGGCAAGGCGACAGTTCGAGTGCGGCGAGCGTTGACTGGATGATCATTCCGGCATCCGCGCAACCGGAGCAGGACTACATTGGCAGCGGATTGAACCGCGCGTTTTTTGCCGCCGGCGAAGCCAGCAAGACCCTCTTCATTCCCATCGTCTCTGACGCGACGCCAGAGCCGGCCGAGAGTTTCCGGATCGCGCTTAGTCGTCCCGATGGCAACCGGATACTGGCACATCCCTTTACCGCGACCGTCATCATCATTGACGACGACAGTTAGCCCGCAGCGCGGGCTATCGTTTTCCTGCGGAGCACCGGCCGGGTAGGCGGATCAGCTTATTCCTGTGAATCGGCGCAGTACGGTGGATTGCAGTCGTGCGGCATGTCGGGAAAGCTCAATCGCAGCATGTATTCGGCCGCGGAGCGGACGACCTCCTCGGGCAGGTCGCCTCGACCGCCCTTGGCGGGCATTTCGAGGTAGCCGGTAATGGCGTGATCCAGCAGGACCGCGTCCCAGAGGCTGGAGCGCTCGCCCCAGTCGGCCGCGTCACCGGCGACGGGTGCGCCCAGCATGCCCGTCTCGTGGCAGCCGGCGCAGTACTCGCTATACGCACGTTCACCGTTGAGCGAAGCGACCTCGCCCGACGGTGTGGCACCCACGGCGGCTGAATCCTGCGTTGCTCGGCTATCGGTCGCGTCCCGCGCGCACGCCGCCATCAACAACACACCGACCAAGAGGAGAAACGATCCTTTCATCAAAGCACTCCTTCCATACGGATGTTGCTATCCGGCGAGTATGCCAACAATACGCATTCCTGCCTACGCAGGCCGCAGGGCACTAGCGCTCGCCCCGAAAGAACTGCCCCAGCAAGCGGAACTCATCGACGCGCCGGCTGCCTTTGCGCCAGACGAGGCCTATCGTGCGATAGCTGTTTTCGCCCATTGCGTGCAACTTGACGCGTGTATTTCGAAGCAGCAGCGAACCGCGCGCCATTTCCGGCAGGAACGTGACGCCGAGGTCGGCGTCGACCATTTCAATGAGGGTCAAGAGGCTGCTGGCACCAAAGCGACTGACTTTCTGCGTGTTGCGGATCTTGCAGGCCGCGAGAGCATGTTCCCGCAGGCAGTGGCCGTCCTCCAGCAGCAGGATGCTGTCCGAGTCGAGGCGGCTGAAGCGGTAGTTCTCCGGCTGCACGTGGCGCGTCTTGTCTTTGCAGGCCAGGCAAAAGGCATCCCGAAACAGGGGCAGCTCCTCGACACCCTGCATGTCCCAGGGCAGGGCCATCAACAGGACATCCAGCTCCCCGGCCATAAGGCGCGCGTAGATTCGTGCAGTCTGATCCTCGATCAGCAACAGGCGCAGCTCGGGATACTGCTTACGCAGCTTCGGTAACGCTTCGGGAAGGACGAAGGGCGCTATCGTGGGTATGACACCGAGTCGCAGCTCGCCGGTCAGCGGCTCCTCCTGGCCACGCGCTGTCTCCACGAGGCCCTCGAGGTCGCGCAATACCAGCCGCGCCTGCACCGCCACCTGCTGGCCGGTTGCCGTGATCGTCACATTGCGGTTGGTGCGATCGACGAGCTGCGCCGCAAGCGACGTCTCGAGCTCCTTGATCGCGTTGCTGAAAGCGGACTGCGAGACAAAACAGCGCGCCGCCGCACGCCCGAAGTGCTCGGTTTCCGTCAGGGCGACGAAGTACTCGCAGCTGCCGAACCGTCGGCAGCCTCATGATTCGATAAAAACGATCATAATAAGCTAATTAAACCATTTTAAATATGATATTGCTACCCGTATACATCGACCCTCCAACAACGCTTAGAGGTTACCCCATGGAACTCAATACCGGCATCAGCAAAGACCATCGCGAGAAAATAGCCGCAGGGCTTTCACGCCTGCTGGCCGACAGCTACACGCTGTACCTCAAGACCCACAACTACCACTGGAACGTCACGGGGCCGCAGTTCAACACGCTGCACCAGATGTTCGAGGTGCAGTACACCGAGCTCGCTATCGCCGTTGATGAAATAGCTGAACGGATTCGCGCACTGGGCATTCTGGCGCCGGGATCGTACACCAAGTTCGCAGCGATGACGTCCATCGATGAGGGCGAAGGCACCGAGTCCGCCGAAGAAATGGTTCGCCAGCTCGCTGTCGGGCAGGAAACCATCGTACGCACCGCGCGGGCCGTATTTCCTGACGCCGACGCCGCGAACGACGAGCCTACCGCGGACCTGCTGACGCAGCGCATGCAGCTGCACGAAAAAAACGCCTGGATGCTTCGCAGCATGCTGGCCTGATACAAACCCAACCCTACTGGAGTTTAAATCATGTTCAAAAATCTCGAAGGTAAGAGAATTCCTGACGTCAAGTTCAAGACGCGTCGCGATCACGAATGGGTCGAGCTTAGCAGTGACGACGTTTTCGCCGGCAAGTCCGTCGTCCTGTTTTCGCTGCCGGGCGCTTTCACGCCCACCTGCTCTTCGTCTCACGTGCCGCGTTACAACCAGTTGGTGCCGCAGTTCAAAGCCAACGGTATCGACGACGTTATCTGCGTCAGCGTGAACGATGCGTTTGTCATGAACGAGTGGAAACGCAGTCAGAAGGCGGATCGCGTCACCTTCCTGCCCGATGGCAACGGCGAGTTTTCTGACGGCATGGGCCTGCTCGTCGGCAAGGAAGACCTCGGATTCGGCAAGCGCTCATGGCGCTATTCAATGCTCGTGCGCGACGGCGTCGTTGAAAAAATGTTTGTCGAGCCCGAAGAGCCCGGCGACCCGTTCCACGTATCTGACGCTGACACCATGCTGAAGTATCTTGATCCGCAAGGTCAGCTGCCAAACGACGTCGCGATCTTCACGCGCGATGGCTGTCCTTTCTGTGTGCGCGCCAAAGGCATGCTGAGAGATGCGGGCATCGAGTTCGAGGAGCTGTTGCTGAATCAGGACTACACCGACAAGACCCTGCGCGCGGTCTCGTCCAGCATCACCTATCCCCAGGTGTTCATCGACGGCAAGCTGATTGGCGGTTCCGACGACCTGGAAAAGTGGTTGTCGAAGCGCGACCCGTCCGCGGCCCGCACGGCGGCTTAAGCACCACAGACGCAGCAAAACGCAGCCGGGCAGGCCGAAAGATCTGCCCGGTGTTTTTTTGTGCGCGAGACTTCCCAATTTGGGGACATTCTCAGAATTTGATGCATTGCTAACTTAATGTATCAGACGAATTGGGACGACAAATAAGGAATTCCGAATTTATCGTATTAATACTTGGTGAGGAATGTTCGGCTGTTTTTATTGGGGTCCGAATGTGGCTACCCGGCAGCCGGGCTCGGCGTATACTTTGCTGCAATGGAGACGTCAGCCGCAGTCAGCAACGAAATTTTTGAGCGCGCCCGCCTGTCGCGGGATGCGCGGTTTGACGGTCGCTTTTTCATTGGCGTAAAGACCACCGGCATTTATTGTCGGCCTGTCTGTCCGGCGAATTCGCCGAAAAGCGAGAACGTCGCTTTCTACAAAACGGCGGCAGCGGCCGGTGAGGCCGGCTTCCGCCCGTGCCTGCGGTGTCGGCCGGAATGCGCGCCCGGTACACCGGCCTGGGCCGGCACGTCCACGACCGTGAAGAGAGGACTGCGGCTGATTGCCGAAGGCGCGCTCGACGAGGGCGACATCGAAAGCCTCGCTCTGCGGCTGGGTGTCACGAGCCGGCACCTCCGGCGCCTGTTCAACAAGCACCTCGGTGCGAGCCCGCTGGCGGTCGCGCACACCCAGCGCCTGCATTTCGCAAAAAACCTGATTGACCAGACGACGCTGTCGATGCGTGACATCTCGGTGGCGGCGGGATTCGGCAGTGTCCGGCGCTTCAACGACACGTTCAGGAAAACCTACGGCAAAACGCCCGGTGAGTTGCGGCGACGCTGTGCCACCACCCTGAACGCGGGTGCCTTTTCCGTACAGTTGCCTTACCGCCATCCCTTCGACTGGGACCGGCTGCTGGCGTTCTTCGCGGCGCGGGCGACGCCCGGTGTCGAGGTCGTACACACCGGGCGATACTTAAGGAGCATCGCGCTCGGCGATACGCACGGCATCATCGACGTGCACGACAGCGGAGATCACCTCTTGTTATCGGTCCACGGCATTCCCACCGACTCACTGTTCGCGATCGTGCAACGTGTGCGCAGCCTGTTTGACCTTGACGCCGCAACCGATGACATTGCCACCGTCCTGTCGGGCGACGCCGTGCTGCGGCGGCTGTTAAAAAGCAACCCGGGCGTGCGGGTGCCGGGGTCCTGGGACGGTTTCGAGCTGACCGTTCGTGCCATCCTGGGACAGCAGGTCTCCGTCAGTGCTGCAACGACGCTGGCCGGCCGTATCGCGGATCGCTACGGAGAACGTATCGACGTCCCCGTTGCCGATGTTCCCGAGGTGCCCGAACGCTTGTTCCCCGAGCCGCAGAAACTCCTGCGCGCGAAACTCGAGAACCTCGGCATCATTGGCGCCCGCGCTCAAACGATCCGCAGTGTTGCGCGCGCGGTGCAGGACGGACAGCTGTGCTTTGATGCGCTCGAAGAGCCTGAACGCCTTGCGGAAAAATTGCTGGACATCAAGGGCATCGGTGACTGGACCGCGCAATACGTCGCGATGCGGGCACTGAAGAATCCGGACGCGTTTCCGGCATCTGATCTCGGCCTGTTGCGCGCCTTCGATCGCCCGGCGCAAAGAACGGATGAAACCCGCTGCACTCAAGAAGCGCGCCGAGGCATGGCGGCCCTGGCGCGCCTACGCGGCATTGTTATTGTGGGGCTCAGCAAACGGAGCCGGAGGCTAGACGATGTACTACTGCTACATGACGACACCGATCGGTGAATTGCTGTTGGCCGGAGAGAACGACGCACTGTCTGATGATCGGATTTCCAAAGGGCGCAATGCGGCGGGACCCTGAGCCGGACTGGATCTACAACGAGCAACCGCTCGCGGAAGCGCGGCGCCAACTCGACGAGTATTTCGGTGGTGATCGCAAGCAGTTCGATTTGCCGTTGCGGCTCGAAGGCACCGAGTTCCAGGTCAGTGTCCTTGAGGCGTTGCAGGAAATCCCCTACGGCGAAACGGCGTCCTACGGCGAGATTGCGCGCCGCATTGGTCGACCGAAAGCCGTGCGCGCCGTGGGCGCCGCCAATGGCCGAAACCCGATTCCTATCGTCGTGCCCTGCCATCGGGTCATCGGCAGCACCGGCGACCTCACCGGTTTCGGTGGCGGGCTGGATACCAAGGAGGCGCTGCTGCGGCTCGAAGCGGAGCATACCCAGGACCTGCTGTAGGGCTGGCGAAGGCTGGCACGAGCGTGCGTCTGACGCCGTCCGGCAGTGGACTAGATCTTCTTGCCCTGCATCGCGCGCACAGCGTCGGAAGGCTGCACACCATCCAGCAGGCGCTGGTCCGATTCAAGCGTCGTAAACCGGGATTCGAGCGGCAGAACGCCGGCCCAGATCGGGATGTCGTAATCTTCCTCTTCGTCGTCGGGCATACCGCTCGCGATTTTCGCAGATGCGGATTCGATCTCCAGTGCGATCACGCCGGTCATCTTGATTTCCTTATCAAGCGGATCGCGCAATTCGTCCCAGCGGCCCGGCATGGTGGCTTCGGTGATCACCCGCAAGGCGTGCAGCTTCCTGGCCGCGTCATCGACGAGGCGCGCCGGCCCGAACACCGTAACCGAGCGATAGCGCATCGACGAATTAAACGCCGATCGTGCGTACACCAGGCCATCGACATGCGTCACGTTGACAGAGGCCGTGCCGGTGCTTTCCAGCAGGCGGATGATGCGTGCCTTCCTCGCGCCGTGCAGAAACAGCGTCTCGCCCTCACGGCCGTACAGCATCGGCACGACGACCGGCTCGCCCTCCTGCACGAAGGCCACGTGTGCGATCAGCCCGGCGTCGAGCACACCGTGCACGACGTCCCGGTCATAGACCGCTTTCTCGCGCAGCTGGCGCACCTTGTTCTTTTTGCTGATTTCGTATGCGTCCGACAACGGCACAGCCTCCTAAAGGAACTTCGGCGCCAGGTACACGGCGACGATCGACACCAGGACGATGCCGATGAGATTGAGCAACAGGCCCGCGCGCGCCATCTTTGGAATCGTCAACAGGCCGGAGCCAAAGACGATGGCGTTTGGCGGCGTGGCGACCGGCAACATGAACGCGCAGCTGGCCGCGAACGTGACCGGCACCGTCAGCACGATCGGATCGAACCCGGATTCGATGGCAATCGCGCCAACGACCGGCAGGAACGTCGCCGTCGTCGCGATGTTGCTGGTGAGCTCGGTGAGAAAAATGATCATTGCTGCGGCAATGATGACGATCATCATCAGCGGCAACGTGCCAACGGCCTGCAGGCTGCCACCGAGCCATTCCGCGAGGCCGGTGCGCGTCACCGCGCTGGCCAGGGTCAGCCCGCCGCCAAACAGTATGAGGACGCTCCAGGGCAGCTTCTCGGCGTATTGCCAGCGCAGCAACAGCGGATCGCTCTTGTCGCCACTGGGTATCAGGAACAGCAGTATGGCGCCGGCCATGGCGATGCCCGAATCGTCAAGCGCGGCAAGACCCGGTAACTGCACGAGCAGGGGGCGCGATACCCATGTGAGTGCCATCAGCGTAAAGACGATCGCGACGCGCACCTCCGGCACGGTAATCCCACCCATCTCCTGCTTCATCGCGTCGAGCGCGGCGCGACCTTCCACCGAGGTCTTGAAGTCGACCTTGAAAATCCAGCGCGTCAGCGTAAGCCACGCCATCGGCAACATCATCGCGCTCAATGGCAGGCCGACCATCATCCAGCTGGAAAAGTCGATCTCGGTGCCATAGCTTTCCTGCATGAAAGCCGCGAGCATCGCGTTCGGCGCCGTTCCAACCAGCGTAGCCATGCCGCCTATGGTCGCGCCGTAGGCAACGCCCAGCAGTAATGAATACTGAAAATCCTGTTTCGCCTTATCATCGAGACTGCCCACCGTGTTGTGGATGACGGCAATGATCGAAATCGCAATCGGCAGCAACATCATCGTCGTCGAGGTGTTCATAACCCACATGCTGATGACGGCGCTGGCGAGCATGAAGCCGCCAACCAGGGAGCGACCGTCCCCACCGACGTGTTGCAGGACCGTCAGGGCAATGCGTCGATGCAGGTTCCAGCGCTGCATCGCGAAGGCAACGATGAAGCCGCCCAAAAACAGGTAAATGACCTTGTTGGCGTAGGGCGCCGCGGTGTCCTGGATGGTCGCGACACCGAGCAGCGGAAAGCACACCAGCGGCAACAGCGCGGTTACCGCAATCGGCACGGCTTCGGTTGCCCACCACACCGCCATCAGCACGCCGATCGCGGCGGTATTCCATGCCAGAATCAGACAGGTCTTCTGGGGCACCGACGAGCAACATCGCGAGCGCAATCGCCGGCCCGAGAAACAAACCGACCGTCTGATGTGTCGCTCGTCCATCGATCATCGTATTCGTCAATGCAAAACGTCCCGGCAGCAATTCGTGTGATGGCAAGCGTACCTTTTTCGACGCGCGTCGTCGTTCCTTTTGCCGCCAATTCCCAGATGTAGTGTATTGCTCGCCTTCCCCTACAAGATGTAGTAGCATTCCGTGCGTACCAACTCGGTACGCACGGAGATGAGATGTAGTAAGGCGAAGTGGGCAAACCACCATGCCGGATGCGTGACTCAACAGCGGGTGCCGCGTGAATCCTCTCAACACGCCACCTCAATGGTCGGTTCCTTAATACCGGTCAATGCTGACGAGGAAGCGGATTGCCAACCGGGCCGTGGATGACACCGAAGTTTATTGCGACATTGACGTTTCGATAGTTCGAATGCTCTCCCGACCTAGCCGATCACATCTTCTGCTTTTTGTGCCGCCCGGTATCCGGGCGGCTTTTTTTTGGCGGCCAGGCAACAACGTGAACAGGACAGCTTTGGCGCCTTTGCTTGTGGCCTTCATGCTGGCCGCTTGTGCCGGCGGACCACCGGAACTGCCGTATCCCGCCTTCGTCCAGGTGGACGATCTCAGCGACGTTTTCATGGCGAGCCTGCCCGGCGTTCGCGCCAAACAAATGGCGGGCGATTCACAAACCCGACGAACGAGCAATCGCATCGATTTGCCCGCCGGTTGGAGCGGCACCAGCGGCGGATCGCCGGGGCGGTCGCTCGAAATTTTCGTGCTGGACGGGCGCCTGCGCATCGCGGACCTCGATCTCGGACCGGGCGGCTACGCGTTCCTGCCATCCGGTTCCCTGGGGTTCAATCTGCATGCCGCCGCGGGCGCGAGAATTCTTTATTTTCGCAACGACGTCGATCCGCAGTCCGTCATTCGATCGCCGATCATTATCGATGCCGGTTTGTTGGTGTGGGAGGGTGCCGCGATCCCCGGGGTGTTCGTCAAAGAGCTTCGCAACGATCCCGGCAATGGCGCCAGGACGTGGTTACTGAAAGTCTCCACCGGCGCCAGGATGCCCTGGCTGAAATCCTCGACGGTCCGTGAGGGATACCTTATCGAAGGCGACTACCGACACAGCGAGTGCGTCAACGGCGAGGAGTTTTCCGACAGCTATCTGCCCGGCGGCTATTTCTATCGCCCGGCTGACACCGTCAATGGCGGTCCGCAATCCGTTGCTACCCGCGATGCCGTCTGGCTGCTGCGCGAGGCCGAGGGCGGCAGCGAGGAAGCCGTGCAAGGCTGCACTCTGCCCTGACGGGCTAGTTTTTGACGATCCGGGTGATGCGCTTGCCGAGCGCCATGAGCTTGGTGAGTGTGCTGGTGGGGACCGCGCTGATTTCTTCGTACCAGCGGCTGGTCGACTCGACGAAATCCAGCATGTTGCGGATGCGCTGCTTGGTTACCGGGTCGGTCTCTTTTTCCTGGTCGACTTCGGCCGCGCAGCTCTTGAGCATCGTCAAGGTCGGGTTCAGCTCGCGCTGCTTGCGCTGCTCGATGATGACCCTGAACAATTCCCAGACGTCATGCAGCGATTCGAAGTAGTCGCGACGATCGCCGAGCACGTGGGTCATGCGCACCAGCCGGTAACTTTGCAGTTCGCGAATGCTGGTACTGACGTTGGAGCGTGCGACCGAGAGCAGTTCCACAATCTCGTCCGCGCGCAAAGGCGTGGGTGATAGATAGAGCAGCGCCTGAATCTGCGCGACGGTGCGGTTGGTACCCCAACGCGTGCCCATTTCGCCCCAGTGGAGAACGTACCTTTCGACTGCCGGTGTCATCCGCATCGGTCGTTTCTCTTATTTCTGTTTTAACCGAAATTACCGGCCAACCCCTCAATAGTCAAACGCGCGACCCGTCCGATCCCGGGTCCGTTGCCGTATCTCAGGGATTGATCGCGCTGACTACGACGCGATGCGGGGCCGGCCAGCCTTCCACGGTTTTGCTCGGGTCATCGGGATCAAGCGCTTCGGCCAGCGACTCGAACGGCATCCATGCGGTCGTGCGCTGTTCGTCCGTCGTGGTGACGGATTGGTCGATAATCTCGATCTCGCGGTAACCGGTGCGATGCAGCCAGGTCGTCAGTTCGGCGATCGTCGGTAGCAGCCAGACGTTTTTCATCCGCGCATAGCGACCAACTGGTGTACAGGCATACGACGCTTCGCCGGGTACATAAATCGTCTCCAGCAGCAGCTGTCCACCCGGGCGCAGCGTCGCGCGAAGTTGGCGCAAGTGTTCGATCGGCGAGCGCTGGTGGTACAGGACGCCCATTGAGAAGGTGGTGTCGAAGGCATGCCGGGCGTCCGGTAATTCGTCGAGACGAAGCGGCAGCACGAAGGTGTTCGGGTCCTTCTCGAGCGTATTGACGGCAAGAAACTGCAGGACGTACAGGAGTGTAGGATCCACGCCGATCACGGTGCCTGCGCCGGCCTGCCGCATGCAGAACGCGTAGTAGCCGTTGCCGCAACCCACGTCGAGTACCGTGTTGCCGTCCAGTGGCCGCAACGCGCCCTTGAGGCGTGCCCACTTCAGGTCGCTACGCCACTCGGCGTCGATATCGACGTTGCCAACCCGGAAGGGTCCCTTGCGCCACGGCGACAGTTCGAGCAGGCGCTCGCGGAGGCGTGCGTCATCGGAGACGACCTCGGGCAAGCGCGTGACGACATCCTGCCACCGCGCGAAGTCGCCGTGGGATTGCGCCGACATCCTGGCGCGAAGCAGTGGCTCCAGCGTGGCGGGCCAGTCGCCGAGGCCGATCGAGGCCAGGCGGTCGCCGAGCGCATCGAGGTCGAGCAAATCGATCGCCGTCATCGTATCGCCACAATGGAGACGAAATTGAAGTATCGCAGCCACACCGCCGAGTGCGAGAAGCCCGCGTTCTTGAGGCGTGCTCGATGCACAGCGACCGTTTCCGGCACCAGCACGTTCTCCAGCGCCGAGCGCTTCTGGCTGATTTCCAGTTCGCTGTAATGATTGCGGCGCTTGTGTTCGTGGTGCAGGTCGATCAACAGCGCCTCCATCTGCGGGTCTTCGTCGACGACCTTCTCCGAGAGCACCAGCACGCCGCCGTCATTCATGCCCGCAAACAGCTTGCCGAGCACCCGGTCGCGGTCGATTTCCGGCAGAAACTGCAGCGTGTAGTTAAGAGTGACCATCGATGCGTTGCTGATCTCGGTCTCGCGGATGTCACCGTGCACGACGTCGATTCGGGTGGTGGCCTCCGAGGTGCGATCGTCTTCGGCAACGATCGCCTCGCAGCGCCGGATCATTGCATCCGCATTGTCGACGGCGATGATGCGACAGCCGGGCTCGCGAATCCCCTGGCGCATGGCCAGCGACGCGGCGCCCAGCGAGCAACCGAGGTCATAACAGTGGGTATTCGCCCGCACGTAGCGGGCGGCCAGGGAGCCGATGGCCTCCAGCGATGCCGCGTACCCGGGGATCGAGCGGCGCAGCATGTCCGGGAAAACCTGCGCGACCGTGTCATCGAAGCGGAACGGCTCGGAACCCCGTGGAGACTTGTAAATAGTGTCTTCAGACATAGGTCATGATCTTCAGATTTGAGACATTTTCTCATCGCATGAGAGAATCGCCGCTATGCTACGCGAACTTCACCAGGAACTCGGTATCCCCGACGATTACGGCCTCCACGACCACAAACCGGTGTTCGAGGAGGCGAGCGACCTTGTCGATGTTGGTCCGAACCTCGTCGGCCTGATGCAGCGCCTCGCGCCGGCCGCCGCCGCCAGTTGGCGGCAAATGGTCGAGGCCGCCGAGGCCGAGGGCGTCACCCTGCTGCTCGTCTCGGGATTCCGGGGAATCGACTACCAGGCCCGCTTGATTCGGAAAAAAATCAATGCAGGTCAAGCAGTTAGCGATATATTGAGGGTCAATGCGGCGCCCGGTTTCAGCGAGCACCACACCGGCAGGGCCGTCGATGTCGCAACCCCCGGTTCGCGCCCGCTGACCGAGGAGTTCGAGGGTTCGGCGGCATTCGGCTGGCTGACCGCCAACGCCGGCGGCTTCGGGTTTTCCATGAGTTATCCGCGGGACAACGCCTACGGTTTCGTCTACGAACCGTGGCACTGGGCTCACGTGGCCTGATCAATGCCCCGAAGCCCCGCCAGCCAAGGCCTTCAGCCGCTTGCCCGGGGCGGCCACAAAAATGGGAAATCAGCCGTTTAGCTGTTGACAGCCACACGGGGGAATTAGACAATGCCCGGCTTGCGTACGCGGAGGGGTACTCAAGCGGTCAACGAGGGCAGACTGTAAATCTGCTGGCTATGCCTACGTAGGTTCGAATCCTACCCCCTCCACCAGATGATGGCTTGGCTGAGGGAGGATCTCAGACCGACGCCCGACGCGCGAGACACAGACAGGAATCAGATGACATCCGGACGGTTTGAAAACAAAAGACTGTCAGGATTTTTGCACGCCTGAATAACGTGCCCGGTAACGGGTGCGATACGAATTAAGGAACTCGCGGCTTGGAGGTCTAGGAGCGGCGGGACAGAAAAGGCGGGTGTAGTTCAACGGTAGAACCTCAGCCTTCCAAGCTGATGATGTGGGTTCGATTCCCATCACCCGCTCCAAAATGGAAGCTTTGTAACGACTGCGAACGGCCCACACAGTGAATTGCCCACATAGCTCAGGGGCAGAGCACTTCCTTGGTAAGGAAGAGGTCCCCGGTTCAAATCCGGGTGTGGGCTCCAGAAAACGGCAGAAACTTTTACATCACTTTTAGATCAGCAGGAAAAGGCTAATGTCTAAAGAAAAATTTCAGAGAACAAAACCGCACGTAAACGTAGGCACGATCGGACACGTTGACCATGGCAAGACGACGCTGACGGCGGCACTGACGAAGGTGATGTCGGAGAAGCACGGAGGCGAGGTCAAGGGATACGACCAGATCGACAATGCCCCGGAAGAGCGCGAGCGCGGCATTACGATCGCGACAGCGCACGTGGAGTACGAGAGTGACAACCGTCACTACGCGCACGTGGACTGTCCGGGACACGCGGATTACGTGAAGAACATGATCACGGGCGCGGCGCAGATGGACGGCGCGATCCTGGTGGTATCGGCGGCCGACGGCCCGATGCCGCAGACGCGCGAGCACATTCTGCTGGCACGCCAGGTAGGTGTACCGTACATCGTGGTGTACATGAACAAGGCCGACCAGGTGGACGACGAGGAGTTGCTCGAGCTGGTGGAGCTGGAGGTTCGTGACCTGTTGTCGATGTACGAGTTTCCGGGGGACGACACACCGATCATCACGGGCTCGGCGCTGAAGGCGTTCGAGGGCGATGAGTCGGACATCGGCGTGCCGTCGATCCATGAAGCTGGTGGAGCAGATGGACAGCTACATTCCGGAGCCGGAGCGCGCCATTGACGGTGATTTTTTGATGCCGGTGGAGGACGTGTTCTCGATTTCGGGTCGTGGCACGGTGGTAACGGGACGTATTGAGCGCGGCATCGTGAAGGTGGGCGACGAGATTGAGATCGTGGGTATCAAGGACACGACCAAGACGACGTGCACGGGCGTGGAGATGTTCAGGAAGTTGCTGGACCAGGGACAGGCGGGCGACAACGTCGGCGTGTTGCTGCGCGGCACGAAGCGCGAAGAAGTGGAGCGTGGCCAGGTACTGGCGAAGCCGGGATCGATCACGCCGCACACCAAGTTCGAGGCAGAGGTTTACATTCTGACGAAGGACGAGGGTGGACGACATACGCCGTTTTTCAAGGGCTACCGGCCGCAGTTTTACTTCCGTACGACGGACGTGACGGGTGCGTGTGAGTTGCCGGAGGGCACCGAGATGGTGATGCCGGGTGACAACGTGCAGATGGTGGTTGACCTGATTGCGCCGATCGCGATGGAAGACGGCCTTCGGTTTGCTATCCGTGAGGGTGGCCGTACCGTGGGTGCGGGCGTGGTGGCGAAGGTTATCGAGTAAGTACGCACAGGCCCGCGAACGGCATGTTCGATTACCGGAATGGCTCGCTTAAGCGCTGCGCTTTATTTCCGGTAACCAACATGCCGCCCGCGGGCTTTGAGATTTGACAGGGTAAGAGTCCGCCTCTGGGATGCTCCTGGTCGAAAATCAAGCGCAACGAAGTGAGCCATTTCGACCAGGAGCATCCCAGAGGCGGACTCTTGCGGTCAGGGGATTTGGCTTCGGTTGGCAGTAGTGGAGCGCGACATCGGCAATGGACTTTGTGTCGCGTAGCCGACTTCGCCACTCCGACAGAGTCGGCACGGAAACGACAGAAACGGCAGCAATGCCAGGTAGAAAGTTAGGCGTTTAGGTAGGTTCGGTGGAACGCGAGATCGGGTTAGGCACAGCGTGTCGCGTACCCGACCGAAGCGATCTTTTTGAGGGTATAGGACGCGACAGGCCAGTAGCTCAATTGGCAGAGCGGCGGTCTCCAAAACCGCAGGTTGGGGGTTCGATTCCCTCCTGGCCTGCCATTTGAGCCAGTTGGCAGTTGAAACATCATGGTTACACAGACAGAAACCAGCCAGAGCGGCGCTCTCGACATCGTCAAGCTGCTGCTTGCAGCGGCGGCCTTGATCGGTGGCCTGTACGCCTACTATTACTATGAGCCGACGATCGCCCAGGCGCTTCGGGTTCTGATGGTACTGGGCGGCACGGCGGCCGGCATCGGTATCGCGATGACGAGCACCCAGGGGCAGCGGCTGTGGCACTTTATTCAGGGCTCCCGCGTTGAAATTCGGAAGGTTGTCTGGCCGACGCGGCAGGAAACGACGCAGACGGCGATTGCCGTTTTCGTCTTCACGTTGATCATGATGCTGTTTTTCTGGGCGCTTGACTCGGGTCTGCTCTGGCTGACCCGAACCCTGGTCAACTGAGTTTTCTGATCGTGACAGCAAGACTTTTAGAGGAATAACAGCAGTGGCCTTACGCTGGTACATCGTACACGCCTATTCGAACTTTGAGCATCGCGTAAAGAGCGCGCTCGAAGAGCGTATCGAGCGCATGGGATTGCAGGACAAGTTCGGCGACATCCTGGTTCCGACCGAAGAGGTTGTCGAGATGCGTGAAGGGCAGAAGCGTCGCAGCGAGCGCAAGTTCTTCCCTGGCTACGTCCTCGTGCAAATGGAAATGGATGACGAGACCTGGCACCTGGTGAAGGAAGTTCCGAAGGTGCTCGGATTCATTGGCGGCTCCAGCGATCGGCCAGCGCCGATTACGGAAAAGGAAGCCGACCATATCCTGCAGCGCGTGCAGGAAGGCGTCGACAAGCCGCGGCCGAAAGTACTTTTCGAGCCGGGCGAGGTTGTTCGCGTTACCGACGGGCCGTTTAACGACTTCTCGGGTGTCGTCGAGCAGGTGAATTACGACAAGAGCCGATTGCAGGTTGCGGTTCAGATTCTTGGCCGGTCCACGCCCGTTGAGCTGGATTTTGGCCAGGTAGAAAAAGGGTAGAAGAACCGGGACATTCTGCTTTTTCCTGCACGCGAGCTTAAGGGAAGGTAAAAGCAGAATGCCCCCATTAGATCTAACAACGTACGAGGAGCCTGAATAAGGCGTTTGAACTCGAGAGGATATTGCGATGGCAAAGAAAGTCGCCAGTTACATCAAGCTGCAGGTTCCTGCAGGCCAGGCCAATCCGTCTCCGCCGGTGGGCCCGGCGCTCGGACAGCACGGCGTCAATATTATGGAGTTCTGCAAGGCATTCAATGCAGAAACCCAGGGCACCGAGCCCGGATTGCCCATTCCGGTGGTGATTACGGTCTACAGCGATCGAAGCTTCACGTTTATTTCGAAAACGCCGCCCGCGGCGGTATTGCTGCGCAAGGCGGCCGGCATCCCCAAGGGTTCGGGTACGCCGAACACCGACAAGGTGGGCAAGGTCAATCGCGCGCAGCTTGAAGAGATCGCTACAACCAAGATGCCCGACCTCACGGCAGCCGACATGGACGCCGCCGTGCGAACCGTCGCCGGTACGGCGCGCAGCATGGGCATTGAAGTCGAGGGGGTTAAGTAATGGCGACGTTTAGCAAGACGAAAGAAAGCGGCGCGCGAGAAAGTTGACTCTCAAAAGGTCTACGAAATTGATACCGCACTGGGTCTTGTGAAAGAGCTGGCCACGGCCAAGTTCCCCGAGAGCATAGACGTCGCGGTCAACCTTGGCGTTGACCCGCGTAAGTCGGACCAGGTGGTTCGCGGTTCCACGGTTCTGCCGAACGGCACCGGCAAGACGGTGCGAGTCGCCGTTTTTGCACAGGGCGACAATGCCGAAAAGGCGACAGCCGCCGGGGCAGACATCGTTGGCTTCGAAGACCTGGCGGAAACGATCAAGGGCGGGTCACTCGACTTTGACGTTGTGATCGCAACGCCGGATGCGATGCGGGTCGTCGGACAGCTCGGTCAGATTCTCGGTCCGCGCGGACTGATGCCGAACCCGAAGGTTGGCACGGTTACCGCGGACGTCGAAACCGCCGTCAAGAACGCCAAGGCAGGACAGGTTCGTTATCGCACGGACAAGGCGGGCATCATTCATTGCCCGATCGGTCGTGCGGATTTCGAGGTCAACGCGCTCAAGGAAAACCTCGATGCGCTGTTGGGTGACCTGAAAAAGGCGAAGCCGGCAACGGCCAAGGGCTCCTACGTCAAGAAACTGACCGTTTCGAGCACGATGGGACCCGGTGTGTCGGTCGACAGGGCCACGATAAACGCCTGATTCGGTGCGCGAAGCCGAAGCAGTTTAACGGGCCGCAGCGAACGCTTGCTGTTGTCCAAACAGAAATTTGCCGGAAAGCCGCAGGGCTTGCCGGCAGACAGCCACACGGAAGTGGCGATCGTCGAAGACCACAGGCGATCAGCCTGAACGCTGATCTTAATAGTCGCCTGCGCAGATGGTGTTACCCGAGTCAGATTACAAATGGCTTTGGTTACCCGTCCGACAAGGGGAGGGATATCCCCGATTGGGGGGTGAGGTTTTACTTCACCCGTGTTGTGTAACCGTAAGCCAGGAGCAAATTATGGCACTGAGACTCGAAGACAAGAAAGCGCTTGTCCAAGAGGTGAACGCGGTTGCAGGGGATTCTGTATCAGCCGTTGCGGCTGAGTACAGAGGTCTCTCTGTTGCAGAAATGACGGAGTTGCGGAAAGCTGCGCGACAAGCCGGCGTGTACCTGCGTGTTGTCAAAAACACGTTGGCACGTCGCGCCGTCAAGGGCACCGACTTTGAGTGTATGCATGAAACGCTCAAAGGCCCGATTCTGCTTGCGTTCGCAAAAGACGATCCAGGTGCCGCTGCCAGGGTTATCAAAGATTTCGCCAAGGGGCATGACGCCCTGCAGGCGGTATCGCTATCAGCCGGTGGGCAACTGTTGCCAGGGTCTGATCTGAGTAAGTTGGCTGACCTGCCAACGCTTGATCAGGCACGCGCAATGCTGCTCGGCGTAATGATGGCACCGATGAGCCAATTGGTACGCACGCTTGCCGAACCTCCCGCAATGCTCGCACGGACATTGTCTGCGCGCGCGGAGCAGGAAGCGGCTTAACGATTCAATATTCCCTGACTCAGGGTTTGATTTTTTTAGAGGATAGTAGAAATGGCACTTTCAAACGAAGACCTGCTCAAAGAGCTGAGCGCAAAGCCCATCATGGAAGTCGTCGAGCTCGTCAAGATGCTTGAAGACGAATGGGGCGTTTCCGCAGCGGCTCCGGTAGCCGTTGCTGCCGGTCCCGCGGGCGACGCAGGCGAGGCGGCTGTCGAGAAAGACGAGTTCGACGTTGTAATGACCAGCTTCGGCGCCAACAAGGTTTCTGTGATCAAGGCAGTACGCACGATCACGGGACTCGGCCTGAAGGAAGCGAAGGACACCGTCGAAGGCGCACCGTCAACCATCAAGGAAGGCGTTGCCAAGGCGGAAGCCGAAGAAGTGAAAAAGCAGCTCGAAGAGGCCGGCGCAAGCGTAGAGCTGAAATAACCAGCTTGTACTTGCTCATCGCATCTCGAGATGCACGACCTGACGGGTCACAAGTCGGGCGGGCAGCCAGCCGATTATCGGCTGGCTGCTTGCCTGCGTCTGTAAATTAGAGAGGATTTCTCGAATGGCTTACTCATTCACTGAGAAGAAGCGTATCCGCAAGAACTTTGGAAAACGTCCGACGATTCTGGACGTGCCGTACCTGTTGTCAATCCAGGTCGATTCCTACAACAAGTTCCTGCAAACGGATAAGCAAATTGAAAACCGCGATGCTATCGGTCTGCACGCGGCGTTCCAGTCGGTATTCCCGATTGTCAGCTACTCCGGTAACGCGGCGCTCGAATATGTGAGCTATCGCCTCGGCACACCCGTATTTGATGTCAAGGAATGTCAGATGCGCGGGTTGACGTATGCGGCCCCGATTCGTGTGCTGGTCCGCCTCGTTATCTATGACAAGGACGCCAGCGGCACGCCGAAACCCGTCAAGGACATACGTGAACAGGAAGTCTATCTCGGTGAAATGCCGTTGATGACTGATCACGGCACATTTGTAATCAACGGCACCGAGCGCGTTATCGTCTCGCAGCTGCACCGCTCTCCGGGCGTGTTCTTCGATCACGACAAAGGCAAGACCCACAGTTCGGGCAAGCTGCTGTTCTCGGCACGCGTGATTCCTTACCGCGGCTCCTGGCTCGACTTCGAATTCGATCCGAAGGACGCGGTGTTTGCACGTATCGATCGGCGTCGCAAACTGCCGGTGACGATCATTCTTCGTGCGCTGGGCATGAACAATGAAGAAATGCTCGACCTGTTTTTCGAGAACAACGATTTTTACCTGTCCGAGAAAGACATCAAGATGGGGCTCGTGCCCGACCGACTGCGTGGTGACACCGCGTCGTTCGAGATCAAGCTGGGGCGCAAGGTCATTGTCGAGGAAGGCCGCCGGATCACAGCGAAGCACGTTCGAGACATGGAGAACTCGTCGGTCGACAAGCTGGTTGTGCCGAAGGAGTACCTCGAAGGCAAGCTGCTCGCGCACGACATCGTGGACACCGAGACCGGTGAACTGCTGGCGGCTGCCAACGCGGAGCTGACCCTCGAAATGATCGAACAGCTGATCGAGGCGGGCGTTGAGCACATTCGCACTTTGTACGTTAACGATCTCGATCGCGGACCGTTTATTTCCAACACACTGAATATCGATCCTTCGACGACGCGCCTTGAGGCGCTGGTCGAGATCTACCGAATGATGCGCCCGGGTGAGCCGCCGACCAAGGAAGCGGCTGAAAACCTGTTCCAGAATCTATTCTTCAATCCGGACCGTTACGACCTTTCGGCCGTTGGACGCATGAAGTTCAACCGTCGTGTGGGACGGGACAACTCCGAGGGCGTGGGCGTGCTCGACAAGGATGACATTCTTGACGTGCTTGCAACGCTGATCAACATTCGCAACGGCTACGGAACCGTGGACGACATCGATCATCTCGGCAACCGACGCGTTCGCAGCGTTGGCGAGATGGCCGAAAACGCCTTCCGCGTCGGCCTGGTTCGTGTCGAGCGGGCGGTCAAAGAGCGCCTCACGCAGGCGGAGGCCGACGGCCTCATGCCGCAGGAAATGATTAACGCGAAGCCGGTTGCCGCGGCAGTGAAAGAGTTCTTTGGCTCGAGCCAGCTGTCGCAGTTCATGGACCAGAACAACCCGCTGTCCGAGGTGACTCACAAACGCCGGGTATCGGCACTGGGTCCCGGTGGTTTGACGCGCGAGCGTGCCGGATTCGAAGTGCGCGACGTGCATCCGACTCACTACGGCCGGGTATGCCCGATCGAGACGCCTGAAGGCCCGAACATCGGGCTGATCAACTCGCTCGCCGTGTACGCGCGCACCAATGCGTACGGCTTCCTGGAGACGCCGTACCGCAAGGTGAAAAACGGCAAGGTGACGGCCGATATCGATTACCTCTCGGCTATCGAAGAGAGCCAGTTCATTATCGCCCAGGCAAACTCCGATCTTGACAAGAACGGCAAGTTCACAGAGGACCTTGTCGCCGTTCGCCACAAGAACGAGTTCACCCTGGCCGGACCTGAAGACGTCAACTACATGGACGTCAGTCCTCGCCAGATCGTGTCCGTTGCGGCAGCGCTGATTCCCTTCCTCGAGCACGACGATGCAAACCGCGCATTGATGGGATCGAACATGCAGCGCCAGGCCGTTCCGACGCTGCGTGCCGAGGCACCGCTGGTCGGTACCGGCATTGAACGCGCCGTAGCCATCGACTCGGGCGTGACCGTTGTTGCGCGCCGCGGTGGCGAGGTGGATTCGGTGGACGCATCCCGTATCGTCGTCCGCGTCAACGACGACGAGACGACGGCCGCAGAACCGGGTGTCGATATTTACAACCTCACCAAGTACACACGGTCGAACCAGAACACCTGCATCAACCAGCGGCCGCTGGTGAAAAGCGGCGACAACATTTCAGCCGGTGACGTGCTGGCCGACGGACCGTCAACCGACATGGGCGAGCTCGCACTGGGCCAGAACCTGCTGGTCGCTTTCATGCCCTGGAACGGCTACAACTTCGAGGACTCGATTCTTATCTCAGAGCGCGTTGTCAAAGAGGACCGCTTCACGACGATTCATATCGAGGAGCTGCAGTGCGTGGCGCGCGATACCAAGCTTGGGCCTGAGGACATTACCTCTGACATCCCCAACGTCGGCGACTCCGCGCTGGCCAAGCTCGACGAGTCGGGCATTGCCTTCATCGGCGCAGAGGTCAAGGCCGGCGACATTCTCGTTGGCAAGGTGACACCGAAGGGTGAAACCCAGCTGACGCCGGAAGAGAAACTGCTGCGTGCCATTTTCGGCGAGAAAGCGTCGGACGTTAAAGACACGTCACTGCGTGTGCCGCCCGGCATGGACGGCACGGTGATCGACGTGCGCGTGTTTACACGCGATGGCGTCGAGAAAGACCTGCGTGCACTGTCGATCGAGAAAGCCGAGCTCGAAAGCGTTCGCAAGGATCTCGACGACACGCTGCGCATTCTCGAAGAGGATATTTACGAGCGCGTCGAACGCATGCTGACAGGCAAGTTGGCGCAGGGCGGCCCGAACAAGCTGAAGTCCGGCAGCAAGATCGTCAAGAGTTACCTCGAGGAGTTGCCGCGCGAGCAGTGGTTCGAAATTCGCCTGAAGAACGACAGTGCCAACGAGCAGCTGCAGAACTCGTTTGAACGCCTCAAGGCACAGCGTGACGAGTTTGACCGACGTTATGATGAGAAGAAGTCCAAGATAACGGCGGGCGACGACCTGGCGCCGGGTGTGCTGAAAATGGTCAAGGTCTATCTCGCGGTCAAACGGCGTATCCAGCCGGGCGACAAGATGGCTGGTCGCCACGGTAACAAGGGTGTCATCTCAACGATCGTGCCGGTCGAGGACATGCCGTACCTCGAAGACGGCAATCCCGTCGATATCGTGCTCAATCCGCTGGGCGTGCCGTCTCGAATGAACGTCGGCCAGGTGCTGGAGACGCACCTCGGCTGGGCGGCCAAGGGCGTCGGCAAGAAAATCGACGAGATGCTCAAAGCGCAGGAATCGATGACGAAGCTCAGGCAGTTTCTCGACGCCGTTTACAACAAGACCGGCGGCAAGACCGAGGACATCAAGTCACTGAGCGATCCAGAGGTCCTCGAACTGGCGGGCAACCTGACCAACGGCGTGCCGACGGCAACGCCGGTGTTCGATGGTGCGGCCGAGTCGGAGATCAAGGGGCTCCTCGCACTGGCGGGACTCGACGAGTCGGGCCAGTCGACGCTGTACGACGGACGCACGGGTGACAAGTTCGACCGTGATGTCACGGTCGGCTACATGTACATGTTGAAACTCAACCACCTGGTTGACGACAAGATGCATGCCCGTTCCACGGGGCCCTACAGCCTCGTCACGCAGCAGCCGCTGGGTGGCAAGGCGCAGTTCGGTGGCCAGCGCTTCGGTGAGATGGAAGTGTGGGCACTGGAAGCGTATGGCGCGGCCTATACCCTGCAGGAAATGTTGACGGTCAAATCCGATGACGTCCAGGGCCGTACCAAGATGTACAAGAACATCGTGGATGGCGAGCACTACATGGATGCCGGTATGCCCGAATCGTTCAATGTGCTGGTTAAGGAGATTCGTTCTCTTGGCATCAACATTGAGCTGGAGACAGACTAATGAAAGATCTGCTAAAGCTGTTCAAGTATCAGAACCCGGTTGACGATTTCGATGCGATTCGCATCGGCCTCGCATCGCCCGACATGGTGCGTTCGTGGTCGTTCGGCGAGGTCAAAAAGCCCGAGACCATCAACTACCGCACGTTCAAGCCGGAACGTGACGGCCTGTTCTGCGCCAAGATATTTGGACCGATCAAGGACTATGAGTGCCTCTGCGGCAAGTACAAGCGCCTCAAGCATCGCGGCGTCGTCTGCGAGAAGTGCGGCGTCGAGGTTACGCAGACCAAGGTTCGTCGCGAGCGCATGGCCCACATTGAGCTGGCCAGCCCGGTCGCGCATATCTGGTTTCTGAAATCGCTGCCGTCGCGTATCGGCCTGATGCTCGACATGACGCTGCGCGAAATCGAGCGCGTGTTGTATTTCGAGGCGTTCGTGGTCGTCGAGCCCGGCATGACCGAGCTCGAGCGTGGTCAGTTGATGACCGACGACATGTACCTCGATGCGCTCGAGCAGTACGGCGATGAGTTCGATGCCCGCATGGGCGCGGAGGCCATTCGCGAGATGCTGATGACCATCGACCTGCAGCGCGAGATCGTCAAGGTGCGCGAGGACATGGGTGCCACGCGCTCGGAAACGAAGATCAAGCGGCTGTCGAAGCGCCTCAAGCTGATCGAGTCGTTCGTCGAGTCCGGCAACAAGCCCGAGTGGATGGTTCTGACCGTGCTGCCGGTGCTGCCGCCTGACCTGCGACCGCTGGTACCGCTGGATGGCGGTCGTTTCGCGACCTCGGACCTGAACGATCTGTACCGTCGCGTCATCAACCGCAACAACCGCCTGCGTCGCCTGCTGGAGCTCAATGCACCGGACATCATCGTGCGCAATGAAAAGCGCATGTTGCAGGAATCCGTTGATGCGCTGCTGGACAACGGCCGTCGTGGCCGGGCGATTACCGGCACCAACAAGCGCCCGCTGAAATCGCTGGCGGACATGATCAAGGGCAAGCAGGGGCGTTTCCGCCAGAACCTGCTTGGCAAGCGCGTCGACTACTCCGGTCGTTCGGTGATCGTGGTCGGACCGACACTGAAGCTGCACCAGTGCGGCTTGCCGAAGAAAATGGCGCTGGAGCTGTTCAAGCCCTTTATCTTCTCGAAGCTGCAGCTGCGCGGCGAGGCGACGACCATCAAGGCGGCCAAGCGCCTGGTCGAGCGCGAAGGTGCCGAGGTCTGGGATATTCTCGAAGAGGTCATTCGCGAGCACCCGGTCATGCTGAACCGTGCGCCGACGCTGCATCGTCTGGGTATCCAGGCGTTCGAGCCGGTGCTGATCGAGGGCAAGGCCATCCAGCTGCATCCGCTGGTCTGTACCGCGTTCAACGCCGACTTCGACGGTGACCAGATGGCGGTGCACGTGCCGCTGTCCATCGAGGCGCAGCTCGAAGCGCGCGCGCTGATGATGTCGTCGAACAATATCCTGTCGCCGGCCAACGGCGAGCCGATCATCGTGCCGTCGCAGGACGTGGTGCTCGGTCTCTACTGGATGACGCGAACGCGAGTCAATGCGAAGGGCGAAGGCATGGTCCTCGCGAGCCTTGACGAGGCACGTCGCGCCTACGAAACAGGTGCGGCCGAGCTGCAGGCGCAGGTCCGGATTCGCGTCACGGTGCATGAGCGTGATGAGAACGACGATATTTGCGAGATCACCAAGATCGTCGATACAACGATCGGTCGCGCGCTGCTCTCCGACATCCTGCCGGAGGGGCTGGAGTTCGAGCTCATCAACCAGACGATGACCAAGAAAGCGATTTCGAACGTTATCAACGCCTGCTACCGCCAGCTCGGCCTGAAGAAGACCGTCGTCTTCGCCGACCGGCTGATGTACACGGGCTTTCGCTTCGCGACGCGCGCCGGCATCTCGATCGGCGTCAACGACATGGTCGTGCCGGAGAACAAGGAAGAAATTCTGGCGGTTGCCGAGACCGAGGTGAAGGAGATTCAGGACCAGTACGCATCGGGCCTGGTTACCGACGGCGAGCGCTACAACAAGGTCGTCGATATCTGGTCGCGTACCAATGACCAGGTGGCCAAGGCGATGATGGACAAGCTGGGCACCGAGACCGTCACCGATTCGAAAGGCAAGAAGGTCGAGCAGGAGTCGTTCAACTCGATCTACATGATGGCGGACTCCGGTGCTCGTGGTTCAGCGGCGCAGATTCGCCAGCTTGCCGGTATGCGTGGCCTGATGGCCAAGCCGGACGGCTCGATCATCGAGACCCCCATTACCGCGAACTTCCGCGAGGGGCTCGACGTCCTGCAGTACTTTATTTCGACGCACGGTGCGCGCAAAGGACTGGCCGACACGGCACTCAAGACCGCCAACTCGGGTTACCTCACGCGCCGCCTGGTAGATGTCGCACAGGATCTCGTCGTTACCGAAATCGATTGCGAAACACGCAATGGCGTGGCGATGGCGCCGCTGGTCGAAGGTGGCGATATTGTCGAGCCGCTCGCCGAGCGCGTGCTGGGACGAGTGCTGGCCGAGCCGGTGCATGATTACCGGCACCGACAAGGTGGCGTTCGATGCCGGCACCATGCTCGATGAGGCCACCGTGCAGCGCCTCGAAGAACTGCAGATCGACCACGTGCTGGTGCGCTCGCCGATTACCTGCGAAATTCGCTACGGCGTGTGTTCGCAGTGTTACGGCCGCGACCTTGCACGCGGCGATCGTATCAACATCGGCGAAGCTGTCGGCGTGATTGCGGCGCAGTCTATCGGTGAGCCGGGCACGCAGCTGACGATGCGTACCTTCCACATTGGTGGTGCGGCATCGCGTTCGGCAGCGATCAACAACATCGAGATCAAGTCCAAGGGTCTTGCGAAACTGGTGAACATCAAGACCGTTGCGCACCACAAGGGCTACCTCGTTGCCGTGTCTCGTTCCGGCGAGATTTCGATCGTCAACGAGCTGGGCCGGGAGCGGGAGCGTTACAAAGTCCCTTACGGTGCAACGATTACGATTCAGGACGGCGAGAACGTCAAGCAGGGCCAGGTTGTCGCAAACTGGGATCCGCATACCCACCCGGTTGTCACCGAGGTAGAGGGCAAGATCAGGTTCCAGGACTTCATCGACGGTATCACGGTCGCGGAACAGGTCGACGAATTCACCGGCCTGACGAGCATCGTGGTACTCGATCCCAAGAGTCGCGGCGGTTCCGGCAAGGACCTGCGCCCGGTCGCCAAGCTCGTCGACGCTGACGGCAAGGACGTTTGCTTCGCCAATACGGATATTCCGGCTGTTTACGCGCTGCCGGTTGGTGCCATCATCTCGATGGCCGACGGCGCCAGCGTGTCGGTCGGCGACGTTATTGCACGCATACCGCAAGCCTCTTCGAAGACGCGCGACATCACCGGTGGTCTGCCGCGTGTTGCTGACCTGTTCGAAGCGCGCAAGCCGAAAGATCCCGCGATCATGGCCGAGCACACCGGCACGGTCAGCTTTGGCAAGGAGACCAAGGGCAAGCGCCGCCTGGTGATTACGGAAGAATCCGGGGAAAGTCATGAGGAGCTGATTCCGAAATGGCGTCACCTCAACGTGTTCGAGGGTGAGCAGGTTGTGCGCGGCGAAATCATCGCGGATGGCGAGCCTAATCCGCACGACATCCTGCGATTGCAGGGCGTGGAAAACCTCGCTGATTACCTGGTTCGCGAAATTCAGGACGTCTACCGCCTGCAGGGTGTGAAGATCAATGACAAGCACATCGAGGTGATCATTCGCCAGATGCTGCGCAAGATCATTATTGCCACACCGGGCGACAGCAACTTCCTGAGGGGCGAACAGGTCGACAAGGCGCGCTTCCTCGAAGAGGCAGAGCAACTCGTCGCGCAAGGCAAGGAGCCACTCACGTGCGACCCGATGCTGCTGGGCATTACCAAGGCCTCGCTGGCGACCGAGTCATTTATCTCGGCAGCCTCGTTCCAGGAAACGACTCGCGTGCTGACCGAAGCCTCCGTTCGCGGACTTCGCGATGAACTTCGCGGCCTCAAGGAAAATGTCATCGTTGGTCGACTCATTCCCGCCGGGACGGGTTTCGCGCATCACGCGGAACGCCGGCGCACGCGCGAGCAGGACCTGGCGGATCAGCTTCGCCAGCTCGAAGAGTCGCAGCTGGCTGAGCAGGCTGTCGCCGGCAACGCCGCAGACGAGGACGCCGAGGAGGAGGCGACAATCTCCGAGGCACCGCCCGAGACCGGCGAGGAGACGACGGCGGTCTGAACAGCCGTCGGCCACATTGTGTTTCGGCGATTGCGATCGCCCAAAGCCTCCGGCGCTGTTGGCCGGCGCTTGGAAACGGTACCCCCGGGGCGCCCGGAGAAATGCACGGTGATTTGCCAACGATTGGCCCGAGGTGGATCGGTGGTGAGAAAAAGACATAAAAAACAAGAGCTTAGATGCGCTTGTGTTGCGGGAATGTTGCTCGCTTGACAGTGACTTCCCGGCGTCACTAAAATGCCCGCCCGAATCCAGGGCTCGCCACAAGGCGGGCCCTGGTTTTTCTGGCCCCTGGACTGGACAGGTCCGGTGGCCCGTTGCGCGTGTGTTTTATCGCGGCACAAAGTGTTTTCGACCTATTTTATTAGCAGATAACGAGTGAAGGCCCATGGCCACAGTGAATCAGTTAGTACGTAACCCGCGGGCGACCAAGCGCGCAAAAAGCACGGTACCGGCGCTCAACGCCAGTCCGCAAAAGCGCGGCGTTTGCACACGCGTTTACACGACGACACCGAAAAAACCGAACTCTGCAATGCGCAAGGTTGCGCGCGTGCGGCTGACGAACGGCTTCGAGGTAACGAGCTATATCGGTGGTGAGGGTCATAATTTGCAGGAGCACAGCGTCGTTCTTATTCGTGGCGGTCGTGTAAAAGACTTGCCGGGTGTTCGTTACCACACGGTGCGCGGCACGCTCGATTGCGCGGGCGTTGCCGATCGCCGGCAAGGTCGATCAAAGTACGGCACGAAACGACCGAAGTCGTAACCGCATTGCGGTTCGACCGACGTACGGTACGAAGAGACCGAGTCATAAGCTAATCCATTCCGCATTTTCGCGGTAGTCACAGAGACACAAAAATGTCCAGAAGAACACAGGCCCCGAAACGCATGATCCTGCCGGATCCGAAATACGGCAGCGACCTGCTGGCGAAGTTCATGAACATGATCATGAGCGACGGCAAGAAGTCGGTCGCGGAGCGCATTATTTACGGCGCACTTGATCGTATTTCCGAGCGTGAAACGAACAGCGGTGAGAAAGCGCTGGAGTTGCTTGAAACGGCGCTCGAAAACGTCAAGCCAATGGTGGAGGTCAAGTCCCGCCGCGTGGGCGGTGCGACCTACCAGGTACCGGTTGAGGTGCGTCCCGCACGCCGTCAGACGCTGGCAATGCGTTGGATAATTGACGCGGCCAGAAAGCGCAGTGAAAAGTCCATGGCGCATCGTCTCGCGCACGAACTGCTGGAAGCTGCTGAAAATCGCGGCACCGCCGTCAAGAAGAAAGAAGACACGCATCGTATGGCGGAAGCCAACAAGGCGTTCTCGCACTACCGCTGGTAGTCGGGCGTTGTCGTGGCACGCACAACCCCCATCGAGCGTTACCGCAATATTGGCATCATGGCCCATATTGATGCGGGCAAGACGACCACGACAGAGCGGATCCTTTTCTATACCGGTGTTTCGCACAAGATAGGCGAAGTGCATGACGGTGCCGCCGTCATGGACTGGATGGAACAGGAGCAGGAACGCGGTATTACGATTACGTCGGCTGCAACCACGTGCTTCTGGAGTGGCATGGACAAGCAGTTCGACCAGCACCGCATCAATATCATCGACACGCCGGGGCACGTCGATTTCACTATCGAGGTGGAACGTAGCCTGCGCGTTCTCGACGGCGCGATCACCGTGCTGTGTTCCGTCGGCGGCGTCGAGCCGCAAACCGAAACGGTCTGGCGCCAGGGCAACAAGTACGACGTGCCGCGCATGATCTTCGTCAACAAAATGGACCGCGCTGGCGCTGATTTCCTGCGCGTCGTAGGCCAGGTCCGGGAACGACTTGGTGCCAACCCGGTACCGATTCAACTGCCGATCGGCGCGGAAGAGCACTTCGAGGGCGTTATCGACCTGATTCGCATGAACGCCATCTACTGGGACGAAAGCAACATGGGCACGACCTATGATGCGCGAGAAATCCCGGGCGAACTGCTGGCCGAGGCCAAAGTCTGGCGCGAAAAGATGGTCGAGGCCGCCGCGGAAGGCGACGAGCAGTTGCTCGACAAGTTCCTGGAAACGGGCGAATTGACCGAGGACGAAATTCGACGGGGCTTACGCAGCCTGACGTTGTCCGGCAAGGTTGTCGTCGCCATGTGCGGCTCCGCGTTCAAGAACAAGGGCGTTCAGGCGGTGCTCGATGCGGTTGTAACGTTCATGCCATCGCCGCTCGATGTGCCGGCCATCCTGGGCCACATCGACGATGAGACCGAGGCGGAGCGGCATGCCGATGACAATGAGCCTTTTGCCGCACTGGCTTTCAAGATCGCAACCGACCCCTTCGTCGGCAACCTGACCTTTTTCCGCGTCTACTCGGGCGTACTCAATTCCGGCGATACGCTCTACAACCCGATCAAGGGCAAAAAAGAGCGCATTGGCCGCATCCTGCAGATGCACTCGAATGACCGCAAGGAAATCAAGGAAGTTCGGGCCGGCGATATTGCCGCCGCGGTCGGGCTTAAAGACGTTACGACCGGCGATACGCTCTGCGACCTTAAGCAACAAATCATGCTGGAGCGCATGGACTTTCCGGAGCCCGTAATTTCGGTCGCCGTCGAGCCCAAGACCAAGGTCGACCAGGACAAGATGGGTCTCGCTTTGCAGAAACTCGCGAAAGAGGATCCGTCCTTCCGCGTGCACACCGATGAAGAGTCGGGCCAGACGATCATTTCGGGCATGGGTGAGCTGCACCTCGATATTATCGTTGACCGCATGAAGCGCGAGTTCAAGGTCGACGCCAACGTCGGCAAGCCGCAGGTTGCCTATCGCGAGACCATTCGTCGTGCGGTCAAACAGGAAGGCAAGTTCGTGCGGCAGTCGGGCGGTCGCGGGCAGTACGGCCACGTGTACCTGCATATCGAGCCGCTGCCGGCCGGCACCGGCTACGAATTCGTCAACGAGATAGTTGGCGGCGTGGTGCCACGAGAGTATATTCCGGCCGTCGATCGCGGTGTGCGGGAGCAGATGGAGAACGGCGTTATCGGCGGCTATCCGCTGGTCGACTGCAGGGTCAGTTTGTATGACGGCTCGTATCACGATGTAGATTCGAGCGAAATGGCGTTCAAGATCGCCGGGAGCATGGGTTTTCGCGATGGTGCCATGAAGGCGGACCCGGTGTTGCTCGAGCCGATAATGAAGGTCGAGGTGGTGACACCGGAAGACTACATGGGCGACGTGATGGGCGATCTTAATCGCCGTCGCGGTCTGCCGCAGGGCATGGAAGATACGCCGTCGGGCAAGACGATTCGTGCCGAGGTACCATTGGCCGAGATGTTCGGCTATTCGACGGACCTGCGCTCGATGAGCCAGGGGCGTGCCGTGTACTCGATGGAGTTTCAGAAATACGCAGAAGTGCCGCAGAATGTCGCGGATTTGGTAATGAGAAAGGCATCGTAGAAGCGGCTGCAAGCCGCGCTAACACAACACCCGGGAATAGGACCATGTCCAAAGAAAAATTTGAGAGAACAAAACCGCACGTAAACGTAGGCACGATCGGACACGTTGACCATGGCAAGACGACGCTGACGGCGGCACTGACGAAGGTGATGTCGGAGAAGCACGGTGGCGAGGTCAAGGGATACGACCAGATCGACAATGCCCCGGAAGAGCGCGAGCGCGGCATTACGATTGCGACAGCGCACGTGGAGTACGAGAGTGACAACCGTCACTACGCTCACGTGGACTGTCCGGGACACGCGGATTACGTGAAGAACATGATCACGGGCGCGGCGCAGATGGACGGCGCGATCCTGGTGGTATCGGCGGCGGACGGCCCGATGCCGCAGACGCGCGAGCACATTCTGCTGGCACGCCAGGTAGGCGTGCCGTACATCGTGGTGTACATGAACAAGGCCGACCAGGTGGACGACGAGGAGTTGCTCGAGCTGGTGGAGCTGGAGGTTCGTGACCTGTTGTCGATGTACGAGTTTCCGGGTGACGACACCCCGATTATCACGGGCTCGGCGCTGAAGGCGTTCGAGGGCGATGAGTCGGACATTGGCGTACCGTCGATTCTGAAGCTGGTGGAGCAGATGGACAGCTACATACCGGAGCCGGAGCGCGCCATTGACGGTGACTTTTTGATGCCGGTTGAGGACGTGTTCTCGATTTCAGGTCGTGGCACGGTGGTAACGGGACGTATTGAGCGCGGCATCGTGAAGGTGGGCGACGAGATTGAGATCGTGGGTATCAAGGACACGACCAAGACGACGTGCACGGGCGTGGAGATGTTCAGGAAGTTGCTGGACCAGGGACAGGCGGGCGACAACGTCGGCGTGTTGCTGCGCGGCACGAAGCGCGAAGAAGTGGAGCGTGGCCAGGTACTGGCGAAGCCGGGATCGATCACGCCGCACACCAAGTTCGAGGCAGAGGTCTACATTCTGACGAAGGACGAGGGCGGACGACATACGCCGTTTTTCAAGGGCTACCGGCCGCAGTTTTACTTCCGTACGACGGACGTGACGGGTGCGTGTGAGTTGCCGGAGGGCACCGAGATGGTGATGCCGGGTGACAACGTGCAGATGGTGGTTGACCTGATCGCGCCGATCGCGATGGAAGACGGCCTTCGGTTTGCTATCCGTGAGGGTGGTCGTACCGTGGGTGCGGGCGTGGTGGCGAAGGTTATCGAGTAAGTACGACACGGGGTCTGCGCACCCGGCATATTTCTGGTCGAAATGGCTCGCTTCGCTGCGCTTTATTTTCGACCAGAAACATCCCGGGCACGCAGACCACACCCATCGCAGGTAAAAAGCCCCGCGAATGGCAGGTTTGTTACCGGAATGGCTCACGTCGTTCCCGTGAGGCGGGACCGAGGTATGCTTTATTTGCGGTAACCAGCATCCCGCCCGCGGGCTTTACGAACCGGCAGGGTAAGTATCCTCACCGGGGATGTTCCCGGTCGAAAATCAAGCGGAACGAAGTGAGCCATTTCGACCGGGAACATCCCCGGTGAGGATACTGGGCGATCGAGATTGCTGAGAACCTTGCAGGCGGGGCTTTATAGCGGCAAGATGCCGTCCCTGCCGACGATCGGGACAGAACGCCGCTCAATTGGGCGAAATTTTTTGAAATAGGAAAAGACTGTGGCTACTAACCAAAACATACGAATCCGGCTGAAAGCCTTCGATCACCGGCTGATCGACACTTCGGCGCGGGAGATCGTGGATACGGCGAAAAGAACCGGCGCTACCGTCAAGGGCCCGATTCCGCTGCCGATGCGAAAAGAGCGTTTTACGATCCTCGTGTCGCCGCACGTCAACAAAGACGCCCGTGACCAGTACGAAATCCGCACGCACAAGCGGCTGATGGATATCGTGGACCCTACGGACAAGACGGTCGATGCCCTGATGAAGCTCGAGCTTCCGGCGGGCGTGGATGTGCAAATCAAGCTCAACTAGCGCGGGCTACTCCATGAAGTCGGGCCTCTGGCGCATGATGCGACCGCCGGGGTGCTGATCTCATTCGACGGGACGCTGCGGGTCATGCCACAGAGCCCCCGCCGACCGGCCGGGAAGGCAAGCGTAAGTCCCTGATTTTTATGGGCCCGGCGGGGTAGAAAAAAAAGCACGAAGAAAGGCCGCAAACGGCTTGTATTGGGGGTTTCAAGTCGTATAATTGCTGGCTCGCTTGATTCGGCCGGACCGGGAGTCGGCCGAAACGGAATAAGCGAAAACAGTCGTCAGGAAATCGAGGGCGACACGGCAAATCCCGGAACCGCCGGAGTGATCGCTGGATCGCGCCGGAGCTTAGGGTCAGCCCCAGAGCAACGAGAGTGTACCTCTCCGCGACGGCTGGCCCTTTCGCATGTCTGGAATATGCGGACATTCTGCTCTTGCTCCTTAGCCAGGCCTTAAGGAGTTGCAGATTGTCCCCGATTCAGGCGCAGCCAACAGTAGTTGCGCCGGTGTAACAGGTTTTTTTTGAGAAAGGCGCTGACCAATCGAAGTCAGTGTGAGGTTTTGAAAATGACAATGGGTCTTGTTGGCCGCAAATGCGGCATGACACGTGTCTTTACGGATGACGGCGTTTCCATTCCCGTCACGGTCGTGGAGGCACAGCCAAACCGAATCACGCAGGTCAAGACTGTCGCGACGGACGGCTATCGTGCGCTACAGGTTGTAGCGGGTAGCCGAAAAGCGTCTCGCGTCGTGAAGCCTGCAGCCGGCCACTTCGCCGCCGCGAAGGTAGAAGCTGGCGACCTTATCACCGAATTCCGTATCGCCGACGGCGATGACACGGAGTATCAGATCGGCAGCGAACTGAGTGTCGCGTTGTTCGACGAAGGCCAGAAAGTGGACGTCATCGGCACGTCAATCGGCAAGGGTTTCGCGGGCACGGTCAAACGCCACAACTTCTCGATGCAGGACGCGACGCACGGCAACTCGCTGGCGCACAGGGCGCCTGGCTCCATCGGGCAGAACCAGACACCCGGCCGCGTCTTCAAGGGCAAGAAAATGTCCGGTCAGATGGGCAACGTGCGTCGCACGATCCAGAACCTGGTAGTTGTGCGCGTCGATGGCGAACGCAATCTGTTGCTGATCAAGGGCGCCGTTCCGGGGCATCGCGGCGGTCGCGTCATCGTACGTCCCGCAGTCAAAGCCAGGACTTGAGGACGCAACAATGAAACTGAAACTTCAGGACAAGGGTTCGGTCGACGTTCAGGAAGCGGCATTCGGTGTGGCTTACAACGAAGCGCTGGTGCACCAGGTCGTAACCGCTTACCTCGCTGGCGCTCGCGCCGGAACGAAGGCTCAGAAGAATCGCGCAGCGGTTCGCGGCGGTGGCGCAAAGCCGTGGCGCCAGAAGGGCACCGGCCGCGCCCGCGCCGGCACGATTCGCAGCCCGATCTGGGTTGGCGGCGGCCGCACCTTTGCGGCGAAACCGCGCAGCTATGATCAAAAGGTCAACAAGAAAATGTACCGCGCCGCATTGCGGTCGATGCTGTCGGAGCTGGTTCGCCAGGACCGACTGGTGATCGTCAACGAGCTGTCGCTCGAGGCGCCGAAAACGAGATTGCTGGCCGCGAAGCTCAAGGAACTTGATCTCGACAATGTGCTCATTTTGAACGAGGCATTTGACGAGAAGTTGTTCCTGGCGGCCCGCAATCTGCCGAATGTCGGTATTTGCGACGTCGCGTCGATGGATCCGGTCGTGCTGATTCGCTTCGACAAGGTGCTGGTTACGCTGCCGGCGTTGAAGCTGATCGAGGAGCGTTTGTCATGAGCCAGGCTGCACACCAGGAACGGCTAATGACGGTTATTCGCGGTCCGCACCTGTCGGAAAAGGCGCATCTTGCGGCGGAGAAGAACCAGGTCGTCTTGAAGGTCCGTACTGACGCCACCAAGAAAGAGATTCGCCAGGCGGTCGAGTTGCTGTTCGAGGTCAAGGTCGACGCGGTGCAGGTCGTCAACGTCAAGGGCAAGACCAAGCGTTTTCAGCAGGCCAAAGGCCGGCGCGCGAACTGGAAAAAAGCCTACGTAAGTCTCGCCGAAGGAAGCTCTGTCGAAGAATTCTTCGGCGGGGAATAAGGATTAGCAAACATGTCACTGCATAAAGCAAAACCAACGTCCGCCGGACGTCGATTCGTGGTCTCGGTCAAGACGCCGGAGTTGCACAAGGGCAAGCCGCATGCGCCGCTGCTCGAGAAGAAGACGTCGAAAGGCGGTCGCAACAACAATGGCCGCATCACCGTGCGCCATCAGGGCGGTGGTCACAAGCAGCATTATCGCATGGTCGATTTCAAGCGCGACAAGGACGGCATTCCGGGCGTCGTCGAGCGGCTCGAGTACGATCCGAACCGCAGCGCGCATCTCGCGCTGGTGCAGTACGCCGACGGCGAGCGTCGCTACATCCTCGCGCCGAAGGGCGTGCGCGCCGGCGACGCCGTTGTCAGCGGCGAAGACGCGCCGATCAAGCCGGGCAACGCGCTGCCGATCCGCAGCATCCCGGTCGGTACGACGATGCACTGCATCGAAATGAAACCTGGCAAGGGCGGCGCAGATTGCCCGCTCGGCCGGCGCTTCGGCGCAGCTGGCTGGCGCGCGAGGGCGCCTACGCCACGGTGCGGCTGCGTTCCGGCGAGATCGCGCAAGATTCACGTCGACTGCCGCGCGACGATCGGCGAGGTCGGTCACGGCGAGCACAACCTGCGAAAGCTCGGCAAGGCCGGCGCAAGTCGCTGGCGCGGCGTTCGCCCGACGGTTCGCGGCGTCGCCATGAACCCGGTCGATCATCCGCACGGCGGCGGCGAAGGCCGCACCTCGGGCGGCCGTCATCCGGTCAGCCCGTGGGGTACGCCGACCAAGGGCGCCAAGACGCGCACGAACAAGCGCACGGACAACATGATTGTTCGTCGTCGCAAGCGTAAGTAACGGTTACAGGCCGCGACAAGATTAGGAACTAGTCGATGCCACGTAGTGTTAGAAAAGGCCCGTTCGTCGATACGCATCTGGCGAAGAAGGTGACGGAGGCCGCCAAGAAGAACGATCGCCGACCGATCAAGACCTGGTCGCGTCGTTCGATGGTACTGCCGGATATGGTCGGTCTGACGATCGCCGTGCACAACGGGCGCCAGCATGTTCCCGTTCTGATTTCCGAGAACATGGTGGGTCACAAGCTCGGCGAGTTCGCGATGACCCGTACGTTTCGCGGTCACTCCGGCGATCGGAAGACGAAGTAGGCGAGGGAGCACGGTTAACATGCAAGTTGCAGCAACACTTAGATACGCACGCATTTCGCCGCAGAAGTGCCGCCTGATGGCGGACGACATCCGCGGCCAGTCGGTCGACGATGCCCTGCGAACGCTGAGCTTTTCAGCCGAAGAAGAGCGCACGCATTGTCAAGAAGGTGCTGGAGTCGGCGATTGCCAATGCCGAGCACAATCACGGCGCGGATATCGACGAGCTGAAGGTCGCGACGATCGAGGTTAACGAAGCGCCGACGTTGCGTCGCTTTCGGGCGCGCGCAAAGGGCCGCGGCGCACGCATCATCAAGCGCAACAGCCACATCACGATTCGGGTCGGCGGACGAGTAAGAAATTATGGGTCAGAAAGTACATCCAACTGGTATTCGCCTTGGCATCGTCAAGGACTGGACGTCGAAGTGGTACGCCGATTCCAAGACGTTCCCCGTCTACATAGCGTGCCGATCACCTCATCCGCACCGTCATCAAGAAAAAGCTGAAGGATGCGTCGGTGAGCAGTATCGCTATCGAGCGTCCGGCGAACAAAGTGAACATCACGATCTTCACGGCGCGTCCGGGCATCGTCATTGGCAAGAAGGGTGAGGATATCGAGAAGCTGCGCCTGGAACTGTCCAAGATGTTGAAGATGCCGCTTCAGGATGTTCGCATCAACATCAGCGAAGTGCGCAAGCCCGAGCTCGACGCACAGCTGGTGGCCGAAGGCATCGCGCAACAGCTCGAGCGTCGCGTCATGTTTCGCCGCGCCATGAAGCGTGCGGTGACCAACACGATGCGGGTGGGCGCCGAGGGCATCAAGGTTAAGGTTGGCGGCCGACTGAACGGCGCCGAGATTGCGCGCTCCGAGTGGTACCGCGAAGGGCGCGTGCCGCTGCACACGCTGCGTGCCGATATCGACTACGGCATCGCCGAGGCGCATACGACTTACGGCGTGATCGGCGTGAAAGTCTGGATTTTCAAGGGCGAAGTCTTTGAGAAGCCAGTGGTGGTTGCGGCCGAGCCAACTGAGGCTGCCGCCGGCGCGCGTACATAGGAATACAGGGTAGAGGTATCTCAGGAGCGGCGCTGAGCCGCGGCATATCAGGATCGGAAGAGCAGAATGTTACAGCCAAAAAGAACGAAATTTCGCAAGCAGATGAAAGGGCGCAATCGCGGCCTGGCGCTGCGCGGAAGCAATGTTTCCTTCGGCCAGTTTGGTCTGAAGGCGACGGGTCGTGGGCGGCTTACGGCGCGCCAGATCGAGGCGGCCCGACGTGCGATGACGCGCCACATCAAGCGCGGCGGCAAGATCTGGGTACGGGTTTTTCCGGACAAGCCGATTTCAAAGAAGCCGCTGGAGGTTCGTCAGGGCAAGGGCAAGGGCAACGTTGAGTACTGGGTCTGCCAGATTCAGCCTGGCCGTGTGCTCTACGAGATGGAAGGCGTGTCGGAAGAGATCGCGCGCGAAGCGTTCGCTCTTGCGGCCGCGAAGCTGCCGATGGCCACAACCTTTGTAACGCGGCAGGTGATGTGATGAAAGCGGGTGATTTGCGTACCAAATCGGTAGACGAACTGAACGACGAACTCGTCGCGCTTCGGCGTGAGCAGTTTAACCTGCGCATGCAGCAGGCGACCGGCGAGATGACTCACAACCACGAGCATGGCCGGGTCAGAAAAGACATTGCGCGTGTGAAAACGGTTCTGAATGAACTGCAGCGTGCGGCAGGTGAAAAGAAATGAGTGAAGAGAAAAAAGCACAGCGAACGTTGGTTGGCCGGGTCGTCAGCGACAAGATGGATAAGACGGTGTCGGTTGCTATCGAGCGCCTGATCAAGCACCCGGTGTACGGCAAGTACATGCGCCGCACGTCAAAGGTCCTTGCTCACGATGCGAACAACGAGTGCAAGTCCGGCGATCGCGTCGCCATCACCGAAGGCCGTCCGATCTCGAAAAACAAGGCCTGGTCGGTCGTCAATGTTATTGAACGCTCGGCTGAAAAGTAATTACACGTAGGATGCAGTCATGATTCAGATGCAGACAGTTCTGGACGCCGCCGACAACTCCGGTGCTCGCCGCGTACAGTGCATCAAGGTGCTCGGCGGTTCGAAGCGCCGCTATGCCGGTGTGGGCGATGTCATCAAGGTGAGCGTCAAGGACGCGATTCCGCGAGGCAAGGTGAAGAAGGGCGAGGTGTACAACGCCGTGGTCGTTCGCACGCGCAAAGGTGTGCGCCGCAAGGATGGCTCGCTGATTCGCTTCGACGGCAATGCGGCGGTGTTGCTGAATGCTCGCCTCGAGCCGATTGGTACCCGTATTTTCGGGCCGGTTACGCGAGAACTGCGAACCAGCAAGTTCATGAAGATAATTTCGCTGGCACCCGAGGTTCTGTAAGAACTCGGCGTTTTTGGATAAAGCAAATGAACAAGATTAAGAAAGGCGATGAAGTCATCGTAACGACCGGCAAGGACAAGGGCCGCAGAGGCACGGTATTGCAGGTATTTGATGATGCGCGTGTGTTGGTCGAGGGCGTCAACCTTGCCAAGAAGCACATCAAGCCAAACCCGAACATCGGTGAGGCAGGCGGCATTCGCGATACGGCGATGCCAATGGATATTTCGAACGTGCTGGTGTTCAACCCGAAGTCCAAGAAGGGCGAGCGGGTCGGTTTCAAAGTGCAGGACGACGGAACCAAGGTCCGCGTCTTCAAGAGTGGAGATGTGGTCGATATTTGACGGTAGCAAGGCCTGCACGACGCGAAACGGGTTCGAATCGCGGCAACATCAGGCGCTCACGAGTCAATCGATACAGAGATAAAGAGATGTCACGTTTACAGGAAAAATATCAGAAAGAGCTAGCTGGCGAGATCCAGAAGAAGCTCGGCCTGAAAAATTCGATGGAGGTGCCACGCATCACCAAGATCACGCTCAATATGGGCGTTGGTGAAGCGGTTGCCGACAAGAAGGTCATGGACAACGCCAGGGCCGACATGGAAAAGATCTCGGGCCAGAAGCCCGTGACAACGATCGCGCGGAAATCGGTTGCCGGTTTCAAGATTCGTGACGGCATGCCGATCGGCTGCAAGGTCACGCTGCGTCGCGAGCGCATGTACGAGTTTCTCGATCGCCTGGTGAATATCGCTATCCCGCGTATTCGCGATTTCCGCGGCCTGAACCCCAAGTCCTTCGACAAGCAGGGCAACTACAGCATGGGTGTGCAGGAGCAGATTATTTTCCCGGAAATCAACTACGACGAAATCGATCAGCTGCGCGGTATGGACATCATTATTACGACGACGGCGCGGTCCCCAGCGGAAGGCCGGGCGCTTCTGGAAGCGTTCAACTTTCCATTCAAGAAATAGATCAGGAGCATCGTAGGAGCGGCCTGCGGCGGCGATTACGAAGACAGGTAAGGAAATATGGCGAAGAAATCCATGATCATGCGTGAGCTGAAGCGCACCAAGCTGGTGGCTCGGCAGGCCACCAAGCGTAAGGCACTGAAGGCGGTCGTTCGCAGCATTCACAGCTCGGATGAAGAGCGTGCCGTTGCGCAGGCTAAGTTGAACAAGCTCCCGCGCGATGGCAGTCCTACGCGGCAGCGAAACCGTTGCTCGGTAACCGGGCGACCGCACGGCGTTTATCGCAAGTTTGGCCTCGGGCGTAACAAGCTGCGAGAAGCTGCCATGAAAGGCGAAATTCCCGGCCTCACGAAAGCCAGTTGGTAGGCGGAGACAGATTATGAGTATGACCGATCCGATCGCAGACATGCTGACACGTATTCGCAACGGGCAAAAGGCGCGAAAAGTAGCCGTGTCCATGCCGGCCTCGAAGGCAAAAGAAGCTGTCGCCAAAGTGCTGCAAGACGAGGGTTACATCATCGGCTTTGCAACCGCTGGAGAAGGCGCTGAAAAAGAGCTCACCGTTGAGCTTAAGTATTTTGAGGGCGTACCGGTTATCGAAAAGATACAGCGTGCAAGCCGTCCCGGGCTGAGAATCTACCGCGGCAAGGAAGACCTGCCGAAGGTACTTGGCGGCCTCGGCGTGGCGATTGTGTCGACGTCGGCCGGTGTCATGAGTGACCGCCAGGCGCGTGAGAAAGGCGTTGGCGGCGAGGTTCTCTGCATCGTTTCGTGATGCGTGACCCTGATTTAAGAGACTGAACTATGTCAAGAATTGCAAAAGAACCGATTGAACTGCCCAAAGGGGTCGAGTTCAAGCACGTTGGCACCGTCGTCACCCTGAAAGGGGGTAAGGGCGAGTTGTCGATGGAGATGAATTCGGAAGTCGAACTGAAGCAGGACGGCAACACGCTGGTGTTTGCGCCGCGCTCAGGTTCGCGCTTCGCGACGGCGGTTTCCGGCACGATGCGCTCGATCGTTGCGAATATGGCGCACGGCGTGTCCGAAGGATTTGAGCGCAAGCTCGAGCTGGTCGGCGTCGGCTATCGCGCCCAGGCGCAGGGCAAGAAGCTCAACCTGACGCTGGGTTTTTCGCATCCGGTTGAGTACGCGGTGCCTGATGGCATTACCGTCGAGACGCCGAGCCAGACCGAAATCATTATCAGGGGCGCTGACAAACAACAGGTCGGCCAGGTGTCGGCAGAAATTCGCCGCTTTCGCCCACCCGAGCCTTACAAGGGCAAGGGTGTACGGTACGCCGACGAGCGCGTCGTACTGAAAGAAGCGAAGAAGAAATAAGCAGGGTTAAATAATGAAGCTGGACAAACGACAAAATCGCCTGCGTCGCGCACGCAGAGGACGCGCAAAAATTCGGGAACTCGTGGCCACTCGCCTGAGTATTCACCGTACGCCGCGCCACATATACGCGCAGGTCATCGACGGCGGTACCAACCAGGTGCTGGCAACCGCATCAACGCTCGAGGCCGAGGTACGCAAGGGCATCAAGAACGGCGGAAACGTCGAGGCAGCGGCCATCGTGGGTGCGCGCATCGCAGAGAAAGCGAAAGCGGCCGGCATCGACACCGTGGCGTTCGATCGTTCCGGTTTTCGCTATCACGGCCGTGTGAAAGCGCTGGCCGATGCAGCTCGTGAGGCAGGACTCAAGTTCTAACTGATTAGGGAAGCACGCGGCCTTGCGGCTGCCAGGACCGAAGAATTATGGCTAGAAACGAACACAATCAATCGAACGATGACCTGATCGAAAAGCTGGTTACCGTCAACCGTGTGGCGAAAGTCGTCAAGGGCGGACGTCAGTTCGGTTTTACGGCGCTCACGGTCGTTGGTGATGGCCAGGGCCGGGTCGGCTTTGGCTATGGCAAAGCGCGCGAGGTGCCTATTGCGATTCAAAAGGCGATGCAAAACGCCCGCAACGGCATGATTACCGTCAACCTGAACAATGACACGCTGCAGTACGCAAAAAAGGGCCGGCATGGCGCGACCCTGGTGTATATGCAACCGGCGTCGGAAGGTACGGGCGTTATCGCGGGAGGCGCAATGCGCGCTGTTTTCGAGGCGGCAGGCGTCCGCAACGTACTGGCGAAGAGCTACGGCTCACGCAACCCGATCAACGTTGTCCGGGCCACGATAAAAGGCCTGTCGGAGATTCACTCACCGCAGTCAATCGCGGCGAAGCGCGGCAAGAAGATCAAGGAAATCCTCGCCTGAGTCGATGAGACCGGTGATGGATGTTCATAAAGAGACTTAAGAGACAAGAGCATGGCAACCCCAAAACACATCAAAGTCACGTTGGTGAAGAGCAAGCACGGTCGGCTGAAAAGCCACAAGGCGTGCGTTGCCGGCCTTGGTTTACGGAAGATTCACCAGACCGTTACGGTGATTGATACGCCTGAGAATCGCGGCATGATCAATCGGGTTTCCTATCTCCTGTCGGTAGAGGAAGCCTGACATGCGACTTAACGATATCTCACCCGGTAAGGGTGCCAAGAAACAGGGCAAGCGTTTGGGCCGTGGACATTCCGCGGGCCAGGGAAAGACCAGCGGTCGTGGCCAGAAAGGCCAGCATGCTCGCTCGGGTGGATACCATAAGGTCGGTTTCGAAGGCGGCCAGATGCCGCTGCAGCGCCGCCTGCCAAAGGTCGGCTTCCGTTCGCGCATGGCGCGCTTTACGGCCGAGCTGCGGCTGCACGAGCTGGAAATTCCGACGGCGGACGTGATCGACATGGAGGTTCTTAAGAAAGCGAACCTCGTACCGGCCTTCGTTACGAAGGTCAAGGTGATCAAGTCCGGTGAGATAAAGAAGGCCGTCAGGTTGAAAGGCCTTGCGGTTACCAAGGGTGCTCGCGCGGATATCGAAAAAGCCGGCGGCAGTATTGAGAGTTAAACGTGTAGGAGCGGCTGAAAGCCGCAGTCGCGCCTGTTCGGCGCTCCCACAGAGACAGTAACGAAACGATGGCTAAAAAGCCCCAACAAAGCCCGGCAGAAGTTGCCAAAGCGGCAAGCAAACTCGGTGAACTGAAAGTTCGCCTGCTGTTTCTTGTGGGCGCACTGATTGTCTATCGCGTAGGTACCTATATCCCGGTGCCTGGCGTAGACCCGGTGGCGTTGGCGGATTTCTTCGAGCAGCAATCGGGCAACCTGCTTGGCATGTTCAACATGTTCTCGGGCGGCGCTTTGTCGCGCTTCGGAATATTCGCGCTTGGCATCGTCCCTTACATCTCCGCGTCCATCATTATGCAAATGGCGAGCCATATCGTTCCGAGCTTTCAGCAGCTGCGCAAGGAAGGCGAGTCGGGTCGCCGCCAGATCGTCAAATACACGCGCTATGGAACCGTGGCCCTTGCCAGCTTCCAGTCGATCGCGGCAGCGTCGTGGCTCTCAAACCAGGCCGGCCTCGTTGTTAATCCGGGCACGGCATTTCTTATTCACCGCGTGCATAACGCTGGTGACAGGCACGGTGTTCCTGATGTGGCTGGGTGAGCAGATAACCGAGCGCGGCATCGGCAACGGCATTTCGATGATCATTCTGGCGGGTATCGTTGCCGGACTGCCGGCGGCGATCGCGGGCACGGCGGAGCTGGTGCGCAACGGTGAAATGAGCGCGATTACGGCCATACTGATGCTCATCGGCGGCATTGCGGCGATCATCTTCGTGGTCTACATGGAGCGCGCGCAGCGGCGAATCACGGTCAATTACGCACGTCGGCAGCAGGGCCGCAAGATGTTCCAGGCCCAGAGCACCCACCTGCCGTTCAAAATCAACATGTCGGGTGTAATCCCGCCGATCTTTGCCTCGAGCATCCTGATGTTCCCGGCGACGATCGCGCAGTTCTTCGGCCAGGCCGCAGACCCCAATGCGATGCAGCGCGCATTGCAGACGGTCGGCGCCAACCTCGGCCCGGGCCAGCCGATTTACGTATTGCTGTACGCAGGGATGATCATGTTCTTCTGCTTTTTCTACACCGCGCTGATGTACAACTCGAAAGACACGGCCGACAACCTGAAAAAGGCGGGTGCATTCCTGCCGGGTATTCGTCCGGGTGCGCATACCGCGGAGTACATAGACCGGGTCCTGACGCGCCTGACATTTTGGGGGGCGCTGTACATCGCCGGCGTATGCCTCCTGCCCGAGCTCGTTCGCATGTTTTATCCGAGCATGCCATTCAGTTTCGGCGGTACGTCGTTGTTGATCCTGGTTGTGGTCACCATGGACTTCATGTCGCAAATGCAGGCGCATGCAATGAGTCACCAGTATGAAGGCATGATGCAGAAAGCCAACCTGCGCAATTATGGCCGCGGCGGACAACTACGTTAGTGAAGGCAAGAGCGGCAGCTTGCCGAATTGGAGAAAGCTCATGAAAGTAAGAGCATCAGTCAAAAAGATATGCAGAAATTGCAAGATCATCCGACGCAATGGCGTCGTGCGAGTGATCTGCACCGACGCGCGACATAAGCAGCGCCAGGGTTAGCACCCGCGTTTTGATGAGGACTATGTAAGTGGCACGTATATCAGGAATCAATATACCGTTGAACAAGCACGTCGTGATTGCGTTGACGTCTATCTTCGGCATCGGCAACACTCGCGCCAGGAAGATCTGCGAAGCGGCTGGTGTACCACCGCATATGCAGGTGAAAGACCTGGCTGAGCCGGAGGTGGCGAAACTCAGAACCGCTGTAGCCACCTTTACGGTCGAGGGTGATTTGCGTCGTGAGACGTCCATGAACATCAAGCGTCTGATGGACCTCGGCTCATACCGCGGTATTCGTCACCGGCGCGGTCTGCCGCTGCGCGGCCAACGCACTCGAACGAATGCGCGAACCCGCAAGGGCCCGCGTCGTCCGATCAAGAGGTAATTAACAATCGTAGGAGCGCTTTTTTACGGCGCGATCGCGGCCAGGTTAGGTTAGCCGCTCCCACGATTCAGACAGAGATAAATGAAAAACTATGGCTGAAGCGAAGAAAAAGAAGGTAAAGAAGCATGTTGTCGATGCAGTTGCGCATATACACGCTTCTTTCAACAACACGATCATCACGATAACCGATCGTCAGGGCAATGCGTTGTCTTGGGCAACCGCAGGCGGCTGCGGATTTCGGGGCTCGCGTAAATCCACGCCGTTCGCAGCACAGGTTGCTTCGGACAAAGCGGGTCGCGCGGCACTGGAATTCGGTGTGAAGAACGTGGACGTGCGGGTACGTGGGCCGGGACCGGGCCGCGAGTCTGCTGTTCGCGCCCTGAACTCCCTGGGATTTCGTATTCAAAGTATTGAGGACGTTACCCCAATTCCTCACAACGGCTGTCGCCCGCCCAAAAAACGGCGCGTATAGAGGCTGAATAATGGCAAGATATTTAGGACCAAAGTGCAAACTGTCCCGCCGCGAAGGCACGGACCTGTTTTTGAAGAGTGGCGTACGGCCGCTCGAGTCGAAGTGCAAGCTGGACGTACCGCCAGGCGGGCCGACACAACGTCGTCCACGCATGTCGGACTACGGCCTGCAGCTTCGTGAAAAGCAGAAGCTCCGTCGCATGTACGGCGTGCTCGAACGGCAGTTCCGCAACTACTACAAGCGCGCCGCACAGCTGAAGGGCTCTACCGGTGAGAATCTTTTGCGCCTGTTGGAAGGGCGTCTCGATAACATCGTTTATCGAATGGGCTTTGCCTCGACGCGCGCGGAAGCGCGCCAGCTGGTGAGCCACAAGAGCATCGAAGTCAACGGCAAAGTTGTCAACATCCCGTCAGCGCAGCTAAAGGCTGGGCGATGCCATCAACATTCGTGAGAAAGCTAAAAAGCAGCTTCGCATTCAAAGCGCGTTGGAAATTGCGAGCCAGGTCGGCCTGCCCGAATGGGTTGACGTCGATGCCAAGAAGATGGCGGGAGTTTTGAAGTCGCTACCGGACCGGGAAGATATTCTGCCCGATATCAATGAAAACCTTGTCGTCGAGCTGTACTCGAAGTAGTCAGGAGGGTCTTTCCCCATGCAGGAATCAGTGCACGATTTTCTAAAGCCGCGTGTTGTAAAAGTAACGCCGGTAAACGATTTGCAAGCAAAAGTTACCATCGAGCCGTTCGAGCGAGGTTTCGGTCACACTCTTGGCAATGCGTTGCGACGAATTCTGTTGTCTTCAATGCCTGGAGCCGCGATTACCGAAGCGGAAATCGAGGGCGTTCTTCACGAGTACACGAGCATTGAAGGTGTTCAGGAAGACGTCGTCGACATCCTGTTGAGCCTCAAGCAGGTTGCCGTGACAATGAATTCTCGCGATACCGCAGAGCTTCGTCTCTCGAAAAAGGGCCCGGGACCGGTAACGGCGGGCGATATCCAGCTTGATCATGATGTAGAAATCATGAATCCTGACCTGGTGATTGCGAACCTGACCAAGGCCGGCGAGCTGAACATGTTGCTGAAGGTCGAGCGAGGCCGCGGATACCGGCCTGCGACGCAGCGACCTGCTTTCGAAGACCAGGCAGGCCCGATCGGTCGTTTGATGCTGGACGCGTCTTTCAGCCCGGTCAATCGCGTGACCTACAACGTCGAAGCCGCCCGTGTTGAGCAACGCACCGATCTCGACAAGCTGCTGATCGACATCGAGACAAACGGCACGATCGATCCGGAAGAGGCCATCCGCCGGGCGGGTAGCATTCTCAAAGATCAGCTGTCGGTCTTCGTGGACCTGCAAGGCCAGGAAGAGGGCATCGGCGCGAAGGCCGAGAGCCAGGTTGATCCGATACTGATGCGCCCGGTTGATGAGCTGGAGCTCACCGTTCGTTCGGCAAATTGCCTCAAGGCCGAAAACATCATGTACATCGGCGACCTGGTACAGCGCACGGAAGTCGAGCTTTTGAGAACTCCGAATCTCGGTAAGAAGTCCCTGACCGAAATCAAGGAGGTCCTCGAGGGCCATGGCCTGGGGCTTGGCATGCATCTTGATAACTGGCCGCCGGCAAGCCTGCGACCGGAACACGAACTCGTAATGTAGCGTTACTTCGACGCTCCTCGAGTTGTCATTGATCAGAATTTTAGGAAAGGCAAATGCGACATAGAAAATCCGGTCGTCGACTGGGTCGTAACAGCTCTCACCGGGACGCCATGTTTCGCAACATGGCCACCTCGATGTTGAAGCATGAGACGATCAAAACGACACTGCCGAAGGCAAAGGAGCTGCGGCGCGTCGTAGAACCCCTCATTACGTTGGCGAAGAACGACAGCGTCGCGAACCGGCGCCTGGCATTCAATCGCCTGCGTGACAAAGAGGTTGTCGGCAAGCTATTTACCGATATCGGGCCGCGTTTCAAGGAACGTCCGGGCGGCTACCTTCGCATTCTGAAAACGGGACCGCGTCCGGGTGATGCAGCGCCCATGGCTATTGTGCTGATGACGGAGCTTGCCCGAGACCACCGTCGAAGGCTAGGCTTTAGAAAATCTTCAAAAAAACCGGGCTACGCCCGGTTTTTTTTTACTTCGGTGCGAAAAACGTCGCCAGAAGGTCATCGATCAAAGGGCGCCAGTTGGCCCACTCGTGAGTAAACGGTACCTCCACGTAGTCCACCTCGTAACCGAGTCTCTGCAATACACGATGGAACTTCCTCGTCGCCCTGGTATTGTCGCGCCGGGTGCCGACTGACAGGAATACCCGTACGGGCGTCGGTTGTTCGTCTTCATACCAGCGCGTGATGACCTTCAGGTGTTTCGAGCTCGCCGGAGATTGCATGCCGATGCCGCCAAAAGAATCGGCGGCCATGATGCCAAAACACGGCGGCGTTCAAGCCGCCGAACGACAGGCCTGCAATTACCCGCTCGCGTGGATCGTCGCTGACCGGAAACGCTGCAGAAACCTCGGCGATTAACTCGTTGACGAAGAACTCGACGTATTTCTGGTTGCACATGAATTGCTGGTTTCGACGATTCTCAGACAGGTCATCCGGATTTCGGCTGTCGACAAACACGGCAGCCACCGGTTCGATAGTGCCCTGCTCGATTTCTCGGTCCAGCACCTCGACCATCTCGCCGAATTCAAGATACCACTGACCGTCCGTCATGTAGATGGTTGGCAAGCGGGCTGCGGTATCGGCGCCGTCGGGCAGATAGATGCGGTACTGGATGGTATAGCCCAGGATCCCGCTATCGATACGCCGGTCGGGCGACAGCGTTCCTTTCGAAAACGCGGTGCCGGCCGTGAACAACAAAACGATAACGAGGATCGCGCCTGAGCGGCTGCGTGCAATCTTTCTTCCTGGCCGGATTTTGCGGAAGGTGAACAAAACTCGTCCTTATAAAAGTGCGCTGGCCCTTAGGGTCGCATGATAAGCGGGAGGATCTCAAAAATCGGCCGCCGAACACGTGGCTGTCGCAGAGGACGTGATATCTGGAGCTAGCGCGACCGCTTTCCGTAAGTCATTGAAAAAGAGGAAAATATCCGGTGAAACGTGAGCCGACGCACAGTCGGCGGCGATCGATCCGACTAGTATTAATCTGCCAAAAGCTCCGGACGTGAACCATTAGCACTCAAAGACAGCGAAAAACCCGCGACAAGCCGGCCGAGGGCAGCCTCGATCTAGAGGCGACCGATGCACTGCCGTTCTCTGAGTCTCGCTGCGCCGGGTCTCGCTCTGAACGACGAAAAGGGCGGTGACGATACGGTGCAGCTGCGACACGCGGCAAACGACTTCGTCGATAGCGATGAAACCACACCCCTGCCGGCGCTGGGTGGCAGCCGTTCCGCCAACGGTGAGCAGTCAGCGGCCTGGTGGGAAAAGGTCAGGACATATATCGGTATCTGATCGCATCGTTTAATATGCTGCAATGATATTTAAAGACAAGACCGTGATCATCACGGGCGGATCGGAAGGGGTTGGTGCAGCGACCGCGCGACTCTTCGCCGAAGCCGGCGCCAACCTGATGCTGATGGCGCGCAACAAGAAAAACCTCGAGGCGATTGCGGAAGAACTCCGCGACAAGACCAAGGTCGAGATTTTTGCGATGGACGTTCGCGACGCCGACGCTTGTGTCGACGTTTTCAAAAAGGCGAAATTCGAGTTCGGCCGTGTCGATATTCTTATCAACAATGCCGGTTATCACGCACGCGGCGCTGTCGATTCGGTAGAACCTGCGGACCTGGCGCAGGTCCTCGACGTCAACTTGCGAGCGCCCGTCATGCTGAGTCGCATCGCGTTGCCCTATCTTCGCGAAGCCGGCGAAGGCGTCATTATCAATGTCGGTTCTCTTGCCGGCAAGGTCGTCTATCCGGGTGCGGCGGCGTACTCCGCGAGCAAGGCCGGACTACGTTTTTTCACGCTGGCCCTGGCCGAAGAGCTGCGAGACGAGGACATAAAGGTCGGCCTGGTTTCCCCGGGGCCCATCGATACGGCCTTTATCATGGCGGATATTGACAAGGTTTCGGATCTTACATTTTCTCAGCCGATGACGCGTGTCGAAGAGGTCGCGCAGGCGATCCTCGACCTGTCTGGAAACACCATACGCGAGCTGGCGATGCCGCGGACCAGCGGCGTGTTGACGACCATCGTCGGCCTGATGCCGTGGCTGGGACGCCTGATGAAGCCAACGCTGGAGCGGAAAGGCCAGCGAGTGAAGAAACAGCTTAAAGCAGCCGCGCGTGCGGCGGCCGACAACAACTGAAGCTGTAGCGAGCAAGAAAAAAGGCCCGGAGCGGGGGGAGCTCCGGGCCTTCTTGTTAGTCGCCGTCAAATTTTTTGGGGGGATGGCAGCGACCCTTTGCTGACCAGGCCTTGATCTCGCTAGGATGAACTTTCGCTGCCGAGGCGCTCGAGGTTGTTTTCGGCCAGATAGCTTAGCGTTGATTCCAGGTCGATCGCCTTCTGAAAGTCCTGTTTCGCAATCTCGTGGTTACCGGTGGCAGCCATCAGGACACCGCGATTGGAAAGCGCCAGCGCCAGGTCGGTCCGGTAAGCGAGAGCCTCGGGACTGCGCTCGGAATTCGCCAGGCGACTTGCCTGTTCTTCTGCTCGCGTTATCGCGGCATCGCAGGCAGTCTTGGCTTTATCGATTGCCCGGGTTTTCGCGTAGGCAACGCATAGATTGACCTGTTCTGCGAAGCCATTGGGCGAACGATTTCCACGGCGGGTTATACGATCAATGGCCTGTCGTACTTTCCGGAGCGCACCTTGGCGCCAAATGCATCGTTCTGGATCACTCCCATTGTGAACGGCGTGACGTCGGGTTCATGCGCGAGTGCCGTTGTTGAGAGGGTCGTGGCCAGCAACAATGTTGCTGCTGCTGATAAGTTCTCGTTTCGTTTTCATTTCAATTGCCTCATTGCGAATTACGGTAGGTAACATGCGAAGTACCGGGTTGCCGATGCCTTCGTGCACAACAGTAGGTTCACCAGGGCTTGGCGGCAAACGAGAAAAATTTCACCGACAGCTGACAAATTTTCATCACTCATCCACGAATTTCTGTAATACCCAGTCCCTGAATGCCTGGACTTCGCTGTTGTCGCGATCTTCCTGCCGATACACCAGGTAATAGGCATCCTCGGTGAGCAACTCATGCTCGAAAAGCTGCACGAGGCGGGTCGATTCGAACCAGCCCTGGCTCAGTTGCCGCGGTATCAGGGCTGCGCCGAGGCCCTTCTCTGCGGCACGTGCGACGGCAATCATCGAGTCCAGGCGAATACCGTCATTGAGGTCAGGAAGCCGGATCCGGGATGAGCGCTGCCATTCCCGCCACGCACCAGGGCGCGATGCGTGTATCAGTAGTGGAAATTTTCCTGTGATTTTTCCAGCCTTTACGGTGGTGGCGTCGTAAAGTTTAAGGGTTCCGGCGGGAATAAGGCGCAAGGGAAATAGTCGTACGTAGGCGAGGTTCCTGGGCGGCGACTTGAATATGCGTATCGACACATCGGCATTCGCCGGGTGTTTTTCTGCCGTTTCGTCGCTTGTATCGATGCTGATGTCGATATCGGGATGCTGCTCGATAAATTCCGGGAGCCGTGGAACGAACAGCTCGCTGCCGAAAAACGGCTGTACGGAAATACGCAGCGATCGCGGCTGGTGCGCTCTTGCATGCCGCGCGATCACCGCATCGAACACCGAGATGAGGGGGCTGACCTCCTCGTAGAGCGCGCTGCCTTCCGCCGTCAATTGCAGCGATCGGGACGCTCTGTCGAACAACCGGATACCGAGTTCGGTCTCCAGGTGTTTGATCTGGTGACTGACCGCCGACGAGGTGAGGAACAGCGACTCGGCGGCCTGACGAAAGCTCTCACGTTCCGCGGCCGTGCAAAACACCCGCATCGCGCGCAGCGATATATTACGATTCGCGGTGCCCATAGTCTTTCCAGACTGCACTTTTCGTGCCAGCCGGTTCCGGGCGATGGCACGACCTAAGGCCGAGGAATGGTGCGGGATTTAAGCCTTTCGGGGCAAGGTGACAGCGATGTTACGCACCAGCGTGGCGCAAGGTCCGAGGATCAGGGGCCGTTATGGGGCAGCGGCGAAGGCGTTACGGGTCAGGTTCTCCCGGTCATCTTCCATGACGCGCACATTGTCCTCTATGCGGATGCCACCGAAGGGGCGCAGCCAGTCAACCGTTTTCCAGTTGACCTGGTGTTCCGCTCGCGTGCCGCGCAGCGTCTCGAGCAACATGTCGATGACGTACAGGCCGGGTTCGACGGTGAGCACCATGTCCTCTTGTAGTACGCGGGTCAGTCTGAGAAACGGATGGCCGTCGGGCGGGTCGATCGTCGCACCGGATTCGTCTTGCATGAAGCCACCGACATCGTGCACCTGGATGCCGAGCAGGTGCCCCAGACCGTGTGGAAAGAATGCAGTGGTGATGCCGCATTCAAGCGAGCGATTCCGGGCTACCGATGGCGAGCTCGGCCGCCAGCAGGACATCGGCCAGCAATCGATGGGTGTCGTTGTGCAATTCCCGATAGTCGACACCGGCCCGGACCCGTCCAACGATGTCCTGCTGCAGTTCATCCATGCGGTCGATGAGGTCCTGGAAGCCGCGGTCGGTGAAGGCGTAGCTGCGCGTGATATCCGATGCGTAGCCATGCACGGCGGCGCCGGCATCGATGAGGAACGAGTTCAATACCTCGGGAGCCGTGCGTTCGAGGTCCGTGTAGTGCAGCACGGCGCCATGTTCATTGAGGGCCACGATATTGCTATAAGGCAGTTCAGCGTCGGTATGGCTCACCGCCTGGCAATAGGCGCGGTGAATATCGAATTCGGGAAGCCCATCGCGAAACGCGGCCTCGGCGGCGCGATGACCACTCGCACCGCGCTCAGAGGCGAGTCGCATCACTGCGAGCTCGTACGCTGTTTTCGTGCCGCGCGCATAGTGCAGAATATCGACGGCGCTGCCGGTATTGATGCGCTCGATGCCGAAGGCGTGCGCCTCCTCGTCGATTTCACCAATGAGAATACAATGCTCGCGTTTCGGCGGTAGATGGGCGGCAACGTCTTCGAACGCATGCACAATTCGAATATCGAAATGTGACGGCCAGTAGCCATCCGGCTGGCCGGGCACGACGTGCCAGTAATCGTGTGGCTGGAAGTAAACCAGCACGGGGGTTTCGCCAGGCGTGTACACAATGTAGGAGCAGGGCAGGTTCGTCAGGGGCGCCCAACTGACGAAGTGCGGATTGGCTTTGAAAGGATGATGGTAGTCATCGAGGAACGCGGTTTTTGGTTGGCCGGAATAGATCACGGCGTGACTCGCCCCTGCCAGTTGTAAAGCGCGATCGTGCCGCGCCATCAGTGTCGCAAGGTGGTCGCCGTACAGGGCCCCGAGGTCAGGATTCTTGTCGCTGTAGTCGTCGGTCATGCGGCTGATCATACCTTGTTGTCGGCGCCGACAACGAGTGCCATCATGCGGGCTGGCCGCCGTGCGGCGGCATTCCCTGCCATTGGCAGACAACAGGGCAGGCCGTTTGGCGCCTGCAAAGGCGGAGCAATGTTTTTCCTGGAGAGGACAGTTGCGACCTGAACCGGGCTATGACCGGATTGCCGGGCGCGCGCTTGCGTCGCGGTCCGAGGTCATCGCGCCGCACGGTATGGCCGCGACCAGTCAGCCTTTGGCGACGCAAATCGCGCTCGACATCCTGAAATCCGGCGGTAGCGCCGTCGATGCAGCCATTGCGGCCAACGCGGCGCTCGGCCTGATGGAACCGACAGGCTGCGGCGTCGGCGGCGATCTGTTCGCAATCGTCTGGGACGCGGGCCAACAGGCGCTCGTCGGCTTGAACGCCTCCGGGCGCGCGCCGGCCGCTATGACGCTCGAGTACTTCCAAAAGAACGGAATCGATGCGATTCCGTCCTTCGGACCTCTGCCGGTCAGCGTCCCCGGCGCCGTCGACGGCTGGTTCACGCTGCATGAACGTTTTGGCCGGCTGGCAATGCAGGACCTGTTGCGACCCGCCATACGCTATGCCCGCGACGGCTTTCCCGTTTCGGAGGTCATCGCGAACGACCTGTCCCTGAATGCGCGGAGGATCGGACACTACCCGGGGTTTGCCCGGACGTTTATGCCCAACGGCCGCCTACCGCAAAAGGGTGACCTGTTTCAAAACCCGCGACTTGCGGCCACCTACGAGGTCATCGCCACTCTCGGCCGGGACGAGTTTTACCGCGGCGCTATTGCCAGGGAGATCGACGCGTTCATGGCCGAACAGGGTGGCTTGCTGGCCTACGAGGACCTGGCGGCCCATCGGTCCAGTTGGGTGGCGCCCGTTTCCAGCAACTACCGTGGCTGGGATGTCTACGAACTGCCGCCGAATGGCCAGGGAATTGCAGCGCTGCAAATTCTCAAACTGCTCGAGGGCTTCGATATCGCCTCGATGGGTTTCGCCAGCGTCGACTACCTGCACACGCTCGTCGAAGCCAAGAAGCTGGCGTTCGAAGACCGCGCCCGGTTTTATGCTGACATGGATTTCGCCGAGGTACCGGTCGCAAAACTGATTTCAAAGGAGTATGCCGACGAACGCCGCAAGCTCATCTCGATGGAACGCGCCGCGCAACTTGTGCCTGCGGGCGAGGCGACGCTGGAGGAAGGCGACACGGTTTACCTGACGGTTGCCGACGCGGAGGGCAACATGGTGTCGCTGATACAGAGCAACTACCGCGGCATGGGCTCGGGGATGATTCCGGGCGATCTCGGCTTCGTGCTGCAAAACCGGGCGGAGCTGTTCTCCTTGCAGGAGGGCCATGCCAACGTGGTCGAAGCGGGCAAACGACCTTTTCACACGATCATCCCGGCGTTCGTCATGAAAGCGGGCAAGCCGCTGATCAGCTTCGGGCTGATGGGCGGCGCAATGCAGCCGCAGGGACACGCACAGATCATCGTCAACATGGTCGACTTCGGCATGAACCTGCAGGAAGCGGGCGATGCCGCGAGAGTGAATCACACGGGTTCGTCGCGACCGACGGGAACTTTGATGCGCGATGGCGGCGTGCTGCATCTTGAAAGCGGTTTCAGCCGCGCAACGCGTGCCGGGCTTGCATCGCGCGGGCATACGCTTGGGCGCCAGCGATGGCAGTTTCGGCGGTTACCAGGCCATCATGTGGAACCCGCAGCAGGGCGTGTACTATGGGGCCTCCGAGGCCCGCAAGGACGGCCAGGCCGCAGGCTTCTAGGCGACGGCCGCGTGCTTGTCCGGCCGCGACACCGTTGCTGGTCGCATAAACGCCCAGCCTGCTTCGTGTACACTCCGTTTTTTTGGCCACTCGACGGCGTCGCGCGGCCGCAGCAGCAGACGAAAGTAAACCATGAAACAAGAGATTTACCTGACGGGAATTACGACCACCGGCACGCCGCACATCGGCAACTACGTCGGTGCGATCCGCCCGGGTATTGCGGCCAGCCAGGATCCGAACAAAAGAAATTACTATTTCCTCGCGGACTACCACGCGCTCGCCAAAAACGAGGATCCGGACAAGATCAGCCGCTCCACGCTTGAGATTGCGGCCGCCTGGATAGCACTCGGTCTCGATACCGACCACGCGACGTTTTACCGGCAGTCCGACGTACCGGAGATCATGGAGCTGACCTGGGTGCTCACGAGCATGACCGCCAAGGGCCTCATGAACCGTGCACACTCCTACAAGGCGTCGGTGCAGGCGAACCTGGACAGCGGCGACAATGACCCCGACAAGGGCATCACGATGGCCCTGTACAGTTATCCCATCCTGATGGCGGCCGACATATTGATGTTCAAGTCGACCCGGGTGCCTGTGGGCAGGGATCAGAAGCAGCATGTCGAGATGGCCCGGGATATTGCACAGCGCTTCAATCATCACTATGGCGAGTTGTTCGTGCTGCCGGAGCCGCTTATCGACGATCACACCGCGGTGCTCACGGGTCTCGACGGCCGCAAGATGAGCAAGAGTTACAACAACACGATCCCGCTGTTTGCGGCCGAAAAAGCGCTCAGAAAGCTCATCATGAAGATCAAAACCAACAGCCTCGAACCGGGCGAGCCCAAGGAAACCAGCGGCAGCACGATATTCGATATCTACAAGGCTTTCGCAACGCCCGAAGAAACTAGCGCGAGTGGCAACGCTGTATGCCGAGGGGATTGCGTGGGGACAAATGAAGCAGACACTCTTTGAGTACATCAATGACCACCTGAAGCCGGCGCGCGATGAATATGAGAGACTGATCAGGGATCCGGCGATAGTCGAGGCCGAGCTCAGGAAAGGGGCGGAACGGGCCCGTGCCGAGGCTGTGCCTTACATGGCCGAAATTCGCAAAGCGGTAGGTATACGCAAGCTGGGATAGATACGACGATGGGCAACTCACAGATACGGGAATTACTGGGCAAACTTCAGGACGAAATCCGCAAAACGGATCTCGATGACGACACGCGCTCGCTGGTGCGCGACCTCGATACCGACATCCACCACCTGCTCGACCCCGAAGAGCACGGCACCGACAGGGACTCTGTAGTGGAGAGGGCGCGGGCGCTGGAAACGAGTTTTGCGAGCGAGCACCCGACGATGGAGCGCTTCGTCCGCGAGGTCATCGACGCGCTGGTCCGAATGGGGATTTGAGCGGCGAGGGTTCTCGCCGCCACGTTTAATGCTCGTCGCCGCCGCCTTGCTCGCCGTAGGAATCGGACTGGTGCATTCCTACCTCGGTGAGCGATTCATCCTGATCCGGCTATTCAGGCAGCCATTGCCGAAGCTGTTCGGCGACGATACGTTCACTCGCCAGACACTACGCTTCGTGTGGCACCTGCTGAGTGTTACCTGGTTCGGATTTGCCGCCGTTCTGGTACTGCTGCATCTCGATATCGCGTCACGCGTAAATGTTCTGACCGTGGTCGCAACGACGTTCGCCGTGACGGCGGCGGTTGCGCTGCTCGCGAGTCGCGGCAGGCACCTGTCCTGGATCGTTTTCGGCGCTATTGCGCTTCTTTGCTACCTTGCCGCCTGAGTCAACAAACCGGATGTCCGGGCCCGGTGCCAGCGGCACTCAGAGTGTGACAAGCCCGCAGGCAACCCGATGGGCACAGGCCGGTATCGGGCCAGGGCCGTTAGCCGGTCCTTGCTCGCTGGCCGCAACATCGCGGGCCCGGCAGAGCATCGCCGCGAGGTGCCCGGAAGGACAGGAAGCATCACTTTGACGCATGAATTTCATATTGCCCAGGCGAACATAGCGCGCATGCGTGCGCCAATGGACGACCCGGTGATGGCCGGTTTTGTCGCTCGGCTCGAGCCGTTGAACGCGCTGGCCGATGGCGCGCCCGGTTTCGTCTGGCGGCTGCAAACCGATGACGGCGATGCGACAGCAAAACGGGTTTTCGAGGACGAACTCATTCTGCTTAACCTGTCGGTCTGGGAGTCAATCGTAGCGCTCGAGGCCTACGTCTACGCATCCAATCATCTCAAGGCCGTGCAGCGCCGCGCCGAGTGGTTTGAACGCCCGCAAAAGCCGTCGCTGGTACTTTGGTGGATTGATGCCGGGCATATCCCCAACGAGCAGGAAGCGAAAGACTGCTTCCAGCGCCTGTGGAATAATGGACCCGGGCCGGAGGCCTTTACGTTTAGAAAGCGGTTTGAAAGGGAGGCATGACATGAGTCCTGGCGAGATGACATTCCACGTCAAAGGATCGTCGGCCGATCCTTATGAGGTCATCTTCATCAAGGATGGCGACAGCCTGACGGCGATCTGTTCCTGCCCCGCCGGGCGTTACGGCAACTTTTGCAAGCACCGTATCGCCATTCTCGACGGCGACGCCGCGGCAATTGTCAGCGACAACGCGGAGCATGTGCCGACGGTGGTCGAATGGTTGGAGGGCACCGATGTTGCGCTGGCATTGTCGGAATACCGGGCGCTGGAACAAACCGCCGACACGCCCAAGCGTGCGCTAGTCGCCGCAAAAAGGACGTTGGCCAGGGCGATGAACAGCTAGTCGTGCGAACCTAAGGGGTTACCTGTCAAACATGCCAGACAACAAGCAATTTCCGGAGCTCATACGAACTCTGCCGGCGTTTGCCGGACCATTCGATGCGTTTGAGCTGGCCGCCGACAACTGTCGCGTGCTGTTCGCGTCCTATCCGCCAGGCACGCGGATTGACACGCACACGCACCCTACCGAGAACTGCGGCGTCATCACCCGCGGTGAGCTGATACTGATCGTTGACGACGAGGAGCGGCGCTACGGGCCCGGGGACTGGTACCACCTGCAGGCACTGCAGCCGCACGCGGCGAGATTTCGAAGTCGAGACCGCGGAAATCGAATTCTGGTTTGACGGGCCAGCGCCGGCCACGACGGACCAGCGTCGCGGCCTCCGAGGCGACTAGCTAAAATGCTGCAGTAGAAAGTCCGCAATTGGCGACATACCCGTGGCGATCGGGTCGACCACCGGCAGCTCGAACTGGCCGCCAAGTTCCGCGAGATAGGCCGCGCGATGCGCACTGTCGAGCATCGAGGTGTTGACACTGACGCCCGCAAACCGGCACTCCGGGTTGCTGATGCGCGCCACGGACAAGACGAGCGCCATGAATTCGTCCAGCGGCGGTATGGGAAAACGACCGCCGACGTCATGGATCGACTTGCGACTGGCGTCATGACAAAGCACCAGGGCATCAGGTTGCGAGCCGTGCAGGAGGCCCAGCGTGACGCCCGAATAGCTCGGGTGCAGCAGCGAACCCTGGCCCTCGATAATGTCCCAGTGCTCCAGGTCGTTGTCGGGTGACAGCGCTTCGGCCGCGCCGGCCAGGAAGTCAGCGACAACGGCATCGACCGGTATGCCTTCCCCGGCGATCATGATGCCCGTCTGCCCGGTCGCCCGGAACGTCGCTTTGACTCCGCGGGCGGCCAGTTCCCGGTGCAGAGCCAGCGCACTGTACTTCTTACCAACGGCACAGTCGGTACCCATGGTCAGAAGGCGCTTGCCGCTACGCCGTCTGCCGCTGCCGCAGCCAATGCCGGCGGGCGGTACGCGGACATCGACAAGCCGGCTACCGCCGGATTGCGCGGCCGCCACGAGTGCCGGTATCGCGGTGAGCCTTACGTGCAGTCCTGATGCGATGTCGACGCCTTTCCGGGCGAACTCGAGCAATGCCGGCATCCAGTTTTCCTGGAGCTGCCCGCCGACGGGTGCGACACCAATGATGACCGTGCCGACGCCGGCGCAGAGCGCCTCGTCGATACTCAATTCCGGCAAGCCGCTGTCCAGCTCATTGCCTGGCATCGTAAATTGGCCTGCACACCGATCTGCCGACCAGTGCGCGATGCCCAGCCCCGTCTTTGCATTTACCGGTTCACTGACGTCGCCGAAAAAAACCAGGTACGGCGCGCGCAGCTTGATCGTCGTCAGTCGCATGCAGGTATAGTACGCAGATTGCTCGCGATGAGCATCAGGGGTGAAAAACGTGCAGACATCCAGGCGCTACCGCAACTACGTGCTGTCGCTGCTGATGATCGTGTATGTCTTTAACTTCGTCGATCGACAGATCCTCGTGATTCTGCAGGAGTCCATAAAAGCGCGAACTTGGACTCAGTGACAAACAGCTCGGCCTGCTATCCGGGTTTACCTTCGCGGTCTTCTACGTTGTCTGTGGCATTCCTATCGCGCGCTGGGCCGATCGCTATAACCGCGTCAATATCGTGTCGGTGTCTATCGCCATCTGGAGTGCGATGACCGCTGTCAGCGGCTTCGCGGGCAGCTTCGTACAGCTCTTGCTGGCGAGAATCGGCGTCGGTGTCGGCGAGGCCGGCGCCAGCCCGCCGTCGCATTCGATTATCTCCGACTATTTCCCGCATGCAGAACGCGGCCGGGCGCTGTCTTTCTATTCGATCGGCATCTATATCGGTATTCTCGTCGGCTTCCTGCTGGGCGGCTGGATCAACCAGTTCTTCGGCTGGCGCGCCGCGTTTCTCGTCGTGGGCCTGCCCGGACTGCTCCTCGCGCTGGTCGTAAAACTGACGCTCAGAGAACCGCCGCGCGGGCAGATGGACGATGGCGACCACTCGGACGTGCCGGACAGCCCTATCGGCGCCGATCTCAAGCGTCTATGGGCGATGAAGAGCTTTCGATACGCGGCGCTCGGGGCGGGCTTCAATGCGTTTCTTGGCTACGGTGCACTGAACTTCATGCCGTCGTTCGCGATCCGCCTCTACGACGTTCCTGTTGGCATGGTGGGCACCTGGCTGGCGCTGATAGCGGGCCTCGCCGGTGCCGCCGGCGTTTACTCAGGCGGTCACCTCAGCGATCATCTCGGCAAACGCGATGACCGCTGGTCTTACTGGGTGCCGGGAATCAGTACCCTGCTGGCGGGCCTGCTTGTCGTACCCACAATGCTGAGTAGCAACCAGTACACGATGTGGGGCATCTATGTCTTTGTCGCGTTGTGCCAGTCCATGTTCCTGGGGCCGACGATCGCGATGGCACACGCATTGGTCGGGCCACGGTACCGCGCACTGGCGTCGTCCGTACTGTTCTTCGTCCTGAACATCATCGGTCTCGGCTTTGGTCCGCTAACAGTCGGCGCTGTCAGCGACGCGCTGGCGCCGTCGCTCGGCGTGGAGTCGATACGCTGGGCCATCATGAGTACGTCGATCGCGGCCTGTATCGGCGCGGCGTGCTATTTTTACGCGGCAGCGTTCATTCGTGATGATCTCAGGAAAGGGAGGAGCCAGGCCCGGGAGTCGCATGACAACAGATCGTAAGGCGCATTGCGAGCAAGTGTATACGGACAAGGAGCCGATCACGCTTGCCTGTTTGCAGTCGCTGCCCGAGATTGCGCTGCGGGAAATCCTGGGGGCCTGGCACTGACATGACGGGCGTTGACGGATTCCTCGAGACACAGCGGCTCACATTGCGCCGTATCACGCTCGACGACGCCGCGTTCATGCTGTCGATCTGGAACGACCCGGGATTTCTGCGGTACGTGGGCGACCGCGGTATTCGCACCGAAAAGGATGCGGCAGCCGCCATTGAAGAGAGCGCATTCAGACTGTACGAGGACTACGGCTACGGGCCCTACTGCATGTCACTGAAAGCCGACGGCGCGGAAGTCGGCATTTGTGGCCTGTTTCGGCGCGACAACCTGGACGACCCGGACATCGGGTTTGCGGTGCTGCCGGATTATTGCGGCAGGGGGCTCGCCGGCGAGGCCGCCGGTGCCGTCGTGCAGCACGCTCGCGACCTCGGTATCCCTGACCTGAAGGCGATCGTGTCACCGGATAACGCCGCGTCAATCGGCCTGATAGAAAAACTTGGCCTGAGGTTTGAAAGAGCCATTACAATGCCCGGCGACGTTGACCCAATTCGCCTGTACGGCATGAAGCTGCTCTGACGGCATAGGAAGGCAATGGATTTGTTCAGGAACGAAGGCGTGCGTACCGGTCTTTTTTTCGGTGCTACCTCCGGTGTGATTACGACCATCGGCCTGATCGTTGGTCTCAATTCCGGCACGCGGTCCGTTACGGCCGTGCTCGGAGGCATCCTCGTTATTGCTGTCGCGGATGCCATGTCCGATGCACTCGGTATTCACCTTGCGGAAGAGTCGGATCCGCGCACCTCCCACCGGCACGTATGGTCAGCGACGGTAATGACTTTTGTTACGAAGTTTGTTTTTTCGATCAGCTTTGCTGTGCCGCTGTTGCTGTTGCCGCTGGCATCGGCGGTGCTCGTGTCGGTCGCCTGGGGGCTGCTGGTCATCGTCCTCTTGAGTTATTTCCTCGCTCGCTCGCAGGGTGAGCGGCCTTTTTTGGTCATTGCCGAACACGTGGGAATCGCCATGCTCGTTGTGGTGCTGTCTCACTATATCGGCGTCTGGGTAGCTCACCGCTTCGGCTAGAAACGCGTTGCGCGCCTCGCGGTCGCGGCCGTGAACGCTGAGTAGGTATAGGTTAAACTACTGATAATTATAATAAAAAGTCGAGAACGCGTGGAGCACCGTGTACGCAGAGGCGACTTCGATACGCAATGTGCGGCGAGTTTGGTACCGTGGATACAAAAGCCCAGCCGTCACTACGGCCAAGGAGCCCTTCATGCCAGCCGAAAACCGAATCGATTACCTTGAAATTCCAGTGACCGATCTTCAAAGGACGCGCGAGTTTTTCAGCGCATTGTTCGGCTGGTCCTTCCAGGAGTGGGGCGACGACTACATGAGCTTTAATGACGGTCGACTCGACGGTGGATTTCGCCGCTCCGAGGTGCCCGCGCCGGCGACGGGCGTGCTTGTCATCTTCTACAGTTTGAACCTGGAGCGCGATGTGCAGCGTGTCAAAGAGCTCGGGGCGACGATAAGTCAGCCCATTTTCCCCTTCCCCGGTGGCCGTCGATTTCATTTTGTCGATCCGGTTGGCACCGAATATGCCTTGTGGTCCGATACGCCCGAGACAACAAGCGGAGCACAGTGATATGGCCGAACTGATCAAGCACCCCTGCGTACAACACAAGCTGGCGATCATTCGTGACGTCAACACCGGGCACAAGCGGTTTCGAGAGTTGTCGACGGAAATTACGAAGTTCGTTTGTTATGAGGCACTCAAGACGATCCGCACGCGGGAGGTCATGGTGCAGACACCGGTTGCTGAAGCCCGCTGTCAGAAAATCGACACGGATATTGTCGTCGTACCCATACTGCGCGCCGGAGTCGGCATGCTCGAGGGCATACTCGAGCTCGTGCCCACCGCCCGCGTCGGTTTCGTTGGCCTGTATCGTGATGAGGTCAGCAAGTTGCCGGTGACCTACTATGAAAGGTTTCCGCCGCAGATAAAGGGCGGCACCTGCATCATCATTGACCCGATGCTGGCGACCGGAGGCTCGACCGTGGCCGCTATTGACCTCTTAAAAGGCAAGGGCGCCGACAACATCGTTGTCGTTTGCATCGTTACCTGTCCCGAGGGCATTGCGCTGGTTGAAAAGGCCCATCCCGACGTGCGGATTTATGCGGCCGCCATCGATGATCGACTCAACGACAAGAAATATATCGTTCCGGGCCTGGGCGATGCGGGTGACCGTTTGTTCGGAACCTCTAATCATTGAGGAGCGTAGAGTGGCAGAAAACAAGACGAAGCCGAACAAACAGAGCGTCACCGCGTTTATCAGCGCGATTGAGGATGTCGAGAAACGTCGCGATGTAAAGAAAGTTGCCGCCATGATGCGCGAAGCGACCGGGTCCCGCGCGCGAATGTGGGGCTCCAATATCGTCGGTTTCGGCGAGTATCATTACCAGTACGAAAGTGGCCGTGAGGGCGACTTCATGATCACCGGGTTCTCGCCGCGCAAGCAAGCGCTCGCCGTGTACATTATTCCGGGATTCAAACCGTTTGCGCCTCTCATGGCGAAACTCGGTAAATACAAGACGGGTAAATCGTGCCTCTACATCAGGCGTCTGTCCGATGTCGATGAAACGATCCTCAAGCGACTGATACGCGATTCAGTGAAGCACATGCGCAAGAAGTACAAGACAAAGTGACCGGGTCATGAGCACTGAGATCCTTGGTTCGCGGCTGCAGAGTTCCACGCTGGTCGTGGACACCGATACGGGTTCGGAGACGTACGACGAAAAGTTCCTCGTCGCTGCGCTGCTGCTCAATGTGGCGCGCGGCAACGGGCAGATCGAACCCGAGGAATCGGCGCAGATCATCGACCTGCTCGAGCGTCATTTCAACCTGGCCGGGGCGGAGTCGCTCGAGCTCATAACGCGCGTTATGTCGGAGCTGGATGACAAGCCGGCGCTGATCGGTCTGCTGATGGACCTCGCGCCGACGCTGTCCGACGCCGAGAAGGAAAACATTGCCCTCATGGGTCTGAAGGTCGTTGCGGCCGATGGCCGGCGCGACGTAGCAGAGATGGAGAAGTTCAACGACTCGATGGAGGCGATGGGTATTGCAGAGGCCATCGTGCATCGTGCGTTCGATCGCTACTTTGCGCAGACCATGCCGGACCTCTGACCCCCCTGCGATGAAAGCCCCTGTGATTGTCGAAGACGGCTGGACGCTGCGCGTGCCCTCCGATGCGGATATCGACGAGTTGATGCAGTGGTTCCCCGATGCGCAGTCGGTCGATATCTGGGGTGGCCCGAAAATTCGCTTTCCGTTTACGCCCGCGTCATTTCGCGCCGATTGTCGTATCGACGAACTGTCGACCTTCTGTCTTAGCAATCCCAACGGCGAGATGACAGCATTCGGCCAGGTATACCATCGCGAGGGACGCGGGCATCTTGCCCGGCTCATCACGCATCCGCAGCACCGTCGAGAGGGCGCGGGCAAACGACTGATTGCCATGCTGATGACAGCGGCCCGGCAGTTGTTCGACTGTCGCGGATTCTCACTGTTCGTGTACCGGCACAACGAGCCGGCGTACCGCTGCTACCTTGCGATGGGCTTCACTCTGCACGACTATCCCGCCGACGCGGCGTTGCAGGACCAATGCTATTTCCTGGTACGGGCCGCCGATTCATAGCTCGCGCTCATGGCGGGCTACCCTGATCGTCGACTCACGGTCGCCGGTCATGGCGTCTGCAGCGACACCTGCAATGTTTCCAGTTCACCCCAGCGGTTTACGCGCTCTTCGAGCAGCCCTTCGGCGGCGCTGAGGTCGCTGAGGGTCTGTCGAACTTTGTCGCTGGCCTGGCTGTAGAAATCGGGGTCAGAGACGGTTTTTTGCAGCTCAACGACGCGTGTTTCCAGCTGTTCGATTTCGGCGGGCAGTGCATCAAGTTCGCGCTGCTCGTTGTAGCTGAGTTTGGATGGCCGGCCACGCTTGCGCTGCTTCGCCGCGTCGCGCTTCTTCCGCTCTGCGTCGGCCTCACTCTCCGGGTCGGCCAGCGCGTGGCCATGACGCTGCCAGTCGCTGTAGCCGCCAACGTACTCCTGGATCCGGCCGTTATCCTCGAAGACGACGGTGCTGGTGACCACGTTGTCCAGGAACTGGCGGTCGTGGCTGACGACGATCAGGGTGCCGTTGTAGTCACAGAGTCTTTGCTCCAGCACTTCGAGGGTCTCGATATCCAGGTCGTTGGTCGGTTCGTCCAGGATCAGGAGGTTGGCGGCGCGCGTGAACAACTTCGCCAGGATCACGCGGTTGCGTTCGCCGCCTGACAGGGACCTTATCGGCGTCATCGAGCGTTTCGGGCTGAAGAGGAAACCCTTGAGGTAGCCCACGATATGGCGATCCTTGCCGTTGAGCGTGATGTAGGTGCGCCCCTCGCCGACGTTGTACGCGACCGACTTGTCGAGTTCCAGGTTTTGCCGGAGCTGGTCAAAGTAGCCGATTTCGAGATTCGTGCCGCGCTTGATAGTGCCGGTCGCGGGCTGCAGTTCGCCCAGCAACAGCCGCAACAGGGTCGTCTTGCCGACACCGTTGTTGCCGATCAGGCCGATGCGGTCGCCGCGCATGATCGAAATCGAGAAATCGCGGATGACCGTTTCATCGCCGAAGCTGTAGCTGACATTCTTGGCTCGAATGACCTTGCGGCCCGATTGCCCTGCCTCTTCGATGTGTATGCGCGCCGTATTTTCCTTCGCGATGCGCTGTTCTCGCTCGGCACGCATTTTCTCCAGCGAGCGAACCCGGCCCTCGTTGCGCGTGCGGCGCGCTTTGATTCCCTGCCGTATCCAGACCTCCTCCTGCTCGAGCTTCTTGTCGAAACGCGCGTCGGCAGTCGCTTCATCCTCCAGCGCTTTTTCCTTTCTGCGCAGGAAGTTGTCGTAGTCACCGGGCCAGCTGGTCAGTTTGCCACGGTCAATCTCGACGATGCGCGTTGCCAGCCGCTGCAGGAAAGCACGATCGTGCGTAATAAAAAGCACGGCGCCGGCATAGTTGTAGACGCGATCTTCGAGCCACTTGATCGTGGCAATGTCGAGATGGTTGGTCGGTTCGTCCAGCAACAGCAGGTCCGGCTTCTGTACCAGCGCCCTGGCCAACGCGACGCGCCGTCGCCAGCCGCCCGACAGTTCGTTCATGCGCTTGTCTGCCGGCAGGTTCAGCTCAGTAATGGTTGTTTCGACGCGTTGTTCGAGGTGCCAGCCGTCGTGAGCGTCGATTTTCGCGTGCAGCGCTTCGAGTTCGCGCAGGCCCTGTTTGTCGGGTTCCAGCTTCGAGCGCTTCTCGTAATCGATCAGCAGCGACTCGATGCCGGTGAGGCCCGAACGAATGACATCGGTGACCGGGCGATCCATGGCCTCGGGCAGGTTTTGCTGCAGCTCGCTAACGATCAGGTCGGGGCGCCTGACAATGTCGCCGCGATCCGCCTCGAGCGTTCCCATGATCAGTTTCAGGGTCGTCGACTTGCCCGCGCCGTTGCGACCAATCAGGCAGATGCGTTCGCCGCTGACTATCGAAAACTCGGCGTTAGTCAAAATAATCTGGTCGCCGAATTCGAGTCCGATCCCGTCGAAACGAAGGAGTGTCATGAAGAGTCCTGATTCGCTTGCGCGTGTGGCGTATCATTCACGAGTTGTGGTTCGGAATGCAAACGGCACGCGGAGAATAAACATGAGCGAAGGGCGCTTTGTAGACATCGAGACCAGGCTGGCGTACCAGGACCAGCTCCTCGGCGAACTCAATGACGTTGTGACAGGGCAGCAGGCAAAAATCCGGCAGCTCGAGCGAGCTTTCGCCAGGCGTTAGTTGCAAGAATCCGGTCGCTGGGCGAGGCGTTGCCGGACAGCGATCCCGGCGACGAAAGGCCGCCGCATTACTGACCGGCACCCCGGATCCCAACGCTCCCGGTTGACGTATAGTGAAATGACGGCGTTGCCGGAGAAAAACGATGTTGCCGATGCGGCGCCGGTTTCCCTGGGTACGCAACAGCTTTAGAAGCTTGGGGTATTGGCGATGGACACCCGGTTAGGCGCTGCACTCGACTGCGAGGAGCAATAACTATGTCAGCATTGAGCGTTACCTGGGCGGCGGTGTTCCTGGCCGTTCTGATCTGGTCAGGCATCGGGCCGAAGGACTTCGTTACCTGGTGCCTGGAGGTATTCCCGGCCGTGCTGGGCGCGCTCGTACTGCTGGCCACGCACAAGCGCTTCAGGCTGACGACCCTGGTCTACACCCTGATCCTGATACACAGCGTGATCCTGATGGTGGGCGGCCACTACACGTATGCCGAGGTGCCGCTGGGCGAGTGGCTGCGTGACGCCGTTGACGGCACGCGAAATAACTACGACAAGCTCGGTCATTTTGCGCAGGGCTTTGTTCCGGCGATCATCACTCGCGAGCTGGTCATTCGCCTCGGCGTGTTCAATTTTGCCGGCTGGAGAAATTTCTTCATCATTTGCTTTTGTCTTGGCTTCAGTGCGTTCTACGAACTCATCGAATGGTGGGTCGCCTTGCTCTCGGATGAAGCGGCCGACGCTTTTCTCGGCACGCAGGGCTACGTCTGGGACACCCAGTCGGACATGGGTTGGGCACTGTTCGGAGCCGTGCTGGCGCTGTCGTTTTTCGGTAAATGGCACGATACGCAGCTTCGCGATCGCGGTTTTCTGCCGTCTGCCTGAGCGTGATGCGGCGAGCCCTCATTATTTGTATTCTCGCGCTCGGAAGCGGCCTCGCGTCAGCCGCCGACTGCGTCGTTCTGCTGCACGGACTTGCGCGTACGTCCTTGTCGATGCGGCCCATGCAGCGTGCACTTCTGGCCGCTCAATTTGAAACCGCCAATATCGGCTATCGTTCGCGCAGCGACACCATCGAGAAACTTGCCGAGACGGCTATACCGGAGGGCGTGAGCGCGTGCCGTGCCAGTCCGAACCCCGGCCGCATTCATTTCGTTGCGCATTCGCTCGGCGGCATCCTGTTGCGGCAATATCTTCACAACCATGACATCGCGGAACTGGGTCGTGTCGTCATGCTGGGGCCGCCGAACCAGGGGAGCGATGCGGCTGACAGTCTTGGTGGCGTGCCCGGCTTTGGCTGGCTGAACGGCCCGGCCGGCCGACAGCTCGGAAAAGGCGAGAACAGCGTGCCGCTAAAGCTTGGGCCGGCCAGCTTCGAGCTCGGCGTGATTGCCGGAAACCGCACGATCGATCCGCTCACGTCACTGCTCCTCGATAATCCGGACGATGGCCGTGTGTCGGTGGCCGACACGAAACTCGAGGGAATGCGGGATTTCGTTGTCGTGCCGCACTCGCATGCCTTCATGATGCGCCGGCGCGATACCATCGACCTGACGATAGGTTTCCTGCAGAGCGGGAGTTTTGCTCGTTGAAAAAGGTCGCTTACCTGACCATGCGGGATGGCGGGGACTTCGTCACCGATTTTCACCTGAGTTTCGAGCCCATGGCGGCGCTCGGCTGGGAGGTGAAAACGCTCGACTGGCGATCTGCGGTCGAGTGGGATCACTTTGACGCCGTCTATATCTGTACGCCCTGGGACTATCCCGAACACCTGCAGCAATTTCTGCGCGTGCTCGCCGACATCGACGCGTCGCGTGCATTGCTTGTCAACGAGCTGTCGCTGGTCCTGTGGACACTGCAGAAGACCTACCTGAAGGATGTCGCAGACCTTGGCAGTGATATCGTGCCGAGCGCGTGGTACGAGGGAATCGAGGCGGTCGATGCCCGGCAGTTTTTCACCCGGCAGCGGACCGACAAGGTGGTCATCAAACCCACCGTCGGGGCGAACGCGAAAGATACCTTCGTGCTGTCGAAGCCGATCGAGGATGACGTGCTGGACATGCTGCAGCGAGTCTTTTCCAAACGCGCGTTTTTCGTTCAGCCGTTTATCGAGTCGATACAGACGACTGGGGAGTACTCACTGTTTTTTTTCAACGGCGAATACAGTCACGCCATTCAAAAGATTCCGAAGGCCGGTGACTTTCGGGTGCAGGAGGAGCACGGCGCGGACATTACGTCGGTTACGCCGGAGAGGGCGCTGCGAGAGACGGCGGAGGCTCTGTTTGCACGCATCCAGCCGCTGCCGACCTACGGCCGTGGCGACTGGGTGCAGGATGCCGACGGCCGCTACCTGCTGATGGAACTCGAACTCATCGAACCGTCACTGTATCTACGCACTGACAGCTTTGCCGCGACGCGATTTGCGCGGGCGTTTAACGAGCGGTTTGAGATATTCACCGGTAAACGAACCGCGCGTTGAGGCCACTTTCTCCGGCGTGCCCGTCGCGATAATGCGGCCGCCGCCGTCGCCGCCTTCGGGGCCCAAGTCGATCACCCAGTCGGCCGTCTTGATGACATCGAGATTGTGCTCGATAACGACCACCGTATTGCCGTGGTCGCGCAGGCGGTGCAGTACGCCGAGCAGCTGCTCAATATCATGAAAGTGCAGGCCGGTGGTTGGCTCATCGAGGATGTAGAGCGTGTTACCGGTGTCCCGTTTGGACAATTCCTTGGCGAGCTTCACGCGCTGCGCCTCGCCGCCGGACAAGGTTGTCGCGTTCTGACCAAGGCGTACGTAGGTTAGACCGACATCCATCAGTGTCTGCAGCTTGCGCGCGACGACCGGCACGTTCCTGAAAAATTCGCTGGCGTCCTCGACAGTCATGTCCAGGATATCGTGGATGTTCTTGCCCTTGTAGCGAATCTCCAGCGTTTCCCGGTTGTAACGTTTTCCGCGGCACAGGTCGCAGGGCACGTAGACATCCGGCAGGAAGTGCATTTCGACTTTGATGACACCATCGCCCTGGCAGGCTTCGCAGCGACCGCCTTTGACATTAAAGCTGAAACGCCCCGGCAGGTAGCCACGCGAGCGTGCCTCCTGCGTGCCGGCGAATAACTCGCGAATCGGCGTGAACAGGCCGCTGTAGGTCGCCGGATTGGAGCGCGGCGTACGGCCAATGGGGCTCTGGCTGATGTCGATAACCCGATCGATCTGCTCAAGACCTTGAATTTCTGTATGCGGTGCCGGGTTGCGGCTGGCCCGATTCAGCAGTTCGGCAACGGCTTTATAAAGCGTGTCATTGACGAGCGTCGATTTCCCGGATCCCGATACGCCGGTAATACAGGTCATAAGACCGACCGGGATGTAGGCATCGACACCCTGCAGGTTGTTGCCGGTGGCGCCGATAATCGCGATCTGTCGGTCGGGATCGGGGGGCGTGCGTGCCGCTGGCAAGGCGATAGCGCGCTTGCCCGACAGGTACTGGCCTGTCAGTGACTGCGGCTCGTTCTTCACTTCCGCGGGCGTGCCCTGGGCCACGACCTGGCCACCGTGTACGCCGGCGCCCGGACCAAGGTCGACCACGTGGTCGGCCGAAAGAATCGCTTCCTCGTCGTGTTCGACGACGATGACGGTGTTACCGATATCTCGCAAATGTGTGAGCGTGCCAAGAAGGCGCTTGTTGTCACGCTGGTGCAGTCCGATGGACGGCTCATCGAGGATGTACATCACGCCCACGAGACCGGAGCCAATCTGGCTTGCCAGGCGAATGCGCTGTGCCTCGCCACCGGAGAGCGTTTCGGCGCTGCGATCAAGCGACAGGTAGTCGAGTCCCACGTCCGACAAAAATCCCACGCGCTCGCTGATTTCCTTGACAATTTTCTCGGCCACCGTGGCCCGCCAGCCCTCCAGTTGCAGGGTTTCGAAGAACTTGCGCGCATGCCCCACGGACAGGCTGGTGACTTCCGACAGCGACTGATCGGCCACAAAGACGTTGCGTGCGGCGCGATTCAGGCGCGTGCCGTTGCAGTCCGGACAGTCATGACTGTTCAGGAATTTCGACAGTTCTTCGCGTACCGCGCCCGACTCGGTCTCACGGTAACGCCGCTCGAGGTTGGGCAGTACGCCCTCGAAGCGATGCAGCTTCTTGATCTGCATGCCGCGCGAGTTGGCGTAGAAAAACTCGACCTTCTCCTTGCCACTGCCGTACAGCACGATTTTCTGGAGCTTTTTTGAAAGCTCGTTAAAGGGCGTCTCAATGTCGAAGTCGAAGTGGGTCGCCAGGCTCTGGATCATCTGGTAGTAATAGGTTGTTTTCCTGTCCCAGCCACGGATGGCGCCGCCGGCCAGGGACAGGTCGGGGTTCACGACCACGCGGTCCGCGTCGAAAAACTGCTTGACGCCGAGGCCGTCACAGCCCGAACACGCGCCGCTCGGGCTGTTGAACGAAAACAGCCGCGGTTCGAGCTCCGTCAGGCTGTAGCCGCAAATATTGCAGGCAAAGCGATCCGAGAAGACGATTTCTTCGCGATCTTTTTCCTTCATCCAGGCTATTCGCACGACACCATCGGCGAGCCGCAGGGCCGTTTCGAAGGACTCCGTCAAGCGCAGGCGAATATCGTCTTTCACCTTGAATCGATCCACGATCGCGTCGATGCTGTGTTTCTTGCGCAGGTCCAGCTGGGGCGGCTGATCGAGTTCATAGATCTCGCCATCGATGCGCGCGCGAATAAAACCCTGGGCCTGAAGATCGGCCATGAGCTGCACGTGTTCGCCCTTGCGATCGGCAACGACGGGCGCCAGCAACATAAGCGGTGAGCCCTCGGGAAGTTCCAGCACATGATCGACCATCTGGCTGACGGTCTGTGCCTCGAGCGTGGTGCCGTGATCGGGGCAGCGCGGCGTGCCGGCCCGCGCGAACAACAAGCGCAGGTAGTCGTATATTTCGGTGACGGTGCCGACGGTCGAGCGCGGGTTATGCGATGTCGACTTCTGCTCGATGGAGATGGCAGGGGAGAGCCCGTCGATATGGTCGACGTCGGGCTTTTCCATCATCGACAGGAACTGCCGTGCGTAGGCTGACAGCGATTCGACGTATCGGCGCTGGCCTTCGGCGTACACCGTGTCGAATGCGAGTGACGACTTGCCGGACCCGGACAACCCGGTAATCACGATGAGCTTGTCGCGCGGCAGGCGAAGATCGATGTCGCGCAGGTTGTGGGTGCGCGCGCCGCGAATATCAATGAACTTCATAAGGGGGATTCAGGGATCGGTGAACAACCTGCTAATATACGCCGCCGCGCATCTTCGGCGCAAAGGAACAGCCCGAGTGAACCCAGCAAGCCCTGCTACCCGTGTCGTAATGCATCCCTCGGAGCGTCGTTCTGTCAGTGTGGTTGCGCTGATTACGGTCATTCGCATGTTCGGCCTGTTCGCCTTGCTGCCGGTCCTTTCGCTGTACGCTGCGACCCTGGCGCACGCCACGCCGCTGCTTATCGGCCTCGCCGTTGGCGGCTACGGCCTGACGCAGGCGGGTTTTCAGATCCCCCTGGGGGCGCTGTCGGACCGCATCGGCCGCATTCCCGTCATTCTGCTGGGTCTCGCCATATTTGCTGCGGGCAGCGTGCTCGCCGCGCTCAGTGACTCCATCTACGGTGTGATCGCGGGCCGGCTGCTGCAGGGTGCCGGGGCGATCTCCGCGACCTTGACGGCCCTGGTTGCCGACGCCACCCGGGAGGAGATCCGCACCCGCTCCATGGCGGCACTGGGTATCGGCATCGGCCTGTCGTTCATGCTGGCGATGGTCGCCGGACCGCTGATCGCGGCCCGGTTCGGCGTGCAGTCCCTTTTCTGGATCGCCGCCGCGCTGTCGCTCGTTGCGGGGCTGGCGCTGACCCTGCTACCGGAAATCCCCAGGCCGAAAGCGCGTGAGAGCTGGAGTCTCGTGCCGGCGCTGCGAGCCGACCTCCTGCAGATCGACTTCTACTTCTTTTTGTTGCACGCCATCATGACGGCGACGTTCGTCGCGCTGCCGTTTCTCCTCAGCGAGCGATTGGAGATGGCGCTCACCGACCACTGGAAGATCTACGTGGGTGCGCTCTTGTTGTCGCTCATCGTCACCGTTCCCATGATCATGATGGATCACCGCCAGGGACGCGGCTATCTCATCGGTATCGCCGTCGTCCTGATCCTGGCCGCGGAGGTCGCGCTGGCCTTTTTCGGCGTGTCCGTGGTGCCGGTATTCATTGCCCTGGCCGCGTATTTCGCCGGTTTCAACTTCCTCGAGAGCGGGCTGCCGGCGCGGCTGTCGAAGCTCGCGGATGAGGACGTACGCGGCGCTTCGCTGGGCGTCTTTTCGACCGCCCAGTTCCTCGGCGCGTTTGCCGGCGGCCTGATTGGCGGGCGATTTCTCGTTGAGGGCCGGCCCTCGGACGTGTTCTTCGTTTGCGCGCTGATGGCGGGTATCTGGCTGGCGCTCGCGGGCTTCGGCCGGGCGCGCCAGCAAAGCAGAGAAATCGGCACTCCGGGGCAGAAATCGGGCTAGCTTTTGCCCCGTCAGGCTCTACAATGGGTCCCCCGCCACTGCCGGGGTGGCGGTCCACAACACCTTACAGCATCAATAACAGGGGACCGATATGGCCCGCGGAATAAACAAAGTCATCATCGTTGGTAACCTCGGACAGGATCCCGAGACACGCTACATGCCGAGCGGCTCGGCGGTTACCAACTTCACGGTCGCGACCAACGAGTCGTGGAAGGACAAGCAGACCGGCGAGCAGAAGGATCGCACCGAGTGGCATCGCGTGGCCATGTTCAATCGTCTCGCCGAGGTCGCGGCGGAGTATTTGCGCAAGGGTTCGCAGGTCTACATCGAGGGCAAGCTGCGCACGCGCAAGTGGCAGGGCCAGGACGGCAATGATCGTTACACGACCGAGATCATTGCCGACGAAATGCAGATGCTCGGCGGACGCGGTGAGGGCGGCGGCGGCAACTTCGGCGGCAGCCGCGGGCGGCAACAAGGGCGGTAGCAAGCAGGGTGGCGGCAGCGAACCACCGCAGCCCGGGCCCGACGATTTCGACGACGACATTCCGTTCTAGGCGAGTCACCCGACAGAACAAGCAATGACAAAGCCGCGCGGCGACTGGCTTGCCTGCGCGGCTTTCTCAGTTTAGACAATGAAGGATCTGACACAATGGGTGCGTTCAAGGAGCCTCACGGCGGAGAACTGAAGAACCTGTATCTCGATGGAGATGCAGCGGCGGCGCAGAAGCAGGCGGCGCAGGATTATGCGTCCTGGGACCTGACCGAGCGGCAGCTGTGCGATATCGAGCTGCTCCTGAACGGTGCGTTCTCGCCGCTCGACGGGTTCCTGAACAGCGACGACTACGATGCCGTCCTCAGCGACATGCGGCTCGCGAGCGGCGTGCTGTGGCCGATGCCGATCACGCTGGACGTCAGCGAGGCGTTTGCCGATAGTGTCAAGACCGGCGACAAGATCGCGCTTCGCGACCTGGAGGGCGTGATCATCGCCACGCTCGAGGTCGGCGACATCTGGACGCCCGACAAGAGCGTCGAAGCAAAGCGTGTTTACGGCACGTGGACGAAAAGCACCCGGCCGTGCATTACCTCAACAACATCGCGCACCCGGTCTATGTCGGCGGCAAGCTGACGGGCATCGAAGCGCCGACGCACTACGATTTCAAGCACCTGCGTGACAGCCCGGCGGAGCTGCGGGATCGATTCAGGAAGCTCGGCTGGCGCAAGGTCGTGGCGTTCCAGACGCGAAACCCGATGCACCGCGCGCACCAGGAGATCACGCTGCGCGCGGCGCGCGATATCGAGGCCAACCTGCTGATTCACCCGGTGGTCGGCATGACCAAGCCCGGCGATGTCGATCACTACACGCGGGTGCGCTGCTACGAGCACATTCTCACGCACTATCCGGAGCAGACCTCGATGCTGTCGCTGCTGCCGCTGGCGATGCGCATGGGCGGTCCGCGTGAGGCACTCTGGCACGCCATCATTCGCAAGAACTACGGCTGCACGCACATCATCATCGGCCGCGATCATGCCGGCCCGGGCCAGGACTCGACCGGCAAGGACTTCTATGGGCCCTACGATGCCCAGGAGCTGCTGAAGGAGCACGAGGAGGAGCTCGATATCTCGATGGTGCCGTTCCAGATGATGGTGTACGCCGAGAACCGGGCACAGTACATCGCCATCGACGAGGCGACCGACGACGACAAGACCCTGAATATCTCCGGCACCGAGCTCAGGCGGCGCCTGCAGGAAGGGCTGGAGATTCCGGAGTGGTTCTCGTTTCCCGACGTCGTTGCCGAACTGCGGCGCACGCATCCGCCGCGCCACAAGCAGGGCTTCACGGTGTTCTTCACCGGCCTGTCGGGCTCCGGCAAGTCGACGATTGCCAATGCGCTGATGTCCAAGCTCATGGAGATCGGTGGCCGGCCGATCAGCCTGCTGGACGGCGACATCGTTCGCAAGAACCTCTCCAGCGAGCTCGGCTTCTCGAAAGAACATCGCGACCTCAACATTCGTCGCATCGGCTACGTCGCGAGCGAGATCACCAAGAACGGCGGTATCGCCATCTGTGCGCCGATCGCACCGTACGCATCGACGCGCCGCCAGGTGCGTGAAGACTATCGCGCCCGTACGGCGGTTTTATCGAGATCCACGTGCCGACGCCGCTCGAGGTCTGCGAGCAGCGCGATCGCAAAGGCCTGTACGCGCTGGCGCGCGCCGGCAAGATCAAGGAGTTCACCGGCATCAGCGACCCCTACGAGGTGCCCGAGAACGCCGAGATGGTGATCGACACGGCGGACATCTCGCCGGACCTCGCGGCGCATCGCATTCTCGTGAAACTGGAGAGCATGGGTTTTATTCGCTGACGGGCACTGTCGGACTCATTCGCCGTACGCGAGGCCTCGCGAGGCGAACCGGCACTGTAGAATCGGGATTATGAGCAAAAAGCTGTACATCAAGACCATGGGCTGCCAGATGAACGAGTACGACTCGGACAAGATGGCGGACGTCTTGCGCGAGTCGCATGGCTACGAGCTGAACCGGTACGCCCGATGATGCCGACCTGTTGCTGGTGAATACTTGCTCCATTCGGGAAAAGGCGCAGGAAAAGGTGTTCTCCCAGCTCGGACGCTGGCGCGCGCTGAAAGAGAAAAACCCGGCCATCAGCATTGGCGTCGGCGGCTGTGTGGCCAGCCAGGAAGGGGACGGTATTGCCCGGCGCGCGCCGTTCGTCGATGTTGTGTTTGGCCCGCAGACGCTGCATCGCCTGCCCGAGATGATCGACGGTGCGGCCAGCAGCGGAAAACCGGTGGTGGATATTTCTTTTCCGGAGATTGAAAAATTCGATCGCCTGCCGGAACCGCGCGCTGAAGGACCCACGGCGTTCGTCTCCGTCATGGAGGGTTGCAGCAAGTACTGCAGCTTTTGTGTCGTGCCCTACACACGCGGCGAGGAGATCAGCCGGCCCTTTGATGACGTAATCGCCGAAGTGGCGAGCCTGGCGGGGCAGGGCGTTCGTGAGGTCAACCTGCTCGGCCAGAACGTCAATGCCTATCGCGGCCCGATGCACGACGGCGGCATAGCCGATCTCGCGACACTGATCTACTACGTCGCCGCTGATCGAGGGCATCGACCGGATACGCTTCACGACGTCACACCCGGTGGAGTTCACCGACAGCCTGATCCAGGCCTACGCCGAGGTACCGAAACTCGCGAGCTACCTGCATCTGCCGGTGCAGCACGGCTCTGACCGGGTACTGGCCGCGATGAAACGTGGACACACGATTCTCGAGTACAAGCAAAAGATCCGAAAACTGCGCGAAGCCCGTCCGGATATTTCCCTGTCGTCGGATTTCATCGTCGGATTTCCGGGCGAAACGGATGCGGATTTCGAAGCACTGATGAACCTGATCGCCGATGTCGGCTTCGATCAGTCTTTCAGTTTCATCTACAGCGCCCGGCCCGGCACGCCGGCTGCCAACCTTGCCGACGAGACGCCCATGCCTAAGAAGCGCGAGCGCCTGCAAATTCTGCAGTCGCGCATCAACCCCCAGGCGATGGCAATCAGTCGCAGCATGGTGGGGACGGTACAACGTGTGCTCGTCGAAAAATTGTCGAAGAAAAGCGCCAACCAGATCGCCGGTCGCACGGAAAACAATCGCTGGGTGAATTTTGACGGCGACGCGTCGTGCATCGGGCATTTCATCGACGTAGAGATAACCGAGGCCCTGCCCAACTCACTGCGGGGCCGCGCGGTACTTCCAAAGGCGCGGGCTTCAGGGTAATCTGCTCGCAATGGTCTATTGCCCTGATAGATTCCCTGCATTGCTTTCGAGCGCTCCTCGCTGCCTCGCGTCGCCCCGACCGGCAGTTTTACGCCCAAGAGGTTTTAAATACAGATCTTGAATGCCGTTCAGATTTCTCGGGACGTTGTCCTTGAGCCCGCCGATAACGATCGACTCGCCAACCTTTGTGGCCAGTTTGACGAGCACCTCAAGCAGATCGAGCGTCGCCTCGACGTTGAAATTGCGAGCCACGGAAATCGCTTCCGCATTACCGGATGTCCCGGTGCGGCGGAGGTTGGCGGGGACGTGCTGCTGTTGTTGTTCGAGATGACCGACAAGGAACGCATTGACGCGGAGCGGGTTCACATGCTCCTGCAGGAATCGTTGATGGACGATGCGGACGCACAGGCGACGGCGGGCGACGGAGATGGCGAAGTCTTCACGATCCAGACGCGTCGCAAGTTGATCCGCCCGCGCGGCGCGAATCAGGCGTCTTATATGAAGGCCATCCAGGAATTCGATCTTGCGTTCGGCATCGGTCCGGCCGGCACGGGCAAGACCTATCTGGCCGTCGCGAGTGCCGTCGATGCGCTTGAGAACGAGCAAGTTCGCAGGATCGTACTGGTGCGACCCGCCGTCGAGGCCGGTGAGCGCCTCGGTTTCCTGCCCGGTGACTTGTCGCAAAAGGTCGATCCCTATTTGCGGCCGATGTACGACGCGCTCTACGACATGATCGGTGCCGAGCGCGTCACGCGACTGATTGAGCGCAACGTCATCGAAATTGCGCCGCTGGCGTTCATGCGCGGTCGTTCCCTGAACGAGTCTTTCGTTATCCTCGACGAGGCGCAAAACACCAGCGTCGAACAAATGAAGATGTTCCTCACGCGCATCGGTTTCGGCTCACGCGCTGTCGTGACAGGTGACATCACGCAGATCGACCTGCCGGCCGGGCAGCAATCGGGTCTGAAGAATGCGACCGAGGTGCTCAAGGGCGTCAAGGGAATCGCGTTTACCTACTTCACGCCCAAAGACGTGGTGCGGCATCAGCTGGTGCAGCGCATCGTCAAGGCCTATGAAGACAGCGAAAACGCACGCTGACGCACCCCGGTGAGCGACGAGGCCTTACTGGTCGTCGATGTCCAGGTTGCCTGCCGGTCGAGCGGGCATACCGTCCGCGAACGATGTCGGAGGTTTGGGTCCGTCGAGCCATCAGCGCGAGCGGACGTGACCCGGGCGGAGTCCGCGAGGTGTCGGTGCGCGTGGTCGACAGCGAAGAAATGCGTGCCCTGAATCGTGACTATCGCCAGCAGGACCAGGTGACCAACGTATTGTCCTTTCCGGCGGAGACGATTGCCGGACTGCCTGGTGCCGCCACCCAGGCGCTTGGCGATATCGTCGTGTGCGCCGAGCAGGTTGCCGAGGAGGCAGGCCGGCAAGGAAAGCGCCTTGACGATCACTGGGCACATCTTTTGGTGCACGGGACGCTGCATTTGCTGGGTTATGACCACCAGGCCGACGCCGAGGCCGTCGAAATGGAGGATCTCGAGGCCAGGATTCTGGCAAAGTACGGCGTGAGCAACCCGTACGAAGTCTCACCGGATAGCTGATAAACTTGCTACTTCATCGCGTCCGGGGTCGATAGCTCCGGACATCACACTGCTTGTTCACAGGCCCAATAGAAAATGAGCGACAAACCGCCCAGTACCAGCGGCTCGGGATCACCCGGACTGGTTGCGCGCATCAAGCGCGCCATCAAGGGAGAACCCTGGAGCCGCGACGAAATCCAGACCTTTATCCAGTCCGAGTTCGAGCTCGATGCGGAAGAGAAAAGCATGCTGTCCGGCGTGCTCGAAGTGTCGGAAACCCAGGTTCGCGAAGTCATGGTGCCGCGATCGCAAATGGTCGTCATCGACATAGGTCAGTCGTTCGACGACATGCTCGCGAAGATTGTTGAGTCCGGCCATTCGCGTTTTCCGGTGATCGGCGAGGACAGGGACGAGGTACTCGGTATCCTGCTGGCCAAAGACCTGCTGCGCTACTTCGGCAGCGATGAGGCTCGCGAGCTGACCATTCAGAAGTTACTGCGGCCTGCCGCCGTCATTCCGGAGTCGAAACGCCTGAAGGCATTGTTGCGCGAGTTTCGGGCGAGCCACAATCATATGGCAATCGTTGTCGACGAGTATGGCGGTATTGCCGGTTTGCTGACCATTGAAGACGTGCTCGAGGAGATTGTCGGTGAGATCGACGATGAGCATGACCAGGAAGAAGTCGAGTTCATTCGCCCTGACGGCGACAGGAACGGCAAACCCAGCTTCGCAGTGCGCGCGTTGACGCGCGTGGAAGATTTCAACGAGTATTTTTCCTGTGAGCTCGAAGACGAGGAATACGATACGGTCGGTGGACTCGTCATGCACGAGCTCGGTCGGCTGCCGCGCCGCGGAGAGAAGGTCTATTTCGGCGGTTTTGAATTCGCCGTCGTCAAGGCGGACAAACGGCGTATCGATACGCTGCAGGTTCAACGGAAAGGCGACTAGTCGGCGTGGCGAAAGACATCAACCCGCTGGTATTGCTGCCGGCCGATAGACCGTTCGTGAGCCGCCTCATCGTATTGGTGCTTGGCTCGGCCATGTCGCTGTGTTTTGCACCGTTCGGCTTGTCGTTGCTCGCACCACTGCTGCTGTTGCCGCTGCTCTACTTTTGCATGCTGGTATCGCCGCGCGACGCCGGTGCGCACGCGTTCTGGTTTGGCCTCGGTTTGTTCCTGACCGGCACCTACTGGATCTACATCTCTGTGCACGTGTACGGCAACGCGCCACTTTGGATCGCGCTGCTGCTGATGCTGGGGCTGTCGCTCATCATGGCGTGGTTCCTGTTTCTTGCCGGATGGCTGATAAGCCGTCTGTCCCAGGGCGAGCCCTGGTTGGTGTTGCTGGTGGCGCCGGCGGCATGGGTGCTGATCGAATGGCTGCGCGGCTGGGTGTTCACCGGCTTTCCATGGCTGGCGCTGGGCTATGGCCAGGTCGATACATTGCTGGCCGGCTGGGCGCCGGTTCTCGGTGTGTACGGCGTGTCCTATATGCTGATGGTCAGCACGACCGGCCTGATGGTGCTGCTCATGTCGAGCGGCGCGCAGCGTGTTGCCGCGCTTGCGGTAGTGCTGGTCCCGTGGCTGCTCGGTGCTTCGCTGACGCGCATGGACTGGACCGAGCCGCACGGCGAGCCGATGCGTGCAAGCATCGTGCAGGCGGGTGTCTCACAGGACAAGAAATGGGATCGCGACCAGCTTCGACCGATCATGGAGTTTTACCGACGCGCTACCTTGAGTGTCCCGGACAGCGAGATCGTCGTCTGGCCCGAAGTCGCGATCCCGGCACTGCAGGACCAGGTCGGCGACTACATCGATGCTATTGAGCGCGATATTGGCGACGATTCGCGCACGGTCCTCTTCGGTATCCTGGAGCGCCGCTTCGAGCAGGGTGGTGAGCGCGTCTATAACAGCGTAATCAGCCTCGGTGGCCCCGAGCGGCAGACGTATCGAAAGCGCCACCTCGTGCCCTTCGGAGAATACTTCCCGGTGCCTGCCCGCGTGCGTGAATGGATGAGACTGCAGAATCTGCCGCACTCTGACCTGTCCGCCGGCGAAGAAATTCAAACGCTGCTTGCCACCGCCAACGGTACCCGGTTCGCGGTCGCGATATGCTACGAGGATGCCTATGGGGCGGAACAGCTGTACGCGCTGCCGGAGGCCAACCTGATAATAAACGTCAGCAACGACGCGTGGTTCGGGGACTCGATCGCGCCGCACCAGCATCTTGAGATTGCGCGCATGCGCGCGCTCGAGGTCGGCCGCTACGCGATTCGCTCGACGAATACCGGCATCAGCGCGTTTATCGACAACTTCGGGGAATTGCTCGCCGTGGGCAAACAGTTCGAGCCACAGCTGCTGACGGCCAACGTCGAACCGCGCGTCGGCAGCACGCCCTACGTGCGCACCGGAAACATGCCGATTATCAGCCTGTGCTTCGGGATCGTCGCACTATTCTGGCTTCGCAGTCGCGCCAGCCTGTAGGTCACCGCACTGCCGCGGCCCGCTCCGGGCTGCGAAGCCCCGTCGCTTCATGTACGCTTCGTGAAAACGCCTGCTGACAACCACCAACGATATCCATGAGCACCCCGTACCAGCCCGATAGTGTCGAACGAGAGGCCCAGCAATACTGGGCGGACGCCCGTTGTTTCGAGGTCAGCGAGGACCCGGACAAGGACAAGTTTTACTGCCTGACGATGTTCCCTTATCCCAGTGGCAAGCTGCACATGGGGCATGTCAGGGTGTTCACGATCAGCGATGTTTTTGCTCGCTACCAGCGTATGCAGGGTAAGCACGTGCTGCAGCCCATGGGGTGGGACGCGTTCGGCATGCCGGCGGAAAACGCCGCCATCCAGCGTGGCATCGCACCGGCGAAGTGGACCTACGACAATATCGACGATATGCGCGGGCAGCTGAAACGCCTCGGCTACGCCTACGACTGGACGCGCGAGATCACAACCTGCCGACCGGACTACTATCGCTGGGAACAATGGCTGTTCACCCGCATGTTCAAAAAGGGCCTGGTCTATCGCAAAAACTCCGTCGTTAACTGGGACCCCGTCGACCAGACCGTGCTTGCCAATGAGCAGGTGATCGATGGTCGCGGCTGGCGCTCCGATGCACGCGTTGAGCGGCGCGAGATTCCGCAGTGGTTCATGAAAATAACGGCCTACGCTGACGAGCTGCTCGAGGCGCTTGATCGTCTGCCGGGCTGGCCCGACTCGGTCAAGACCATGCAGCGCAACTGGATCGGCCGATCGGAGGGTGTCGAACTTTCTTTCGATGTCGCCGGTGAAGAGGAGCCGTTGACTGTTTATACGACCCGGCCCGACACGCTGATGGGCGTTACCTACATGGCCGTTGCAGCCGAGCACCCGCTCGCGGCCCGGGCGGCGGCGAGCGACGCCGGTGTCGCCGCTTTCATTGAAGAGTGCAAGAAAACCGACGCGGCAGAGGCCACGCTCGAGACCATGGAGAAAAAAGGCATGCCGCTGGGCATTGCTGCGATACATCCGATCACCGGCGAGGACATTCCGCTGTGGGTGGCGAACTTCGTGCTGATGAGCTACGGCACCGGCGCCGTCATGGCCGTTCCCGGTCACGATGCCCGCGACTGGGAGTTTGCAACGAAGCATGGCGTGCCGATCAAGCAGGTCATTGCACCGGCCGACGGCAGCGAAGTCGACATCCAGGAAGCGGTGTTTGTCGACAAGGGTGTGCTGATCAACTCGGGCGAGTTCGACGGGCTCGAATTCGAGGCGGCTTTCAACGCCATCGCGGATCATTTCGAGCGCACGGGCCGGGGTCGGCGCACGGTGAACTTCCGCCTTCGCGACTGGGGCGTATCGCGACAGCGGTACTGGGGTACGCCGATCCCGATCATCTACTGTGAGGATTGTGGCGCGGTCGCGGTCCCGGAGGAGCAGCTGCCTGTCGTGCTGCCCGAGAACGTCGAATTCACCGGCGTTGGTTCGCCGCTGCGCGAGATGCCCGAGTTTTACAAGGTGGACTGCCCGCAATGCGGCAAAGTGGCGCGCCGGGAGACCGACACGTTTGACACCTTCGTCGAATCCTCCTGGTACTTCGCGCGTTACGCCTGCCCCGACAACGCGAGCGCGATGCTGGACAAGCGTGCGGAATACTGGACGCCGGTTGATCAATACACCGGCGGCATCGAACATGCCATCCTGCATCTGTTGTATTCACGGTTCTTCCAGCGTGTGATGCGCGACGAGGGGCTGACCGGGGTTTCCGAGCCGTTTACCAATCTTCTGACCCAGGGGATGGTGCTCAAGGACGGCGCCAAGATGTCCAAGGCCAAAGGCAATACGGTCGACCCGCAGGAACTCATTGCCCGTTACGGCGCTGATACCGTGCGCCTGTTCATGATGTTTGCCGCGCCGCCGGAGCAGGCGCTCGAATGGTCGGACGAAGGCGTGCAGGGCAGCTTCCGTTTCCTGAAGCGTTTCTGGAATGCGGTCACGGATCATGTCGCGAGCGGCCCGACGGCACCGCTGGACACGAGCAGGCTCGACAATGCAGCAGAAAGACCTGCGGCGCAAGACGCACCAGACGATCGCGAAGATCAGCGACGATCTCGGCCGCCGCAACAGTTTCAACACGGCGATTGCGGCTGCGATGGAGCTTATGAATGCGGTCAACAAAAGTAATGACGATAGCGATGCAGGCCGCGCGATCCGGCATGAGGCGCTCGAGGCGGTCGTGTTGATGCTCTCGCCTATCGTGCCCCACATAGGCCACGCTCTGTGGCAGCTCCTCGGGCACGAGACACCGCTGATTGACGAGGCGTGGCCAAAAATCGACGAGTCGGCGCTCGAGCTCGAGTTGCTCGAGATGGTGGTGCAGGTGAACGGCAAGCTCCGCGCACGCATTTGCGTGCCCGCTGATGCCGACAAGAGCGTGATCGAGCAACTGGCGCTCGCCGATGAAAACGCACGACGCTTCATCGATGGCAAGTCGATTCGCAAAGTGATTGTCGTGCCGGGCCGATTGGTAAACATCGTTGTATAGAATCCTGGCTGTTCTGCTCGTCACCCTCGTGGCAGGTTGTGGTTTTCGCATCCAGGGGGGACTGTCGATGCCGCCGGCCATGCAGCGGACGTATCTTGCGACGGATGACCGGCACAGCCAGTTTTACCGCGAACTGCGAACGCAACTCGAAGCAGCGGGCGTTAGCCTTGTCGATACGGCGGCTGAATCCACGGCGGTTCTGTCGATTCTGTATGACGAAACGGATCAGCGAGTGCTGTCGGTGTCGGCGCGCAACGTCCCGACAGAGTACGAGGTTTACTACACGATTCAGTACGCCATCGATGCCGGCGAGCGCGGCTTGATGCCGCAGCAACAGTTGACCGTTACGCGGGACTACACCTACGACTCGAAGCTCGTGCTGGGAAAAGCGCGAGAGGAGGAGTTGCTGCGCCAGGCGATCGTCGAGGACCTTGCGCGTATCGTGTTGAAACAAATCTCGACCCTGCAATAAGCGCGTGCCGCAACCCTGCAACAGTGCCGTATTGACGGTCGACGATCTTTCCGGGGCAACGATCCGGTCCCTGCTGGCGAACTACGGACTCGATGTCGTCGTGCAGCGCGACGGTGAGCCCATCACCGGCAGTTACTGGGGCGAGCCCGAGGCGGGGATCGTCCGGAAAACCATTTACGCACGTCGTGACACGCCCATTCACTCCCTGCTGCACGAAGCCTGCCACGTCGTCTGCATGACGCCGGCTCGTCGTGAGTCGCTGCACGCTGACGCTGGCGGTGACGATCTCGAAGAGGCGGCCGTTTGCTACCTTCAGATCGTCCTCGCCGACTCGCTCGAGGGCGTCGGCAGCGAGCGCCTCATGCAGGACATGGATGCCTGGGGCTACAGTTTTCGCCTGGGAAGTACGCGCAACTGGTTTACGAAAGATGCGCAGGATGCGAGGCAATTCCTTATTAATCAGCGCCTTCTGACTGAAAACGGAAAGGCGACCTTTGCCTTGAGATTGTGATCTCGTCCGGCGGTGTATAGTTTCGTATGAGCTGGCTACGCTACGTACTGTACTTCGGCGCCGTCGCGGCCGTCACATGGGGTTTGACGCAAATGGAAGTGGCGTCGCCCGGCAGTCTCAAGCTGCACGTTGTGACCAGCGCCAGCGATATCTACGGCACCAGCGAATTTTCACCCGTCGAAATTATTCAGGCGATCATTCTCGGCGCCTGCGGAATCATCATGGCGTGGGTCGCACGATTTTGTCCCTCGCAGCGGCCGATTGCGATCACCTTCGCCGGCCTCGCGTTAATTTTCCTGATTCGCGAATCGGACTACTTTCTTGATCGATTTATCATCGACAATCTTTGGCAGGTTCTTGTCGGGATTTCCGGGTCGCTGCTTATTGTGTACGTCGTTCGGCATCGCAAGCGCCTGACGATTGCGCTGGCGCGCATCTGGCCATCCCCTGGACTGACGTTGCTGTTCGCCGGTGCCGTTGTCCTGTTCGCGTTTGCGTTGCTGGTGGGCCACGAACCGCTCTGGAAGGCAATCCTCGGCGATGCGTATCAGCGCGTCATCAAGCTTGCCATCGAAGAGTTTATCGAACTCATCGGCTATTTCCTGTGGATGATCGGCACGATCGAATACGCACTGCAGGCGCGAGCCATCGCCTACCGGGTGCCGCAGCCCGCGGCGCAACGCGCCAGGAACAAGCGGCGCCGAGACGCATCCGGCAAATTCTAGCCCGCTGTTGCCGAGATACGCCAGGCAGGCGGCCTGCCCGCTGCGGTCACTGAGTCAGCCGGCGCCTGTGCCTGGAGGGCGGCTACAGGAGCGTAGGATTCGGCGCATCGCCGTACACTTCCTCTGGATCAAAGACTTTTTCGGTCTCGGTCCACTCGAGCGGGACGTGCCCTTCGGACTGCTTGGCTTCGAAATCATCGCCGATCGGCACTTTGCGGTAAAAGCAGCTGCGATAGCCAACGTGACAGCTCGCGCCACCGGCCACGTCGACCCGCAGCCAGATGCAGTCCTGGTCGTCGTCCACGAGCAGTTCGCGTACGGTCTGCACGAGGCCGCTGGTGGCGCCCTTGTGCCACAGCACCTGGCGGCTGCGACTGTAGTAGTGCGCTTCACCGGTGCTGATCGTGAGGCGCAGTGCCTCGGCGTTCATGTAACCCTGCATCAGCAGTTCGCCACTGGCGGCGTCCGTTGTGACGACGGTGATCAGGCCGCGGTCGTCGAAGCGGGGCGCGAGATCACTGCCTTCTTCCACCTGCTCGATGCTGCTGCGGGCTTGAAAGCGTACCGGTGCGACGGGCATTGTGTGTCCTCGAAGAATTTCCTGCGGCCGGAAAGAATACCGATCGTAGCGACCGGCAGCAATGTTGCTATGATTGCATTTTTGCGGCGATTGCCGGGACACCATGACAATACAGCTACACGACACACTGCGGGGCAGGAAGGTCCCGTTCGAACCTCAGAAGGCGGGCGAGGTGACGATGTACTTGTGCGGGCCAACCGTCTATAACTTTGCGCACATTGGAAACGCGCGCCCGGCCGTGGTCTTCGACGTGCTGGCGCGGGTCTTGCGGCGTCATTACAAGCTGACGTTTGTGCGCAACATTACCGACGTCGATGACAAGATCAACGCAGCCTCTGTCGAGAGCGGCAAGCCCATCGACGAGATCACGGCGAAGTACATCAAGGCCTACAACGACGATATGGGCGAGCTCGGGGTTCTGCGGCCGGATATCGAGCCGCGTGCGACCCAGCATATCGACGCAATGATCGCGATGATCGAGACGCTCATCGACAAGGGTTTTGCGTACGTCGCCGAGGGGCACGTGCTGTTCGACGTGTCCTCGTACCCAAAATACGGTGAGCTGTCGAAGCGCGATCTTCGCGAGATGATCGCCGGGCGCACGCGTCGAGGTTGCGCCCTACAAAAAAGCGGCGCAGGACTTTGTGCTCTGGAAACCGTCGACGCCGGAACTGCCTGGCTGGGACTCGCCATGGGGCAGAGGACGGCCAGGGTGGCATATCGAGTGCTCCGCGATGGCCGAACAGCATCTTGGGCACGACGATCGACATTCACGCCGGCGGGCAGGACCTCGTGTTTCCACACCATGAGAACGAGTGCGCGCAAAGCAGTTGTGCGCATGGCGGCGCGCCGTTCGCGCGCTACTGGCTGCACAATGGCTTCCTCAGTATCGACGAAACCAAGATGTCCAAGTCGCTGGGCAACGTGCTGCTGGTGCACAAGCTGGTCGAGACGATCCCGGGTGAGGTGATTCGCCTCGCGTTGCTGAACGCGCATTATCGTCAGCCGCTCGACTGGTCCGCGGAGACCATTGAGACGGCGCGGCGCATGCTGGATCGACTGTACGGCGCGCTGCGTGGGATCGAGGTGTCTCCGGATGCTCGCGCCGCCGCTGTCGTGCCGGAGGCGCTTGTCACCGCGCTGGAGGACGACATCAATACGCCGAGGGCACTGGCCGAGATGTTTGCCCTGGCCAAAGCCTTGAACAAAGCGAACGACGAGCAGGAGCAGGCGTCGCTCGCGGCAAAGCTGTACGCGTCCGGCGCGCTGCTCGGGCTGCTTGGCGGCGATCCGGAACAATGGTTTGCCGGTGATGTCGAAGGAGACATGCCGGCCGCAGAGATCGAGGCGCTGATTGAGGAGCGCAATACCGCGAAAGCTGCACGGGATTTTGCACGGGCCGACGCGATCCGCGAGCAGCTGCAAAGCGGCGGCATTACCATTCAGGACAGTCGCGACGGAACCACCTGGCGTCGCGGCGGATAGCGTATGAGCAACGAAATAAAAGCGGCACAAGAGGAAGTCATCGAGGAGTTCAGCCTGCTCGACGACTGGATGGACCGTTATCAATACCTGATCGACCTTGGCCGGCGCTTGCCGGAGTTTCCGGACGAACTGAGAACCGAAGCGAATCGAATTCGTGGCTGCCAGTCGCAGGTCTGGTTTGTCGCGAACGAAAAAGACGGGCGCCTGGAATTTCGCGCGATCAGCGATGCGGCAATCGTGTCCGGGCTGATCGCGCTGCTGTTGCGCCTCTATAACGGGCGCTATCCCGAGGACATTCTCGACACGCCGCCTGATTTTGTAACGGCACTGCAGCTGGAGAGTCACCTGAGTCCCACGCGCAGCAATGGTCTGTCGTCAATGCTTGCCGCCATCCGCGGCTTCGCCGCCGAGGCACTGCGGGCGGCCTGATGCCGGGTACCGCGAGCCGGCTACTGGCGCTGCCACTGATTGGGCTGGTCAAGCTGTATCGACTGGCGATCTCTCCCTGGCTGGGCGGCAACTGCCGCTATGAACCGAGTTGTTCCGCCTATGCCATCGAAGCGCTGCAAACGCACGGCCCTGTGCAAGGTAGCTGGCTCGCTGTAAAACGAATCGGACGCTGCCACCCCTGGGCCGGGGCGGGCTTCGATCCGGTGCCGGCCGTCAATGCGAGCCGGGACCCTGGTCGAGTCGTTGCCGGTGATGTCCGCAAGGCGCGACAGCAGGCGCTCAATCATGCCTACGGCTTCATCAGCCGCGGCAACAGTGAGGGCGGGCAGGAGCACCTGCTCGAGTGGCTCGAAACAGACCCGGACCCGGTCTCGGGGTCGTACTGGTGCTTCGAGCAAATGCTGTGTTGGGAAGACCCGGGACCGGCGATGTTGTTTGCGCAGCAGGTTCTGCATGACCACCTGGCGTTCGGGGAGCAGCTGCCGGCGGTCAAGCTGATGCTGCGCTGTCGCCTCGTTGACGAAGGGTTCCGGCCGCGGGAGGAGGACGTCCCTGCGGCGATAGCGGCCTGCAAAGCAAGCAACAATGACGAACTGGCGGCGATTATCGAGCGGCATTGATCCTCAAGCATCGCGAGGCGGCGAATGCAGAGTGGCGTAGCGCGATGAGCCCGCTCGGTTTCCCCGGAAAATGCGGCCCGTGCGGCGTCAATGCACGATACAATGAGTAACCATGGACAAGCGACTTCTCACCATATTGCGCTGCCCGGTAAGCCACAAGGGCCTGTCGGTTCTCAAGAAAGACCCGCTGCAGCGACTTAACGCGGCCATCGAGGCTGGCACTCTGGTCAACCAGGATGGCAACAAGCCGGCGGAGCCGCTGCTTGAGGCGTTGATCAGCGATGACGGCAAACGGGTATTCCCTGTCGTCGACGGGATTCCGGTATTGCTTGAAGGTGAAGCCATCGCTGATGGAGCAGATTGCTTGAAGCTGCAGGCAAACCAGCTCGCGACTCACCTGAAGAAATCCCTTGCCCCGTGCTACCTCGTCACGGGCGATGAGCATTTGCTGGTCGCCGAGGCACTGGATGCAATTCGCGATGCGGCGCGTGAGCGCGGCTTCGGGCTGCGTGAGCTGCACGTGGCGACGACGGGGTTTGACTGGAAACAGTTGACGGCATCGACCGGCAACCTGTCGCTGTTCGCCGAGCAGCGCATCATCGAACTGCGCCTGCCGACCGGAAAACCCGGGCGTGAGGGCGGCCAGTCCATCATCGAGCTCACAGAACTGGCGGGCCCGGACACCTTGTTTCTTGTTACGGCACCGAAGCTGGATCGCACCGCCGCGGCATCCGCCTGGGCGAAGGCGATCAACCAGAAAGGCGTCAACTTGCCGATATGGCCGATTGGCCCACGCGAACTGCCCGGCTGGATCGCCGGCCGTATGCGCGGTGTCGGGCTGCTGCCGGAGCGCGACGCGGTCGCACTGATCGCGGATCGGGTGGAGGGCAACCTGCTGGCGGCCGGCCAGGAAATCGAAAAATTGCGGCTGTTGCTGGGCGAGGGCGCCGTCACCGCCGAGGATGTCAGCAATGCCGTCGCCAACAGCAGTCGCTACGATGTCTACAAACTGGCGGACGCCGCCATGGCGGGCGATGCCCGGCGGGCGGTGAAGATCCTCGGCGGTTTGCGCGCGGAGGGTGTTGAACCGGTTATCGTCGTGTGGGCACTGACGCGCGAATTGCGCACGCTGTCAAAATTGCATGATGTTGTCCGGCGCGGCGGCGATCTCGGCGGGGCAATGCGGAAGAACGGCGTCTGGAACAACCGCGAAGGGCTTGTGCGCCATTGCGTCGGGCGTCATCCGCACGGCACGTTTCACAGCATGCTGCAGGCGAGCGGGCGCGCGGACGCGGCGGCGAAAGGACAGCGCGCCGGCGACCCGTGGCAACTCGCCTGTGACATCGTCGTCGGGATGGCGCGCGCATGAGTCCGATGGGCGTTTTCGGCGGCACCTTCGACCCTATTCATTACGGGCATCTGCGTACCGCATTCGAAATGCTGCAGGCCTTGCGCTTCGACGAGGTCCGGTTCATACCCTGCGGCGATCCACCGCATCGCGGCGCCACGTTTGCGTCGTCCGCGGAGCGCCTCCGCATGGTCGAACTGGCGGTGGCCGGCCAGGATGGATTTACGGTCGATGACCGCGAGCTCCAGCGTGCCGGTCCGTCGTACACGATCGACACGCTGCTGGCACTACGCGGGGAATTTCCGGACCGTTCACTGGGTCTTATTGTTGGCATGGATGCATTCCTCGGCCTGCAATCCTGGCACCGCTGGGACGAAATGCTCGGGGTTGCACATATCATCGTCGCGCATCGACCCGGATGGAAAGCGCCGGACATGGGTGCGCTGGGTGAGCTGATCGCAGAGTTTGGCACGCATCGTGTGGAGGACCTGCACGCCGCATTACAGGGCCGGGTCCACATTCACGCTGTCACGCAGCTCGAAATTTCATCGACCGAAATTCGTGATCTCGTCGCGGCGGGTCGCGATCCGCGGTTCCTGATGCCGGACGCGGTTCGGGACCATATTATCGCCGGCGGGTGTTATGCCGAAGGAGGCAACATTTGAAGATTATCTGGAATCACGTATGAACAGCGAGCAACTTGCGGCCCTGGTCGTCGATGCGCTCGATGATGTCAAAGCCAAGGACATCGTCAAACTTGATGTGCGCAACATGACCACGGTTACTGACTGGATGATCGTGGCGAGCGGCACCTCGAGTCGCCACGTCAAGGCGCTGGTCGACAGCGTCGCCGAAAAGTCCAGGGAGGCGGGCCATCGGCCGATCGGCGTGGAGGGCGAGGAGGGCGGCGAATGGGTGCTACTGGATCTGCAGGATGCGCTGGTGCACGTCATGCTGCCGAAGGTGCGTGAGTTTTATAACCTGGAGAAACTCTGGTCGATCGTCCCGACGGGGGACGCGACGGCGAAAGACGGATAGATCGTGCACATTCGACTACTGGCCGTGGGTGATCGTCAACCCGCCTGGGTGGACGACGCCTTTGGTGGCTATGTCGGGCGCTTGCCACGTGAATGGGGATTTCAGCTCGACACGATCAAAACCGCGCGCCGCAAAAAAAATGAGACGCCCCGTCAGGCTATCGCGCAGGAAGGCGAGGCGATATCCGCCAGGCTGACGCCAAACGAACAGGTCGTTCTGCTTGATGAAGAGGGTACCGAACTCGGAAGCCAGGCGCTCGCAGCGCGCCTCGCTAACTGGCAAAGCGACGGTCGCGACCTCAGTTTTATTATTGGCGGCCCCGACGGTGTCGACGAGGCGTGCCGGCGGCGTGCAGACTTCGTCTGGTCGCTGTCAAAACTCACCCTGCCGCACGGCCTGGCCAGGGTGCTTTTCGCCGAACAGTTGTATCGTGCCTGGTCCTTGCAGGCCGGTCACCCTTACCACCGGGTTTGATGCCTTGACAGTGTCTGACACACCCAGCCTTTGCCTGGCCTCGTCGTCACCGCGGCGACGCGAGATTTTGACGGCACTGGGGCTTAAGTTCTCGGTCAAAGCGGTCGATGTCGACGAACAGCCGCTGGCAGGCGAGTCGTCCGAGCAAATGGTCATCAGGCTGGCCGTGGCGAAGGCGACCGCCGCCCAGAGAGCGGCAGACACTCTGGTGCTGGGCGCGGATACGGCGGTGGTCGTGGATGGCACGGTGCTGGGAAAACCGCAAGACCAGGCCGATGCCGTCGCCATGCTGGGGCGACTGTCCGGGCGTACGCATCGCGTAATGACGGGCGTGGCGCTGCTGGGCCCGGATGGCGTCGAGACGACGCTGGGCGCCGCCGATGTGCGCTTTCGCGACATCCGTCAGGACGAAGCGCTGGCTTACTGGCACAGTGGAGAGCCCGCGGACAAGGCCGGGGCGTATGCTATTCAGGGTCTTGGCGGCGTATTCGTCGAGGCCATCGAAGGCAGTTATTCAGCCGTCGTCGGATTGCCCGTATTCGAGACGGCGAAATTACTCTTGAACGCAGGCATCGACGTGATGGCAAGGCAAGCAAATCATGAGCGATGAATCGCTAAAAGAAGAAATCCTGATCAACGTCACCTCCAGTGAAGTGCGCGCGGCACTGCTGGAAAACGGCGTGCTGCAGGAAGTTCACATCGAACGGGCGGCGCGGCGCGGCCTGATCAGCAATATCTACAAGGGCCGCGTGCTGCGTGTTTTGCCCGGCATGCAGGCGGCCTTCGTCGATATCGGCCTCGAGCGCACCGCCTTTTTGCACGCGTCCGACATCGCCACGAGCGAGGCGCCCGGTCGTGCCGAGGAAACACCGGGTATCCGCGACCTGCTGCGTGAAGGCGACGAGATTATGGTGCAGGTCGCCAAGGACCCCATGGGCAACAAGGGTGCACGGCTGACGACCTATGTCACGTTGCCCTCGAGGCATTTGGTGCTGCTGCCCTTCAGTAACTCGGTTGGCGTGTCGGCGCGCATCGAAGACGAGGCGGAACGTGAACGGCTGCGCGTCGCGGTCGAAGAGCTGCTCACCGAGCGTGGTCTGGATTGCGGCGCGATTGTGCGTACCGTCGCCGAGGGCATGGACAAGTCCGCACTGCTGGCGGACCTGGCGTACTCATTGAGATTATGGGATGTCGTTCAGCAACGATGCAGCAAGGCGGGTGTAAAAACGCTGATACACGAGGACCTTTCCCTGCCACTGCGCATGCTGCGCGATATGGTGACCGGCGATACCGAGCGTATCCTGGTTGATTCGGAGGACGATTTTAAACTCATGCAGGAATTCTCTGAAACCTACCTGCCTGATGTCCAGCCCATGCTGGAATTGTACCGGCGCCGCCGGCCAATCTTCGATCTGCACGGTATCGAAGATGAGATTCGCAAGTCGCTCGACCGGACGATTTCGCTGAAGTCCGGTGGCTACCTGATTTTCGACCAGACCGAGGCAATGACAACCGTCGATATCAATACGGGCGGCTATGTCGGGCATCGTAATCTCGAAGAAACCATTTACCGGACCAACCTGGAGGCGGCCGTCGCGATTGCCCGCCAGCTTCGCCTGCGCAACCTCGGTGGCATGATCATTATTGACTTCATCGACATGGAGGAACCGGACCACCGTCAGAACGTGCTGCACGTGCTGGAACAGTCGCTGGCTCGCGATCACGCGCGTCACCAGATAACGCCGGTGTCGCCGCTGGGGCTGGTCGAGATGACGCGCAAGCGCACGCGGGAGAGTTTGCAGCACATTCTGTGCGAGGATTGCCCAAGCTGTGCCGGCCGCGGATTCCTGATGACGGCGGAGACCGTGTGTTTCGAAATCTTCCGCGAGATTATTCGACAGTCGCGGCAGTTCGAATTTGACGAGGTACTTGTCCTCGCACACCAGGATGTCATCGAGCTATTGCTGGACGAACAGGCCCGCAGCCTCGCGGAACTCGGTGAGCAGACCGGCAAGGTGATTCGGCTGCAAACGGAGTCGCTGTACCTGCAGGACCAGTTCGACGTCGTCCTGATGTAACTGCGTGAGACGTCAACCGATATGACTCGATTCCTGCGACGCGTGCTCAAGTTTTTCGCCTACTCGGCGGCCGGCGTCATTATTCTGCTGGCGATCGCCGTCGGCCTGTTTCGGCTGTTTCTGCCGCGACTGCCGGAGTACCAGGAAAGCATCAAGGGCTGGGCCAGTACCGCTATCGGTATGCAGGTCGAGTTCTCCGGCATGGATGCGCGATGGGGCTTGCGTGGGCCGGAACTGGCGTTTTATGACACCGAGCTGATTCGAATAGATACCCAGAAGCGCGTCGTGGCAGCCGAGGAAGTGCGCGTCGGTATTGCCCTTGCGCGATTGTTGCTCGAGGGCGAAAGCGTCGTTGATCGTATCGTCATCAGGGATACCAGCATCGAAGTCCGGCAGCTCGCGGACGGCGGCTGGTGGCTCCAGGGTGCGCCGACGGAGGATTGGCTGCTGCTCGGAAAACAGGGCCAGCGCGCACCGTCGGAGGTGGAGGTCATCGGCGAGGACATCGAAGTGATCTTCCTGCAGCCAGGTGACGAGCGACCGCGGTTTTTCGACGTACAGCGCCTGAGGGTGAATGTTGACGGCAAACGCTTCGCGCTGGATGCAACACTCCGCCTGCCCGAAGACCTGGGTCAACAAATGAGTGTTTCGGCGACCCAGCTGTATACGGTGCCGGAGCAGGAGCGACGTTGGAACCTCATCGTCACGGCCGATGACATCGATCTCGCGGGCTGGTCCGGATTGCAAAGGAATGAGGCGCCTCGCCTCCTGACCGGCAGCGGCAATGTGGACCTGTCGGTCGGGATCGCGGAGGGCCGGGTCACGAGTGCGAGCGCAGAACTCGATTTCGCCGACGTTGCGCTCGATGACGCCGGGCGTTTCGATATCGCCGGACGTTTCGAGCTGAATGCGGCACCGGATGGCTGGCTGGTTGCGGCGGAAGAGTTTCAATTGACGACGCCCGGCCATCAATGGCCCGAGTCGTCAATGCGCGCCGAGGTCGGCACTGACGAGAACGGCAAGGTGGAATTAGTGGACGTGCGTGCGTCCTACCTGAATCTCGAAGACATTGCCCTGTTTTCGCGCCTGCTGAACCCGGCCGAGCGGCAACAGCTTGCAGAGCTCGAGCCTGGCGGCATCGTGCGAAACCTGGTTGCAACCGTGTCGGACATCGATTCGGCCGAGCCACGCTTCGATATCGCAGCGGAGCTGGAGCGTAGCGGGTTTGCCGCCGGCGGTACTCGCCCCGGCCTGCGGGGTTTTCCGGCGTGTTGCGCGCCAATCGACTCGGTGGCCGACTCGAGATTCGCTCGACGGGACTGCGCGTCGACTTGCCGCAATACCTCGCCGAGCCGATTGACATTGACGCTGCAGAGGGCACCGTCATCTGGCGTCGCAGTGACAAGAATATTACGGTGCTGTCGGACAGCATCCGTATTCGAAACGACGTATTCGACAGCCAGAGTAACGTGCAGGTCATCATTGGCCTGGACGACGCGCCCCCTGAAGTCGATCTCGCGAGCACCTGGAGCATTTCAGACGTTTCCGCAGTGCCCCGTTACCTCCCGCAAAAAGTCATCAAACCGAAGCTGTTCAGCTGGTTTCAATCGGCTCTCGTGAGTGGCTCGGTGTCGCAGGGAACGACGACCCTGGTCGGACCGCTCGACAAGTTTCCGTTTGACGGCGGAGAAGGGCGATTTCGCGTCGAGGCATCCGTTCGAGACCTGACCTTCAAGTACCATCCGAAGTGGCCTGCAACCGAACAGTCCGACATGGAAGTCGTGCTGGACAACATGCGCCTTTACTCGAATAACAATCGATCGGTCAGCGCCGGTAACCAGACGGTGGACGCCAATATCGAAATCGCCGACCTGCGCGACCCGGTCCTGACGATCGACGCGTTCTCGACGGGCTCGCTCGAGACGATTCGCTCGTTCTCCCGACAAAGTCCGATCGCGGATATTCTTGGCGGGCAGCTCGATCGTATCGCCGTATCCGGTGATGCGTCTTTCAAGCTCGATCTCACGGTGCCGCTGAAGAAGCCGGGCGCCTTCGACTTCACAGCGCGTGTCAGAAGCAACAACGGTACGCTGGCTATCGATGGGTTCGCGCCGCAGGTAACCGACCTGATCGGCGAGGTCACGATATCGCGCGATAACATCACGTCCGAGACGCTCGGTGCGCGTTTCCTGGGTGAGCAGGTTGCCGTTCGCATCTGCCACCTCCGACGACCCGCGATTCAGCGTTGAGGCCCGCACCACAGGGTCCGTCTCGGCCGCCGCTATCATCACGGAGCTGGGCTTGCCGCTGGATGGCCTGATCAGCGGTTCTACCCGGTATGCGGCACGGCTGCTGTTCCCGCGCGGCAGACAAGGAATCGCCGTTCACGATTCAGATCGACAGCGACCTCGAGGGCCTCGGCGTCAGCCTGCCTGAACCGGTCGAAAAAGCGCCAGCGGCCACGCTGGGATTCAAGGGCGACATTCGCTTCATGCCCGGCGGCAAGGTCATTGAGAGTGCCGGGTTTGCCGACAACGGCATTGCGTGGCAGGTGGCGTTCAATCGCAGCGACAACGCCTGGGATTTCGATCGCGGCGTGGTGATGATGGGCGGCGCCGTATCCGTACCGGCGCCCACCCGCGGTCTTCACATCCGCGGGGATGCCACCACCGTGCGGCTCGATGACTGGCTGAACCTGTCTCGCAGCGGTGACAAACAAGTCGGCGCGGCGGACCGCATCCGCTCGATCGACCTCCGCGTCGACGATCTGTACGCGGTGGGCCAGCACCTCAAGGGGCATCGCGTGCGGGTCGATCGCAGTGCGCGAGACTGGTCCGTGCAGGTCGAGGGCGAAAACGTCGTGGGATCGATTTTCGTGCCCTACGACTTTGGTTCTGACCGGGCGATGGTGCTGGATATGGAGCGCCTGTATTTGCCTGGCGATGATACGTCCACCGATGCGCCGGCGACGCTCGACCCGCGAAAGTTGCCGCCAATTACACTGACCAGCGCAGACTTTGCGCTTGGCGACCGCTTTCTCGGCAGTATCGACGTTCGTCTGCAGCGTATCGAGGGCGGGCTTGAAGCCAACACCATCCTGACAAAGGACGAGAGTTTCCAGATTGTCGCGAGCGGCAACTGGGTGGCGGATGAATTCGACCCGCTGGGCAGCCGCACTTCGCTGGCCGCGACGCTAACCAGCGGCGATGTCATGAAAACCATGTCGCGGCTCGACTTCGCGCCCGGAATCGCGAGCGACTCGATGACTGCCCGGGTTGATCTGAGCTGGTCGGGCGGGCCGCGAGCCGATTTCCTCGATGTGCTGGACGGTGAGGTCGACGTGCGCTTCGGCAGCGGCCAGCTCGAGGAAGTTGAACCGGGAGCAGGACGCGTTTTCGGCCTGATGAGTATCGTGGCGCTGCCCCGTCGCCTGTCTTTCGACTTTAGCGACGTCTTCAACAGGGGATTCGGCTTCGACGAGATTACCGGCACGTTTCGTATCGTCGATGGTGAGTCGTATACCTGCGACCTGTCGCTCAAGGGCCCTGCTGCTGATATCGGCATCGTGGGACGGGCAAGTCTCGCCAGCCGTGATTACGACCAGGCCGCCGTCGTCAGTGCGAACGTCGGCAACACGCTGCCTATCGTCGGCGCCGTGGTCGCCGGACCGCAGGTTGCGGCGGTCCTGCTGGTGTTCTCGCAGATCTTCAAGAAACCGTTGCAGGAGGTCGGGCAGGTATATTACGGCATCAAGGGTCCGTGGGATGCGCCGGTCGTGGAGAGCACCAATGCCGCGGATTTCGCAAGCCACGGCGTTGTTGCGGGATGCGTTCGGCCCGAGTAGGCAGGCAACACAAAGGCAGCCAGGAAACACTATGCGCGCAGCGGCGATTCAAATGAACAGCGGATCCGATGTGTCCGCCAATCTCGAACTGACGGACCGGCTGCTGGCCGAGGCCGCGGCCAACGCCTGTGTACTGGCTGTGCTGCCGGAAAATTTTGCCTTGATGCCGGAACATGGCACGGACAAGGCGAAGCATGCCGAGCAACCGGGCATCGGGCCGATACAGGATTTTCTCGCTGATGCGGCAGAGCGTCACGGCCTTATGATTGTCGGTGGCAGCCTGCCGCTGGTGTCGCCAGCGATAGCCGATGAGCGTGTTTACGGCGCCTGTCCCGTCTATGACGCCGAAGGCACACAGCGTGCGTTGTACCGAAAAATACACCTGTTTGACGTCGATCTCGTTGACAGGCAGGAGTCGTATCGTGAATCGCGCTCGATGTACCCGGGCGATGAGCTGGTCTGCGTGGATTCACCGTGTGGCCGCATAGGCCTGTCAATCTGTTATGACCTCAGGTTTCCGGAGTTGTTTCGGCGTCTCGTCGATGATGCCGCAACGCTGTTTACCGTGCCGGCTGCCTTTACCGTGACGACTGGCCAGGCGCACTGGCATACCCTGCTGCGTGCCCGCGCGATAGAAAATCTCGCGTATGTGATCGCGCCCGGGCAATATGGGCAGCATCCGGACAATCGTGCGACTTTCGGTCACTCGCTCATCTGCGATCCCTGGGGTCGCATTCTCGCTGAACGGGCGACCGGCAACGCGGCCGTGGTAGCCGAGATTGATCCCGCACTGCCTGCGAGGCTGCGCGGGGAGTTTCCCGCCCTGTCGAATCGACGGTTGCGTTAGGTCCGCCGATAGTCAGAGGTCCTTACTCGAACAATGGAAATGTGCACTTGAACGAAACTACACCCCAGTCGATTGACGCGGTCATGTCCCGGTTGCTGCTGCCTGCCGGTCTGGGCGAACAACAATTGAGCCGCACCCTTGGCAGCGTCATGCGCGGTGGTATCGACTATGCCGACCTGTATTTCCAGGTCCATCGCCAGGAGAAGCTGGATGCTCGAAGACGGCATTATTCGTGAGGGCAGCTTCAGCCTTGATCAGGGCGTGGGCGTGCGCGCGACCAGCGGCGAAAAGACCGGCTTTGCCTATTCGGACGAGCTCATGTTGCCGGCACTGCTGCAGGCGGCGGGCGCGGCACGCGCGATAGCACGCCAGGGCGAGGAAAAGCAGCAGAAGGCCTGGCAGCGCAGTGCCGCGGAGTCCCTGTACCCGGTCGCCGATCCGACCAGCAGCATCGACGACGCACAGAAGACCGCCTTGTTGCTGGCGATCGATGCGGCGACCCGCGATCTCGATTCGCGCGTCGAGCAGGTCATCGTCAGTCTGTCCAGCAGTCAGGACCTCATCCTGGTAGCGGCCTCCGATGGCACGATGGCCGCCGACATACGGCCACTGATTCGACTGAACGTCAGCGTAATCCTCGAAGAGGATGGCCAGCGCGAGCAGGGCTACGCAGGGGGCGGTGCACGCGCCGACCTGCAATTACTTCGTGGACAGTGACCTGCCAATGGACTACGCGCGCGAGGCGGTGCGCCAGGCGGTCGTACAGCTACAGGCAGAAGCGGCGCCGGCGGGCACCATGCCGGTGGTACTGGGACCCGGGTGGCCCGGTATCCTGCTGCACGAGGCGGTCGGCCACGGACTCGAAGGCGATTTCAACCGCAAGGGCGTATCGGCGTTCAGCGGCAAAATGGGCCAGAAGGTCGCGTCGAAATATTGCACGATCGTTGATGATGGCACGATCGCAAATCGGCGCGGTTCTTTATCGGTCGATGACGAGGGCACACCCGGGCAGAACACGGTGTTGGTCGAGAACGGTATTCTCCGCGGCTACATGCAGGACAAACTCAATGCGCGGCTGATGGGGGTCGAGCCAACCGGCAACGGCCGACGCGAGTCGTTTGCGCATACGCCGATGCCGCGCATGACGAACACCTACATGCTGGCCGGGCCGCACGATCCCGACGAGATTATTGCCTCGGTCAAAAAGGGCCTGTACGCGCCGAACTTCGGTGGCGGCCAGGTGGACATTACGTCGGGAAAGTTCGTGTTTTCTGCGAGCGAGGCCTACCTCATCGAAAACGGCAAGGTGACCCGGCCCGTCAAAGGCGCCATGTTGATTGGCGATGGTCCGGCGGCCCTGCACGAGATTTCCATGGTCGGCAACGACCTGAAGCTCGACTCCGGCGTCGGTACCTGCGGCAAGGAGGGGCAGAGCGTGCCGGTCGGCGTCGGTCAGCCTACGCTGAAGATCGACGAGCTGACGGTCGGTGGCACGGCCTGACCGCGCGGCTCTGCGTCAGAAAACTTCACATAAGTCGAATAACGGTGAGCGCGCGCCATCGAAGGCCGCGGCCGTTGCTGCAGGCGGATGATGCGCCCCGGGCGTCGCAATGGGCAGAAACGTGGGCGAATGCGGCCGCAAAGCCGCTTTGCCGGCGTTGTCGCACTGGACAATCGGCCGCGCCTATGGAGAATGAAGTTACCCCAGAAAAGAAGCAAACAAGCCTATGTGGGTGTCCAAACCAATCTACGAAAGCCTGCCGTACTTCTACCTGCTTGTTGGCGGGCTCACGCTCGGCGCGTCGATGTACGTCAACCACTGGCACTGGCCGACAATCTGTTTCGTCGTTGGTCTGGGGTGCCTGGTTGCGGGTCTCGTCGTGTTGTTGAAGCGGCGTGACTACCGCGTGACCGACCGGCGCGTGAGCCAGCGCCAGGACAGCTAGCTGCGGCGTTGCTACTGCTCGTTGACCGCTGAATCCTGATCTTCGAGCAGGTCGTCGTCCTCGAGGCTGTCGTCCTCCTCGTTGTCGTCCTCCACAACCGCATCGTCATCCGCGTCAAGGTCGAGGCGCAGGTCGTGATAAACGAGGTCGTGAACCCCCAGCGTTACGCTGTCACCGTCGCGCAGGCGATATTTCTTAACCTGCTTCTCGCCGAGGAACACGCCGTTGGTGCTGTTGAGGTCCTCGATCACGCAGCCGTGCTCGTCGCTGACCAGCTGCGCATGGTGGCGGCTGACAAACTTGCTCTTGATGTAGATTTCGTTGTCCTGTGAACGCCCCAGGATGACGCGGCCGATCGGGAAGGTGTACTCGCCGACGAGCTCACCGTTGGAGTGCAGGGAGACCTGTGTTACGTGCGTGTCACTGGGGACGCGGCGCTGCGAGGGCATCATCGCTTCATGGCTGCCGGTGCTGGCAACGGGTGTCTTCCAGCTGAGCTCCTCGGCTGCCGCCTGAATGTCGCCTTGTTCGATAACGGTTTTTTCATCGGCATAGGCACACAACAATGCCGTATCGCACAGCGTGTTGATAAGCCGGGGTACGCCGCCGCTGTACTGATGTATCAGGTCGAAGCAGTGTTCGTTGAACAGGTCGTCGTAGTCACGTCCGACCACCGCGAGGCGATGTTCGATGTATTCACGGGTCTCTCTGCGATCCAGCGGGCCGAGGTGAAAGCGCAGGCGCACGCGTTGCACGAGCTGCTTGAGGCTGGGCGACTCAACGAGATCGCGCAAGTTCCGGCTGCCCGGCAAGGATAATGCGCAAGACCTTTTCCTTGTGCGTCTCGATGCCGGAAATGAGGCGGATCTCTTCGAGCACTTTGCGCGTCAGGTTCTGCGCCTCGTCGACGATGAGGACGACTTTCTTGCCGTTCGAATATTGCTCGATCAGGAACATGTTCAGCATATCGAGCAGCTCAACCTTGCGCTGCTTGAAAGGCTTGAAGCCAAATTCGGTCAGGACGGCCTGCAGGAATTGCGTCGGGTTCAGCTGCGTTTGCGATACCACGGCATAGACGACGTCATCATCGAGCTCTGAGAGAAAAGACTGCAGCAGCGTCGTCTTGCCGGAACCAATTTCGCCAGTGATAACGACGAAACCGTCCGCCAGCCAGATCGTGGATTCCATGTAGGCCTTGGCGCGCGCGTGTTGCTTGCTCCAATAGATGAATTCCGGATCGGGCGTCAGCCGAAACGGCGCCTCGGAAAGGTTAAAATGCTCTAGATACGACATACCGCCCCAGTTTACTTTCTTTCCGACCGTCAGGCTATGCCGTGGTCACGGACTATAGATTCGACTAGGTCACAGTATTGCGGGCTTTAGCGAGCAGCGCATCGCGCAGGGCGGCTGTCTCCGCGACGATCGTCATATGACCCAGCTTGCGGCCCGGTCGCGGCTGTTTTGCCATAATCATGCAGGCTGGCCTCGCTGACGTTCCGCGCCGTGTCGGGAATGTTACCGATCAGGTTGACCATGCCGGCATGACCGCGGCTCTCGATGGAGCCGAGCGGCAGGTTCGTTATGGCGCGCAGGTGATTTTCGAACTGGCTGGTGGCCGCGCCCTCGATCGTCCAATGGCCGGAGTTGTGTACGCGTGGTGCAAATTCGTTGGCCAGCAGCATGTCGTCCTTGACGAATAACTCGAGGGCCAGGACACCGACGTAGTCGAGGTCCAGCAGCAGGCGGTGGACATACCCGGCCGCGCGAGCGGCGAGCCTCGGTGCATCGACTGGTGCGCGCGAAGTGCGGAGGATGCCATCCTCGTGAACATTGTGACTGAGTGCGTAAATGCCGATCTCGCCCTGCACGCTGCGAGCGCCAATCGAGGATACCTCGTAGTCAAAGGGCACCCACTGCTCGGCGATCAGCGGCTGGGATCCGAGCGTGCTCCAGGCCGTATCGATGTCCTGGTTGTTGCGGACGACGAACTGGCCTTTTCCGTCGTAGCCGAAGCGCCGCGTCTTGATGACCAGCGGCAAGCCGAGGTCTGCCGCGGCCGCGACGATGTCCTCGCGCGTGTCAATGGCGCGATACCCTGGCAACGGAATGTCCAGCCGTTCGAACAGTCTTTTTTCGTCAAGCCTGTCCTGCGCAAGCCGAAGCGCCTCCAGTGGCGGATAAACCGGGACACTGTTGGCGATGTCCTGCAGCGCTTCGACCGGGACGTTTTCGAATTCGTAGGTAATAACGTCACAATCGCGGGCGAGCGCCTGCAGCGCCTGTCGGTCGTCGAACGGTTTTTTTGTGACCGTACCGCAGGCCGCCGCGGGTGGTGAATCTGAGGGATCCAGGAAACGACACTCGAAGCCGAGGTCGCGTGCTGCATAGCCGAGCATCTGACCGAGCTGGCCGGCGCCGATTATGCCGATACGCACCTTAGCTTACTGCGCGGGGTTGCCGTCGGCCAGCACGCGCTCGGTCTGTTGCGCGCGAAAGCTCTCGAGTGCCGCCGCGACGGCGTCGTCGTTGTTGGCCAGCATCGCTGCGGCGAGGAGCGCGGCATTGACCGCGCCCGCACGACCGATTGCCATGCAGCCCACGGGCACGCCTGCCGGCATCTGTGCTATCGACAACAGCGAGTCCATGCCGCTAAGCGCCTTCGAACGAACCGGTACGCCGAGCACCGGCAGGCGGGTTTTCGAGGCCGTCATGCCGGGCAAATGCGCCGCGCCGCCGGCACCCGCGATGATGACCTTGAGACCACGGTCGAGCGCGGACCCGGCGTACTCGAACAAGAGGTCCGGCGTTCGGTGCGCGGATACCACGCGGACCTCAAAGCTGACGCCCAGCGCCTCGAGCGTGTCGCTGGCGTGACGCATCGTCTCCCAGTCCGAACGTGACCCCATGATGATGCCGACATCGATACTCATCGTGAGATTCTAGCACCCTGACCGACGGGCCGCAGAGCGCGCTATTGCAGTACGTACGGGTTCGGGATCAACGTTGCGCATGAGCTTGCCAATGTATTGTTTCTGGCGGCGCAGCGCGCCGTGAGCCTTGATGTGCTGTGCCTCGAGCACGGCCTCCAGCAGGTTCTGTTCCAGCCCGATCTGTCGTAGCTCAGATTCCCTGAGTGCAATCAGGTCTTCGCCGAGTTTCTGCAGCGCGAGAAACTCGCGTTTTCTCGCGCTTTTGCTGGGCTTTGTTTCTGTCACCGGCTAAAGTACTCCCCGCAATCCGGGCCGAGGTCGGCAGTCTAGCATGCGACCGACAGGCACAAAGCAGGACATAAAGGACGCGGTAAATCATGGCAAATCCGGTCAGACCAGAATCGTTGAATCGACAGGAGCTGGAGAGCATCGTACAGCTCGCGCTCGACGAAGCACGGCAACGCGGTGCGGACCAGGCAGAGGTCGCGGCGAGTCACGACATGGGATTGTCGGCAACGGCGCGCCTCGGTGACGTCGAGAACCTGGAGTACACCAATGACCGGGGTATCGGTATCACGGTCTACAAGCGTTCCCGCAAGGGCAGCGCCAGCACCTCCGACATTTCGCCGGGAGCGATACGCGAGGCGGTCGCCAAAGCGTGCACGTTCGCCGACGTCACAGCGGCCGATGAGTTTGCCGGCCTTGCCGACGCCGATTTGATGTGTACGGATGCCCGGGACCTGAACCTTGATCACCCGTGGCGCCTCGAGGCAACTGACGCGATTGAGCTTGCCATCGAAACGGAAAAGGCGGCGCTCGAGTTTGACAAGCGCATCAGCAACTCCGAAGGCGCAACCGTGACGACGAATCGCGGCTCGCGCGCCTACGGAAATTCGCACGGCTTCCTGGGCAGTTTTTCACGCACCAGTCACAGTATTACCTGCGTGGTACTTTCTGAATCGGACGGCGTGATGCAACGTGACTACTATTACACGGCGGCGCGGGACAGGGCGGATCTCGAAGCGGCCGCTGTGGTCGGGCGAAGCGCCGCAGAACGCGTCCTGCGGCGTCTCGACGCGCGCAAGATCAAGACACGGCGCGCGCCGGTGTTGTACGTTCCGGACATTGCGCGCGGCTTTATCGGTCATGCCATCGGCGCGATCTCCGGCGGCGCCCAGTACCGGCGCTCATCGTTCCTGCTGGACGCGGCCGGCGACACGATTTTTCCGAGCTTTGTCAGCATTGAGGAACGGCCGCACATCGAAAAAGGAATGGCGAGTGCGCCGTATGATGCCGAGGGCGTGGCAACCTATGACCGCGATATCGTCAGCGAAGGGGTGCTGCGGGAATACGTCCTCAGCAGCTATTCGGCGCGCCGCCTGGGGATGAAGACGACGGCCAATGCCGGCGGCACGCAAAACCTCATCGTCCCGGGCGGCGGCAAAGACAAGCGCGAGTTGATGCGCGAAATGGGTACCGGGTTGCTGGTTGAGGAGCTTATCGGGCAGGGGGTTAACGGCGTGACGGGTGACTACTCGCGCGGCGCGGTCGGACACTGGGTTGAAAACGGGGAGATCCAGTACCCTGTCCACGAAGTGACCATTGCCGGTAACCTCTGCGATCTCTACCGGCAGATCGTCGCAATCGGCAGTGACCAGGATACGCGCGGCGGCATCCGTTGCGGCTCAATACTCGTTGAAGAAATGACGATCGCGGGCAGCTAGCCTGACGTTTCATCCAGCAGTTCAGCCAGCGTTTTCTTATCGACGGTTAGTGCCACCGCTTCGTCGAGTCGCTCGCCGATTGCTTCGATCGCGGCAGACCACCGCGGCTGGCTGATCGCGCCGGTATCCCCGAACTCGCGCACGACCGCCAACACGTCGCCCAGCGCGATGCAGGCGGTATCGCGGCCAGGCAGCAGGTTTTCGTCCTCGGTCGAGGTCACGAATCCGCTGTTCTCGAGTGCGGCAACGATGGGCTCCAGTGTGATTGACGGAATTCTGAGCCTGTCGGCGATATCGGCGATCGTCAGCGTTGCCCGGGAATCGCGAAAGGCCAGGCCCACCAGCAGCATGATGTTGAGTGCCAGTCGTTCGCGCGTGCCGCTCGACAACTGCGGCTCGCGCCGGCCGATCCGCAGGTACGCCGGGTTCTGGTGGTAGTAGGCGAGCTGCGCCCCAACCAACAGCGCGAGCCAGTTCAGGTAAAGCCAGATCAGTGCAATGATGGCGATAGCGAAACCGCCATAAACGGTCATGGTTCTCGCCGAGTTCACGATAAAGGTGGCGACGAGTACGCCCAGCGTTGCCCAGAGGAATCCGCCGGCGACGCCGCCGACGAGCGCCGAGCTGAGGCGAACCTTGGTATTCGGCATGAACCAGTAAAGAAACGCGAACAGGCCGGTCACGAACAGGAACGGCGTGACTTTGCTGGTCACCACAAACAGCGGTCCAATGACGTCATTCTGCAGGAGGTATTGCACAAATCCCTCGTCGTGCAAGGACCCGATCATGCCAATCGCTGTAACGATAGCGACCGGTCCGATCGTCATGACGAAAACGTACTCGGTGAAGCGTCGCGCAAAACTTCTCGGCTTGCTCACGTACCAGGCGTAGTTGAATGCCTCTTCCACTTTTTGCACCATGGAAATTGCGGTATAGATGAAAAACGCCAGGCTGACGCCGCCGAGCAGGCCGCCGTTAACGTTCTCCACCAGCCGCATTACGTTGTCCGTGATTTCCCGGCCTTTATCGCCCAGCGGCTCCAGCAGCAGGTACACCCTGTCCTCGAGGAGCTGATCGATGCCGAAGCCTTTTAGCAAGGCGAAACTAAAGGCGATTAGCGGCACGACCGACAGCAGGGTCGTATAAACGAGACTCATGGCGCGCAACGTCAGCTGTCCGGCGAACATGTCCCTGACGACAGCGTAGACGTGCTGCAGTACGTTGCTGAGGATCCGGCCGGGTATGCCGTATTGCCGCAGCGAATCACTCCAGATCAGGTTGTCGATACTGTTGCTAAGCTGCGCCATCATCCGGGCATTGTACCTTGGCAGGAGAGCGAGGGGCGGCGAAGCCGAGATCAGGCGGCCGTCAGGCGTTCCAGTGCTTCGCGATACTTGTCACCGGTTTTCTCCAGGACATCCGCGGGAAGCTCCGGTCCCGGCGCCGTCTTGTCCCAGTCCAGCGTGTCGAGGTAGTCGCGCACAAACTGCTTGTCGAAGCTCGGCGGACTGATGCCGACCTGGTAGCTATCAACAGGCCAGAATCGCGACGAATCGGGGGTTAACGCCTCGTCGATAATATGCAGCCGGCCCTCGTCGTCGAGACCGAACTCGAACTTGGTGTCGGCAATGATAATGCCGCGCTGCCGCGCATAGGCGGCTGCTCGTTCGTAAATCTGAATGGCTACGTCGCGGACATGGTCGGCGAGCTTCTCGCCGATCAGGTCGACGACAGCCGCATAGCTGATGTTCTCGTCATGATCGCCCGACGGTGCCTTGCTGGCCGGCGTAAACAGCGTCTGCGGCAGCTTCTGGGCCAGCTGCAGACCCTCGGGGAGGTCTATGCCACAGACCTGGCCGGTCGTCCTGGTAGTCTCGCCAGCCGGAACCGATCAGGTAACCTCGAACGACCGCTTCGATGGGCAACGGCCGCAGGCGCTTGACGACCAGCGCACGGCCGCGGAGTTGCTCGCGTGCCGCTGCATCGTTGACGACATCGTCAACGCTCATGTCGCTCAGCTGGTGGTCGATGATGTCGGCCATCATGCGAAACCAGAATAACGACAGCTTCGTCAGTACCTCACCCTTGCCCGGTATCGGGTCCGGCAGCACCACGTCGTAGGCTGACAATCGATCCGTTGTGACGATTAACAGGTGGCGATCATCCACGCCATAAATGTCACGTACCTTGCCACGGCCCAGCAGCGGTAGTTCGGGGACGGACGATTCGAATAACACATCACTGGGGCTCATTACGTGGCGCTCGTAGGTTGCGGCAAGGGCCATGGGATGATCGCCTCTGGAGAACGGGCAGGCAAGGCCCCGGCATAGGAATGCCCGCTGACAACCGTTAGGATTGACGATCTCTTTGCGTCTCGAAGGCCACACAGGCAGCTCACGTGTATTGGGGCAAGATCATTGGCACCGTCGCGGGACTGGCGACTCTGAAACCCTGGATCGCCGTTCTGGGCCTGATTCTCGGCCACCAGTTCGATCGCGGCTTTGCCGCGCGATTCCGCAGTTTCGAGCGCCAGGGTGCGACCCCGGGGCGGATCCCGGAGCCGTTGGTGCAGGTCCTTTTCCAGGCAATGGGCCACCTCGCGAAAGTGGACGGTCGCGTGTCGGAGGCGGAGATACGGGCGGCTCGCAGGATCATGCACCGTCTCGAGTTAACGCCGGCCGGCGTGCGACGCGCAATTGGCAGCTTCGACGAGGGCAAGCAGGCGGGTTTTCCGCTATTGCAGTTGCTGCGCGCCGCACGCGGCACCAGCCTCAAAGGAGCGGCTCAGCGAACGCTTTTCGTGAGGCTGTTGCTGGAGGTGGCGCTGGCGAAGGACGCGCTGAGCAAAGAGGAGCGCGCGCTGATCTGGACGGTCTGCAAGGAACTCGATATCGGGCGCGTGGAGCTTGCACAGCTCGAAGCCATGATCCGGGCGCAAAAGGGCTTCAAGCAGTCGCCGGCGGGCGATGCGGATGCGGCGCGATTGCGCGCGGCGTATGATGCGCTGGGTACGTCACCGGATGCCAGCAACGCCGACATCAAGCAGGCGTATCGCCGTTTGATGAATCGCAACCATCCTGACAAGATCGCCAGCAGCAAACCCAACGCGACGGTCGTGGCCGAAGCGGAACGTCGCACGAGGGAGATACGCTCTGCCTACGAGATGCTCAAGGCGCGACGCTCGATACGCTGAGCGCATTGACGATTGATGCAGCCGGCGGTTGCCCCGGCAGAAGAGGAACGACCATGAAACCACTCATTGCCCCTTCAATACTCTCCGCTGATTTCGCGCGGCTGGGCGACGACGTGAAAGCGGTTCTCGATGCCGGCGCCGATGTCGTGCACTTCGACGTGATGGACAATCACTACGTGCCCAACCTGACCATCGGTCCCGTGGTCTGCGAGGCGCTGCGCAACTACGGCATCAGCGCCGATATTGACGTGCACCTGATGGTTGAGCCTGTCGATCGCATCATCCCGGATTTTGCCAGGGCGGGCGCGAGCTTTATCAGCTTTCATCCGGAGGCCAGCCGTCATGTCGACCGTTCGCTGGGGCTGATTCGAGAGCACGGCTGCCAGTCCGGCCTGGTGTTCAATCCCGCGACGCCGTTGTCGTGGCTACAGCACGTCATCGACAAGGTGGACCTGGTACTCATCATGTCGGTGAATCCGGGCTTTGGCGGGCAACACTTCATTCCCGAGGCAGCTGGACAAGTTACGCCAGGCCCGCAGGATCATCGATGAGAGCGGCCGCGACATTCGGCTCGAAGTCGATGGCGGTGTGAAAGTCGACAATATCGGTGAGATCGCCGCGGCAGGCGCCGATATGTTCGTTGCAGGATCAGCGATATTCGGCAGTGACGATTATGCGGCGACGATAGCGGCCATGAGAGCCGAAATACAAAAAGCCGTGGTCTAGAAGTTCCTGTTCGGTCTCGCGCCGTAAACCACGATGGTCTTGCCGCTTGCCGACACCAGGCCCTGCTCCTCGAGCACCTTGAGAACGCGCCCGGCCATTTCCCGCGAGCAACCGACCAGTCGGCTGAGCTCCTGGCGGCTGACCTTGATCTGCATGCCGTCCGGATGCGTCATCGCATCGGGTTCGTTGCAAAGGTCCATGATGGCGTGCGCGACACGCCCGGTGACGTCGACGAACGCGAGGTCACCCAGCTTGCGGTTGGTGCGATCGAGGCGCGTCGCGAGCTGTGTGGCGAGCTCGAACACCAGGCCCGGACTCTCGCTGGCGATCTGTCGAAAACGCGGGTAGGTCATCTCGGCAATCTCGCACTCGGTGCGGGTGCGAACCCAGGCGCTGCGAGTCGGCTGCTCGTAAAACAGTCCCATCTCGCCGAAAAACTGGCCCTTGTTCAGGTAGGCAAGCACCATTTCGTTGCCGTCCTCGTCCTCGATCATGACCTCGACCGAGCCGTCGACGATGTAATACAGCACGTCGGGCAGATCGCCGGCGTGGATCATGACGGTCTTGGATGGCACCGTCCGCACGCGGCAGTAGCTCAGGAAGCGATTGATCGCCGGCACATCGCTCAGAGTCTTTGCTGTTGTCTGCATTACTTAATCCTCGCCCCAGTTGCGGTCCTCTTTTAATACAGAAAGCCTGCCAGAGCAAGCTAAGTGCGTGTATTACCGCGCATTATCGAATGTTTTCGGGCTGCTAGACCCAATAAGCGGCTTTCGTCATGACTTTGGCGGTCAATCGCATCAGCGATTTCACCGGGCCAGGCAGTTCAGCAGCGCCAGCTTCAACGGCATTTCGGCCATGTTCCGCTTCTTCGTCGCGCATCGTTGCAATGATCGTGCGGCTGCGCACGTCCGCCGCCGGCAGGCCATCGAGATGGCGGTCGAGATGCTCACAGACCTGTTTTTCGGTTTCAGCGATGAATCCCAGGCTCCATTTGTCGCCGAGAATGCCGCTTGCGGCGCCAATGGCATAGGCGCCGGCGTACCATACCGGACTCAGCCGGCTTGGCTGTTCGCCGAGTTCCTCGATGCGTTGTTCGCACCACGCGAGATGATCGAGCTCCTCGGCCGCCGCGTCCTGCATTTGCCGTTCAATGTCCTGGTCACGCGCAACCGCCGCGTGGCCTTTATAGAGCGCCTGCGCCGCGACCTCGCCGGCGTGATTGACGCGCATCAGCCCGGCCGCATGCGCCTTTTCTGCGGTACTGAGGCGGGACTCCTTAACGCCGCTGGCGGGATTGTCACGGGCGCTGTGCCCGGCGGGCGCCGCGACAGTGCGCAGCATGTCGTTGGCGCCAACCAGCAAACGGTCGAGCGGCGTGAGTTCACGATTGTTCACATGCAAATTATAGCGAAACCGATGAGACGAGAGGTATACTCCGCAGCCTTTTTTACCAGCAGTAGCAAACTTTCAAGGAGAAACTGCATGAAACTGCGTTTGATAGTGATATTGACGGCCATGACGCTGTCGTTTTCGGCGATGGCCCAGCAGGAACCCGCAAGCCCCTGGACGGGCACGGCAACCCTCGGCTACCTCGCGACGTCGGGCAACACGGAAAATTCGACCCTGAATACGGGCGTCGAGGTGGGTTTTGCGACCGGCGACTGGCAGCATTCTGCCAACGCCTTCGCGATCACCGCCTCGGAAAACAAGGCATCGACGGCTGAGGCCTATGAACTTGGCTGGAAAACAGAGCGTAACCTGACTGACAAAGACTTCCTGTTCGGACGCCTCAACTGGCGCAAGGACCGCTTCAGCGGCTATGACACGCAGTTCTCGCAGACCGTCGGTTACGGCCGTCGCCTCATCGAGACGGACATGCACCACCTCAACGTGGAGGCCGGCGTCGGTGCCAGGCAGTCGGAGCTGCATGTACGGCATCAAGGAAAACGAGACGATTTTCCGCGGCGGCGCCTACTACAAGTGGCTGTTCAGCGAGACGGCCGATTTTCGCCAGGACCTGACGGTTGAGGCCGGCAGCAAAAACACCTACCTGGAGTCGGTCTCGGCGCTATCCGCCAAGCTGATCGGCAACCTGGCACTGGTTGCTTCCTACACGATCAAGAACAACACGGATGTCCCGGCGCTGACCGAAAAGACCGATACCTACACGGCGTTGTCGCTGGAATACGCCTTCTGACGCGATCTGCGGCCGCTGTAAACGCTTAAGTATTTGAAAATATAAAGAAAAGTCGCCCCACACGGGGCGGCTTTTTTATTGAATAAATCTCGCGATTCATTGCAATGCAGCGGGGCCTACAGTAGAATTTCGCGCCTTTCGCCCTCCGGGGTTGCCTCGCATGCGCGGCCGGCCGGTGGGCGCTTCGGGGCCAGGGCGCCCCGGCAATAAAACGATACATTCCTTGACGGAAATCAGAATTATGAAGACTTTTTCTGCGAAGCCTGCAGAGGTGCGCCGCGACTGGTTCGTGGTCGACGCGACCGGCAAGACCCTGGGTCGGCTGTCCACCGAGATCGCCCGACGCCTGCGCGGCAAGCACAAGCCGGAGTACACGCCGCACATCGACACCGGTGACTACATCGTCGTGGTCAATGCCGAGAAGATTCGTGTGACCGGCAACAAGCTGAAGGACAAGATGTACCACCGGCACACTGGTTATATCGGCAACCTGAAGTCCGTTTCACTGCAGAAGCTGCTCGATGAAACGCCGGAACGTGCGATTCAATTCGCCGTGAAAGGCATGCTGCCGCGCGGTCCGCTGGGGCGCCAGATGCTGTCGAAGCTGCGGGTATTCGCAGGGCGCCGAGCACAGTCACGCTGCGCAGCAGCCAATTCCTTTGGAGGTTAATGCCTGAGGCGTGACCTTCCTGTTCCGAGACAAGATGATATGAGTGATACTTTTTACTACGGTACCGGTCGCCGCAAGACAGCGACGGCGCGTGTTTTCCTGACCCCGGCAGCGGCGACATCGTCGTCAACAAGCGCACCCTTGATCGCTTTTTCGGTCGCAAGACGGCGCAGATGATCGTGCGCCAGCCGCTCGAACTGACGCAGTTGACGGACAAGTTCAACGTCAATGTGACGGTCAAAGGCGGCGGCATGACCGGCCAGGCGGGCGCTATCCGTCACGGACTGACGCGCGCACTGATGGCCTACGACGAATCGCTGCGCCCGAATCTGCGCAAGGCGGGCTTTGTGACGCGCGACGCGCGCGAAGTGGAGCGCAAGAAAGTCGGCCTGAGAAAAGCGCGTCGCGCCACGCAGTACTCCAAGCGCTAAGCGCCTGGAATACCCGATCTCTTCATACTGGGGGATCGTCTAGCGGTAGGACTGCGGACTCTGACTCCGCCAACGGGGGTTCGAATCCCTCTCCCCCAGCCAAACAAAAAAGGCCCCAGACGGGGCCTTTTTTGTTTGGCTGGGGGAGAGGGAAGACGCACGAATGCGCACGCGAGGGCATAAACCCGAAGGGCGAGCGCCGCAGGTGCGAGTCCATCCCTCGACCCGTCAGTCTGGCACGTCGTTAAAAAAAGGCCCTTATGCGGGGCCTTTTTTGTTTGGCTGGGGGAGAGGGAAGACGCACGAAGTGCGCACCCGAGGGCATAAACCCGCAGGGCGAGCACCGCAGGTGCGAGTCCATCCCTCGACCCGTCAGGCTGGCACCTTGTCAAAAAAAGGCCGACCAGCGGGGCCTTTTTTTATCCTGAATTCCTAGGCTCGCATTTCGCGGACGCCGTCGTCCCCGGCAATGAGAAGAATATCGGCAGGCCGGCGGGCAAATATGCCGACCGTTACAACGCCGGGAATACTGTTGATTCTTGCCTCCATCTCAACCGGATTGGCGATCTGCAGGTCGTGCACGTCCAGGATGTGGTTGCCATTGTCGGTGACAAAGTCTTCACGCCATATCGGGTTGACGCGCATCTTCAGGAATTGGCGAGAGACATAGTCTTGTGCCATTGGCAGAACCTCGACCGGCAGCGGGAATTTTCCCAGCATGCCGACGAGCTTGCTGTCGTCGACAATGCAGACGAATCGTCGTGCTGCCGCTGCGAGCACTTTTTCGCGCGTCAGTGCACCGCCGCCGCCTTTGATGAGTTGCAGGCGCTTGTTGCACTCATCGGCACCGTCGATGTAGACATCGATGTCACCGGCCTCGTTGAGCGTGGCAACCTCGAATCCGTAGTCCTGCAGCAGAGCGGTGGTCGCCCTGGAACTCGAGACAATAGTATCGATGCGATCACGAATGTCGGGGAGCAGGTCGATGAAGTAGTTGATGGTTGAGCCGGTGCCGACTCCCAGCGACGAGCCGTGCGAAATGTGTTCCAGCGCGGCTTTGGCGGCATTGCGTTTTTTCTGAGTCGCGTTCATAGCGGCGTACTATAGTGCAATCGCTGGAATTTGCACAGCGGCTCCGGGATTTCCCCCGAAAATGAAAAGAGCCCGCCGAGGCGGGCTCTTTTGCTTGCTCGGGAAGAAGGCCTCTTCCTAAGCGTCCAGCTAACTAGCGCTATCTCCTTCTGCTAGCTTTCTTCTTGGTCTTACGCTTGGCGGTTTTCTTTTTCGCCTTGCGCTTGGCCTTCTTCTTGGTCTTACGCTTGGCAGTTTTCTTCTTCGCCTTGCGTTTGGCCTTCTTCTTCGTCTTACGTTTGGCTACCTTTTTCTTAGCCTTTTTCTTCGTCTTACGCTTAGCGGTTTTCTTTTTCGCTTTGCGCTTGGCCTTCTTCTTTGTTTTCTTCTTCGCTTTCTTCTTGGTCTTTTTCTTCGTCTTACGCTTAGCTACTTTCTTCTTCGCTTTGCGTTTGGCCTTCTTCTTCGTTTTGCGCTTAGCGGTTTTCTTTTTCGCTTTGCGCTTGGCGACTTTCTTCTTCGCCTTTTTCTTCGTCTTTCTCTTGGCTACGCGTTTCCTTGCAGCCGGTTTCTTACGAGTTACTTTCCGCTTCTTCGCGACTTTGCGCTTCGAAGCTTTTTTCCTAGACTTCTTTTTGGTAGCCATCAATTTTCTCCGTGTCGGGTACCCGGGGCTGAGTATATACAACAATTCCTAAAAATCCACAAAGTTACAGGCAAATCAGCAGGTCGCGATTAAGGGTGTCAACGACCTGCTGCGACGTCGACAAACCGGAACGAAGTTAGCTCACAATTTGTTTTTGTGACGTAGTTCAAAAAAACAGTCGTCGGGAAGTTGCTGCCTGCAATCGCGTCGCTCTGAACGACGCCGCCGCACCGTGACTGTTCGTGAACATGGGACTGGCTGAATGTGTCGCCGGTAAGCGACACTGCAGCCGCTGTCGTTGAGCCTTCGCGGCGGGAGCTGATCCTTACGTTGTTTCGCAAAAAACGTCGTAAAGCCGTATATCCCAAGCGTTTGGCGTTATTTTTTCGACTTTTTGGCAGTTGAAAGCGACGCCGACGAGTTTCGGCTTAAACCACTGCCGACGGTGTTGCAGAAACGAGAAGCATCGGTCGTAGTAACCACCGCCCATGCCGATACGATTGTTTTCAGCATCGAAAGCAACGGTGGGCGTCACGACGAGATCGAGGTTGCGAGGCGATATAAAATCGCCACTCATCGGCTCCCACAGGCCGTATGCATTCCGCTCGAGCGTCGAATCGGGGAGCATTTCGCGGAACAACATTTTTCTGCGCGCGCGCAAAACTGGAACAAAAATGCGCTTTTTTGCGCGCCATGCGCGCGCGATGATGTCTCGGGTGTCTACTTCGTCGGGCATCGGCAAGTAGCAGGCGATGGCTTTGCTGGAAAAAAAATCGCGGGATCGAGTGAGCTTGTCGCAATAACGATCGACGATTCTGCGCGTGCATCGACGCTCATTTGCTGCCGGGCACGCAGTGCTTTCGCGCGCAGATCTTTCATAAGAGAGGCGCCTCCCGCCTGTGCCGTTACAAACCTTCGCTCTCGAACCGGAGCAAAAGGTGGGGTCAGCCGTGGCCGCAACAGGCTTGCCGTCGAAACGGTTTTGCACACATGCTACCGACAGTGCACGACCCCGAGGTGGAAATTTAGGGTCGAAAGGTATCCAGGCCAGTATCGAACACTGCAGGAGACGCCAAACTGAACATTACTAGTCGCGGACGTTTCACGTTCAGAGGTCGAGTTGCTGCGTATCGCTCAGGACATGGTCGACGCGATCGGAAATTAATTTGAGACGATCACTGATGCCGCCCTCCAGTTCCTGATCCCGCGCCTGTGCGTGGATCAGGTCATTGGCCATGTTGAGTGCGGCCATTACGGCGATGCGATCGAGGCCGACGATTCTGCCGCTGTCGCGAATTTCGCGCATTTTTTCGTTCAGAATTTCTGCCGAATCGAGCAGGTCAGTGCGCTCTTCTGGCGGGCACGCTACCTGGTATTCCTTGTCGAGTATTCTGACGCTGACCTGGGCGATTTTTTCGGTCATGTGGCGAGTTCCCTGTTGCAAACGCGGAGCGTATCAAGAACCTTGCTCCATTGCTTTAAGTCGGCCAATCATTGCTTCGACACGCGCCCGAACCTGCTCGTTCTTTTGCAGGAGACTGGCTCGCTCGGAGGTCAACACGTCCTGCCGCTGTTTCAGCGACCGGTTTTCGTCCTGCAGCTGGTCGCAGACACGAACCAGTGCGTCGACACGTTTTTCCAGTCGTTTGAGTTCGTGTTCGAATTTGGAACTCATGGCGTCATTCATAGTTAGAATATAGACACGCGCCGAGGCAGAATCAATTATCTCTTGCGATGGTTTGAAGAAGGCGTGGCCGTAAGCGCCGGTCCGTGGGATCATAAGGGTTTGGCAGGGTTGAAAAGGTTGCCGCCGGCATGGATGAAAAGGTCGATCACGACAGGCTCGACGAAGCGCTGAAACGCTGTGGCGCAACCTGGGATGCCGCGCAAAGTCACGGCTTGCTGACCGGTCGCCTGGCGGTCGCGGGTGTTGGCGCCGGACCGGAGTGGTTGTTGCAGGTTCTGGAGGGGACCGAGGCAAACGAGGCGGCCGCAGGCGAGTGCCGAAAAATGCTCGACACGCTTTACCAGGCAACCTACTGGCAGCTGTCCGAACGCCTGTCCGAATTCACGCTGTTGTTGCCCGACGACGACAGCGACGCACGGGAGCGCACGGCGGCCATGGCGCACTGGTGCGAAGGATTTCTGCACGGCCTGGTGTCAGCGGCGCACGGTGACGCGCTGCGGGATCGACTGGCGTCCGAGCCGCTCGCCGACATCATTCGCGACCTGCTGCAGGTGACGCGTGCGGATGTCGACAGCGACGAGGACGAGGAAACCAACGAATCGGCCTACGTCGAACTGGTCGAATACCTGCGGGTCGCAGCACAGCTCGCCTACGAGGAACTTTCCGACATTCGCAGCGGTCCTCCCACGAGAACCCAGCGACAGGATACTGTGCACTAGTCCGACCATTGCGTGCCAGAGCGCGTAGAATACGGCCCGCCAGGATAAACACGAGCACCTCGCCAATGGACCAGAAAGAATTCGACCGCCGTCGCCGACAGTTGATGCGCATGGTCGGTCGCGAGGTGGCATTGCCATACTTGCCGGCGGCGCCCGTACGCACGCGCAGCCGCGACGTCGAGTATCGCTACCGCCAGGACAGCGACTTTTACTACCTCACCGGGTTTCGCCGAGCCGGAGGCCGTCGCGGTGCTGGTCCCGGGATCGCGACGAGGGCGAGTTCCTGTTGTTTTGTCGCGAGCGCGATCCGCGAAAGGAGCAGTGGGATGGCGCAGCGCGCGGGCCAGGACGGCGCCGTCAGCGACTTCGGCGCCGACGATGCGTTTCCGATCGACGATATCGACGACATCCTGCCCGGCATCATGGAGTCGCTGCAGCCGCGTCTACTACACCATGGGCGTGTACTCGGAGTTCGACGCCCGCATGGCGGACTGGGTCAATTCGCTGCGTTCGGGACTCAGTCACGCGGGCTGCACACACCGCAGGAGTTCGTGGCGCTCGATCACCTGCTGCACGACATGCGCCTTTACAAGAGCCGCGGCGAGATTCCGCCATGCGCCAATCGGCGAAGGTGGCCGTGGAGGCGCACAAGCGGGCCATGCAAAGTCACGCGGCCCGGGCTGTACGAGTACGAGGTCGAGGCCGAGTTTCGCCACGAGTTTCGCCGCAACGGCGCCTGGGCTGTCCTACAACCCGATCGTCGGTGGCGGCAGAAACGCCTGCACGCTGCATTACGTCGAGAACGACGCGGAGCTGAAGGACGGCGACCTGCTGCTGATCGACGCCGGCTGCGAGCTCGACTACTACGCGTCGGATATCACGCGGACGTTTCCCGTCAACGGTCGCTTTACGCCCGGAGCAGCGCGCGGTCTACGAAATCGTCTCGAGGCGCAGCGCGCTGCGATCGAGAAGACGGTCAAGGGCAACCACTGGAACGAACCGCACGACGCCGCCGTCAAGGTCGATCACCAAGGGGTTGCGCAAGCTCGGTCTGCTGCAGGGTTCGCTGCCGAAACTCATCAAGGACGAGGCCTACCGCCAGTTCTACATGCACCGCACCGGGCACTGGATCGGCATGGACGTGCACGACGTCGGCGACTACAAGGTCGGCGACGAGTGGCGCGTGCTCGAGACCGGCATGGTGACCACGGTCGAGCCTGGCCTCTATACGTCCGGCAGGCGAAGCGTACCGAAACGCTTTCGCAACATCGGCATTCGCATCGAGGACGACGTCGCCGTGACGGCAAAAGGCCCGGACGTGCTGAGCAAGGGTCTCGTCAGGGACCCTGACGAGATTGAGGCCCTGATGCAGAGCCTATGACGGCGACGGAAGAAAGCAGACACTACGACGTCGTGATCGCCGGCGGCGGCATGATCGGCACGAGTCTCGCGCTGGCGCTGGCGCCGCTCGGTCTTGAAGTCGCGGTGGTGGAGGCGGTCGCCCGCACGACAGAGGCTCAGCCGAGCTTCGATGAGCGCAGCACGGCGCTGTCGCGCAGCACGCAGCGCATGTTCGAAGCGATGGACCTGTGGGAGCCGATCGTCGCCGCGTCGACGCCGATACAGAGTATCCACGTCTCGGACAAGGGCCGCTTCGGCTTCTCGCACATCGATGCCAGCGAGCAGGGCGTCGAGGCGCTCGGCTACGTCGTTATCAACCGCGTGCTTGGCAGCGTTCTGCAGACCGCGCTAGGGCGGGCAGACGGCATCGATGTGCTGTGCCCCGCACGCATTGTCGACGTTGACGTGTCATCGGAGCGCGCGCAGGCATCGATAGAGTTTGAAAACGGTACACAACAAACCCTGAGCGCCAGCTTGCTGGTTGCCGCTGATGGCGCCAACTCTGCCGTGCGCGACATGCTGGGTATCGCGGCGCAGAAGAGCCACTACGAACAACGTGCTGTCATCGGCAACCTGCTGCCGGAGAAGCCGCTTGACTATCGCGCATTCGAACGCTTCACGCGTACATGGACCGCTCGCTGTACTGCCGCTTGCCGGTGAGCGGGCCGGCTTTGTCTGGGTGGTCCCGGAGTCGGACGCCGAGCGTGTGCTCGAACTGGACGACGCCACGTTCCTCGCCGCGCTGCAGGCGGAGTTTGGCTACCGCCTCGGTGCGTTTTCGCGCGTCGGCAAACGCGCGTCCTACCCGTTGACGCTAAGCAAGGCGGAGCGACTGACCGCAACGCGCAGCGTGCTGATCGGCAACTCCGCACACGGGCTGCATCCGGTCTCGGCGCAGGGCTTCAACCTCGGGATGCGCGATGTTGCGGCACTCTGCGACTGCATTGCCGACAGCCGCGGTGACGCGAACGGACTCGATCCGGGCAGCGAGCAGCTGCTCGAGCGCTATGCCAGCTGGCGTCGCGCCGACCAAAAGAAGCTGGTGCGATTCACTGACGGCCTGGTGCGACTTTTCGGCAGTTCACGCCGCCCGCTCGGCGTCCTGCGCAATGTGGGCATGCTCGGCTTTGACCTCGTGCCCGGCGTGCGCTCGCTGTTCGCGAAGCATACGATGGGCCTGGCCGGCAACTTGCCGCGTTTGTCGCGCGGTGTGCCGCTCAAATGAAACGACGCTTTGACATCGTCGTCGCCGGCGGCGGCATCATTGGTCTGGCATTTGCCCTTAAGCTCGCCAGGGGTGCGTCGGCGAGTTCCCTTGACATTACGGTACTCGATGCGGGCGAACGCCCGACATTTTCGATAAGTGACGATATCGCGTTGCGCGTGTCGGCGATTGCCAGCGGCTCGGCGGAGTTGCTGGACTCGATAGGGGCGTGGCAACACGTGGCGACAACGCGAGTCAGCCCGTATGAGGGTATGCGCGTGTGGGACCAGGACGATACCGTCGACAGTGCGGCTGCTTTGCATTTTGATGCGGCGGAGTTTGCCGTGCCGCAGCTCGGCTTTATCGTCGAGAACGTGCTGCTGCAGGACGCGCTCTTGAAGCAGCTCGACAAAACGGCCGTCCGATTGCGCTTTGCAAGCCGCATTCGCGCACTCAAAAAGCCGGCGCGACAGTATGTGATCGACGTGGAAAACGGTGATGAGCTGGCTGCGGACCTGGTGGTCGGTGCCGATGGTGCGCGGTCTTTCGTACGTGCCGCCGTCGGTATCGATACCAGGCAGTGGCCCTACGATCAGTCAGCGTTTGTCACCCACCTTGTGCCGGAACACGCCCATCAGGCAACTGCATGGCAGCGCTTCTTGCGCGACGGCCCGCTGGGCATCCTGCCGCTCGCCGATGGCCGTGTTTCCGTCGTGTGGTCTACAACGCCCACAATCGCAAAGCGTGCGTTGAGCGCCAGCGACAAGGAGCTCGGCAGGCTGCTAACGCGCGCGTCCGATTTTGTCCTCGGCCAACTGGAAGCCGGTGGTCCGCGCGCCGCGTTTCCGCTCGGCGCCCGGCACGCGGAACGTTACGTCCTGCCGGGTGTTGCACTGATTGGCGACGCTGCACATGCGATACACCCGCTCGCGGGCCAGGGCGCGAATCTTGGTCTGCAGGATGCGGCCTCGCTCGCGGATGTCATTGACACCGCGCTCGGCCAGGGACTCTATCCCGGCGACCTGCCGGTGTTGCGGCGCTACGAGCGGGCGCGCAAAGGCGCCAACTCGACGATGCTGCATTTCATGACTGGCCTCAACCGCCTGTTTACGACAGACTCTCGACTGGTTTCCAAATTTCGTTCGGGTGGAATGCGGGTTTTCAATCGCAGCGGCCCGTTGCGAGAGCGCGCCGTCAGGGTCGCGTTGGGCGTCGACTGACGCCCTGCATGGGGAAAAAATGAAGCAACGATACGTGTACGTGCTTGCGGCGGTGCTGACGGTGGTCGGCCTGTCGATGTTTGTCTATAAGTGGCAGGGCCTCGGCTTTCCGTTGAGCGCAGACCAGGAAACGCCTGTCTGGACGATCGAAGCGTCGGTCAATTTCGATGCCGGTCCCGGTTCGATCAAAGTCCAGCTGAATGTTCCAACGCTGACACCCGGGTTTCGCATGCTCAATGAGAACTCGGTGTCGCGCGGCTACGGTTTCAGCTTGCACTCCGGGCGCGGCGGGCGAGAGGCGCAGTGGGCGATCCGTCGGGCCGACGGCGAACAGACAATCTACTACCGAATATCGGTGTACGAGGACCCGGGCGCGGACCAGACCGACACGACGCCGCCGTTTCCGCCTTTGCCCGAGATTGAAGAGCCGCTGAGAACGGCAGTCGATGTGCTGGTTGCCGACGTGCGAGCGCAATCGGCCGACACGGCGACGTTCACGACGGAGCTGCTGCGTCGCATCAATGATCCGTCACCCGATCCCAACATAGAGCTGCTGACGTCCGGCGTCAGGACCAACGCCGATCTTGTCGACGTTATAACGGCTGTGCTCGCTACCGCGCGTATCCCGGCACGCATGGTGCGCGGCTTTGCGCTGGCAGGAAGGCAACGCAACGCGTCGCTCGATGCCTGGCTCGAGGTACACGACGGCTATGAGTGGCTGTATTTCAATCCCGTAACGGGCGAGGAGCGCCTGCCCGATCGTTTCCTCGTCTGGTGGCGCGGCAACGAGCGCCTCATCCATGTGGCGGGCGGCAGTAACGTTGAGGTGAATTTCGCCGTACAGGAAAACTACCTGGACGCCGTGGCCATTGCAGAAACCCAGGCGGCCCGCCGCGGTACGTCGGCGGTCGACTTCTCGCTCTACAGCCTGCCGATCCAGACACAGGCCGTTTACAGCGTGCTGCTGATGATCCCGATCGGTGCGCTGGTGATGGTGCTGATGCGCAACTTTGTCGGCATCGATGCCTTCGGTACGTTCATGCCGGTGCTGATCGCGCTTGCGTTTCGTGAGACCAAGCTCCTGTGGGGCGTGGTGCTGTTTACGACGCTGATCCTGCTCGGCCTGAGTATTCGCTTCCTGCTCGACCGCCTGCGGCTGCTGCTCGTGCCGAGACTCAGTGCGGTCCTGATCGTCGTCGTGATCCTGATGCTGCTGATCAGCCTGATGTCACACCGACTGGGTTTGGAAAGTGGCTTGTCGGTGGCATTGTTTCCGATGGTCATCATCGCGATGACGATCGAACGCATGTCGGTGGTGTGGGAAGAGCGCGGCCCGGCTGATGCGATACGCGCGGGCTTCGGCAGCCTTGTCGTCGCCGTGGTGGCGTACATCGCCATGGGCCTGTCCTGGCTCGAGCACCTCATTTTTACGTTTCCCGAGTTGCTGCTCGTGGTGCTGTCACTCGTCCTGCTCACCGGCCGCTACACGGGCTATCGATTGACTGAGCTGCGACGCTTCAAGGTGCTGGCCAAAGACTGATGTTCGGCGTTGCAAAAAAACTGCATGCAGCGGGCGTACTTGGACTGAACGAACGCAACTGCGATTACATCATGCGGCTCAATCCGCGGCGGTTTTATCCGCTGGTGGACGACAAGGTGCTGACCAAGGAGCTGGCGCTCGCCGCTGGCATGGCGGTTCCGGCGCTGTATGGCGTCATCGCGCACCAGGGCGAGGTGAAGAACTTCGCCCGCATCGTCAACGAGCACGAATCCTTCGTCATTAAGCCTGCACAGGGCAGCGGCGGCGATGGCATCGTCGTCGTGACCGGGCGCGGCAAGCGCAAGCGCGACAACTATCGCGTGAGCGGCGGCCTGTTTGTCTCCGAAGGCGAGCTCCTGCATCACATATCCAACACCGTGGGCGGCCAGTACAGCCTCGGCGGCTATCCGGACAAGGCGCTTATCGAGTACTGCGTGCACTTTGACCCGATTTTTTCCGAGGTCAGCTACCAGGGGGTGCCTGATATTCGCGTTATCGTGTACCGCGGCTACCCGGTCATGGCCATGGTGCGGCTGCCGACGCGCGCCTCGGATGGCAAGGCCAACCTGCACCAGGGTGCGGTCGGGGCCGGCGTCGATATCGCAAGCGGCGAAACGCTGACCGGCGTACTCGGCAACCAGATTGTTGACGAGCATCCGGACACCGGCGCGCTGATCGCCGGATTGAAAATACCGATGTGGGATTTCATCCTGGCGTCGTCGGCCCGTGGCTTCGAGGTCACGGGGCTCGGCTACCTCGGTGTCGACATGGTTATCGACGCCGACCGCGGCCCGTTGATCCTTGAGATGAACGCGCGCCCCGGACTGAATATCCAGATCGCCAATGGCGTCGGGATGCGACAACGCATTGAAACTGTTGAAGCCCATTTCGATCCGGAGGCGACGCCCGAAGATCGGGCGGCGTTCGCGCGTCTGGAGTTTCAGGCCAGGGCAGAGCACCAGGCGAGTTTGTTTTAGCAGCGAGCGTCAAGCCCGCATCGATAATGGCCCAGTCTGAGAAACAGTTGGCGGCGGAGCATTTCCGTCAGAACATCAGGCGCAGCAATGCGCTGCACCGCGAGTATCTCGACGACGAAAAACTCTGCAAGGACTATGAGCGATTCGCGAACTGGCAGCTCGATCACCTGTTGCCATTTTTCGCCGACCTGTATGCAGAGGAAGGCTATGCAGAAGCGATTGGCTTCGTCATGAGCGACCTGGCCGGCATCGGTATCAGCAACCGTGACCGCGACCTGGAACGCGCCCAGCGGCCTATCACGACGCTGTTACCGACGAGTGCCCTCAAGACACTGGCCGCCGCGGCGGAGATGAACGTGCGTACGCTAGAGATCAATATCGCGATCTGCCGATGCCTGCTCGTCGACAAAGAATTACCCAGCACGATTACGGAATACGACTACTGTGTTGCCTGCCGCGAAGCCAGCTCACTGGAGAAATGTGTCGAGCTGGTGCATCTCGTGACCGAACTGGGCAGGACGCTCAAGACGCTCGTCAGGATCCCCGTGATAGGCCTCACGCTGCGCGGCACACGAGCGGCCGCGCACGCCGCGGGTTTCGGTGCGCTACAGGCGTTCCTCGAGAACGGCTACTACACCTTCCGGCAGATTCCCGATATCGATCATTTCCTTAGCGAGATCGAAACGCGAATGACCGAAGTATTCGTCCGCATCTACACCGAACCACTGGAGACCAGCTCCGCTGACACATCACTCGCCGGCGGCCACCTCCGCCGCGAGCCACGCGTCCATCCGTTGCTCCAGGATATCGAGCGGCAGCGCGCCACCGCCGAGCAGCGCGTCGTGAAACGCGCGAATGTCGAAGGCCTCGCCCAGCCGAATCTCAGCCCGTTCACGCAGCGCCAGAATTTTTAGCTGGCCGACCTTGTAAGCGAGTGCCTGGCCGGGCCACGCGATGTAGCGATCGATCTCGTTGACGATGTCGTGCTCCGCTTTCGCCGCGTTGTCTTTGAAAAAGTCGATCGCCTGCTGGCGCGTCCAGCCTTTGTAGTGCATGCCGGTATCGACGACCAGCCGCACGGCCCGCCACATGTCGTAGGTTAGCTGTCCGAAGCGTGAGTAGGGGTCCTTGTACAGACCGAGGTCGTAGCCGAGGCGCTCGCTGTACAGGCCCCAGCCCTCGACAAACGCCGTAAAGCCCTGGAAGCGCCGAAACATCGGTATGTCGCCAAGCTCCTGTTGCAGCGCGATCTGCAGGTGATGACCCGGCATCGCCTCGTGCACACTGAGCACCTCGATCTCGTACTTGGGACGCACCTCGGGCCTGTACAGGTTGACCCAGTAGATTCCGGCACGGCTGCCGTCCGCCGCGGGCCGCGTGTAGTAGGCGGTCGTTGTATCGGGCGCAATCGAATCCGGAATCGGTTTGACGCCGTAGGGCATGCGCGGCAGTACGCCGAACAGCTTAACGAGCTCCGGGTCAATGCGCTTGCAGGTGGCGAGATACGCCTCGTAGAGATCGTCCGGGTTGTCGAAATAGAATTGCGGATCCGTGCGCATAAACGTCAGGAACTCGGTGAAGCTGCCGTCGAATTCCACTTCGCGAATGATCGCCTGCATTTCCCCGCGTATGCGCTTTACTTCATCGAGACCCAGGCGGTGAATCTCGTCGGGCGTCATGCGCGTTGTCGTGAAGGATCGTGCCAGCTGTTCGTACCAGGCGTTGCCATTGGGCTAACGCCGAGAGCCCGACGCTGGCACGCGCCGCCGGCAGATAGGTATCGTTGAAGTAGCGGTTGAGTTTCTTGTACGCGGGCAGCACGGTTTTCCGGATGCTTCTGTTCTGCTGCGCGCTGCAGGCGTGCCCTGTCCTTTGCCGGCACCGATTCGGGCAGGCTGGCAAATACGCGATAAAACGGGCTGTCTTCCGGCGCGTCGACCACCTGCAACTCGAGCTGTGGCACCAGGCGCTGCATGAGTACCTTCGGCGGCACGAGTCCGGCTTTGCGGCCCGCCTCAGCGAGCTCGATGGTCTGCTCGATGACGCGGTCAACCTTGGCGATCCGCGCCAGCCAGTCCTCGAAGTCCTGCGTGCTCGTGAGCCTCAGTTGGCTTGTGACGTTTTCCAGGTTCTGCACGCCGCCGCGATGAAAAAACGGCATCAGGTGGGCATTAAACTTGTGCTCGTCGACGTCGTCTTGCAATTGTCGGCGAAACAGCTCGTAGTTGAGCTGGTCTTCCACGGACAGCGCCGTGCGCTCGATTGCGTAAACACGACGCAGGAATTCTCGTCGCTGCTCGTGGCGACGCTCAATGCCGGCGAGGCTGTCGTCCTGCCACTGATCGTTGAAACGACGGTCGCCGATCATCGAGGCCATCATGGGCGAACTGGCGAGACGCCACTCCCAATGCTCATCGAGCAGTGCGGCGAAGTCTTCCGCAGCACCCGCCAGCGCACCGGCCGATAGCGACAGCAGTAGTGCTGCCAGTCCCGTCCTCAGTAATTTCATTTTCAAGCCCTCAGCCGGGCAGATCGGAGCTTCTGAACACCGTCCCGGCAAGCAATTCATAAAAACAAATGACTAAACGTGTTTCAGAACGCCGTGCTGGCGCGGCCGCGCCAAACACACGGCGCGGGTGTGCGACGAGCCGCGTCAGGTTCCCCGCATCAGGTTGATATAGGCGTCGGCTTCATCAATGGCGATCTGCATATCACGAATCAATGCATCGACCTGGTTTTCGAGCTTGGCCGACTGGCCGCGCAATGCAGCAAGCGCCTGGGCGTTCAGGCTGTGTTTGAGGAACAGTACGTTGTCATTAAGTACGACCATGACCGGGTCCACCCGGTTACGCGCTTTTTGCATGCGTGAGCGCATTTCGCCGAATTGCCTCTGCGCCAGGCCAAGCTTCTTTTCCTGGTCGGCACGCAGCTTCTGGCTGGTGTAGAGATCCAGCTCGGACTCCCATTCGGCAAACAAGTCCGCACTGACGCGGTCGATAGCCTCCAGCTGTTCGTCCAGTTCCTCGGTGGTGTCGCTGGCCTTGGCAACCGCATCGCTCAGTTTTTCGTATTTGTCCTCGAGTTCGCCACCCTCGTAGCCCACCAGCGAGCTGAGTTTTTCGTAAGCGGAAACCATGTTCTCGCGCGTATCGGCCTGTGCATCGCGTGCATCTTCGACGCGGTCAATGAGGAGGTCACGTTTGTGTATGCCGACCTTCTCGAGCGCTGAATACTTGACGCTGGCGCAGCCGCTAAGCCCGGTAAACAGTGCCAGGATGGCCGCAACTTTAAGGATTTGCAGGTTGAATGTCGGCTGTGGCATCGTGAAGATCCTTAGGTCCTGGTACGGATAGTCGATGAATCCGCTAATGGCAAAAATCATACCCGCTATTCCGCGCTTACTCAAAAATAAGGGCTCCTGGGTTGCTGTGGCAGTAACGCTCGTCGCCGGCTATCTCCTGACAGGCAGCACAATGTCCAGCATTGACTGGCTGTGGACAGAGCCGCGCGAGCTGCTGGTTGAGCGGGTGGCAGAGGCCCGCGACAGCCAGCAACGCGCTGCCGAAGATTTCCGTGATGCGCTAACGGAATTCAAGGCCGTGGTCGATTTGCCGGAAAGCGATCTGGAACGCCAGTACAACAAACTCAACAAAGCGCATTTACGCAGTAAAGCGGCGGCAGACGATATCAACGAACACGTGGATCGCGTCGTCGAGGCCAGCAATCGCCTGCTCGATGAATGGCGCACAGAGCTAAACGACTACAACGATCCGGCACTGCGCCGACTGGCTGAGCAACAGTTCGACCAGACCCGCGAACAGGCAACGCAACTCATCGCATCGATGCGCGATTAATTGAAGATCGAATGCAGCCCGTCCTGAATTCTTTCCAGGACCAGGTGCTGTACATCAAGCACAACCTGAATCTCTCGGCGATCGCCGCGCTGGAAGGCGAGGCCATCGTCATCGAGAGCAACGTCGATGCGCTGATCGCCGACATGAATCGTTCGATCGCCGAGGCCGATGCGTTTATAAAGGTGATGCTCGAGCGCGACGCGGCCTGAAAACGGAGTCAAGTCTACGCATTTCGGTTATGCGTAAAGTGTAGACTTGAGCCCTCACACCCTCACACCCTCACACCCTCACACCCTCACACCCTCTCTTCGTTCGCCGAAGTCCAGAGCGAGGGCGACCTGTTGCTGATTTCGCCGAGCGTGCGCTTCGCCGAGTTTGCGTCGCAGGAAGACGCTGTGCTGACGGTAATCCCGGTGGATCCAACGGCGACAAATCCGTGACCTGATCTCGCTGCTTGTCCGCGGGACGGACTAACGCGGACGTGCGCCTCGCAGGCCCATCAACGCCGCATCGAGCAGGTCCAGCGGAATGCTGAAGCGGATTTTGCGGATGAGCGCGGCGCGGATTCTCTTCTTCGAGGCCGTGTGGGCCGGCGGGTCGAGCCGCTTGAATTCCTCAGCGCGCGCTTCAGCCCGGGGTAGCAGCTCGACGGGATCGACCACGGCGTCAAAGAAACCGGCCCCCAGAGCGGCTTCGACATCAAATGTCTCGGACAGGGTGACGGCCCGCTGATACGCCGCCGGGTTCAGCCGGTGCCGCAGCATGGCGGCCGCAACGCGCGGCATGGTCAGGCCGATGGCCACTTCGTTGGCCGCGATCTTGAAATCGCCGCGGCTGCCGATCACGTAGTCGGCCGACAACAGCAGGAAGACACCCATTGCCATGACATGACCGTTGCAGGCAGCGATAACCGGGTAGGGATAGGCCAGAACGCGGGCCGTCAGGGCGTAGCCCGCGCGCAGCATGCGGAGCGCTGTGACGCCGCCACGCTTCATGACATGCAGGTCGAAGCCGGCGGAGAAAACGCCTTCCCGGCCGGTAAGGATCACAATGGCACGATCGCGCTTCAGCCCGGTCGAGCGCCGCATTGATGTCCCGCAAGAGTTGCGGCGACAGCGCATTGCGCTTGCCATCGTCGATACGGATTGTCGCAACCTGGTCCTGCAGGTTGTACTGCACGGAATTTGCCGTCATTGCACCGGATACCCCTTGTATCTCACCCAATCATAGTCTGCGTACTCTGCGCTGACCCGACCGTTACCCGAACTGTACAGGCCGAGGTAAGCGCCGGTGTATCCCTTGCTGAGCAGCAGGTCGGCTGTCGTCTCCGCAAACGCCGCGAAGTGTTGTCCATTGTCCAGGGAGTATGCGAAGCGATAGCGTTCGTTGTCGGATGTGACTTTGAGAATAATGTCCCCGGTGTAATCATCGAGCCGGTGCCGACTCGATCATCTCGGGCATCGCGCCCGGCAACGCTCGCGTCAATCCGAGCACCGTTTTGCCGTTCTTTCGTGTCACGGTGAGGTTCAGGTAGTTGTCGTCTTTCTGGAACAAGCTGATGCCGGCTTCGACATCATCCTCCGCGGCACGGAAACGCATCCTGGCCGCGTAGTCGAAGCGACTCTCTTTCTGGCGGAAACCCATAAGGCTGGCGCGGCCGCGCTCCCGTATGACTCCCGGCCGGGCGAACAGGCGCAAATGGCCTTCGCGTGCGCTGAGCGAATAGGTGTCCTTCATCGGGACGCGCCGGAAATTCCAATCGAGCCCCAGTGTTTGCGAATCAAAATTATCCACGAAGCTGTCGTTGCGATTCTGCGGCGCGTTCGCAAACGGGAGTGGCGTCAATCGCTCGACGCGTCCTGTATCCGGCGCTGCAACGGGCCATTCGTATCGGACCTCTTTCCACTCGAACGGCTCGCGCTCCCAGGTCACCGGCGTGAGGTGCGTTTCGCGGCCCATGTTGGAACGACGATGCTTGTCCCCACGTATGCCGAGCGCGACCATGTACCAGCGGCCATCGGCCAGCTCAACGATATCGGCGTGACCGGTGCTGTTGACCCAGTTGTCATAGGACAGGTGGCGGGAACTCATAATTGGGTTGCGCGGGTTCGATGAATACGGCCCCGTAATCTCTTCGCTTACCGCGACCACCGTCGCATGATTAAAACTCGTACCGCCTTCCGCCACCATCAGGTAGTAGCGACCGTCACGCTTGTACAGGTGCGGTCCTTCCGCCCACACGCCGCCGCACGCACCTCGCCACAGAAAATACCGCTCACCCGTCAGGGACCAGTTGTCCGG
>CAWEDS010000011.1:0-42853 GCA_963807845.1 uncultured Gammaproteobacteria bacterium
ATGTCTATGTTGACCTACTCGTTCAGTTACGACGTATTGCTCCAGCATCGGCGTATCGACGTCGCCAGGACAGATGGCATTCACGCGCAGCCCGTCGCGGCCGTGGTCTTTTGCCATGGCTTTCGTTAACAGGTCGATGCGCGCCCTTGCTCGCGCAGTACGCGGCGGCACGCTCGCCGCCCGTGCAGGCCCCAGTCCGAGGCTATGTTGACAATGCTGCCCTCGGCCTGACAGTAGGGCAGCGCCGCGCGACTGAGAAAAAACGGCACATCGAGGTTGATCGCCATCGTGTAGCGCCAGTCTGCATCAGTCGTGTCGGCGATGTCGCCGCGAACCAGACGCGGCCTTGTTGACCAGGCAATCGAGGTGCCCGAATTCATCGATCTATCGGCGATCGAGTATCGTCGCGATCCCCCGACTCCGCCAGTTCCCCCGGCCCAGGTGACGATTTTCTCCGCAACGTCCGCCACTTCCTCGAGGCGGCCCTCATCCCGGCCGGCGGCCAGAACGTCCCAGCCGTCTTCGGCAAAGGCGATGGCTATGGCAGCGCCAATACCGGAACTGGCCCCGGTGACAAGTACGACGCTCATGATGTTTTCCCTTCGCGGGTGGCCTACGTGGTATCCAGTGTATATCATGACACCTGGTCGGAGTTGCAGAAGCCTCGGCTGGCGCCCTTTCTTTCAGGCGCAACTCGGGACCGATGCTGTTAAGGATATCCGGCGCGCGTTCTGGGCTGTGCATCGTGGCGGTGTCACCGTGGCGCACGAAGAGGGCGATGCGATGCTGGCACGCTCGGCAAAAGCGCGGCAATCGATGTGACCGTCGGCGACTGGGTGATGATGAACCCGGACGACCAAAGACTGTGCGCTCGCCTTGAGCGCTTCGGTGTTTTCCAAAGAAAAGCGGCGGGTGCGGCAGGCGAAGTACAGCTTATTGCCGGCCAACGTCGATACCTTGTTTATCGTGACGTCGGCGATACGTGACTTCAACGTCGCTCGCCGCGAGCGCTACCTTGCTATTGCCTTTTATGCCGGTGCGTTTCCGGTCGTGGTGATTACGAAAGCGGACCAGGTGGATTCGGCAAAGACGTTCGTCGCAAGCGCCGCCAAACTCTCCCCGGGACTGCTCATCGAGGCTCTCGACGCCCGGCAGCCGGAGGACGTCGCGGTGTTGCGGCCGTGGTGCGAAACCGGTAGTCGGTGGCGTTGCTGGGCTCTTCAGGCGTCGGTAAGTCGACCTCGATCGACGCGCTCGCCAACGCTGCCGCAGGCCACCCGGACAGTCCGCAAAGACGATCAGCGCGGCCGTCACACGACAACCCGCCGCTCGATGCATCGTTTGCCGCAGGGTGGCTGGCTCATCGACACGCCGGGCATGCGTGAACTGCAGCTTGTCGACGTGTCCGAAGCGCTGGATGAAGTGTTCAGTGACGTGGCCGGATTCGCGGGCGCAGTGCCGGTTCGACGACTGTTCGCACGAGGCGGAGCCGGGTTGCCGGGTGCGCGCGGCGATAGCGGAAGGTGCGCTCGATGCCGGAACGCCTTCGTCGTTTCCGGAAGTTGCAATCCGAGGAGCGCCGCAATGCCGAGACACTGGCGGAGCGACGTTCGCGCGACAAGCAGTTTGGCAAGCTGTACAAATCCATCCTGGCGGACAAGCAGAGGGCAAAAGGCGGCAAGCACTGAATGACGACGATTGACTTGAATGCCGACCTGGGAGAGGGCGATCCGCACGACGACGCGCTCTTGCAGATCGTGTCGAGCTGCAGCATTGCCTGCGGCGGTCATGCCGGCGACCAGGCGTCGATGGCCGCGGCCGTGCGCACCGCCATCGTCAACGGCGTAACCGTCGGTGCACACCCGGCGTACCCGGACCCAGAGGGCTTCGGTCGGGTGAGCGGGTTTCTCGCGGCGGGCGCGCTGTACGAATCGCTCACAGCGCAGGTGACGGCGCTCGCGGATATTGCCGCGGTGCTGGGAGCGAAGCTCGGTCACGTCAAGCCGCATGGTGCGTTGTACAACGACGCACTGGCAAATCGTGAACTCGCCGATGTCATCGCGAGGGTGACGTCAGAGGCACCGGGCGCGCCGGCGCTGATGGGGATGGCGAAAAGCGAGCTGCAGTGGGCCGCGGAGCGACACGGCCTGGGTTTTATCGCCGAGGCCTTCGTTGATCGTGCTTACGAGCCCGACGGGACCCTCGTTTCTCGCGCCGAACCGGGCGCGGTGCATGCGGACCTGGCTGTCGTGGCAACGCAAGCCGTGGGACTCGCAACGTCGAGCCAGGTGACGGCACGAAACGGTGACGTGATAAAGGTGCAGGCGGACACGCTTTGTCTTCATGGTGACACGCCGGGCGCGGCCGAAGCGGCGCGCGCCGTGCGCGACGTACTCGAGACCCACGGGATAGAAATACGTGCTTATACAACGCGCGGATGATCTTCTCTCGCTGCCGGTAGCGGGCCCGCCGGAAGCTCAGGCTCTTGCGGCTTACCTGCAGCAACAGCCGGCGTGGCTGGAAGTTGTCGCCGGTATCGATTCGGTCGTCGTACGTTTCGATGCGGCCGAAATGGATGCCGCGAGCGCACAACGCGAGATCGAAGAAGCACTCAGCGGTGGCGTTCCGCCACTGCACCTTGCTGACGAGTTATTGGAAATTCCGGTCGTCTACGGCGGCGATTACGGTCCGGATCTCGATGCGCTGTGCGGCGAGCTTGGAATAACCAGCGACGAGTTTGTTGCGTTGCATACTGGCAGCGAATACCGCGTCGATATGATCGGATTCACGCCCGGATTCGCGTTTATCGGTGGTCTGGATGACCGTCTTCGCGTACCGCGACGCGAACAGCCACGGCAACGCGTCGAGGCAGGATCCATCGGTATCGCTGATAGCCGTACCGGTATCTATTCGGTGGCCAGCCCCGGCGGCTGGACACTCGTTGGCAGGACCCCGAGCGTGTTGTTCGACGCAAAGGCAGCCGATCCATTTCGCATCCGCGCCGGCATGCGCATTCGCTTCAGGCCGATTGCAGCGGAAGCGTTCACAGAATGAGCATCACTGTGCTGAAAGCGGGTCTGCAAACGACCGTTCAGTCGCGATCGCGAAGGGGCCTGCGCCACCTGGGCGTGCCGGCAAGCGGTGCGGCCGATGCGCTGTCGCTTGCACTGGCCAACCGCCTGGTGGGCAATGGCTGGGATACGCCGGCGCTCGAGGCCACGCTGCTGGGCCCGACGCTCAGGTTTGAGCAAGCGTGTGCCTTCGCCATAGTCGGGGCGCTTGCCCGTGCGACGTTGAACGGTGTCGAGATCGAGCAGCACGAAACGATCTTTGCCGAGGCAGGTGACGAACTCGTTACCGGTGCCACTGAAAAAGGCGCCCGGTTCTACATCGCGGTTGCCGGCGGATTCGAAGCGGATGAACTGTTGGGTTCGTCCGCCACCTACTTGCCGGCAAACTTCGGCGGCTATCGGGGCAGGGCGCTCAAGACGGGCGACGAGCTTCAATTTACGCCGACAACCGCTCCGAGATTGCAGACACCGGCGGAATACCGGCCGCCGATGTCGTCGAGCTGGGCACTGCGTGCCTGTGAAGTCTTTCGAATCCGCGCAGTTGACCCGCGAAGGCCGCGAGCAGCTGTTCGACAGCAACTGGATAGTGGGTCGCCGCTCGGATCGCATGGGGCTGCAGCTTGAAGGCCCGTTGCTCGAGGTTTCATCCGCTGGGCGCATGCCGAGTGCCGCCGTGTTTCCCGGCACCGTGCAATGTCCGGAAAGCGGTTCGCCGTACATTCGTCTCGGTGGACGCGGCCACGATCGGCGGCTATCCACGCGTTCTGCAGGTATTCGCGCGCCGACCGTCATCAGCTCGGCCAGCTTCGACCCGGCGATCACGTTCGGTTCCTGATGCGCGACGCTGACCTCGCGGCCGATGAATTGCGCGCCAAGCTGGAGTACTGGCGCGTTTGGATACCGGATATCAACAGCGTGATGTAGCGACGAATTAGTGGGACCGTCAGGACTCGGACCACCGTCGCGAAAGCCCGTCATTCACCGCGACGCGCCTCTGCGTCCAATCGCCCCTTCATATCTTGGTACGCCGTGTCGATGAGCATTTTCATGGCCAAGGTATCGACATCACACCCAGGCCTGAGTTTTACATGGCGCATAAACTTGCCGGTGCGTTCCAGCGAGCCGTTTGAGTCAGCAATCTCGGCGCCACGGAAGAATCCGACATTCACATGAGCCTTAAAGGCGTTAACGCAGGCGAATGCCGTATCATTAACGCAAGCGGTAGGGTGGCCGTCGTGTAGTAACTCTCGAACATCGTCTCCGCAGTCGCGCATGACAGCAAACCAGCGCTGCGCGATAGCCCCAACTCACCCGCATGCTCACGCATCCAGGCCTCGACAGCCGGATCTCGCGCGAGCGTGTCGGGGAACCGGAAAAGCTGGTTGATGGTCATATCATTCCCGTGCCGAATGGCAAAAATAGATCTCTCAACTCTCTCGTACTCCTGCGCCGAAAGGCAGCTGCCGAACGAATGGCGCTCGCTGGCAATGCAAGTGTAGAGTGCGACATCGAGGTCCGCTGCGGGACATTCGACATTCCCTATACGAAGCACGACGTCAGCGTCTTTTGACTCCTGGAAACAGCGCTCTTATTCTGCGTGCTCAACTATTGTTCGGGCGCAAGATGAAAAACTATCGTTTGGTCTGGTCATTCCTGCTGTGCTGTGCCGTGATTGGGTTGCAGCACAGGGTCGTCGGATTCGACAGAACTTGAGCCCTCCGGCAGAGGTCCGTATTCGGTCGGTTCGACGAATATGGAAGTGGCGGTCTGAATTTGCCGATATCGGTGATGAGGCGATGCACGACTACTTGCTGGGTCGCGCAGGCGGAACAGACCAGCCTCGCTATATCGCGGACATACTGAAGTACCCCGAATCCGCGTGGGTCATCGATGTGCAGGTCCCGGATGAACCCGCGCTGTATGGTCCGGCCAGCGGCCTGGCGTTGCCTATCGTGACGTTCCTGACGTATCCATCGAGTGCGAAACCGCAGCGAAATAGCTACGCGTTTCCGTATTACGACGCCAGGTACGGAGTTTTCGAAGACATGCTGGGTGCCGGAGAGACACCAAGCTTTGCCGATCCCGATGAACGCTATCCTCTCATCCTTCTTGCCCACGGCGCCTCGGCGCATGGCATTTACGACGTGAGACATGCACATTCTCTTGCCAGCCACGGGTATATCGTTGCAGTTATCAACTACGGAGACGATCGCACGGCTGATGCGGATAAGCTGAGTCACCCTGTTTCGTTTCTCAGGCCCTTTCTTACCAAAGCCGTGCTGGACTCACTGCTTGGAAGCGACACGTTTGCGGCTCACATAGACACGGACAATATCGGCATCACCGGCCACAGTTTCGGCGGGTTCACGGCGCTTGCGGTTGCGGGAGGGCCGTATCAGGGGAACACCGCGACGGTCAGCGACAAGCGCATCAAGGCGGGCGTACTCGCGGCGCCCTGGGTCGGGGGCACCTATGACGGCAGTGAGTTCTTTGCATTCGGCCCCAAAAACAATGCGCTTGATCGGGTAAGCATTCCGATGATTGGTTTTTTCGGCACCAAGGACGACATCACGTTGGCGTCATATATCCTGCCGGCCATGAAACAACTATCGGGCCCGACCTATGTGGTGGAACTCGTCGATCAACCGCACATCTTTGAGCAAGGTTCCTGGGAAGATCGTGATAATTGGGAGCTGTTGTTCTTTTCGGCCTATCTGAAGCATGACCCCGCCTCGTTGGCAGCGCTCAAGACCGCCCGATCAATGAAAGGCGGCAACGAGGATGTGCAGCTATTCGACTATCAGAGATCGACAGGAAACGACTGACGGGTAACAAAAATTGGGGTCGAACCGCAGTTACGGAACTCGCGCAGCATGCCACGAGAGACTTTACTGTCGGTCGTAGAAAACCTCGGTCTGACCCCGATTGTCGGTGTCGGACGAACACGTGCCTGAAAAGTGGTGGGCCCGGAAGGACTCGAACCTTCGACCAAGGGATTCACTGTACCCAACCGTTTCCGGATGGAGCGGACTATCTCATCACCCTCGACCGAATCGTTAGGGGCGGGACGCTCTAGCCTGTTATCAAGAACACTGAAGTTCCCAGGTAGTCTCTGCACCGTCCGCGAGTGTACTCGCGGCTTGGCTCAGGATTGCCAGCAGCCGTACTGCTAAGGTTTCCCTGAATTCATCCCGTTCATTTCGCACCTTTCGATGCGAACGCACCATTTTGATGAGTCCCCTGCTCTAACCAACTGAGCTACAGGCCCACGCAACGGGCGGCATTCTAGCAGATATGTCGCGGCGCGTGCGATGGCAAATAATGCTTTCTATACAAGCATTTGGATGATGTACGCGGTAGCCGGGAAGGTTCGTGCGGCAGCCGGATCCAGGCGCGAAATTGCAGGATTGTTGGGCTTGGCGGCAGATTGCAGGGTGAACTGGCCTTCAGACGCTGCAATCGCCGGCAATCCGAGCGCACGACCCGATATGTCCGGCTTTGGTTGCGGGTTTGACATAAAACGGCTGCCCAGAACGTCTCCAAGCGTGACGACCGTCAACGTGAAAAAACCGCCGAAACCGTATGATTCAGGGCTTCGCGGGCCTTGCGCCCATTGAGTATCTCCCGTCAAGAGCAATGAGAGCAGGACGATGAATTTACAAAAGACCAGGTCGGGAGGCTTCTCTTTGATCGAGTTGATGATAGCGCTGGTCGTCGCCGGGTTGCTCATGACCATCGCGCTTCCCGCTTATACCGGCTACATCGACCGGGCCAATGTTTCGAAAGCCATTGGAGACATCGGATCGATAAGCCTCGAGATCGAGCGGTTCCGACTAAACAACGCGGATAGCATGCCGGCGACGCTCAATGATCTGCGAATGGACATACCGCTCGATCCGTGGGGTCAGGCCTACGAATACCTGGATATCGCTTCGGCCGGACCCGGCAAGGGCGCGTTCCGCAAAGACGGCGCATTCAACCCGCTAAACACTGACTTCGATCTCTACAGCGTCGGCAAGGATGGCAAGTCCGCGGGGCCCTGTCACCGCGGGACCCAGCCGCGACGACATCTTGCGTGCCAACGACGGTGCTTTTATCGGTCTGGGTGAAGACTACTAGATGTCCGCGTCCGTCTTTAGCCAGGCATTCTCGAAAGGCGTTGGCCGACGAATCGTCTTGCTTTTTCTGCTGGCGGCGATCGTGCCCATGCTGTTCACGTCCTGGCTCGCCTACCACGAGTTCAACCGCGGTGTAGAGCGCGAGGCTTCAAGGATATTGAAAGCCCAGGCCAAGGAATACGCGTCGGAGATTCTCACGCGGCTATTCGAGGTATCGGAAAAGGCGGAAGAGATCGTTCGCATTACGGCCGAGGATGGCATCAACGGCCTTGCCAGCAACGCCTATCTGCTCGAAGACTTTGAAGCGATCTGGCTGGCAGAGGGCGATGCCATGCCCGTTTTGATCGCAGGGCAGGGGAGATCCAGCGTCAGTCCCTCCGCGGCAAACGACCTCTTCCTGCAAGATCGCAGCGTGCAGCTTCTGCTGACGCCGGAGAAGGATCTGCTGCTGTTCAAGACCATAGCCGGGTCCGATGCACAGACCACGAACTATGTGTTTTTCCTGAAGGCGCAAAAAATCTGGGGCGTGCGGCAGGAGCTGCCGTATAGCGCCGAGTTTTGCATCTTCAGCGAAGCCGGTGTCGTGCTCTCCTGTACGAGTGATGTGGACCCGGGCCTGCACGCCGCGCTGCTCAACGCCACCGAATCCCGCAGCAGCAGTTTTGCCGAGTGGACGCGCGGCGACGAAAAACAGGTTGCAGCACTTTGGCAACTGTTCCTCAAAGGTCCGTTCGGAGCGAGGCCCATCGATATCGTGGCGATACAGGACCTCGGCCTGGCGATGAAGGCCGTGGCGGATTACTGGCGCGTATTCCTGCCGGCGGTCGCACTGGTGCTGGTGTTGGCGGGACTGCTGAGTCTCAACCTGATTGCTCGCAGCCTTGTGCCGCTGCGGCAATTGACAGAAGCGGCCCGGCAGCTGGCAACCGGCAACCTCGCTTTCCGCGCAGAGGTCCACACCCACGACGAGTTCCAGGGGCTTGCCGATGCCTTCAACGATATGGCGACCACCCTGGGACGTCAGATATCCACGCTTGAGGCGCTGTCCGGTATCGACAGAATGATTCTCTCCGGAACGAAGTTCGAGGAGGTCGCTGAAGATGTCGTCAAGCATCTTGTCGGCCTGATCAACTGCAACGCCGCCGCCGTTATCGTGCGTGACGTCGACGCGTCGCACAAAGCGAAGATGATCTCCCTGTTCAAGGGAGAGTATTGCCACGAACGTATCGAAGTGCCGGGCGACCTGCACCAGGAATGGCGCGAGCCGCGCCAGGTAGACCTGTCAGAAGTGTCGCCATTGCTGGCGCCGTACAAAACGCGTTTCCTGGGCTTTGGGCAGAAATATGCGGTCCTCGTGCCGGTCACTCTCAATACTGACGTGAAAGGTATCCTGGTCCTTGGAACCGAATCGAACGTCGAAATGCCGGAGAGTAACCTCGAGCGCTGCACGGATCTCGCGGGACGGTTTGCGGTGGCGTTGGCCAGCGTGGAGCGAGAAGAAACGCTCTATCGCCAGGCACACTTCGACCCGCTGACAGACTTGCCGAATCGGCAGTTGCTGAAAGATCGCCTGGAACAGCATCTGGCCTCCGCGCGGACTGAACAGCATAGCGGCGCGTTGTTGTTTCTTGATCTCGATCGATTCAAAGCGATCAACGACGTATTCGGACATTCGGTCGGCGACCAGCTGCTGGTGCAGGCATCCGAACGCATCGTTTCAGAAGTCAGGACGCGCGACACGGTCGCGCGACTTGGCGGCGACGAGTTCGTCATTGCCTTGCCCAACGTGCGCAACGACAACATCGTCACCGCGACCGCAGAGAGACTCCTGACCAGAATCGCCGAGGCATTCACGATCAACGGGGTCGATCACTACCTCAGCGGCAGTATCGGTATCGTGCTTTTTCCGGATGACGGCGACAGCGTTGAGGTGTTGCTCAAGAATGCCGATGCGGCCATGTATCGTGCAAAGGACGCCGGCCGCAATCGCTTCGAGTTTTTCAGCGAGCGCCTGAACGCAGAAAGCCGCAGAAAAATTACCCTGGAACGAGACCTTCGGCAGGCGTTGCATAATCGTGAACTGGAAGTGTGGTACCAGCCACAGTTTGCCATTTCGTCCGGGCATATCAGCGGAGCGGAGGCGCTGTTGCGCTGGAATCATGCCACCGATGGGCCCATTTCACCGGCGGAATTCATCCCGTTGGCCGAAGAATCCGAGCTCATCGTCGAGATTGGCTCTTGGGTTCTGGAGCAGGCGTGCAAGGACCTTTGTCAATTGCTGGACAAGGGGCTGCACCCGGGGCCGATGTCCATCAACGTGTCTGCGCGGCAACTCAGAAAAGGCAGTTTCGAGAACGACGTGATGTCGCCGATTCGGCGCTACGGCATTCACCCGGGCTACATCCAGCTCGAAGTCACTGAAACCACGGTGGCACAGAATCGCGATACAGCGATCGAGATTCTCGCGAACCTGCGCAAGCAAGGGGTGCGTGTCTCGATTGACGATTTCGGTACCGGGTACTCGTCACTGAGCTACCTGCAACACATGCCCTTTGACGCGATCAAGATCGACAAGTCGTTTGTTGACGTGATTGGTACCGGCAACGTGGCCGACAATATTTGCCGCACCATCATACGAATGGCCGAGGAGCTCGGTAAGAAGTCGATCGCCGAGGGCGTGGAGCATGGCGAGCAGGTCGCATTTCTGCAGGAGAATGGCTGCGATTTCATCCAGGGCTACTACTACAGCAAGCCGCTGTCGCAGGAGCATTTCCTGAAGTTCGTATCGAAACAGGACTTTCATACGCAGCGCCGGAAAGCGCTGGAAATTATCTAAAAAAAGCCGGGCAGAGCCCGGCCTTTTTTCAACCAGTTGGGTCGCTCAGTCTTCCAGCAAAAAGCTGCGTAACTGATCGGAGCGAGTCGGGTGCCGTAACTTTCTCAAGGCTTTAGCCTCGATCTGTCGAATACGTTCGCGTGTGACGTCGAACTGCTTACCCACTTCCTCGAGCGTGTGGTCGGTATTCATGTCGATGCCAAAGCGCATGCGCAGCACCTTTGCTTCTCGCGGCGTGAGTCCCGCCAGCACCGAGTGCGTCGTCTCCTTGAGACCCGAGGTGGTTGCCGAGTCGACGGGCGAATGCACCGTCTGGTCCTCGATGAAGTCGCCGAGGTGCGAGTCTTCATCGTCACCAATCGGTGTTTCCATGGAGATCGGCTCTTTCGCAATCTTCAGTACCTTGCGAACCTTGTCCTCCGGCATTTCCATGCGTTCGGCCAGTTCGTCCGGCATGGGCTCGCGCCCCATTTCCTGCAGCATTTGCCGCGATATGCGGTTCAGCTTGTTGATCGTCTCGATCATGTGCACCGGTATACGAATGGTCCTGGCCTGATCGGCAATCGATCGCGTTATGGCCTGTCGAATCCACCAGGTCGCGTAAGTGGAAAACTTGTAGCCGCGCCGATACTCGAACTTGTCCACCGCTTTCATCAGGCCGATATTGCCTTCCTGGATGAGGTCCAGGAACTGCAGGCCACGGTTGGTGTATTTCTTTGCGATCGAGATAACCAGTCGCAGGTTGGCTTCGACCATTTCCTTCTTGGCGCGGCGCGCCTTTGCCTCGCCGATCGACATCTGGCGGTTAATCTCTTTGATATCGGCAATCGTCAGGCGAGTCGCTTCTTCCACCGCGATCAGCTTGCGCTGGGCACGAACAACGTCGTCTTTCAGTTTGGCCAGTACCGAGGAGTGCTTGCGCTTCGCGCGAATGTGCTTGTCGATCCACGTGAGATCGGTCTCGCTCTTCGGGAAACTCGACAGGAAGTCCTTGCGCGGCATGTTCGCATCGCGAACGCAAAGCTTCATGACCATCCGCTCCTGGCTGCGAACAATGGACACAACGTCGCGCAGGTTACGCACCAACGCATCGAACAGTTTCGGTGCCAGCTTGATCTGCATGATCTCGGCGGCCATATCGCCATGCGCTTTGACGGTTTTCTTGTCCTTCTGGCCAGCCAGCTCCAGGTTCTTCATCGCGCGATTGAAGTGACGACGCACGACCTTGAAGCGTGCCTTGACCTCTTCGGGATCCGGTCCGGTGTCGATGACTTCGTCATCGTCGTCGGATTTCGGTGCCGGTGGCTTGATCTCGTCAGGCTCGTTCGGGTCGATGAAGCCGACGACGAAGTCCTGCATGCGGGTGTCACCGGCGTCGACTTTCGCAGCGACCTCGAGGAGCGCTTCAACCGTCGGCGGAAAATGCACCATGTGAATTTTCACCTGATTGAGACCGTCTTCAATGCGCTTGGCGATCTCGATCTCACCCTGTCGTGTCAGCAGCTCAACGGTGCCCATTTCGCGCATGTACATGCGCACCGGGTCCGTCGTGCGGCCGAACTCGGCGTCAACGCTTGCCAATGCCGCCTCAGCCTCTTCGGCGGCGTCATCATCGGTGGCGGTCGCATCGGAGAGCGTCAGCGACTCGACATCGGGCGCTTTCTCATGGACGGTGATGCCCATGTCGTTGATCATGTTGACGATATCTTCAATCTGTTCAGGATCGACGATGTCGTTCGGGAGGTGGTCATTGACCTCGGCATAGGTCAGGAACCCCTGCTCTTTGCCACGTGCGATCAGTTCTTTCAGCTGCTGAGCTTGTTTGCTCACGCCTACTACTGCTTTTTTTGCTTTAGCTTCTTTCAAGACGGGATTCCTGCGAGGAAAAGATACAAACGGTTAATTTTACTCTGTTCAGCGTACTCAGGCTACCAATACTTCTCACTGATTTGATCTAGTTCAATCGTCTTAGTTCCGATTTCTCATCGTCCGACAAACCGCTAAGCCTCTGTTTTTCAATGAGAAAATCAATTCGTTCCTTGCGGCCTGCGAGCGCGAGCTGCTGCAGGCATTCCGCCAGCTCCGCGGCGGCGTCAAAATCTTCATCGAGCGGTATCTCGGCCGCGGCCAGCCGGCCGAGGAAGCGGCCTTGTTCGTCGTGGCGCCAGCGCTCCAGCAGCCCCGCTGTCGTTATAGTGGGCTCGGACTGCACGGTTTCAATGAGCGCGCGCAACAAATCTGCGCCCGGGCGGTTCAGACCCTGCAGGAGCGCCGTTTCAAGCTGCCGGCCAGCCTCCGGGTGATTGAGCACGAGGGTAATGGCGCGCCGTATCATTGAAGGCCGGCCAACCCCCGGCGAGTGCCGGGGCTTCTTCGCGGCGGCAGCGAAGCGCTGTGTGCCGCCCGCGGACGGTGGCGGGCCGCCGGCGATCATCTTCTCAAGCTTCGGTGCCGTCAGGCCGACCGCGGTCGCCAGGCTTTCGATCAGCAGCTCACGGTAAACGCCGCTCGGCAACTTGTTGCACCAGTGGCCGCGCCAGTTCAGCCAGGCGCGCGCGGCCGTCGACGGTTTGCATGTCGACCTGCCCGGAGAGTTCGTCAATGAGAAATTCAGAGAGCGCCATGCCCTTGTCCAGCGCGGTGACGAATGCATCGGCGCCGCGCTCGTTAACGTAGGAATCGGGGTCGTATCCTTCGGGCAAAAACACGAAGCGAACCTGGCGACCTTCGCGAATATGCGGCAAGGCGTTCTCCAGGGCCCGCCAGGCAGCGGCTTTGCCCGCACGGTCGCCATCGAACGAAAAGCACACGTCGTCGGTCAGTCGAAACAGCTGATTCAGGTGCTCGCTGGAGGTCGACGTGCCGAGCGTCGCGACGGCAAAGTCGATGCCATGCCGCGCAAGCGCAACCACGTCCATGTAGCCTTCAACGACCACGAGTTGCTGAATCTGACGCAAGGCCTGGCGGGCTTCGTAGAGTCCGTACAGCTCGCGGCCCTTGTGAAACAGGACGGTTTCAGGCGAGTTCAGGTATTTCGGTTCGCCGTCTCCCAGGGTGCGACCGCCGAAGCCGATCGTCCGGCCACGCGCGTCGCGAATCGGAAACATGATGCGCTCGCGAAAGCGGTCATAGTGCTGGCCGTTGTCCTTCTGAATAATCAGGCCTGTGGCCAGCAGTCGCTCGGTTGCCTCGGGTGACTGACCGAACTTGTCGAGCACATTGCTCCACCCGGCCGGCGCGTAGCCGATACCGAAGCGCTTCGCCGTGGGACCGTCGATGCCGCGCTTTTGCAGGTAGTCAACGGCGGCGGTGGACTGCTTCATCTCCTCCTGCCAGTGCCTTGCGACGCTGTCCATCAGGGAAAAGAGTTCGTCGTAGCGGCGTGCGGGTTTGTCGGATGCGCTGCGCGGAACCTCGACACCCATGGTGCCGGCGAGGCTCTCGATCGCCTCGACAAAGCTCATGTGATCGAACTCCATGAGAAAGCCGATAGCCGTCCCGTGCGCGCCGCAGCCAAAGCAGTGGTAAAAGCCCTTGCCGGGACTGACGGTGAATGAGGCGGTTTTTTCGTCGTGGAACGGGCAACAGGCTTTGAATTCCCGGCCTGCTTTTTTCAACGGCACTCGATGCCCCACAACCTCAACGATATCTGCTCTCGCAATCAGATCATCAATGAAATCCTGGGGAATCAGTCCGGACATAGTGTGTTCTAACGGTGGCCGTGCGCTGTCGGGTCTTTGGCCCGCTCGATGGGAATGAAACTCTCTGGTCAAAGGTCGTTGAGGCGCTCCTTTACGGCCGCGCCCAGCGCGCCCATATCAGCGCGACCTGCGGCCTTTGCTTTTATCTGGCCCATGACCTTGCCCATGTCGCGGATGCCTTCGGCCCCGGTGTTTTTTATCGCCTCAACGACCATCGCCTCGAGCTCTGCTGCCGAGAGCGGCTCGGGTAGATAATCCTCGAGGACTGTAATTTCGTCGCGCTCGATTTTCGCGAGGTCTTCGCGGGCGCCTTTTTCGAACTGCTCGATAGAGTCGCGGCGCTGTTTCACCATCTTGGTCAGCACCGCGAGTACGGCCGCATCGTCCAGTTCGATCCGTTTGTCGACCTCAATCTGTTTGATTGCGGCGAGCATCAGCCGGATGACCTTGAGCCGATCTTTTTCGCCGGCTTTCATTGCAGACTTCATGTCTGCCTGGATGCGGTTTTTCAGGGGCATGGGCGGGGCGAGTACGTAACAGGGTCCACGATGGTGGCGCCGACCCGGATCAGTACAGACGCTTGTGCTTGGCGTCGTCGCGCGACATGCGCTTCAGGTGGCGCTTTACTGCCGCTGCTTTCTTGCGTTTGCGCTCTTGCGTGGGCTTTTCATAAAACTCACGACGACGTAACTCCGTCAGGATTCCGGCTTTTTCGCAGGCACGCTTGAATCGCCGCAGGGCAGCGTCAAAATATTCGTTCTCTTTTACGCGAACACTTGGCATGGATCAGGTATTCCGTTCTCACATAAATAAACCCGGCACTGGGCCGGGACGCAGCCAAGCATAATAACTGCGGAATCGGCCGTTTGCAAAGCCCAAAACGGGCGGTTTCTCAGGGCCGGCGCCTGGCCTGTGGCGCCCGGCGGCGGCCTGCCGGGCCCGGAACCCGGCCTCCCCAGCGATGCTGAGCTCACGTATGATCCGCGGCTATGAACATTCTCGGCATCGAAACCAGCTGCGATGAGACGGGCGTGGCGCTGTACAACGTGGCCGAGGGCCTCGTCGCCCATGCGCTGCATAGCCAGGTCGACCTGCACGCGGCCTACGGCGGCGTGGTGCCTGAGATCGCCTCCCGCGATCACGTGCGCTGCCTGTTGCCGCTGATCCGGCGGGTGCTGGACGAGGCCGGGATCGAAAAACCGGACGTCATCGCCTATACCGCCGGGCCGGGCCTGATTGGCGCCCTGATGGTGGGCGGTGGCATGGCGAACGGACTGGGTCTCGCCTGGGGCTGCCCGGTGCTGGCGGTGCATCACATGGAGGGGCATCTGCTGGCGCCCATGCTGGAGGACAAGCCCGCCGGCTTTTCCGTTCCTCGCGTTGCTGGTCTCCGGCGGGCACACCCTGCTGATCGGGGTACAAGCCCTCGGGGACTACGAACTGATCGGCACAACCCGCGACGATGCGGTTGGCGAGGCTTTCGACAAGACCGCCAAACTCCTGGGTCTCGGCTATCCGGGTGGGCCCGCACTGGCCGCCCTGGCCGAGGAGGGCGATGAACAGGCGTTCGCCTTTCCACGCCCGATGCTGAACAAACCCGGGTTCGATTTCAGCTTTAGCGGGCTGAAGACAGCCGTCATGCTGGAAGTACGCAAAGCCGAAGCGGCCGGTAACCTTCGCCGCGCCGACATTGCGGCCTCTTTTCAGCGCGCTGCAGTCGATACACTGGTCGGGCGAGCGCTGCAGGCGGCCGACGCGCATGACTTCGAACGCATCGTGGTCGCGGGTGGTGTCGGTGCGAACCGGCTGCTGCGCGCGGAGATCGCGGCGCGGTTTTTGGGCGAGGTGTATTACCCGCGCATGGAATTTTGTACCGACAATGGTGCGATGATCGCCGTTGCCGGTGCACTGAGGCTTGGCAGAGGCAGCGCCCGCCGGACCGATCGAGGCGCGGGCGCGCTGGTCGCTGCAGACCCTGAGCAAACCGCCCGGCAAGCAACTGAACAGGAGTAAGGCCTGAATCATGGACAGAATATTTCTTGAACGAACTCAAGGTGGAGACGGTGATCGGTATCTGGGAGTGGGAGCGCAAAATTCGCCAGACCGTCATCATCGACCTGGAGATGAGCGCGGACATTGCCAGGGCCGCGTCAACCGATAGCGTCGAAGATACCCTCAATTACAAATCGGTTGCCAAACGCGTGCAGTCCTTCGTGTCCGAATCGAGCTTCCAGCTCGTCGAAACCCTGGCGGAGCGAATTGCCGGCATTATTCGTGAGGAATTCGGCGTGCAGTGGGTCAAGGTGCGCGTCAACAAGGTCGGCGCGATACGCGGCTCACGGGATGTCGGCATTCTCATCGAACGCGGCCAGTGGACCGACTAGGCGCGTCCCGGAAACGACCGATGACGCTCATCTACATGGGGCTGGGGAGCAACATCCAGCCCGAACATAACCTGGAGCTCGGCGTCCGCGAGCTCAGGCGCCGCTATGGCGACCTGGACGTGTCGTCGGTCTATCGCAGCAAGGCCGTGGGTTTTGACGGCGACGACTTTCTGAACCTCGTCGTTGCGTTTCGGTCTGACGAAACTGCTGCCGACATTTGTGCCGATATTGAACGTTTACATAATCTGGCCGGGCGGGATCGGTGCAGCGGCAAATGGTCGTCCCGGCAGCTTGATGCGGACCTGCTGCTCTACGGTGACCTGGTCGTGAACGATTACCCGGTGTGCGTGCCGCGTGACGACATCCTGCGCTACAGTTTTGTACTGCGGCCGCTGGCGGAACTTGCGCCGGACCTCAGTGCACCCGGTGACCGGCAAGACCATGCTCGCGCACTGGCAGGAATTCGACGCCGAGAGTCAACCCCTGGAGCTCGTCGGCCTACAGTTTTAGGACATCATCAATGCGACAACTTATCAGCCTCTTGTTTCTCGCCAGCCTGGCCGCCTGCGGTGGCGGCAGCGGCGGGGGTAGCACGGTAGCAGCGCCAGAAACCGGCAGTGCCGAATGCAGTGTCGACGGCCAGAAAACGTTCGTGCTCGACAACCTGTACGCCTGGTACCTGTGGAACGACCTGTTGCCCGACAACATCCGCATTGCCGACTACGCGTCGGCCGAGGAGCTGGTCGCGCGCGTCACGACCGAGTTCGGCCCCAGGGATGCAAATGGTAATCCCGTTGACCTGTTCAGCTCGGTGGGTTCCGCGGCGGCTGATGCGGAATTCTTCGGCGAGGGCAAATACGAGGGTTTTGGCTTTAGCTGGCGGTTCGTTGCGACCGACGACGCGAGGCTGTCGCGGGTTTTTGCCGATAGCCCGGCAGCCCTCGGTGGGCTCGGGCGCGGCCAGCGCATCCTGAGTCTTGACGGCCGCAGCATTGCTGAGATCAGCGCCGCCGAGGGGGTGAGTGCCGTGCTCGTCGCCGACACGGTCGAGTTCGAGATGCAGCGCGTCGACAGCAGCGTGTTCAGCGTTACGATTAGCAAAGACATCGTAACGATCGACCCTGTCCCGCAGTACCGAATAATCGACGGCAACAACGGCGTGAAGATCGGCTACCTGGAATTGTCACAGTTCATCAGTACCGCCGAGCCGGTTTTTGAGACGGTGTTTGCCGATTTCATTGCGGCGGGGGTGGATGATGTAATTATCGACCTGAGGTACAACGGCGGCGGTCTCGTGCGGACAGCGAACCTGCTCGGCGATTTCCTGGGCGCGTTTGCCAACGATGGCCGGGTGTTTTCCGAGACACAGTTCAACGCCGATCGCGCAGCGGCGAATAACAGCAGCGCGTTTTTCGAACGCCGCGGCAATTCGATCGATATCAGCCGCCTCGTCGTTATCGCGACACGCGGCACGGCTTCGGCGAGCGAACTCGTCACCAATAGCATGGAAGCCTATTTCGACGTAGCGATTGTCGGCGATCGCACCTTCGGCAAGCCCGTTGGCCAGATCGGGCTGGAGTTCTGTGACAAAATTCTGCGCCCCACCTCGTTCAAGACGGTGAATGCGGCCGGTGTCGGCGATTATTTTGACGGGCTCCCGGTCGACTGCGCTGCGCCAGACGATCTCGACTATCGCAGTGGGCAGCGATGAGGACCCCAACATGATCGCCGCCATGACCTACCTCGGTACCGGGGCGTGCCCAGCAGCGGCGGCCCAGCGCAGACTGACAATCGACGAGAGTGAGTATCGACTGCGGGACCGACGCGGGTCGCCGGAGCGTGAGTTCGCGGACGCCTACTAGTCGGCGCCCGGGGCGGTGCCGCGGCAAATTACCAGCCGATGGAGCGTCCGCCGTCCACGGCAATGATCTGCCCCGTCACGTAGGTGGCATCGCGGAACAGGTAGAGCACGCAGCCGGCGATGTCGTCGGGATCGCCGGGTCGCTGCAGCGGCACCTGTCGCAGGATCGTCTGCTGCGCGGCCTCGCTCATGCCGTCCTCCGGCCACAGTATGGCGCCCGGCGAAACACCGTTGACGCGAATGTGCGGCGCGAGATCCTTGGCCAGCGCGCGCGTCAGCATCGCGAGACCCGCCTTGGCGGGTCCGTAGACAGCATGGTTGCGCAGCGGTCGCTGCGCGTGAATATCCACGATATTGACGATGACGCCGTCGTGCGCCTGCAAATGCGGTGCCGCGGCCTGTGACAGGAACAGCGGCGCCTTCAGGTTGCTGCCGACGAGATCGTCCCACTGCGATTCGGTGATACTGCCGACCGGCGTCGGATAGAAACTGGAGGCATTGTTAACCAGGCAGTCCAGGCGTCCGGCCCAGTCGACAACAGCGGCAACCAGTTCCGGGATCTGCTGCTGATCGAGCAGGTCCGCCTGGAACACGGCGGCGGAATCGCTGCGCTCCTTATTGAGTTTCGCGGCAAGGCGTGCGGCGGCGTCTGCCGAACTCCGATAGTGTATGGCAACGCGCGCGCCGTTTTCGTGCAACCGTGTCACAATAGCCGCGCCGATGCGCCGCGCGGCGCCAGTGACGAATACCACCCTGCCGTCCAAACTCTGATCTGACATCGTAACTCCTATCCCGCGAACCAACATTCATAAAGACTTTGTAACCGACATGCAACATGACGAACGTCCAGCGCTGCCGCAACCGGATCCGTTGAGCAGAGAACACAGCGCGCGCGTTGCGGACTTCTTGCGCATGCAGATAGCGGCGTCCGGCGGTTCACTAAGCTTTGCTGAATTCATGCATCACGCGCTGTACGCGCCGGGCCTCGGCTACTACGCGCCGGTGCCAGCAAGTTCGGCCAGCACGGCGATTTCGTGACCGCGCCGGAGGTGTCGCCAATATTCGGTCGCGTCGTTGCGAGGCAGTGTGCCGAGGTGCTGGCTGGCGACAGCGGCGGCGCGATTCTCGAATACGGCGCGGGCAGCGGCAGGCTGGCACGCGACCTGCTGCTTGCGCTGGCCGAGCTCGACGCGCTGCCGCTGCGTTACGACATTCTCGAAGTATCGGCCGATCTGCAGGAGCGCCAGGCAAGCTACCTCAGGCGTGAGCTGCCGGAGCTTGCGAGCCGTGTTTCCTGGCTCGATGGCCCGCCGCAAAATCATCGTGGCGTCATCGTTGCCAACGAGGTGCTGGACGCGCTGCCGGTGGAGCGTTTCCGGCGCGGCGCCAGCGACGTCAGGCAGGTTCGTGTGACGGTTGCCGGCGACGGCTTCGCTGTGATGGAAGCACCGGCGCCGGATGCGCTTGCTGGACGCGGTCATGGCGGTGGAGCGGGATCTCGGTGAGCGACTGCCCGAAGGCTTCGTTTCGGAAATCTCCCTCGGTCTGACGCCGTGGGTTACAGAGCTGGCCGAATCGCTGCAGCAAGGCGTCGCATTGCTGTTCGACTACGGCGTGTCGCGACGCGAATACTATGACGCCCGCCGCTCGGGCGGCTGGCTGCGCTGCCACTTCCGGCATCATGCGCACAACAATCCCCTGATCCTGCCGGGCATTCAGGACCTGACGGCCTGGGTGGACTTTACGGCGGTCGCAAAGGCTGCCGTCGAAAGCGGACTCGATGTGGCCGGTTACACATCACAGGCGCAGTTCCTGCTGGGCGGTGGGCTGGATGCTGAAATGCGCGACTTCGGACGGTTGCCACTCGCGTCACAGCTTGAATTGTCCGCACAGGTTAAAACGCTTACGCTGCCCGGGGAAATGGGCGAGCACTTCAAATGCATGGCGCTGCGGCGTGGTGACGTGCTTCTGCCCTCTGCATTTCAGAACACCGACAGGACACATACTTTATGAACAGACCGGCAACCGGCAGGTCGCGACCGTGACAGGACTGCAAATCATCGTGCTTGCGATCGTGCAGGGACTCACCGAGTTCCTGCCGATCTCGAGCTCCGGGCACCTGGTACTGGTGCCGTTTCTTGTCGACTGGGCGGACCAGGGGCTGGCGTTCGATGTCGCGGTGCATGTGGGCTCGCTGCTCGCCGTGTGCGTGTTTTTTCGCGAGGATATTCTCGGCTTGTTGCGCGGTACTGCACAGCTCCTGGGCGGCAATGCGAAACTGCCGCAGGCGAACATGGCGCTGGCGATCGCGTTGGGGACGATACCGGCGGCCGTCGCCGGCCTGCTGTTTGCGTCGTGGATCGAGGACAACCTGCGAGAGCCGTCGGTGATCGTCTACACGCTGGCAGGCTACGGCATCCTGATGGCGCTGGCCGATCGCTTCGCCAGGCGAGACCGCGTCATCGCGAGCGTAAGAATTCGTGATGCGGTCATCATCGGCTGTGCGCAGGCGCTGTCGCTCGTGCCGGGGACGTCACGCTCCGGCGTGACGATTACCGCCGGCCGCCTGCTCGGCTTCAAGCGCCAGGACGCGGCGCGTTTCTCGTTCTTGCTGTCGGCGCCGGTCATCTTGCTGGCGGCGCTGTACAAGGGCTACGGGCTGGTGACGGGCGAGGCGGCGGTTCCCTGGGGAGAGCTTGCCCTCGGCGCGCTGGTATCCGCGGTCGTCGCCTATCTCAGCATCGAGTTCTTCATGCGTTTCGTCAGTCGCATCGGTCTCGCGCCGTTCGCCGTCTACCGTATCGTGCTGGCGCTGGTCATCGTGTATGTCCTGGCGTAACGCACTGCCGGTACTGCTGTTGTCGCTGGCGACACCGGCTATGGCGGCGGAGGGCTACATCCTGGGGGCCGGGCTCGAGGGGGACTCGGAGGGCGGCCTGGGTGTCGCCGCGATGGGCGAGATGGGCGTCACCGAAAAGACCTGGCTGTCGGCGGCGCTCGCGAGGAATACCGTGGAACTGCCGCAGCGGGCAGATCTTGATACCTGGTACGCCGATCTCGGTATCGATCACTGGCTGGACCCGATCGGCCTGCGCGCCGCCGTTGCGTACTGGGGTGATGACGACACCCTGGACTCGATGGACTGGCGCGCATCCGCGTACTGGCGGGCAGACAAGTCTTACCTCTCGGCTGATTTCGAATACCGCGATTTCAGTATCCTGTTTCCGGCAAGCGGTCAGTTTGCAGGCCGCAAGGTGGGGTTCGACGCCAACGGTCTGGGCTTTACCGCGAGCGTCGATGTCACTGACGATGTCAGCGTCGGACTGGCCGGTATGGGCTACGACTACAGCGTCAACCTGGGCCTTGATCGGAACCGTGTCATTCTGCAGCTCCTGTCGTTTTCCCGTCTGAGTCTGATCAACAGCCTGGTCGACTATCGTGTCTACGCGACGCTCGGCGTGACGGCCGGCGAAAGCCGCTGGCAATTTGACGTCGGTAGCTGGAAGGGCGAGGTCGACGGTGCGACGACGCACTCGGCGACGGTTAGCTTCCTGACTCCCATGAGCGAGCGCTCCGACATTGAGTTCGCGCTCGGCGTTGACGATTCCGAGCTGTACGGCAACGTCAGCTTCCTGTCAGTCAACCTGTACTTCTACGGCGGCAGCTGACTTCCGGTAGTCGTCGAGGGCCTGCAGGCGCGCCCGCCGGATCGCCTGCGGAATGTTGTCGGTGTCCGTGCTGCGGGCAATGGCCCCCGCGTCGACGGCGGCGGCGGCCTGCAGCGCACCGCGCAGGTAATCGGCCTGCGGGTAGCTCCGCTCCTCGAGCCCTGTGCGACCGCGCGCGTCCGCCTCTGAGGTCAGCAGGAACTGTTCGAACCGTTGCGGGCGGCGGAACGCGTCCGTCTTCTCGAGCACTTTCAGCACCGTTTTCGTGTTCAGCTGCAGCGCCCGATGGCAATGGGTATGGAACTCGGCAACGAGCAACGCAAGATCGCGGCTCGCCTTCGGCACCGGCAGGCGCTCGGCCAGCTTCTGAATCAGCTTGCAGCCGCGGCGCTCATGGCCCGGATGACTCGGCAGCTTGTCAGCGGGCGTGTTGCCCTTGCCGAGGTCGTGCGTCAGCGCGGCGAATCGGACCTCGAGATCGGGGCTGATGGCTTCTGCCTGGTCCAGCACCATCATCAGGTGCACGCCGGTGTCGATCTCGGGATGCCATTTTTCGGGCTGCGGCACGCCAAACAGCGCATCCACTTCGGGAAACAGCACGCGCAAGGCGCCGCAGTCGCGCAACACTTCAAAGAAAACGCGCACGCTCTTGCCGCGCAAGGCGCTTTCGGTTTCCTGCCACACACGATCCGGTACCAGCGCGTCGATCTCGCCATTCTCAACCATGCTGCGCATCAGCTCGCGGGTTTCTTCTGCGACCGTGAAGCCGAGACGATGGAATCGCGCCGCAAATTTTGCCGTGCGCAAAATGCGTACGGGGTCTTCGGCAAATGCCTCCGAGACGTGTCGCAGGAGCCGATTCTTGATGTCCTCGCGGCCACCGAAAGGATCCACCAGTTCGCCGTCGGCGTCCTTCGCGATCGCATTGATCGTCAGGTCGCGCCGCAGGAGATCGTCTTCGATGCTGACATCCGGTGATGTGTCGAAAGCGAAACCGTGGTAGCCGGCAGCCGTCTTCCGCTCGGTGCGCGCGAGCGCGTACTCCTCTGCCGTTTCGGGGTGAAGAAAGACCGGGAAATCCTTGCCGACCTGTCGATAGCCGAGTGCAAGCAGTTCGTCGGCGGTTGCGCCAACAACGCACCAGTCGCGCTCCCTGTGCGCAATACCGAGCTGTTCGTCTCGAACAGCGCCACCGACGAGATAGACCTGCATGGCGTGATAGTACCCGACAATCACGGTTGACGTTTCGAGGTGGACTGCCAGCAGAGTAGGCGCATGCGGCGGACAACGGAAATACCGGAGTGGCTAAAACTGTGCGTGCTGCTGGCCCTGTGTGCGCCGGTTTCCGGATGCTATTACCTGCAGGCCGCCGCCGGACAGTGGCAGGTCATGCAAAAGCGTGAACCCATCACCGACGTCATCGGTAGCGAGGACACCCCCGAGGAACTCAAGAACCGGCTGCGCCTGGTGCAGGCGGCGCGGCAGTTTTCCGTCGACGAGCTGCTGCTGCCCGACAATGACAGCTATCGCAGCTATGCGGACATCGAACGCGACTTTGTCGTCTGGAACGTGTTCGCCGCGCCTGAATTTTCGCTGCAGGCAAAGCGCTGGTGTTTTCCCGTGGCGGGCTGCGTGAGCTATCGAGGCTACTTCTCGCGGGATGCCGCGCAAAAGGCGGCCCGTCGCCTGCAGGAAGACGGATTCGACGTTTTCGTCGGCGGCGTCTCCGCTTATTCAACACTCGGAAATTTCAGCGACCCGGTGCTGAGTTCAATGATGCGTTGGGACGACATCCGGCTCGTTGGCGTGCTCTTTCACGAGCTTGCCCACCAGGTGCTGTACGTGAAGGGTGACACCGGCTTCAATGAATCCTTCGCGACGGCGGTCGAGGAGCAGGGTATCGAGCGGTGGCTGCGCTCCAGGGGCGAGGAGGATGACATTGCGATCTACCAGGAGCGGCGGGCGCTAGAGGCGGGACATGATGGCGCTGGTTGCTGATGCCCGTATCGATCTGCAGCACGCTTACGCGAGTCAGATCGACACGGCGGGCAAGCGGCGCCTGAAGCACGCGCGCTTGCAGCAACTCGGGGTTGATGTAACGGCAAGGCTCGTGCGTTCCGGACGACAGGCGGACGGCTGGCGTGGCGATGAACTCAACAATGCGCGGCTGGCGTCGATGATGCTGTACGAGGCCGGGCTACCGGCGTTTCGCGCACTGCTCGCAAACTGCGACAACGATATGCGCTGCTTCTACGATCAGGCAACCGCTCTGTCTCAGAAGGACAACGCGGCACGCAACGCCGCACTGGAGGAACTAGCGGGAAGCCAGCCGGGCGTTGTCGTCGATAGCCTTGACGAGCCGTAGTTCATCGGACAGGCGGCGAACCTGGCCGGTCATGCGCCAGTGAAAAATTGCCTGGGCAGCCAGCACGCGCTTGACGTACTTGCGGGTTTCGTTAAACGGTATGTTCTCGATCCAGACGCGCGCGTCGACAGACCCGTCGTCGGGCAGCCAGCGGTCGACGCGATGGGGGCCGGCATTGTAGGCCGCCGTTGCCAGCACCGGATTGCCGCTATAGCGCTTCGCCATCTGGCCCAGGTAGCTGGTGCCCAGGCGGATATTGCTTTCCGGGTTGGTCAGCGTCTGCAGCCCCGAGTAGCGCAGTCGAATAGTGCGGGCGACTTCCCGACCGGTTGCGGGCATCAGCTGCATCAGGCCGATCGCGCCGGCCGAGGAGCGGACGTCACGCATGAACAGGCTCTCGCTGCGAGCGATGCCGTACGCCCAGGTCGGCGAGATGCGGGCAGCGGTTGAGGATTGCTCAAACGATTGCTGATAGGGCAACGGGTAGCGAATCAACAAATCGTCGTATTCGCCCAGGCTTGCCGCGGTCGAAATCGCGCGAGAGTGCCAGCCCCAACGATGCGCCAGTATGGCCGCCTGGCGTTTTTCTTCCGCCGACAATGTGGCGAACCGCGGCCTGCCACTCCGAACGTCCGCCACTGTCCTGACCGACAAGGAACAACTCGCGTGCGCGGATCATCTCGGGAAGCGACTCGATTGCGGCGATGAGGTCTTCGTTCGCCAGCAACCCGGCGTGGGCAAGGGCGTAGTTCTGCCCGAGTTCATCGGCGGCAAGAAATCCGTAATAGCTGCGCTGCTCGCTCAGCTTTTGCATGACGCCTTTGGCCGCCAGCACCTGCCCCAGGCGCTGCAGCGCCACGGCGCGCCAGTATTGCCATTCTTCAGCATCGCGTTCCTCGGGTGACATCGTCGCCACGTCGTTCAGCAAATCGCTCCACTGCTGGCCGCGAAGGCTTGTGCGCGCACGCCACCGGGCAACCTCTGCATCGAGCGCGGCGTCGGGCAGCCCCAGCAACAGTCCGTAGGCGTTGTCGAGATTATCGCGCGCGGTCCAGAGGGCGATGTGGCGCAGGGTGCTGTTTTGCTGTTCGTCGGAGAAATTCGCCCGTCGCACTACCCGTTTCCAGGCTGCCAGCGCACGTTCGGGGTCGCGATAGGTGAGACGTTCGGCGGCGTAAACCAGTTGCTCGGTCGTAACTTCGGCGCGCGTCTTCCGGCCATAGGCCCAGGAATTCTTCCGGGTGTGCCTGGGCTTTGATCCAGTTCGCGGCGATGTCGAGATGTTGCTGGTCGAGCTTTTTTGCCAGCCAACGCGCCAGCTGAAACTCGCGGGCCTCGATCGGCAAGCCCGAAGCGCGTGCGGTAGTCGTCGCGCCCCAGCAACTGCTGTGCCTCGAGGTAGTCGAAGACCGGGTCGCATTCGCGGACCTGGCTGGTGCCGACAAGCCACAGCGCTTTGGCGCGTGCGTTGACGCGACTCTGGCGTCCGGCTTCGAGTTCCGCCTGTAAGGCAAGGCAGTCCAGCTTGGCGATGTTCTGGCCCTGGTAGAAGCGCTCGTAAAGGCGGTGATAGGCCGCCAGCTCACCGCTCTTGGCGAGATGCAGGGCGAGCTTGTAGCGGAGCGTCCGTGCGGGACGCAAGCTGCCGTATTCCGCCAGGAACGCGTCCATCTCGGCGACCGGTACTTCGGCAAGACGCTTCTGCAGGTAGGCCGCGCGCAGATCCGGCCAGAGCACATACTGTTGCAGCCGGTGCTTGTCCGCGGCGGGGAGTTTTTCAACGGCGCTCCAGTCACCGCGTTCCACGCTCGGGATCACGTCTGCGAAGAGCTGCCGCTGGCGCTCCAGCTCGGAGGCGAGCCGGACCACGCGGGCGCAGAAAACACGACCGCGGCACACAGCAGCAGGGCCGGCAGGCGAGGACGGCGGAGCGAGGAAGCGACGGTAGTTGCGGATCATTGGGATTGCGTGCCGACCTTCATAGATCACATGAGCTTGTGCTTTGACCTTACTGATAGTTATTGGATCACGCAACACAGCTCGTCGCACTTTGCCCAGCCCGAAAAAAACGGGCCCGCAACGGCTGTCACGGGCCCGCTGGGATAGCCAGGTGCGGATCGACTAGCGAATTTGCAGCATCAGTGACCGATCGCCGCGCTGCACCAGCAGGAACAGGATGCGGTTGTTCTCGGCAATGGCGGTGAGCTCCTGCAGATTGCGAACGCGACTGCGGTTCACGGCGGTAATGACGTCGCCGGCACGAAGACCGCGCTGCGCGGCCGGACTGCCGTCTGCGACCTCGGCGACCTCGATGCCGTTGTCGCTGCTTGTCGAGGCAGCGGCAAACACGGCGCCCGCGAGGCCCGGATGAATTTCCGCGCCGGTCAGCTGCTGCGTCAGCGCCTGACCAAGCTCGCGCTTTCGCCGAGCGCTGCTTGCTGTCGCGAACGTATTTTATGGCACCTCGTCGCCGGAGCGCAGCAGGCCGATGGTGTTGCGTAGTTCGGACGGCGTCATCGACTTTCTTTGCCGTTGACCTCGACGATGATGTCGCCGACTTCGCAGCCCGGCTTCTTCGGCCGCCGGATTCCGGTTCGATGTTCGTAATCAGTGCGCCGCTCTCGACGTTGGTGTCGAGCGCCTTCGCCATTTCGGCATCGATGGTCTGAATGCGCACGCCGAGCAGGCCACGCCGTATTTCGCCGAAGTCGAGAATCTGGCGCATGATCGAGCTGGCGATTTCCGTCGGCACGGCAAAGCCGATGCCGACGTTGCCGCCGGAGCGGCTGATGATGGCCGAGTTGATGCCGATCAGTTCGCCGTTCATGTTGACCAGCGCGCCGCCGGAGTTGCCCGGGATTGATCGATGCGTCGGTCTGAATGAAATCTTCGTAGCCGTCGCGGCTGATGCCGGTGCGACCCAGCGCGCTGATGATGCCCGACGTGACCGTATGACCGAGGCCGAACGGGTTGCCGATCGCGATGACGAAATCGCCGACGCGCGCGCTTTCCGAGTCGCCGATCGGCATTTCGGTCAGATCCCTCTGCCTCGACCTTGATGACGGCAATATCGGTCGCCGGATCGGAGCCGACGATTTCCGCATCGAGAATCTCGCCGTCGATCAGCGAGATCTGGATCTCGTCAGCGTCGCCGACGACGTGATGATTGGTCAGAATGTAGCCGCGCTCGGCGTCGACGATGACGCCGGAGCCCGCGCTGGCTACTTCGCGTCGGCCGCTGCGGCACGTCGGGTATGCCGAAAAAGCGGCGAAAGGCATCGTCACCGAACGGGTTACTGCGCGATACGGTCTGGCTGACCCGAATGTTGACGACGGCAGGCGACGCGGCGTCGACCAGCGGGGCCAGGCTGATAACAGGCCGGCCGCCAACATTGTCGGGCAGCGCGCCCACGGCGCTCGCCAGTGCCAACACGGTGACCAGCAGGCTGATCCAGAGTGCTCTCATTGTCGTCATAAATGTCGCCTCAATCGGTACTCGAAAATGGGTTCAGACTAGAGCGTCGCGGCTGAATCGTGCGTGAACACCGCGGCGAACGCTGATTATAGGCCCTAAGCCATGGACACGGCAGAAAGGGCATAAGTTCATCACGTCTGAGCCCTTATCAGGCCCCGGTCGTTGCAAACAGGCGTTTCCTCAACACCAGGGATGCCCGGGCGCGGCGTTTGCGTCGCGCCCGGGCACCGCTGCGTGTCGCGGCTCAGGCCGCCTCGACGGTAATGCGTCGTGCCTGTACTTCCGGCAGCTTGGGAATGGAGACTTCCAGGATGCCGTTGCTGCATTTCGCCGTTATGCCCTCGGCATCCGTGGACTCCGGCAGCGTGAAGTGACGGAAGAACCGCCCGGCGATGCGCTCGATACGCTGCGCACTGACCTCGTCAGATTGCGTTTCGAAGCGGCGCTCTCCGGCCACGTTCAGAACGCCGTTTTCCATCGAGACGTTGATATCCTGGGGGTTGACGCCCGGCAGGTCCGCGCGCAGCAGGAAGCGGTCTTTCTCCTCGAAGATATCGACGGCGGGCATCCAGTCGGCGACCGTTTCATGATCGCGGCCTTCGACGCGGCGAGGATCCGACAGCCGGTCGAGATCGCGCCGTAACAGGTCGACAAAGGTCCAGGGTTCAAAGCGAGCTATGTTCATAGGTTTTCTCCCAGCAAAAACAATTTCCTAGAGGGTTTCAGCGCCCTTTTTGAGGGACTGAAGTAACGTTCCAGTGCTGGCTGAAGTAGGGGCGCGCGAGCGCATTTCAAGGGCGCTCAACAGCGCGAAAAACACCGCTTTGCGGGCGCTTGCAGCGGATTTCTGAGGTAAGGTTACAGCCACTACATCTAGTGGATGGGAGAATTCACAAAAGTGTCAGGTTTTTTTACTTATATTTAAAGCAGTTACTCTCGATAACGCCATAAGTTATTGATTTAAATAATTAAACATCGCCTAAAAAAAATAGCCCAAATCCTTGACAGTAGACCGCCACGGGCATAATCTTGTCCTTAGTCAGGCACAACATCTTGTGCCTAATCAACGACACAAAAGAGACCGGAAACGGTTCTCGTCACGCTTTTTTTGAGGCAGGCGAGCGGGGCTTTTTTTGCGTTGAAAAAGCGAGTCAGGACGAAAATACTTGGGGTCTCCGCAGGGAGTTAAGGGGAGTTATAGAAATAATGAAGTCTGCCGTAAATCTGGGTCCGCAAACGGTTACCGACATAGAATTTCAAGCCGCATCGCTCGACATCTGGGATGCAAAATATCGACTTTCGGCCAAAGACGGGTCGGTTATCGACGACTCGATCGACGAAACCTACCAGCGCGTTGCCAGGGCACTGGCGAGCGTGGAGACGGAGTCAAAACGAGAGCACTATTTCAAGGAATTTGTCTGGGCGTTGCGCAGTGGCGCAATACCGGCCGGGCGCATTGTCTCGAACGCCGGCGCGCAGGAACACAAGCCCGCAACCTCGACGATCAACTGCACGGTGTCGGGCACCGTCGGCGATTCGATGGACAACATTCTCAACAAGGTGCACGAGGCCGGGCTGACGCTGAAGGCCGGCTGCGGCATTGGCTATGAGTTTTCGACGTTACGGCCGAAAGGCGCGTACGTAACGGGCGCCGGCGCCTATACCTCCGGTCCACTGTCGTTCATGGATATCTACGACAAGATGTGTTTCACGGTGTCGTCGGCCGGTGGCCGCCGGGGTGCGCAAATGGGCACCTTCGACGTCGGGCACCCGGACATCGTGGAGTTCATCCGCGCCAAGCGCGAAGACGGTCGTCTTCGCCAGTTCAACCTGTCGTTGTTGATTACCGACGAGTTCATGCAGGCAGTGATCAACGACGACGACTGGAAGCTCGCTTTTCCGGTGACGCCGAAAGAAGTGGAAGATGACGGGCTCGACATCAGCGACAAGGGCCAGTTCGTCTGGCGTGACTGGCCCGAGGCCGGGAGCTATGTCAGCAATGCGGACGGACTCGTGGCATGCAAGGTCTACAAGACCATGCCGGCCCGCCGGGTCTGGGAACTCATCATGGCGTCGACCTACGATTTCGCGGAGCCGGGCTTCGTGTTGATCGACAAGGTCAACGAGATGAACAACAACTGGTTCTGCGAGAACATTCGGGCGACGAATCCGTGCGGCGAGCAGCCATTGCCGCCCTACGGATCGTGCCTGCTGGGTTCGGTCAACCTGACGCGGTTTGTCGTCAAGCCGTTCACCAATGAGGCGAGCTTCGACTGGGAGAATTTCCGGAAAGTCGTGAAGACCTTCACCCGCATGCTCGACAATGTTGTCGAGATCAACGGTCTGCCACTGCCGCAGCAGCGCAACGAAATCCAGCGCAAACGCCGTCACGGCATGGGCTTCCTCGGGCTGGGTTCCACCATCACGATGCTGCGCATGAAATACGGCGATCCCGCGGCCGTGGAGTTCACCGAAGAGGTGTCGCGCCAGCTCGCGCTGGCGGGCTGGGAAGAGGGGCTGGAACTGGCGCGCGAGAAAGGCCCTGCACCGATCATGACCGAGACGTTCGAGGTGACGGACGAAATGCTGCGCCGTCGGCCGGAAATGCGGGCGGATGGCTACCAGGCCGGCGACAAGGTGCCGGGACGTATCCTGCATGCGCGCTACAGCCGCTACATGCAGCGTATCGCCGCCGAGGCACCGCAGCTCGTGGAGCAGCTCGCCGAGACGGGTGCGCGTTTTACGCATCACAGCTCGATCGCCCCGACCGGCACGATTTCGCTGTCGCTGGCCAATAACGCCAGCAACGGCATCGAGCCGAGCTTTGCGCATCATTACTTCCGCAACGTCATTCGTACCGGCAAGAAAACCAAGGAAAAGGTCGACGTATTCTCCTTCGAGCTGCTGGCCTATCGGGGACTCGTCAACGAAGAGGCCATGCCGGCCGGCGCTGCCGAAGGGAACGCGGCCACCGCATTGCCGGATTATTTCATTACCGCGGACGAGGTCTCGCCGAAGCAGCATGTCGATATCCAGGCGGCGGCGCAGAAGTGGATCGATTCGTCGATTTCGAAGACGGCGAACGTGCCAACCGACTACGCGTACGACGATTTCAAGGATATTTACCTGTACGCCTACGAGCAGGGGCTGAAAGGATGCACGACCTTCCGCTTCAACCCGGAGGCCTTCCAGGGCGTGCTCGTCAAGGAAAAGGACCTGAAAAACACCAACTACACCTTCACGCTGGACGACGGCTCGACTGTCGACTTGAAAGGCGATGAAGAAATCGAATACGACGGCGAGATACATACGGCCGCCAATCTCTTTGACGCGCTCAAAGAAGGCTATTACGGAAAGTTCTAGATGATCAAAATAGAGAAGAAAATTGTGGGTTATGCGGTAAACCAGCCGGCGGCCGAACAGGAAGCCAGCAAGCCGGAGTTCAAGCGAGAGGGCGGCGGCGGCAATCGCGCCGAAGTCATTCGCATGCACGAGCGGCTCGAGCGTCCCGAGATGCTGGTTGGCTCTACCTACAAGGTAAAAACACCGGTGTCCGACCACGCCATGTACGTCACGATCAATGACATCATTCTCAATGAGGGCACCGAGCACGAGAAACGCCGCCCGTTCGAGATTTTCATCAACTCCAAGAACCTGGATCATTACCAGTGGATCGTGGCGTTGACGCGCATCATTTCGGCCGTTTTCCGCAAGGGCGGCGACGTGACCTTTCTGGTCGAGGAACTCAAGGCGGTGTTCGATCCGCGCGGCGGTTACTGGCAGACAGGCGGCCGTTTCATGCCGTCGATTATCGCGGAGCTGGGCCACATCGTTGAGAAGCATCTCATCATGATCGGCCTGATTGCGCCGCCGGAGCTCGATGAAGGCCAGAAGAAGCTCATCGCCCAGAAGCGCGCGGAGTTCGAAGAGTCCAAGAAGCAGCAGGACGCGTTTTCGGCAAACAACTACCCTGACGGGGCGCAGCTTTGCGTCAAGTGCAATACGGTGGCGTTGATCATGATGGACGGGTGTATGACCTGTCTTTCCTGCGGCGACTCCAAGTGCGGCTGAGCGCGTCCCAGGCGGCGCGCTGCGTCGTCAGATAGATCGCAAAATCTGCTCACGTACAAGGCGTACGCTGCGCGATTTTACGATCCATCTTCCTCGCATCGCATCCACCTGGAACACGCTCAGAGCTGAGTGCGTCCCAGGCGGCGCGCTGCTTCGTCAGATAAATCGCGAAATCTGCTCACGTACAAGGCGTACGCTGCGCGATTTTACGATCCATCTTCCTCGCATCGCATCCACCTGGAACACGCTCAGAGCTGAGCGCGTCCCAGGCGGCGCGCTGCGTCGTCAGATAGATCGCGAAATCTGCTCACGTACCCATCTGAACGCTGCTTTCCCTAATAAGGCAGCAAATCGTTTTGCGTACTCGCGCGAGCGCCGCGATACAACCAGGCAACCGGCACAGCCGGAATAGCCGGGCCGACTGTCGTCTGCCTGTAGCAAAGCCAGGGTGGAAAAAAGGGTGTTCGTGCCGCTTTCTTGTTCGTGCGCTCAGCGAGTCTCACGCGCCAGGTACAGCCACCGGGATGTTGTCGCCACTTCATCAGCCAAGCGCCAGGAAGAGACCTTCTCTGTTCGTGGGTCGTAGCCAAACTCCAGGCGACCCAGGCCGCCGTACTTCAAATGCCAGCCGATGATGTCGCCGGACTTAAGGACAATGCCCCCATCCACAGAGTCGGCAATGTGATGAAACTGGTTGCGCCACACCGCTTCTTCAACGCTCCGGTAGCGGTCAGTTAGCAGGTGGAGGACTTCACTCTGTGTCCATTCAAATTTTTCTGGTACGGCGGGCAGTGAGTGGCCGTTCCTCCAAATGACGATGCGCGGGCGATCCCGGAGCCCGTCGCCGTCACCTGTTGCAGGCGAGGGTTGCATCGCAGCCTGATCGGGTATGTCAAAAGACTCCAGCGCATAGATGTAGTCAACAGCATCGAGCTCGGGACGTCGCATCGCTGCATCCTCGCGTGCCGTATCTTGCGGGACCACGCGGACCATGCCCTGCTGGTCAACGGTGACAACCAGTTCGTCTGCATCCGCCGGGGACGCCTGTTGTCGCCAGGTCAGCCGCCAATAGGGCTCTGAGAGTTCTTCCCGTGCGCCTATCCATTCGCCACGAGCAAGATAGTGAGCGGTCAGGCTGATTTGCTGTTGAACAAGCTGCGTCTCGGCCCGCTCGACAGCCTCGACAAGGCCCATTTGAGGGAGTTGCAGTGACTTGCCGTCGCTGTGACCTGCCGCAATGCTCGAACAAATCAGCAGCAAACACAGGGTCAGTCTGTTACCGAATTTTCTGTCGTGCAGGGAGGTATTCACTCGCGTCATCGTGTTCAAGCGTATAGCGCAAGCAATATCCCGCGCGGGTGCCGCCGCCGGTATTCTGCGGACAATTTCTCGCTTGTGTTCATTGCCAACGTTCTCGTGTGTCTCGGCTACGGGCCAACGGCAGTTTCAAATTGATGATACAAGCTCACCCTTGCCTCGCCAAATGCCGCTGGATTGACGATTGAACATCGGACGTCGGCTTCAACTCAGCGCGCGATTGACTGATCCTGCGGGCGAAAAGATCGCCGGCCGCCCTGGTCGTGGGGCATCCAGTACCTGCTAAGACTGATGCCAGATCTCAATTGCCCGGTTCTCGCCGGGGACGCAGGCCGGACAGTCGTGGTAAATTGCACGCCGTGACCCTTCATATCCCTGATTTTTCAACGACTCACGTCGTCGTGGCCGGCGACGTCATGCTCGACCGTTACCTGTTTGGCTCAACCGGCCGAATTTCCCCGGAAGCGCCGGTACCGGTGGTGCATGTGCAGGAAACCGATAACCGGCCCGGTGGCGCCGCGAACGTCGCTGTGAACCTCGCCAGCCTCGGTGCCTCGACGTGCCTGCTTGGCGTCGTCGGCGAGGATATGGCGGCGGGCACCCTGGAGTCGATACTCAAAAAACGCGGTATCGTCTGCAAGTTCGCGCGCACCAAAGATCGACCGACCATTACCAAAACGCGCGTGCAAAGCCGCGGGCAGCAGCTGATCCGACTTGACGAGGAAAACGCCACGGCAATGCCCGGAGACGCGATGGAGAGGTTGCTTGCGGATTCCCTGCAGGGCGCCGGCGCTGTCGTGCTGTCCGACTACGGCAAAGGCGCGTTGTCTGACGTTGCGGCGTTGATTCAACTGTGCCGGAAAAACGGTATTCCGGCACTGGTCGATCCGAAGGGCAGGGATTTCGAAAAGTATCGTGGGGCGGCGTTGTTGACGCCGAACCAGGGGGAGTTCGAGGCGGTGGCCGGTGTCAGCGAGTCAGACGAAGAACTGGTGCGCCGCGCCGCGCATATGATCGATGACCTTGAACTCGACGCCCTGCTCATCACGCGCAGCGAGAAAGGCATGTTGCTGCTCGAAGCGGGCGGGGATCCGCTGTTCCTGTCGACGCAGGCGCGGGAAGTGTATGACGTTACCGGCGCAGGTGACACGGTCATTGCTACGCTTGCGGGCGCGCTCGCCAGTGGCGAGACGCTTTCTTCGGCCGCCGCGCTGGCGAATGTCGCGGCAGGCCTCGTGGTCCGCAAGATCGGCGTGGCGACCGTCACGCCCGGCGAGATCAGTGCGGCGCTGCATCAGCGGGGACAGGGCGGGCGAGGGCTGGTCGATGAAGACACATTGCAGGCGCTGGTAGTGGAGGCGCATACCCGGAATGAGCGGGTGATCATGACCAACGGCTGTTTCGACATTTTGCATGCCGGGCATGTGTCGTACCTGGAAGAGGCCAAGAGCCTCGGCGATCGACTTATCGTCGCTGTAAACGACGATGATTCGGTGCGGCGACTCAAGGGTGCATCGCGCCCGGTCAACGCGCTGGAGGATCGGCTGCTGGTATTGGCCGGACTGGCCTCGGTCGACTGGGTTGTGCCGTTTTCAGACGACACGCCAGCGGCGTTGATCGGGAAGGTGCTCCCGGATGTCCTCGTCAAAGGCGGTGATTACGCACCAGCCGAGATTGCGGGCGCCGAAGCGGTCTTAAAAAATGGCGGAGAGGTGCGCGCGCTGGCATTTCGCGACGGGCACTCCAGCAGCCGTATTATCGAAAAACTCAAGTGACTGAAGGCCCGTAGGCCGACGTTGCCGTGCGCTTTTTCTATAACCTCCTGACCTACCTGCTGCTGGTTCCCTATGCCGGCTACTGGTTGTTTCGCGGCCTCGGCAATCGCTCGTATCTCGATCGCCTCGGGCAACGACTGGGCATCGGCTTTCCAAAAATCGCGGGCTGCATCTGGATTCACGCCGTGTCAGTGGGCGAAGTCCAGGCGGCCCTGCCGCTGATCAAGTCCCTCCAGGCGCGTTTTCCGCAGCGACAAATCCTGGTCACCACCGTCACGCCAACCGGCGCGGCTCGGGTGCGCGCCGTGTTCGGCGATGCCGTGCATCACAGCTATATTCCGTTCGAATCACCCAGCGCCGTCAACAGCTTTTTTAATTCCGTCAATCCCGAGGCCGCGCTGATCATGGAAACCGAGATCTGGCCGAACCTCTATCGTGGCTGCGGTGTGAGGAAGGTGCCGCTGATCCTGGTCAGCGCGCGAATATCGCCTCGCTCGATTCCGGGCTATCGCAAACTGCTGCCGCTGATTCGCGAAACCCTGTCGCATGGCATCATTATTGCGGCACAGAGTCCCGCCGATGCCGAACGCTTCCTGTCGCTGGGGGCGAGTCCGGAGCGCACGTGGGTGACCGGCAACATCAAATTCGACATCGAGCTGGCGCCAGGCATCAGCCAACAGGGCGCTGATTTTCGCAAGGCCGTTATCGGCCAACGACCGGTGTGGATCGCTGCCAGCACGCATGACGGCGAGGAAACACGGGTGCTTGCTGTGCACGCCGTGCTGCGCCGGCAGTTTCCCGACCTGTTGCTGATTCTCGTGCCGAGGCATCCGGAGCGCTTTGCCGAGGTTCGTGGGCTGGCGGAAAAAGCGGGGTTCACGGTCGTATCAAGGACCGCTGGCACCGCGTGTGATGCATCCACATCGGTTTTTCTGGGGGATACCATGGGCGAGGTGCCGCTTTTTTATGCGGCAAGCGACGTCGCGTTTGTCGGCGGCAGCCTGGTGCCCGTTGGCGGTCACAATCTACTGGAGCCGGCGTCCCAGGGCCTGCCGGTGGTTACCGGGCCGCACCTTTTCAATTCGCAGGAAATTGCCGACCTGTTCGTGGCCCTGAAAGCGTGTCGCATGGTGAACGACGAGGACGAGCTGGCGGCGGCGCTCGCTGATCTTGTTGGCCAACCCGGTCAAGGCTAAGGAACTCGGCCAGAAAGGCCAGGCACTGCTACAGCAAAACCGGGGTGCCCTGGCGCGCCTGCTGGTGCTGCTGGAACCGCTTTTAAGCGATCCGGGAGCGCGCGGCGCCTAGGTACCGGCCGGTTCGTTCGCCTCTTCCTCGGCAATGGTCTGCTCTGGCGGTTTACGCTCGGACAGCCAGCGGTCGATCCGCTCCAGGTCCTGGACCTCGAGATTGCCCGCGGCCTGCTTTCAGCGCGCAGCGCGTTCAGCACGTAGTCGTAGCGACTCTGGTAGTAGTTGGTGATCGCAAGGTACAGGGAAAACTGCGAGTTCAGCACGTCGACGATGGTGCGTGTGCCGACTTCGAAGCCGGCCTCTGTCGCCTCGAGTGCCGTGCGGCTGGATGCCACGGCCTGTTGCAGCGCCTTGACACGACTTCTCTCCGATATCACTCCGAGGTAGGCGTCACGCGCCTGGCGTTCGGTCTCGCGCGTCACCCGCTGCAGCTGCTCGCGCGCTGCGCGATGCAGATAGACGGCCTCGCGAACGCGTGACGATGTTGTGCCGCCGGCAAATAGCGGCAGATTAAATTGAATGCTGACGCTGTCCTGGCTGCCGTCGCTGTCGGCCGGGATAAACGGAGAGTTATTGAAGCTGCGATCCGCTTCGGAGTCGGATTCACCGCTAGTCGGCTACCAGTTCAACGGTCGGGTAATGGCCGGTGCGCTGGAAGGAAATTTCGTCGCGGGCGATCTGTTCGTCCAGGCGGCTGGCGACCAGGTTCAGGTTCTGGCTCAGGGAGAGACTGACCCAGCTTGCCTCATCACTGGGTTCCGGTGTTATCAGCGGGAAATCATCGCCCGGTGCGGACAGTGCCGGTATGTATTCACCGGTGATCTCACGCAGGAACTCGCGAGCGGTCGCGAGCGACCGCTTTCGCTGCGATCTCGTTGGCCACGGACTGATCGTAAGCGGCCTGCGATTCCTGCACGGCGGTTATCGCGATCAGGCCCACCTCGAAGCGCTGTTTTGCCTGTTCGAGCTGTCGCGCAATGGCGGTGCGGTCCGCGTGGATCGAGGTCAGTCGATCTTCGGCGGCGAGCACATCGAAATAGCGCTGCGCCACGCGCACAATCAAATCCTGTTGTGCGGCTTCACGCTGCGCTTCCGCCTTCGCAACGAGCTTGTCCGCACGCTTCAGGTTGACGACCTGGTCCCAGCGAAACAGGGTCTGCCGCAGCGTGAACTGCCAGCGTTTGACCTCGGACTCCGATGCGGATGACAGCGACCCGATGGAGCCGTCGGAGTCGATCTCGACGCTGGTGCCGTCAAACTCCGACTTGGTCCAGTCGCCACCGACAGAGAGCTGCGGAAGCAGCACGCCGCGCGCCTGTGGACGCGCTTCGAGCGCCGCCAGCCGCCGCGCCTCGGCCTCATGGATCTGCGGATCACTCTGCAGCGCTTGTTGATAAATCTCGAGCAGCGAGGCCGCCTGCGCTGGGCCCGGCACAGCGAATGCACAGATAAAGAAATATAAGAATTTGATATTGTTAGCTTTTTTCATCTTTCCCCGTTCCAGGCAATGGGCGGATGTCGCGCATTAAGTGTTATAGTCTACTACATCACTAAATCAGTTGGAATGCCCCGTCTATGACCTTAGATGCAACAAACAACGGACTGGTTTCATTTCTTGCCGCGCATCGCATTCTATTAGAACGTGAATTGCGGTGGTAATGCCGCGTTGACGAGCGGCACAAGTGACGTTTCGAACAGCGACACGGTGTTCCAGTCGTTGTCTGCCGTGCGCTCCACCAGCTTGGCCTGCATCGCCGCCGTGTCGCCGACCACTACGAACAACCGGCCTTCCTGGTTGAGCGCGTTGACAAAGCGCGGGTCAAACGATTGCAGGGACCCGGTGACAGCAATGGCATCGAAACTGCCCTCGGGCAATGCCTGCATGGCGTCCATCTGCAGCAACTCCACGTTGTCGACGCCAAAATCGCCGAGCTTGTTGGCGGCCGATTCGAGAAAGTCATCGTAGATGTCGATAGTGGTAACGCTGGCGGCGAGCCGCGCAAGGCAGGCCGTCAGGAAACCACTGCCTGTGCCGACTTCGAGCACGCGCTCGCTGCCGTTGAGACCGAGTGCCTGCAAAACGCGACCCTCAACGGTGGGAGTCATCATGTGTTGCCCGTGCCCGATGGCGATCTCGGTATCGGCAAATGCGAGCGTCGCATACGCGGCCGGAACGAACTGTTCACGCGGAACTGTCGCCAGCGTGGCCAGCACGTGTTCGTCGTAAACGTTCCAGCCTCGTACCTGCTGGTTGACCATCTGTCGTCGCGCGAAATCGATGTTCATTATCAGTATTCTCGTAACGTAATGAATTTACATAAGAAAAAAGTTCTGTGACCGTGAGGCCTGCTGCCAGCTTTGCATTCGATGTTGCAGTGCATCCTGAATTATGGTGAATCGCGACGGTGCGGCTATGCGGCTGGGATATGCTTACAGAGGCTTGTTTTAGTGAAGCTTTTTATGGGTCCAAGTCTTCGACTGCGAAGATACTCGTCGAGCCCTGATAATAACAACAAATGGTCCAGACTAACTTAGCTGTATCGGAACCCGGGCTCAGAATGTCACCTACCTTCATCGCTATCGCGTATTGCACTGGCCTCGCTGGCGATCGCCGCGGCCGCGGTGCTGCTGTGGTTGTCACGGCGCCAACTGATGCGACGCGTAACGCGACTCAACGACGAGATGCTGGAAGCGTCGCGCGATGCGTCGGTCGGCCGCCGGCTGACGGTGCCGAACGATCACGGATACCGGGCAGCTCGCGCAGACGGTCAATCGGCTGTTCGACGCGCTCGGCGAGCGCGACGAGAAGATCCAGGGCCGCGACCGACTGTTCACGGATTTCGCGCGCACGCTGCCCGAAATCGTCATCATTCACGACGAAAAGATCCTGCTGGCGAACGAGTCCGCCGCGAGCCTGGTCGGCCTCGAACCCGAGCAGCTGGTCGGGCGCGAGATCGCGGATCTCGTCAAGCCGGCTTACCGCGCGCTGTTTCGCAAGACGATGGCCAAACGACTGGCCGGCGAAAACGTGCCGCGGCGCATCGAAATCCAGCTGATCAACGGCAATCGAGCCGGGACTGTGGGTCGAGGCGCAGAGCTCGAATATCGAGTTCCACGGCAACCCGGCGATCCTGACGGTCGCGCGCGACGTCAGCCATCGCAAGAGCCTCGAGGTGTCGCTGTCGCGCAGCAAGCGGCAGGCGCAGTACACGCTCGAATCGATTGCCGAAGGCGTGATCACGACCGACAACGATGGTCGCATCGACTACATGAACCTTGCGGCCGAAGCGCTGATCGGTACCAATCGGGATGATGCGGCCGGCCACCGCGTCGGCGAGCTGTTCACGCTGGTCGACGATGCCGATCGCCGGCCGCTGGGCGACCCGGTCGAGCGCTGTCTGGCGATGCGACGCCGCGTCAATATGGGCCGCCGTGCCGTGCATGATCAGCAGCGATGGCGAGCAGGAACATTCGGTGGAGATTACGGCGTCACCGATTCGCGGGCCGGGCAACAGCATTTCGGGCACCGTCGTCGTGTTCCATGATGTCGGCGAGATGCGCGGACTGACGCGCAAGATGTAGCTACCAGGCGACACACGATGCGCTGACGGGCCTGATCAACCGGCGCGAGTTCGAGCGACGCCTCGATGAGGCGATGGACTCGGCGCATGCGGAAGAAGCCGTGCACATGTTGTTCTACATGGACCTCGATCGCTTCAAGGCGGTCAACGACAGCTGCGGGCATCTCGCCGGCGACAACATGCTGCGCGAGGTCGCCGGCACTGATCAAAGACGCAGGTGCGCGACTCGGATTTCGTCGGCCGTCTCGGCGGCGACGAGTTCGGTGCGCTGCTGATCGGCTGCCCGATCGACAAGGCGCGCCAGATTGCGACCGATATCTGCAACGCGATTGCCGACTATCGCTTTGTCTGGAAGGACAAGATATTCAACATCGGTATTTCGATCGGCCTGGTCGAGATCAGCCACGCCAGCGGTACGCTGCAGGACGTCATGAGCGCGGCGGATTCGGCCTGTTACGTGGCCAAGCAGCAGGGCCGCGGACAGGTGCATGTCTACTCGGCACGCGATGAGGCAATCGCACGGGAGCGCGGCGACATCCAGTGGCTGCGACAGCTGCAGACGCGCGCTGCACGAGGACCGCTTCGAGCTGGCGGTGCAGCCGATCATCGCCATGAGCGGCAAGGCGGATTCCGGGCCATCGGTCGAGGTGCTGATTCGACTGCACGACGGCCACGGCCGGACGACCGACTCGGCCGAGTTCCTGCGGTCCGGCCGAGCGTTACCAGATGATGCCGCAGATCGACCGCTGGGTGATCAACGCGGCACTGGCCGCGATTTCCAGCGGCGAGATCAAGCTGCCGGCGCACGCAGCTGTGCGATCAACCTGTCGAGCCAGACGCTCGGTGACGAAGCGTTCCTCGGCTTCGTGGTCGATGCGCTCGACCGCTCCGGCGTATCGCCGTCGTCGATTTGTTTCGAGGTGACCGAAACGGCGATACTGTCCAACGTCCAGCATGCGCAACGCTTCATCGAGGTGCTGCACGGCATCGGCTGCGAGTTTTCGCTCGACGATTTTGGCAGCGGGCTGGGTTCGTTCTCGAGCCTCAAGCACCTGCCGATCGACTACCTGAAGATCGACGGCACCTACACGCGCAACCTGCGTTCCGATCTGGTCAACCAGGAAATGGTCGCGGCAATGATCAAGCTGGCGCGCACGATGCAGTTTCGCGTCGTGGCCGAGCAGGTCGAACACCAGGAAGACTTCGACTGGCTGCGCGATATCGGCGTCGACTTCGTGCAGGGGCATTTTATCGAGGCGCCGTCGATACTGGGCACGGCCACGTCGGGCACTTACAGAACGCTTCCAGCTGAGCGCCCCGAAAAACCTGCAGCGGCCCTGGTCGCAGGCTCCTCTCGCGCAAGCTCATCATGAAGAGCGGGCGCGGCGGAAAAAAACCGCCGGACGAACTCCGGCGGTTTTGTAGTCACGCTGCTGCAGGCCGTGCCTACAGCAGCGGCACCATCAGCAGCGCGACGATGTTGATGATCTTGATCAGCGGGTTGATCGCCGGGCCAGCCGTATCCTTGTACGGATCGCCAACGGTATCGCCGTGACCGCCGCTTTGTGAGCATCCGATCCCTTGCCGCCGAAATTGCCGTCTTCGATGTACTTCTTGGCATTGTCCCAGGCGCCGCCGCCGGCGGTCATCGAAATCGCGACGAACAGGCCGGTAACGATCGTGCCGAGCAGCAGGCCGCCCAGCGCTTTCGGGCCGAGCAACAGGCCAACAACGAGCGGCACACGGATCGGCAGCAGGTCGGAATGATCATTTCCTTGATGGCCGCCTTCGTCAGCAGGTCGACCGCGCGGCTGTAGTCGGGCTTGCCGGTGCCTTCCATGATGCCCTCGATCTCCCGGAACTGGCGGCGCACTTCTTGACGACCGGCACCGGCCGCGCGGCCAACGGCTTCCATCGCCATGGCGCCGAACAGGAACGGCACCAGGCCGCCGATAAACAGGCCGATGATGACGAGGTGATCGGTGAGCAGGAAGACGGCATCGATGCCGTCCTTGGCCAGCGCATTGCGTGTAATCGGCAAACAGTACCAGCGCCGCGAGTCCGGCCGAGCCGATGGCATAGCCCTTGGTGACGGCCTTGGTCGTGTTGCCGACGGCGTCGAGCTGGTCGGTGATCTTGCGAACTTCGGGCGGCAGTTCGGCCATTTCGGCAATACCACCGGCGTTATCGGTAATCGGCCCGAACGCATCGAGCGCAACGACGACGCCGGTCATCGACAGCATTGTCGTGGCCGCAATCGCGATGTTGTAAAGCCCGGCGAGCTGATCGCCGGCCGGCGCCAGTTCGAACGCGCCCCAGATGCTCAGGCAAACCGCAAGTACCGGCAGCGCCGTCGCTTTCATCGAAACGCCCAGTCCTGCGATGATGTTGGTCGCGTCACCGGTGAGCGATGCCTCAGCGATCGTCCTGACCGGCTTGAAATCGGTGCCCGTGTAGTACTCGGTAATGACAACCATGGCCGCCGTCAGTGCGAGGCCAATCAATGCCGAGAAGTAAATACCCATCGCGTTGCCGCTGTCGCCCAGCATCATGTTGGTGATCGGGTAGAACGCAATTGCCGCGAGCACGCCGGCAACGATCATGCCCTTGTAAAGGGCGCCCATGATCTTGCCACCCTCGGACGTGTTGACGAAAAACGTGCCGACGATCGAGGCAACGATAGACACAGCGCCGAGGACAAGCGGGTAAACGATAGCTTGGGTGCCATATTGCGGCGATCAGCCCGCCAAGCAGCATTGTTGCGATAATCGTGACCGCGTAGGTTTCGAAAAGATCGGCAGCCATGCCGGCGCAGTCGCCCACATTGTCGCCGACGTTGTCGGCAATGACGCCCGGGTTACGCGGATCGTCTTCGGGAATGCCGGCTTCGACCTTGCCCACGAGGTCGGCGCCAACGTCCGCGCCTTTCGTAAAGATGCCGCCGCCAAGTCGGGCGAAAATCGAGATCAGCGAGCCGCCGAACGCGAGCCCGACAAGCGCGTGCACGGCCTCATCCGTGCTGGCGCCCATTTTCGTCAGGATCAGGAAGTAACCCGCGACACCCAGCAGTCCCAGGCCGACGACGAGCATGCCGGTAATTGCGCCGCCCCGAAACGCGATATTCAGAGCCGGGTTTACGCCGTGCTTGGCAGCTTCGGCCGTGCGCACATTGGCGCGTACCGACACGTACATGCCGATGTAGCCGGCGAGCCCGGAGAACAGCGCGCCGATCGCAAAACCAATTGCGACCGACCAGTCGAGGGCGAAGGCGAGCACGATAAAGAGCACGACACCGACCCCGCTAATCGTCAAATACTGACGATTCATGTACGCGCTCGCGCCTTCCTGGATGGCCGCTGCGATTTCCTGCATGCGGT
>CAWEDS010000012.1:0-13136 GCA_963807845.1 uncultured Gammaproteobacteria bacterium
ACCGTGCCGTAGCGACCGATAGCAAGCCACGCCAGGAAGCCGATGACTGCGACGCTCGCGAGCAAATACAGAACGCCGAAGTTTGCGGCGATAAACTCGTACAGGGATTCGAGCGCCGCGCCGGAGGCTTCGGGAAATGCGAACAACGGGATGCTGGTGGCAACCAGTATCAACGCGGACAACCCGAAACTGGGCCAGTCAACTCGGCTTTGCTCCATGTTCTCCCCCGTGCCCGCGCGCAGCAGCCGGCTAGTCCAGCGTCAGGATAACGGCGCCGCGAATGCTGCCCTGTTCGATAATTTCATTCGCCCGGGCTATGTCGGCCAGCGGCATCGAATGGGCGACCCGGTGAACGAGCGTGTTCGCGGTGAGCGCTTTGTGGATGTCGTGTAATCGCCTGTTGTTTCGCCGCTCTCGGGCATCGCGTAGACGATGACCATACGCAATGTAATATCCTTGTACATCATCTGGAAGAACGGCAGCCTGGGTTCGCTAACCTGTGTTGATGAGTAGGTCGCGATCGTGCCGCCGACTCGCAGCACCTCGACTGAAAACCTCAAGTTGGCGCCAAACTCGACGTCAACTATACGGTCGACAGGCCGGCCGCCGGTCGCCGCCATGATGGCTGCGGCAATATCGTCGTCGCGATGGTTGACGACGTGCTGCGCGCCAGCCGCCATGCAGGCCGCCTTGTCCGCGTCATTACTCGCGGTCGCGATAACCATGGCGCCCGCCTGCGCTGCCCACTGTATGGCATAAAATCCGACGCGCCCCGCGCCGCCGGTAACCAGCACGGCCTGGTCGGCGACGTCGCCGTCGGCGAATACACAACGGTGCGCCGTCATGACGGGGATGCCGAGGCACGCGCCGACCTCGAAACCGGTGTCGTCCGCCAACCGGGGCGCCCGGCTTGCGTCGATCGCGAGGTATTCGGCGGCGGTGCCGAATCGACGCGCAAACTGCGCCTGGTATATCCAGACGCGTTCACCGATGCGCTGCGCATCGACGCCGTCGCCGACCGCCTCGATAATGCCGGCGCCATCGCTGTTGGGAATGACAAAGCCGTCGTCCAGCAGGTTCGGGAAAGAGCCCGCGCGCTTCTTGACGTCCGAGGGGTTGACCGCGCTGGTCATCATCCTGACGAGAACCTCGCCCGCTGCGGGCGCGGGTGTATCGCGCTCGCCGACCTTCAGTACGTCTTTCGCCGCACCAAATTCTTCAAAGTACGCAGCGCGCATGCTTGCTTTCTCCCAGTGACACTTTGCCTAATCAAGCCAGTTTGACAGGCCTTCCGTATGGCCATCGACCGAAATGGACTGGCCGGAAATTTTCGCGGCACCGGCCGATGACAGGAACAGGACCGTGTCGGCCACCTCGTCGGCCGTAACGAAGGTGCGCATCGAGGTATGGCGGAGGTAAACCTGTCGAACCTCCTCGGCCGTTAGGCCGCGTTGCTCGGCATCGCGTCGAATGACCGCCTCGATTCGCGGCCCGCTAACGCTGGTCGGGCAGACGGCGTTCACGCGAATACCCAGGGGCCCGAGCTCCATGGCCCAGGTTTTGGTCAGCCCGATCTGCGCCCACTTGCTGGCGGCATAGGCCGAGCGCAGCGGGTAGCCGAACAGGGCTGCGGTCGACGCGATATTGATGATTGACGCGTTCCTTTCAAGTTTCAGCAGCGGGACAGCGCGGCGGGTCATATAAAAAGTACCGGAGAGGTTGATGCGGATGCAGCGATCCCAGCCGTCTTCGTCGGTTTCTTCAACCGGCGCTGACGGGCCGGCAACGCCGGCGTTGTTGACCAGGATATTCAGCCCGCCATGCCGCCTGGCCAGGTCCGCGAAGACCTCTGGACATCCTCGCGGGAGCCGATATCCGCAAGCGTCGCCGTTGCGCGCGGGTTGGCGGCGAGGAAGTCGTCGATCATCTCCGCCGACGAGTCGCAGATATGTACGGCGTCACCCTCTTTGCCAGGAATCGTTCGGCGATCGTGCGGCCGATGCCGGATGCCGCACCTGATATGAGTACGATATTCTTGTTATTTGCGGGCTTTTTCATTGGCAGGCAGTCTAGCATTGCAGGCCACGCCCCCAACAGGCTTTCAGATCATGACAGACACTCCGCCCAAACTGCCGCTGAGACTGCCGCAAGAAGCATGGCCCGGGCACGCGACGCAACGTCAGCGTTGCCGACGGCGAACGCCTGGTTGCTGCGCAGTCGCTCCGCAACGCCATCGTCGCGGGGCTGATAGCGATCATCGTTTTTTGTGGCCTGTGGGCGGCTCTGTCGTCGCTGGTCAACAGGGTCTTTCCCTGGATGACGGTGTTGCTCGGCGCGATGCTGGGGTTGGCGGTACGGCGCGCAGGCCGCGGCGTCGACTGGCGATTCCCGGTACTCGGCGGCCGTGCTGACGCTTGCCGGGCGCGCTGATCGGCAATATCGTTATCGCGGCGTCGTACACCGCCGAAACGTTTGACACGGGAACGTTGCAGATACTGCGAGCCGTCACGAGCATGACGTGGCCGGTGTTTTTCGACGAGGTGCTGACCGCAGCGGACGGTTTTTACGCGGTGCTCGCTGCAGCACTCGCGGCGTTTCTGGCGAACCGGCCGCTCAGCCGTTCAGAGTATTATGCGTTGCGCTTGTGGCGCGCCGAATCAGACGGGCATCACTAGCGGTGGATCGTCGCTGGCGGCCCTCGAGCCTTTCAGCGATGCAGATCTGCCTTGCGACGAGTCGCTCTATGTCATGCACCGCGTTAGTGATGCCGAGGAAAAACGACGGCTTCCTGCGCAGGAGCGACCAGTCGCCGGTTTCGAGAATGCGCACGAGGTGCGCCATGTTGACGCGGATCGCTTCGATATACGGATTCTGGCCGCCATACAAGCACTTCGATATAGCGGTAGGCACGAGTGAATTTCGAGTTCAGGCGTTCACGCATTACCTGTTGATAGAACGCCGGCGTCTTGCTCAGCAGGTCCTTTCCGGACTTGTAACGCACCATGTATTCCCCGGGCGCCGAATTCTCGACGGCAACGCCGCCAACGACAAACTCCTGGTACAGGCGGTCGCGACATTTTTCCAGGTAGCAGCGATCCGCCATCTGCGCAATCAGGTCGGCCGTGCCGATCAGGTGGCCGCAGATAATGTCGCGCGGATCGTCCAGCTCGATGTCGTCGAGGTCCAGCTCATAACCGGTGAAGTGCACGATCATGCTGCTGACGCCAACGTCGCTGGCGAGACCGAGTTCCGGCAGGTAGCGACGCAGGAAATCCGCACTGCGCGATACGTGGTAGAGCGTGAATTCGGCGCCGTTCGAAAAGTCCTTGTCGCGCTCCTTGTGGCGAATGTAGCCGGCGTCATGAAACAGGGACGTGACGATGGCCATTTGCGCACGCGCCGCGCCCAGCCTGTCCGGCGGCTCGACGCTCTTCTCGTAGCCCGCGACCAGTCGCGCGAGTGCCAGCGTCATATCGAGCGTGTGTTGCACGTCGTGGTAGGTCGTGTCGCAACCCATGTAGCCCGGGATAGCGGCCCGTGAAAAGACGCTCGAAATCGTAGAACGCCAGCCACAGCTTGTCGAAAGACGAGCCGGGAAAAGTCGGGCAAACAGCTCCTGCACGGCATCCCGTACAGCGGCGGGGTTGCTGACCTGCACAGTGTTGGTGACGTCGTAATCGTTACGGCGATCCTGAGACATCCTGTCCTCGCCTTGTTCTTTTCGATCATGATACACGGACGCTCCTGCCGCACAGTTCAAAAATCAGGAATATGTAATGACAGATCAGTATTCTGTGCATCTCAAGGCCCAAACTCCGCTACAACCGGCGCGTGATCCGACGGCCGTTCCCAGGCGCGTGGCTCCTTGTCGACATAACATGCGGTGCAGCGTTTCGCCATGGCCTCGCTGGCCAGAATCAGGTCGATACGCAGCCCGGCATTGCGACGAAAACCGGCGGCCCGATAATCCCACCAGCTAAAGGTTTTCTCCGGCTGTTCGAAACTTGCGAAAAACATCGGTCAGGCCGAGATCCAGAAGCGCCGTCAGCGCCTTGCGTTCAAGCGGACTGCAAAGAATGGCATCGCCCCATTTCTCCGGGTCGTAGACATCCTCGTCGGCCGGCGCAATATTGAAATCGCCAAGCACGACGACGTTGTCGTTGCGCTCGAGCTCCGACTGCAGGAAACGTTTGAGCGACGCGAGCCAGCGCAGCTTGTACTCGTACTTGTCGGAACCGACCTCGGAGCCATTCGGCACATAGAGATCGATGATGCGCACACCCGCATCGATCGGTGCTGGCGAGAATGCGTCGCTGCGGATCGTCGAAGTCGGGCAAGTCCGTGACGGGGTCCGTTGCGGGTGTCTTGCTGATCACGGCGACGCCGTTGTAGGTCTTTTGGCCGCTCGCGATGGAGTCGATAGCCAAGTCGCCGCAGCGCGTCGGCCGGAAACTTCTCCGTCAGCTGCTTTATCTCCTGCAGCACCAGTACGTCGGGATCGTGCGCCTCCAGCCACTCCAGAACGTGAGCCTGCCTGACGTTCATCGAGTTGACGTTCCAGGTAGCGATCTTCATCAAGGCTCGATGCCGTTTTGCCGCAGCAGCGCGTCGATCGTCGGCTCCCGGCCGCGAAACGCGACGTAGGCTTGCATGATGTCGCGGCTGCCGCCAACCTCCAGAATCTCGCTTACGAAAACGCCGTGCGGTCGCCGGGTCGAATATGCCGGCCTCCTCGAACGCGGCGAACGCATCGGCCGCCAGCACTTCGGCCCACTTGTAGCTGTAGTAGCCGGCCGCATAGCCACCGCCGAAGATGTGCGAGAACGCATGCGGCAGGCGGTTGTAATCCGGGTGCCTGAGCAAAGACACCTCGTCCCGAACTTCGGCCAGCGTCTCAAGAACGCGCGGTGACGCCGATCGGGTCGTACTCTGCGTGCAGTCGAAAATCGTACAGCCCAAGCTCGATCTGCCGCATCATTGCAAGTGCTGCGCCGGCATGGCGGCTTTGATCCAGCTTGTCGAACAGCGCGCGGGGCAGCGGCTCGCCGGTTTCCGGATGTTTCGAACAGTGCGCCAGCACCTCGTAGCTCCACGCAAAGTTCTCCATGAACTGGCTCGGCAGTTCAACGGCGTCCCACGGCACGCCGTTAATACCCGAGACGCTCGGAATGCCGATGCGTGTCAGCAGGTGATGCAGCATATGTCCAAACTCGTGGAACAGCGTGACAACATCGTCGTGCGTTAGCAGCGAGACGCCGTTTTCGTCGGGTGGCGGAAAATTGCAGACCAGGTAGCCGACGGGCAGGTCGAGCTGGCCGTTGAGTTGCTTGCGGCCAATGCATTCGTCGATCCACGCGCCGGTGCGCTTCCCCGAACGGGCAAAGAGATCTGTGTAAAAACCGCCGAGCAACGCGCCATCGCGTTCGCGCAGGTTGAAATAGCGCACGTCCTCGTGCCAGGCGTGGACAGTATCCAGGCGATCGAACTCAATGCCGTATAGCTTACCGGCCAGCGCAAACAGGCCATTTACCACAACGTTAGCGGGAAAATACTGTCGCAACTCTTCGTTAGAAACGGAAAATTTTGCCTGCTTGTATTTTTCCAGCCAGAAGGTGATGTCCCAGGGTTCAATGTCGAGGCCCGCAAACGCCGATAGCTCTGCGTATTCCTTTTCGGCTGTGCGCTGAGAGTGTGCCGCCAGTTCGCGAAGGAAGTCGATAACGTGTTCCGCGGAGTCGGCCATCTTGGTGGCCAGCGAGTAGTCGGCGTAGGTGTCAAAGCCGACAAGGTTGGCGGCCTCATGGCGCAGCGCCAGGATTCTTTCAATATTCTCGCTGTTGTCCCACTGATCGCTCTCACCCTGGTCGGAACCGCGGGTGACCCAGGCACGGTAGATGCGTTTCGCGCAAGCCGCGATCGACGGCATGCGTCATCACCGCGTCATAGGTCGGGTAGTCCAGTGACAGCACCCAGCCGTCGAGGTCCTTCGCCGCGGCGACCTCGGCCGCCCGTGCCAGTCGCCTGTTGCGGCAGGCCCTCGATACTCACTCGCGTCGCTGATGTGCAGGGACCAGGCGTCCGAGGCGTCCTGCACGTTGTGCTCGAAGCTTGCCTGGGTGGCGGCGAGTTCCTGCATGATCGCCTTGAACCGGTCCTTGGCGGCCGCTTCCAGGTCGACTCCCGCCAGGTGAAAGTCCCGCAAGGCATGATCGATGGCGCTGCGGCTGGCCTCGCCCGCCTCTTCCGGCAGGGTTCGCCCGACATGAGCATACGCACGCTGCAGTCGTTCATTCTGTGATATTTCGGTACCATGCTCGGTCAGTAGCGGTAAGGCCTGGTTGTAGGCTTCACGCCAGTCCGGAGAGCCGAGTACGGCCTGCAGGTGCCGGACGGGTGACCAGATACGTCCCAGCGTGTGTTCCATCTGCTCGACCGGAGCAAGGAGTGACTCCAGGTCGGGTTGATCGTGCGCATCGAGCAGCTCGTTGAGCACCGCCCGGTGCTCGGCAATGACTTTCTTGATCGCCGGCATGACGTGCTCCGGCGTAATGTCGCCAAAGCGGGGCAGTGACGAGGTGTCGAGCAGCGGGTTATTCATACGATGGCTTGGGTTTAAAAGAGGGTGGCCGCAATATTAGCATGGGTCGATTCGGGCACCAGCAGTGCAAATTGACGGAAAAAAAAGGATAAGGATGTGGTGAAGGAATTTGACCTGTTGGTCATCGGTGGCGGCAGTGGCGGCCTGGCACATGCACAGCGGGCTGCCGACTATGGCGCGAGCGTCGCCGTCGCGGAGTACGGGCCGCTGGGCGGTACCTGCGTCAATGTTGGCTGCGTACCGAAAAAGGTCATGTGGTATGCGGCTCACCATGCCCACCAGCTGCACCACATGCCCGATTACGGTTTCGACGTTGCGGTGCACGGCCACGACTGGGCCGCACTGAAAGCACGCCGCGATGCCTACATCAAACGCCTGAACACCATCTACGGCAATAATCTCGACAAGCGCAACGTGACGCACATCGAGGGCAGCGCGCGATTTGTCGATGCCAATACCGTTCTGGTCGGTGAGCGTCATTACAGCGCGAAGCGTATCGTGATCGCCACCGGTGGCAAACCCATCGTGCCGAACATTCCTGGCGCCGATATCGGTATTACGTCTGACGACTTTTTTGACCTCGAAGAACAGCCGCGCCGTGTCCTGGTTGCCGGCAGCGGCTACATCGCGGTGGAACTGGCGGGTATATTTTCAGGCCTCGGAAGCGAGACCCAGGTCATCGTACGAAAAGAAGGGGTCTTGCGCAGTTTTGACAAAATGCTGAGCACGGAACTGATGGACGCCATGCGCAAATCAGGCATAACGCTCGATACGGGCGTTTTTCCCGTAGCGGTGCAGCGCGACAGCGACGGTATCGTCCTGACCGCCGCCGACGGTCGTTTGTTCGGGCCGGTGGACACACTGCTGTGGGCGGTCGGTCGGTCGCCAAACACGGAAAACCTCGACCTTAAGCGCGCTGGCGTGCAAATGGATGCCGTCGGATTCATCCCCACGGACGAGTATCAGCGAACCAACGTTGACAACATTTTAGCACTAGGGGACGTGACCGGGCGCGAGGCGCTGACGCCGGTGGCAATAGCCGCAGGACGCCGGCTTGCTGACCGTCTCTACGGCGGGATGGACGATCGGCATCTCGAGTATCGATTGATTCCGACGGTGGTTTTCAGCCATCCGACGATAGGCACTGTTGGCCTGACCGAGGACGAAGCGCGCGCCGAGTTCGGCGACGACGTCAAGATCTATACCTCTGCGTTCACGCCGATGTACTACGCGTTGGGTGAGGACAAAGGGCGCTCAGTGATGAAGCTCATTACCACGGGCGCGGAGGAGCGCGTCGTCGGCTGTCACGTTATCGGCGAAGGCGCGGACGAGATGCTGCAGGGCTTTGCAGTAGCGATTCGTATGGGCGCAACCAAGGCGGATTTTGACGACACCGTCGCGATACATCCAACCAGTGCGGAAGAGTTCGTGACTATGCGGTGATGGTCATGTGCTCGAGGATTTCGGCCGTCTCGGGCCGTACGCCGCGCCACAGCCGAAACGACTCCGCGGCCTGTTCGACCAGCATACCCCAGCCCATGACCGACAGTGCCGCGTGACGACTGCGCGCCCAGACACTGAACGGCGTGGGCTTCAAGCCGTAAGACAGGTCGTAACACACGGTCGATTCTGACACGGCGGCGGTAGGATACGGTGGTGTCTTGCCGTGCAGGCCGGCAGACGTCGCATTGATGACGAGGTCGTAGTCGTCCTTGATCGGTATGGACGAGAAGCTGCAGGCGGTGACCGGCCCACTGCGCGAGAAGTGCTCCGCGAGCGCCTCTGCCTTGCCGACCGAACGATTGGCGATGCGCACGAGAGCCGGCTGCATTTCCAGGAGCGGCCCCATGATGCCGCGGGTGGCGCCGCCCGCGCCGAGTATCAGGACTTTGGTGCTTTCAAGGGTCAGCTCCAGGTTGTGCACCAGGTCGCGAACCAGCCCGAAACCATCGGTGTTGTCGCCCAGGATTTCGCCGTCCTTGAAGGTCAGCGTGTTGACCGCGCCGGCGGTACTGGCGCGTTCGCTGAGGTGGTCAACCAGGCGCGTCGCTTCGGTCTTGTGGGGAACCGTGACGTTCAGGCCCTTGCCACCGGTGCGTTCGAACTGGCGAATAGCCTGCTCCAGTTTTTCCGGTGACACCTGTAACAGCTCGTACTGCAGCTCCTGGCCGGTTTGCTCGGCAAACAGGCGGTGGATCATCGGCGAGCGGCTTTGCGAAACCGGATAACCCATTACGCCATAGCGATCAACGGACACTAGTTATTCTCCTGGAGCCAACGGGCTGCATCTAACGCGAAGTAGCTGAGAATGGCGCTGGCACCGGCACGTTTTATACCGAGTAACGACTCAAGCACCGTCGCGCGCTCGTCGAGCCAGCCATTTGCCGCCGCCGCCTTGAGCATCGCGTACTCACCGCTGACCTGGTAGGCAAAGGTCGGCACGCCATACGTTTCTCTGACGCGACGGATGATGTCGAGGTACGGCATGGCCGGTTTGACCATTACGAAATCGGCACCTTCGTCGATATCGAGCGCCACTTCGCGCAGCGCTTCGTCACTGTTGGATGACGCGACCTGGTAGGTGGACTTGTCGCCGCCGCCGAGATTTCCCGCGGACCCCACCGCATCGCGGAACGGACCGTAAAAAGCCGAAGCAAACTTGGCGGCATAAGCGAGAATGACGGTGTTGACGAAGTCACCTTCCTCGAGGGCCTTGCGCATGGCGCCGACCCGGCCGTCCATCATGTCGGAGGGCGCCACGATGTCGGCGCCGGCCTCGGCATGGGAAAGTGTTTGCCGCACAAGCATGGAAACGGTCACGTCGTTCAATACATAGCCCTGATCATCGATGATACCGTCCTGCCCGTGGGTCGTATACGGGTCGAGCGCGACGTCGGTCATGACCGCGAGCTCCGGCAGTTCGTGCTTGATAGCCCGCACAGTGCGCTGCACGAGGCCCTCGGGATTGGCGCACTCGCTGCCGTCGAGGGTTTTCTTTTCGGCAGCGATGACCGGGAAAAGCGCGACCGCGGGTATGCCGAGGGCGCAGGCTTCGGTAAGCTCGGGCAACAATCGATCAATGCTTTTGCGCTCGACGCCGGGCATGGAAGGGACGGCCTCGCTTTGTCCCGCCCCGTCGAGAACAAATACCGGGTAGATAAAATCGGCGCTCGACAGGCTGGTCTCCGCCACAAGGGACGTCGCAGCGCCGGCGTGCGGCGACTGCGCCTTAAGCGGGTAGTGGGGAACTGACCGTTCGAGGGTGCACTCATAGACGTAGTGGCGTAATTGCCTGATTGCAGAAGTTCTTATTTTCCATGTATTTAGGGATGTTTTCCATGTCTTAATGGCCGTAATGGGCAAATACGGTAATAAATTTTGGAACAGGTGGGTCCTCTTGTATGAACAGTAGCCGCACTGAAGCGGAGCGACGGGCAAAATTCGACAGACTGGTGGCCGTCTATCACGACGACCTGTACCGCTACGCGGCCTGGCTTTGTCGAGACAAGGCCATCGCCGAGGATGTCGTTCAGGAGGCTTTGCTGAGGGCATGGAAGTCGCTTGACGCGCTGCGCGATGAGACTTCATCGAAACACTGGCTACTGACGATCGTACGACGGGAAAACGCCCGCTACTTTGAGCGGCGCCGACTGGAGACGGTCGATATTGACAACCTGACGGCATCGCAGGCCGCATTACTGGCTGAGGCGCCCGACGACGAACTTGACGATCTTCGCGAATCGATCTTCGAGCTGGAAGACGACTATCGCGAACCGCTGGTCCTGCAGGTCCTCATGGGCTACAGCACCAGCGAGATCGCGGAAATGATGGGCCTGAAGCAGGGCGCGGTACTGACCCGCCTGCACCGGGCGCGACTGAAACTGAAAGACAGCCTGGCTGTTGATAAGTGAAAAAGAGTAACGGTAACGAAATGACGACTTGCGAAGAATACAGGCAGATGATTGCGGCGGACCCGGCGTTCGACGGCGGCGCCGGCCACCTGTCCGGCTGCGCTGAATGCCAGGCCTTTCGCGTCGAGATGCAGTCCTGAATTCGAAAATTGCCAGGGCGCTTACGATCAACGCGCCCGCGCCGAACGTTCCGGAACTGCCTGTCATCGAGCATGACAATATCGTGGCCATGACGCCGGGCAAGTCAGTGCCGAGGACGGCCTGGTTCGCATTGGCGGCCAGCGTGATGCTCGCGGTGCTTATCGGGGTTCGGCTTTTCGGCGTCGGTGAAAGTTACGGTTCACTTGCCGAAGAAGTGCTGGCGCACCTCGATCATGAACCCGCGGCACTGACCGTGACTGACGTTGCGGTGTCCGACGGGCGTCTCGCAAGCGTCGTGCCCAGTAGTGTCGCGACCGTGAGCCATGACGCAGGACTGATTACTTATGCACGCAGCTGCAAGATCAATGGTCATACAGTGCCGCACCTGGTTATGCAGGGCGAGCACGGTCCGATTACCTTGCTGCTGATGCCGGAAGAGACGGTGGCGGAGTCGTTGCCGCTCGATGGCGACAACGTTCACGGTGTCATTTTGCCGGTTGGTAACGGTAGCATTGCGATTATCGGCGCTCGGGAAGAAGATCTCGAGCGCGTCGAGAAACGTGTTTTGAACTCGGTGACGTGGAGTACCTGATACGCCGCCCATCGAGAAACGAAGGCCCGGTCTTGGGCAAAATTCCTGGTAGGAGAGTTAAAAATGTCAGAAAAGAAGATTGTTAGGCCAGTTGCACTGGCTGTCGGGGCTGCATTGGCGGGGACGTTCGCACTTAGCGGGGCCGTGAATGCGGACACGCTCGAGAATCCGTTTTCCATGACTACGCTGAGTGCCGGTTACATGCTGGGCGCCGGTGAAGGCTCCTGTGGCGAAGGCTCATGTGGCGAGAAAGAAGGCGAAGGTTCCTGCGGCGAGAAAGACGGTGAAGGCTCCTGCGGCGAGAAAGATGGCGAGGGTGCCTGCGGCGAGAAAGATGGCGAAGGCTCCTGCGGTGAGAAAGATGGCGAAGGTTCCTGCGGCGAGAAAGAAGGCGAAGGTTCCTGCGGCGAAAGGCGTCCTGCGGCGAGGTTCTGTCTGAGGCGCACTGCGAGACCAGCAGTCACGTTGTGCACGAGGCCCGCGCGCAAGCGCGGGCCTTTTTTGTGCATTGTAGCCCGCTTATGCAAGCTGACCGCTGCCAGATAGACTGCTAGATTGGTACTCCCGGGTTCAGGAGAACATACGGTGAGCAAAGTCATCAAGCGCTGCAAATGGGCAGAGGGCGTGAGCGTCGACTACATTCGCTACCATGACGAGGAGTGGGGCGTGCCCGTCCGGGACGACCGCACGCAGTTCGAGTTCCTGCTGCTGGAAGGTGCGCAGGCGGGTTTAAGCTGGTCAACGATCCTCAACAAGCGTGCGGGCTATCGCAAACTGTTTGCCGACTTCGATCCCACGAAGGTTGCGCGTTTTACGAAGCGTCGCGTCGAAAAAATACTCCTGGATCCAGCCGTCGTTCGCAATCGCCTCAAGGTCGAGTCGGCGGTGAGCAATGCCCGGGCGTTTCTCGAGGTGCAGGAGGAGTTCGGTAGCTTTAGCGATTACATCTGGGATTTCGTCGACGGCAAACCCATACAGAACCGGATTCGCAAGGACAGCGACACGCCGGTAACGTCACCTGAGTCGGACGCGCTGAGCAAAGACCTGAAAAAGCGCGGCTTCAAGTTTGTCGGCAGCACTATCATGTACGCGCACATGCAGGCGACGGGCATGGTCAACGACCACGTCGTCTCGTGTTTTCGACACAAGCCGTGTGCTGCGCTCGGAAAAAAAAGCTAGGTGAAGTAGCCAGCATCTGAAATGCTTGTTGATACCGGCGCAAGTCAGGTAGGGAATTTCCGCTCTCCCAACAGCAGCCGGCAAGTAAAGTGTCCAGCCGCGTGCTGGCGAACGTCCATTTGTAAGCGACGCGTTAAGCTATTTCGGAAAAAGTTTCCGCGGTAACGTCGAATGTCGTATTTTTCCCAGAGCGGTCGTTCAAACAGAGCAAACCAAGTCAATTCGATCGGCAGCTTCCGGCCAGACGCGGAAGTTCAGGCCCCAAAAAAAGGCGACCCGAAGGCCGCCAATTTTTTGATCATCTTTGTGCCAAGTAAGTCAGGACTACGCCTTATTGGCACGATCCCAAGCTTTGGCATACTTATCTATCGCTTTGTCCGGCTTGCCCTTCGCCAATTCGTCTTGCGCTTTCCCTAACTCTTTCAGAGCCTTGTCGACTTCTTTCGGATCACCGCCAGCGGCAACAGCGTCATCGATTGCCGCTTGAGCCTGGGCTCGAGCCAGCTCGACTAATTGCTCGATTAGGTTGGCAACGTCAGCCCCTTCCTTCTCTGCCTTGGTTAACTCCTTGACGGCGTCACCGATCTTTTTCAACGCTTTCTTGACGTCGCCTTGCTCCAGTTCAGCCAAAGCATCACCCAGTTTGTCCTGCGCCTTGAATAGCTTATCGCGGGCTTTGTCTGACACCGGACTATCTATCAGCGTAGAAATCCCG
>CAWEDS010000013.1:0-122590 GCA_963807845.1 uncultured Gammaproteobacteria bacterium
AGCATCGAGGTTGGCGGTGCGAAACGCATGCCCTACTTCTGCTCCGGCTGCCCGCACAACACCTCGACCAAGGTGCCGGACGGCTCGCGCGCGCTGGCCGGTATCGGCTGCCATTTCATGGCGACCTGGATGGACCGCGACACCGACGGCTTCACCCAGATGGGCGGCGAAGGCGTGCACGTGGATGGCCGCGCTCGCTGTTCAACGGCGACAAGCACATCTTCCAGAACCTGGGCGACGGCACCTACTACCACTCCGGCATCCTCGCGATCCGCCAGGCGGTCGCGGCCGCGCGAACATCACCTACAAGATCCTCTACAACGACGCGGTCGCCATGACCGGCGGCCAGCCGGTGGCGACGGCCCGAGTCACGGTCGCGGTGCGATCGCGCAGACGGTGCGCGCCGAGGGCGTGCAGGCGCATCGTCGCTGGTCTCCGACGAGCCGCAGAAGTACAGCCGGCGTGACCGGTCTGCCCGAGCGGCACCACCATTCAGCATCGCCGCGACACTGGACGCGCGTGCAGCGCGAGCTGCGCGAGATCGCGGGCGTTACGGTCCTCATCTACGAGCAGACCTGCGCCACCGAAAAGCGCCGCCGCCGCAAGCGCGGCACGCTGGCGGACCCGCCGAAGTTCGTCGTCATCAACGATCTCGTCTGCGAGGGCTGTGGCGACTGTTCGGTCGAATCCAACTGCCTGTCGGTCGTGCCGAAAGAGACCAGTTCGGCCGCAAGCGCACAGATCGACCAGAACAGCTGCAACAAGGACTACTCCTGCGTGAACGGCTTTTGCCCGAGCTTCGTCACCGTCGAGGGCGACGTTGCGCGCCAGAGCAGTGGTGTAGCCTACGACGCGGAGTTCGCGGCGCTGCCGCCGCGTTGCCCGACCCGTCGATACCCGATATTGACGCGTGCTATGACCTGCTGGTCACCGGCGTCGGTGGTACCGGGGTCATTACGGTCGGCGCACTGATCACGATGGCGGCACACCTGGAGGGCAAGGGCGCCTCGGAGCTCGACTTCATGGGCTTCGCGCAGAAATTCGGCCCGGTCCTGAGTTACCTGCGCATCGCCAGCGAGCCGCAGAACATCAACCAGGTACGCATTGAACCGGCGCGCGCGGATGCGGTGATCGGCTGCGATCTCGTCGTCAGCTCCTCGCCCAAAGCGTCCGTTACGTATCAACGGGACCATACCCGCGCCCTGGTGAATTCAGCGGAAATTCTGACCGGCGACTTCATTCGTCACCGCGATGCCAGCCTGCGCCGCGACGACCGCATCGAGGCAATCGCAAGCGCTGTCGGCGAAGACAAGCTCGCCACGATCGATGCCAACGAACTCGCCGGCAAACTCATGGGCGACACGATCTACGCGAACGTTCTTTTGCTCGGCTGCGCCTGGCAGATGGGGCTGGTGCCGGTGTCGCTGCGCGCGCTGCTGCGAGCGATCGAACTCAACGGCATCAAAGTCGCAGCCAACGAGCGCGCCTTCGCGTGGGGACGCGTTGCCGCTGCCAATCCGGACGCCGTAGAGCGGCTGCTGGCTGGCGACGACCGCCCGGTCACGGAAACGCTGGACGCCATGATCGCGCGACGCGCGGAGTTCCTTGTCGACTACCAGGGCGAGCGCCTCGCCGAACGCTACCGTTCGCTCGTCGAGAAAACGCGCACGGGGGTATCCCGGCTGTCGGGCGGCGAAGGATTGACACGCGCCGTTGCCTTAAGCTACTTCAGGTTACTGAGCTATAAAGACGAGTATGAAGTGGCGCGGCTGCACACAGCAGCGCGCTTTTCTCGATTCGATCCGGCAGCGAGTTTGGCGACGGGGCCAAACTGCGCTTCCACCTGGCACCGCCGATCCTGAATGCCGGCAGGGACGCCCGCGGTCGGCCCCGCAAGAAAGAGTTCGGCGCCTGGATACTGCCGTTGTTCCGCCTGCTTGCGCGCCTGCGCGGCGTGCGCGGCACCGCGTTCGACCTGTTCGGCATGAGCGCCGAGCGGCGCATGGAGCGCGCGCTGATCTCGGAATTCGAACAGCGGCTGGATACGCTGTTGCCGGCGGTGCGGCCAGGCAATCTCGATCAGGCGATCGATCTTGTCCGGCGCTACCTCGATATTCGTGGCTACGGTCCGGTCAAGGAGGCCGCGATCACGACGGTTCGAGCCGACGTCGAAACGCGCATGCAAATGATGCTGAACTCCACGGAGATTACCGCCTAGCGCAATCAGGTGGCAAGCGTGCGACCATACCGCAATGACAGCAATCCGCTACGAATTCGACGACCGGCCCCACGAGGGCGACACGATGCCCGTTACCGACGCTATCGTCTGGCTGCGCATGCCGCTGCCGTTTTCACTGGCGCACATCAACCTTTGGCTGCTTCGGGACCATGCCGGCTGGGTCATCGTCGATACCGGCGTGGATACGAAGAAGAGCCGCGGCATCTGGCAGGACACGTTTACCAAGGCCATGCGCGGCGACCCGGTCAATCACGTGGTTGCGACACACCTGCACCCGGACCATGTGGGGTGCGCCGGCTGGCTGGTGGACCTCTTTGATGTCGATCTGTGGATGACCCGCGACGAGTACATGCTGTGCCGCATCCTGATCAATGACACCGGCCGCGATGCGCCCGAGGAAGGCATTCGCTTCTATACCGGTGCCGGGTTTTCCGCAGAGGACCTCGAATCGTACAAGAGTCGATTCGGCCTGTTTGGCAAGTTCGTGCATGAACTTCCCGAAGCCTACAAGCGCATGTCAGACAACGACGTTCTGTCCTTCGGCGAGTCTCGCTGGGAGGTGGTTGTCGGTAACGGCCATTCGCCTGAACATGCCTGCCTTTACGACGATGAGCTGAACATCCTCATCGCGGGCGATCAGCTATTGCCGACGATCTCGTCGAATATCAGTGTCTGGCCGACCGAGCCGCTCGCCAACCCGCTCAAGGACTGGTTTGACTCGCTCACCAAATTGCGCGAGCGCCTGCCGGAAGACGTACTGGTTCTGCCCGCTCACGGCAAGCCGTTCAGGGGCGCACATGCGCGTCTTCTGCAGCTTCGGCACGATCATGAAGAACGCCTGTCGCGTCTCCTCGATACCTGCGGTGAGCCGACGCGCGTTGTGGACTTGTTTCCCTCGCTGTACAAGACACGCATTGATGACAGCAACCGCATCATGGCCACGGGCGAGGCCATCGCACATCTCAATTACCTGTGTGACAGCGGCGACATGCTTGCCGAAACGGGCACGGATCACGTCACCTTGTATAGCCGCGCGTAGCGCTATCGCGCCTGGATCGATTGGGTTGACCCCGGCAGCCGAATTGGCAGCAAAGAGAAATAAGCGGTGCCGGGCTCGCGGCAGGGTAAAAAAAACGGGCCCGGACGATCTCGCCGCATCGCTGCCGGCGAAATTCAGAGCCAGGCCCGTTGGTCGCTAGGACTGGTCGTCGGTGCGGGCGCCGGGTGCACACGCGGCAACGCTTTTCATGCCATTGCTGCAACCGGAGTCAGAGGCATAACTCTGACTGGTTCCGACAGTCTGTCCATTCGATGACGTCAGGTTGAAGCGAAATTTTCCGCTCGGTGTTTTCTTCTTCTCGAAACGATCAGGAACCTGGGAATTCTTTTTCACCGATTCGACACCGTTCATGCAGCTGGCTTTCGTTTTATAGCCTTCACTGCTGAGAATATTCTGGCCATTCGCCGCTTTCAGGCGAAAACGAAACTCACCGCCCTTGTCTTTGTAAACTTCAAATTTTCCTGGCATTTCTACTGACTCCTCCAGACGTTATGGATTGGCTTCGCGAACAGGTGCCGCGATCTATTTCACGACAAAGGTGACTTTCATCGTTACCCGGTACGCTGACACGTCGCCGTCTTTGACGACAACCTTTTGCTCTTTCACCCAGGCGCCCTCGATTCCGTGGACGGTCTCGCTCATCTTCTTGATGCCCTTGCGAATCGCCTCCTCGAAGCTTTTGGACGACGACGATGTGATTTCGGACGTTTTTGCAACACTCATTACTATCTCCTTATTGTTGGTGGTTGCCGTTATATCATTGTTCATTACTCAACTCATCGCCAAATTCAGGGTTGGCGGGCAATGACCCCTCTTGAGCGGCCGACGGCTGCGGCACGAATCCCGCCCACCACAGGCGTTGGGCCGGGTCCGCCACCGTGCCAGGGACAGTGGCAAGCCGCGCACCAAACGTGGCGAATCGTTCTGCAAATCGGCCTTGCGAGTGCTAGAATCAGCGCGCCGTCGGGGCGCGGTGACCTCGGTCACCCCCTCGACGGCCCTGTTTTCAATGCTTGCCGGGGCCTGTCGGGCCCTGTTGCCCAGCGAGGCTCGCAAGCCAACTATCTGGAGTTGGGCGTTATGAGTAGATTGACCGGCATTGCGGCGGCGACCCTGGTCGCATTTCTTTTTGCTGGCGACGCGTTAGCGGATGCCGAGGCTGGCCGGCTATATTTTTCGGTCATGGGAACGTATGTCGATGACGATCAGGATCGACGCGTCGACGACGGTTTTAACGGCGGCCAGGTCGGCATTGGCTATGCCGCAAATGACTGGCTCAATATCGAGGGACTCGCCTCGTACGCCTACCACAACGCGGGCAATGACCAGCGACACCTCGGTCTCGGTGTCGATCTGCAGCGGGTTTTTCGACGAGCGGAGCGTTTCAGCCCGTACCTGCATCTTGGCGCCGGTTATTTCGAGGTCAATCCGAACCTCGGGGCGACGGACGACGGCTCGATGTACTCGGGCGGAGCCGGTTTCTACCTGGACCTTTTCAAGTCAGCGCTTACACTGCGCGGCGAGTGGCGCCACCGCATCGACTCGGCAGGGCTCGATGACCTTAATGACAATCTGTTCAGCCTCGGCCTGCAGATCCCGTTTGGCGGCAGCGGCTCCGGATTCTCTGATGCCGACAGCGACGGCGTCGCGGACAACCTGGACCGCTGCCCGAATACACCGGCGTACACGTTCGTCGACTCCTATGGTTGCCCGATCGACGGTGACAAAGACGGTGACGGCGTCAAGGACTCAGCAGACCAATGCCCGGATACCGCGAAAGGCGTAGCCGTCGATGGCATGGGCTGTCCCAAGGACAGTGACGGCGATGGCGTCACCGACGACAAGGACAAGTGTGCCTACACGGTACGGGGCGCTATCGTCGGCACCGACGGCTGCGAACTCGACGGTGATAAAGACGGCGTTGTCGATCGCCTCGACGAATGCCCGAAAAGCGGGCCGGGTGTGCAGGTCGACATTCGCGGCTGTGAAATACGCGGCGAAATCTCGTTGCCGGGCGTCAATTTCCAGAGCAATTCCGACCGCTTGCTACCCGGTGCCACCAACGTACTGGACGAGGCCGTCGCTACCTTGAAAAAGAACCCGACAATCAGTTTCGAGATTGCAGGACACACTGACAGCGACGGCGCTGCCGTGTACAACGAGGGTCTCTCCGCGCGTCGCGCCACCACGGTCTACGACTACCTGGCGAGCCGCGGCATTGAGCAGGGCAGGATGTCGGTGCGTGGCTACGGCGAATCGCAGCCGATCGCAGACAACGCGACGGCCGCTGGCAAGGCACAGAATCGCCGCGTGGTATTGCGCATTCTGAGGCGCTAGGCGAACCGCAAGGGTTCGGCCGCCCGCAGCCGCCGGACCTCGCAATTGACGCGCACAGCCCGCGAGGACTGTGCGCGTTTTGCTATGTACCTTATGACGCCTTTGCTCTTTTGCGGCACGAGCATCGTGACGATGTGCTAACTTCTCCCAGGCACGCCCGCGCTGTTCCGGACCCTCCAATGCCTTCACGACCAAAAGAGCTGACTGAGATAGCAGGCCACCGTCTCGATAACCTCGGGCACCGGGTCTAGCGGCTCGGCATGGCGATTCGTTCACTTTGCATTACAGAAGGCGCCGACCGACCGACGGTGGCAACGTTTATCGGCATGCACAACGCCGGCATCGACGTTACGGTGATTTGCCCCGCCGATCATCCCAACAACCAGACGCTGCAGGCCGCCGGTGTGCCGACAATCGATATTCGACTGCAGAAGCCGTTCGACGCGAAGGGGATTGCGGCGCTTCGCGCCGAGCTGATTCGCGGCAATTACGACATCATGCACACCTTCAACAACAAGGCCGTCAGCAATGGCCTGCGCGCCTGCAAAGGCCTGCCCGTCAAAGTCGTTTGCTACCGGGGCATTGTCGGCGCGGTTAGCTTCCTGGATCCGATGTCCTGGATGCGTTACCTGAACCCGCGTATCGACCGAATAATTTGCGTGGCCGAAGCGATACGACGGTATTTTCTCGAGATGCAGCCCGCTTTATTGCGCATGCCGGCCAGTCGTCCCGTGACGATTCACAAGGGGCACAAGCTTGAGTGGTACGACGCGACGCCCGCGGACCTCACGACACTCGGGATCCCGGCCGATGCGTTCGTTATCGGCTGCACGGCCAATTATCGACCCCGCAAGGGTATCGAGCTGCTGGTCGACGCGCTGGAAATGTTAGCACCCGATATTCCCGCGCAGTTATTGCTGGTTGGCCACATGGATGCGCCCGGATTGTCGCGGCATATACAGAAGAGCAAAGTCAGTGCGCGGGTACACCGGGTCGGCTATCGCCCGGATGCGCCTGCTCTTAGCGCGGCGTGCGACGTATTCTGCCTGCCCTCCATCAAGCGCGAAGGCCTGCCGCGTGCCGTCATCGAAGCCATGGCGTATCGCGTACCCCCGATCGTGACCGACAGCGGCGGCAGCCCGGAACTGGTCGAGGACGGCGTCTCCGGCCTGGTAGTGCCACCGCGCGACGCGCGCGCCCTGTCCAAAGCGATCGAGAAACTGTATCGAGACGCCGCGCTCCGGGAACAGATGGGCAACGCCGCGCGCGAGCGCCTGCGAACCAATTTTCAGAACGAGGACACTGTCCGAAAGACCATCGCGCTTTATGAAGATCTGCTGGCGGCAGCACCCTGACCTCGAGTTGCCCGCTTAAGGAAAATACCGGATTATCGAGGCGCGAGACGCATCATGGGGGGGGAACAGCGATGACGGACGCCGACAAGACCGATATCAACCGCGACGAACTGCCGTTTGTCGCACCCTGCAAGAAGCTCTCGCCGTGGGCCCCGTTTCGATGGGTCAGGCTCGGCATCGCCGACCTCATGCGGGCACCACGGCAAAGCCTGGCGTACGGCGTGGTGGTTGCCGCATTGATCGGCATCGTTTGCGCCCTCGCTTGGTTTCGCGGCAGCCAGTGGTTCATGTTCGCAATGCTTGGGGGCTTTGTTTTCCTGGCCCCGCTTACCTGTGTCGGGCTATACGCCATTAGCGCGCAGATAGAGCGCGGCCAGCAACCCCTCATGGCGCGCAGCCTGCGCGCCGCGTTCAAACGACACTTCGGCAATGAGATGATTTTCGCGCTAGCGCTGCTGGTTATCTTCCTGGTGTGGGCGCGCTCTGCCGTTATGGTCACGGTGTTCTTTCCGACCGATGGCGAGGCGACGGTCCGGGAACTCGTGGCGTACTTGGGTTTCGGCTCGATGATTGGCGCGGTGTTCGCCGCGGCCACATTTTCTGCGAGTGCCTTCTCATTGCCGATGATCACACACCGCGATGTCGACAGCATTACCGCGATCGTAACGTCGATCAACGCCGTGCTGCGCAACAAGCGCGCGATGATCGTGTGGCTTTTGATAATCGTCACGTCGCTGCTGATCGGCGTCGCAACAGCGTTCATCGGGCTTATCGTGATCGTGCCGGTTATTGGTTACGCGGCCTGGCATGGCTATCTCGAGACGATAGATGCTGATCAGTTCCCGCGGCATGCGGAGGGGGTCACGGCGACGCCCAGGACCACGCTCGAGGCTTAAGGGGAAAGCTCCAGCACCGAGTACGCAGCGCCCAGCAATCCCGGCTGGTCGTAGGTAATGAGCCGCGTCGGGATACGCTCCATCATCGCGCGTCGGCGACCCTTGCTCTCGAACGCGCTGCGGAAGCGGCTCGCCTCGAGCATGTCGGGATAACGCTTGGCGATGCCACCGGCAATGTACACGCCGTCGACCGCGCCCAGGGTCAGTGCGACATCGCCGGCTACCTGTCCCAGCAGTTCGAAAAAAACGTCGACAGCCTCCGCCGCCAGGTTGCCCGTCCGTCGCTCCTTGAAAATCTCGGCCGCTTTCAGCTTCGGTCCGGGCTCACCGCGGATCATCGTTAGCGCAAAGTAAATGTTCTCGAGCCCGGCGCCCGCGATCAGTCTTTCGGCCGAGATCCGATCGAACTGGCCGCGCAAAACCTTGAGAATCTCCACCTGCAGTTCGGTCTCCGGCGCGAATCCGACGTGCCCGCCCTCGCCGGCGATGGGGAGCAGCGTATTATCGCGACGACTGAGGCCGGCAACGCCGAGGCCCGTCCCGGGGCCAATGATGGCAACGTTGAACGCCGTCTTTGGCAGCCAGCTGTGGTCGTGACGACCGATCGACCGGACTTCGGTCTCCGTCAACAGCGGGATAGAGTAGGCGATCGCCGTAAAATCGTTGAGCAGGCGTACGGCTTTGATACCGAAGTCTGCGCGCGTCTCGGCCGCAGAGATATCCCAATGGTTGTTCGTTACCTTGACGGACTCGTCGATCACGGGGCCGGCCGCCGCGAGGCACACGGCATCGGGCGATTCTGCATTGGTGGTCGCGAGGTAGTGGCGGATCGCATCGTCGGCGCTTGCATAGTCCGCACATTGCAGCTCGAGCAGGCTGTGAAACCCGGGCCTGTCGGGGGTCGCCAGCGCGAATCGCGCGTTGGTTCCACCGATGTCGCCAATTAACAGGCAGCGGTCATTCATGGCACTCCCCCACAACTGCAAACTCCTCGTTCACGCTCGACGATGAGCGGCATGCTCTCACACGACGCCAGCGCGTGCAGCCCGGGTGAGCTCAGGCCTCGCGAGAACCGAACAGGCTGGCGCCCTGCTCCGCGCCGGTGGCGCGCTCGCGAAATGCCGCAAACAGTTCTCTGCCCATGCCGAGCTGCGGGTTGACGTCAACAGGGGGTGCCTCGCGCGAGGCGAAGTCGCTGTCCTCTGCCACGCAAAGTACGCCGTTTTCTGCGTCGATAGTGATCATGTCGCCGTTTCGTATTTTGGCAATCGGCCCGTCGTCTATGGCTTCCGGCGTCACCTGTATCGCGGCGAGTACCTTGCCCGATGCACCGGACATTCGACCATCGGTCAGCAGCGCCACCTTGAATCCGCGGTTTTGCAGGACGCCCAGGTACGGCGTCAGCTTGTGCAGTTCCGGCATGCCGTTCGCACGAGGACCCTGGTGAGTGACGACCGCGACGAAGTCCTTCGAAAGCGCATCGTTGTTGAACGCATCGACAAACGCCTGTTGCGAATGAAACACCTCTGCCGGTGCCGTAATGGCGTGGCGCGACGCATCAACGGCCGACACCTTGACGATGGCCCGGCCGATGTCGCCTGTTACGAGACGCAGGCCGCCCTCGGCATTGAACGGCTCGGAGCACGGCCGCAGTATCGCGGTATCCAGTGACGCTGACTGCACGTCGCGCCATTCAAGCGCTCCATGCGCCACGTGCGGCTCCCGGCAGAAATGACGAAGCCCGGGCCCGAGAACCGTGTTGACATCCTCGTGCAGCAGGCCGTTGTCGAGCATGTCGGCAATCAAAAAGCCGAGGCCGCCGGCCGCATGGAAGTGATTAACGTCCGCCGTACCGTTCGGGTAGACGCGTGACAATTGCGGGACCGTACTGGACAGCTCGGAAAAATCCTGCCAGTCGATCTGGATGCCGGCCGCCGCCGCAATCGCGACAAGATGGATGGTGTGGTTGGTCGAGCCTCCGGTCGCGAGCAAGCCGACGATACCGTTGACGATCGCCTTTTCGTCCAGCACTTCGGCCAGTGGCCTGTAGCTGTCGCCAAGATGCGTGCCCTCCAGCACGGTCTGCACGGCGGCCTGCGTCAGACGCTCACGCAACGCGGTGCCCGGATTGACAAAGGACCCGCCCGGGAGCTGTAAGCCCATGAATTCCATGAGCATCTGGTTGCTGTTGGCCGTGCCGTAAAAAGTGCAGGTGCCGGGCGCGTGATACGCGGCCGACTCGGCCTCCAGCAGCGCGTCGCGACCGATCCGGCCGGCAGCGTATTCCTCGCGGATGCGCGCTTTCTCCTTGTTACCCAGTCCGGACACCATCGGTCCCGCCGGCACGAAAACCACCGGCAGCTGGCCGAAAGACAGTGCACCAATCAGGAGTCCAGGGACGATCTTGTCGCAAATGCCGAGGCACAAAACAGCGTCGAACATATTGTGAGACAGCGATACGGCCGTTGCCAGGGCAATGACATCGCGACTGAAAAGCGACAGGTCCATGCCATCGGTGCCCTGGGTTACGCCGTCGCACATCGCCGGTACGCCGCCCGCAAATTGCGCCACCGCGCCGTGCTGTGCCGCCGCTGCCCGGATCACGTTCGGATACGTTTCGAATGGCTGGTGCGCACTCAGCATGTCGTTGTAGGCCGAGACGATGGCGATATTGGGCACGACGTTACCTTTCAGCGCCTGCTTGTCCGCACTGCCGCAGGCGGCAAAGCCGTGGGCAAGATTGCTGCACCCCAGTGCGCCTCGCGTCGGGCCGTCGCTCGCGGCTTTCGCCATACGCGCGAGGTAAGCCGCACGCGTCTGCAGCGCTGCGCTTCTCTATACGCCGCGTCACGTGCTCAATAACCGTATTCACCGCTTGTTTTCCTCCATTACGGCGCCCAGAAAAGTCTTACGGGCGCGCGTTTTTGTCGCAACAGGCGTGACAAGGGATAGGCATCGGCCGATTCCTTCGCCGCTTCGTAGACCTTACGCTTGTCGTCGCCGAAAAAGAGCAAGGCGACCTCGTCACTGCGCGAAATGCCGGCCAGGGTCATACTGACGCGCTGATAAGGGCTCGCGGCCGTGGACACGGGCACGTAGAGACGACCGCATTCCACATCCAGTCCGAAAGCGAGTTCCGCAGCGTCCGGAAACAAAGAGGCAAAATGCCCGTCGGTGCCGATACCAATCAGGGAGCATGCGAACGGCAGCACCGGTAACGGGTCCTGCAACTGCTCGCAGCGTTCGTCGGGCGTTATGCCCTCTTTGTAAACCGGCAACAGCTGTGCTGCGGCAGCCTTGCCGACCAGCAACGAATCGCGCACAAGTTTCTCGTTGCTGTCCTCGTGATCGGGGGGCACCCAACGCTCGTCACTAAGTGCAACCTGCACGCGCTGCCAGTCGAGTTCGGTTTCTGCAAGCGCCGCCAGGCTTTGCCGCGGCGACGTGCCGCCGCTCACGACAATGGAGGCCTCGCCATTTTCGCTGAGGCGCTTTTTCAACAGCTCGACGATGCGATCCGCTGCGGCCTTTGAGGCCTCTTCTCTGGTCTCGAAATAATGCTCTGTCATATCGCGTCATCCGTATACCAGGCGCGACCGTCCCGATCCAGCAACAGCGACGATGCCGTTGGCCCCCAGGAGCCCGCTATATAGGATTCGACCTTCTGCTTCGAGGTCGCCCAACCCTCGATAATGCCATCGATCCAGTGCCATGCCGATTCGACTTCATCGCGGCGCATGAACAGTGCCGGGTTGCCGCGCAGTACTTCCATGAGCAGGCGTTCGTACGCATCGGGATAGCGAATACCAAAGGTCTCGGCGAAGCTCAGGTCCAGGGCAACAGGCCGCAGGTCGAAACCGCCGGGACCGGGCTCTTTCGCCATGACCGATAGCTGCACACCCTCGTCAGGCTGCAGGCGTATGCGCAGGAGATTCGGCCTCACGTTGTATTTTTGCTCCGGAAATATCGAGTGCGGCACGCCCTCGAACTGCACGACGATCTCCGAGTGCTTTGCCGGCAGCCGTTTGCCCGTGCGCAGATAAAACGGCACGCTGGACCAGCGCCAGTTTTCTATTTCCAGCTTGAGCGCGACAAAGGTCTCGGTCGTGCTGGACCCTTCGCCGAGTTCGTCGGCATAACCCGGCACGGTATTTTTCCGGATCGCCCCTGCCGTGTACTGACCGCGCACGGAGTGGGCGTGAACCTCGGTCTCGCCGATCGGCTTCAGCGAGCGCAATACCTTGATCTTCTCATCACGAACCGCGTCATGATGCAGGCTGGACGGCGGCTCCATGGCGAACAGGCAAACAAGCTGCAACATGTGGTTTTGCACCATGTCACGCAACGCACCGACGCGGTCATAAAACTCGATACGTCCGCCAACACCCAGGTCCTCGGCCACGGTGATCTGCACATGATCAATGGCGTTGCGGTTCCACAAGGGCTCGAACAGCGAATTGGCAAAACGCAGTGCCAGCAGATTTTGCACCGTCTCCTTGCCAAGGTAATGATCGATACGATAGATCTGGTTCTCTGAAAAGCACGAGCCGACGGCATTGTTGATCTCGCAGGCCGACTCATAGTCGCGACCGACCGGCTTCTCCAGGACGATACGGCTGTTCGCGGTGATCAGTCCGTTCGACTTCAGGCCCGTCGCAATCGCGCCGAACAGGCTGGGTGCCGTGGCAAGGTACGCCACGCGAACATGGTCCTCATGGCCCTCAAGCAGGTTGACCAGGCCACCCCAGTTTTCGGGCTCGAAGGCGTCCGCCTGCACATAGTGAATGCGCTGGCTGAAAGCCTGCCAGTGCGCGTCGTCCCACTCCCCTTCGCGCAGATTCTCCTGCAACGCCGCGGCCACCGTCTGCAGGTACTCCTCGCGCGCCAGCGCGCCGCGACTGGCCGCAATGATGCGACTCTCGGGCGTCACCTGCTCGTCGCGGTCACGGTGGTACAGCGCCGGCAGCAATTTGCGCATGGCAAGATCGCCGGTGCCGCCGAAAATAACCAGGTCGAAGGTGTCGACCGGAACTAGCTTGGCCATGGGGATTCCTCTGCTATTTCCGTAATTTTACTACTTTTTTTCGAGTTGCACCGTTTTTTTGATGATTTTTCATCACAATCGTTGTAATTTTACTACATGCTTGCCCAGATTTCGGAACGCCTGCCTCGCTTGAGTCCCGCCGAACAGCGGGTGGGACGCTGGATCCTGAATCATCCCAAGGAAGCCGCGAACATCACCCTTGCACGGCTCGCCGGGGAATGCCAGACCAGTGAGCCGACGGTTCTGCGCTTCTGCAAACGCCTGGGACTCAAGGGGTTTCGCGAACTCGCCGTCCGGGTGACAGAGGCACTCAGTCGTCCGGCGAGCTACGTTCACCGCGACGTCGGCGCGGACGACTCGACCTCGGATGCGGTTATCAAGGTGATGGACGCGTCGATCCAGTCGCTGATCGACATGCGTGGACAGCTCTCGTCGATGCCGATCGAGGAAACGGTTGCCGCGATGAAAGACGCCCGGCAGATCGCCTTCGCCGGGCTCGGTGCGTCGGGCCACGTGGCGGCGGATGCGTGCCACAAGTTTTTTCGGCTGGGCATTCCCTGCACATCGCTTTACGACATACCGATGATTCTGCAGTTTGCATCGATCGCGGAACCGGACGACGTGCTCGTTTTGTTGTCGCACACGCGGCCGTTGGCGGGAATTTGCACGCGCCGCCCGGCTGGCGCGGGAGCGCGGCGCAACGGTCGTTGCGTTGACGAATCCGGAATCGGAGATCGCCAGAGAAGTCAGCCTGCTGTTCCCGTGCCACCTCATCGAAGACACCAGCCTGTATACACCGATGAGTTCGAGGCTCGCGCAGCTCGCCCTGCTGGATGCCATCCAGGTTGCCCTCGCACTCGCCGTGGGCGAGTCAGCCAGCGAAAACCTGCGCCGCAGCAAGGATGCCCTGAACGTCGATTTATTTTGATTTTTCATAAGCTTACCGGGACGGACGAGCAGTCAATCTGCACGTGTTTCCGGACACGTAATCTGCGTGGACGAGTGTAACTAACGGTTTCATTTAAACCGGTCGCGCGCTGTTTGTGATAAAAAGAGTCGCTGTCAGGGAAAGACTCGTGGCTCAAAGATGGTGAAAGTCGGAACCCCAACTTCACGTGACATCGCAGACCTTGCCGGCGTATCCCAGGCAACGGTCTCACGCGCACTGCGGAACTCGCCCCTGGTGCGGGAAGAAACCCGTGAGCGCATCCAGCAGATCGCGCGCGATCTTAACTATTTCGTCAATCGCAATGCCGCGGGACTGCGGACCCACCAGAGCAATACCATCGCCCTGCTGCTGTTTGATGAAACCGGTGGCGAGCACGCCCAAATCAATCCGTTTTTCCTTTCGATGCTGGGTTACATCACTCGCTCTGCAGCGAGCCTTGGCTACGATGTCCTCGTATCCATGCAACAACTTTCAGACGACTGGCATGTCGAGTACGAGGCGAGCAACCGTGCCGATGGCCTTATCCTGCTCGGCTACGGCGACTACGTGACCTACGGCGAGAAACTCGCAGCGCTCGCGCGCGCTCACACGCGGTTTTTGATCTGGGGCCCAACGGTTAAAGACCAGCCCGGGCATTCCGTGGGCTGCGACAACAGCAACGGTGGCTACCAGGCATGCCAGCACCTCCTGGCCTGCGGCCGTCGCAATATCGCGTTTCTTGGCAACACCACGCCGCGCTGCCCGGAGTTTGCCGCGCGCTACGACGGTTACTGCAAGGCGCTCGGGGAGGCCGGGTTCGCGCCGCAGCCAGCACTCAAGGTCGATGCAGACAACCTCGAGGACCTGGGCGTCCAGGCGATCGACAAGTTGCTCGCGCGAGGCGCCGAATTTGATGCCGTGTTCGCGGCAACCGACGTCATCGCGATCGGTGCTATGCGGGCCTTGCAGGCACATGGCCTGAATGTGCCGCACGATGTCAGCGTTGTCGGCTTCGACGATGTGCCGCTCGCGGCACATGTAACGCCGGCGCTTACGACAATGCGGCAAAACATACGCGAGGCCAGCGAAAGCCTGGTGACGAGCATCGTCGGGCTGATCGAGGGAAAACCGGTCGACTCCACGCTAATGGCGCCCAGGCTGATCGTGCGCGAATCGTGCGGCGCCCGCGAGCTGGGTCCGGGGCCGGGCCTGCCGGAATAGACTCTTTTGGCTCCGGGGCGCGGGCGCCCTATTCGTTAGCGCGCGGCGTGTACGCTTTGCAGTCGCGCCAGTTCCGCCGCTAACGCGGTGTTGTTCCGCGGCGCATCGAACAGGAAAACGCGCACATCGTGTGCCGCAACCTCTGCGGCAATCGTCGGCGAGGCAGCGCTCACGACAAGGATCTCGCCGGTCATGGCGTCACGCCACGAACCAACGCTTAGCCCGCTGGCTATTTCGAATTTCCGGGTGGCATCACCCTTGTTTAACAACACCAACGCCGTCTGGTTGCGTCCGTTACTTTGGTAAATACGATAAAACGCGGCCGTGTCGTCGCCGAACTCGAGGTTCAACTGCAGCCCGCGCTGCAGTGCGACCGAGTCCTTGCGGACAGCCGCTATCCTGGCTAGCGCAGCGCGGATCGGATGCGACACGGCGCGCTCGATGTTTTCCTGTCCAAAATAGTCGCGATTACCGGCGTGCTGATCCGCGCCCGCGCGAAAGCCGAGTTCCGACCCGTAGTAGACCACGGGAATACCGCGGCTCGTGAACAGCCAGTTGTTCGCATCGATGAAACCGCTGTCATCCGCATCCATGCGAGGCATGTCATGGTTGTCGTAGAACGTCATCAGCTCGTAGGGATTCCGGTAGACCCCGCTGTCGAGGTGCAGGTAGTCGAGCAGGTTCGTGTACGCACCGTCCTGCCGGCTGAATACGCTCACCATCGCTTCACGACCGGGGAAGTCCAGCACGCTGATTTGCCCGTTCTCCGGATAGGTGTACTGCGCGAGAAACTCCGGGTCGTAGGACCAGGCCTCGGCGAACATGAAAAGCCCGGGGTGCTGCTCCCGGATTCGATCGGAGAAGGCTTTCCAGAACACAGGCGGCATGTGCTTGATCGTGTCGATGCGAACGGCGGAGGCGCCCTGCCCGATCCATTTGGAATGGGCCGCGACGAAATAATCCAGCACGTCTGGATTGTCGAAGTCCATATCCGACAATTCGGCCAGGTCGGGCTCGCGCCTGTAGAAGGCATGCAGCGGGTTGCTGTCATCGAGTTCACTCGGATGCAGGTTGTCGTGACTCGCAACCAGCTCGCCGCGGGCGTCATAGAGCTCGCCGTACTTGGGCTGGTCATGCGTCATGGAGAACGACGGCGAGCCATGGTTGCAGACAATATCGAGTACCGTCCTGATGCCGTAATCCGCCTCGAGCCGGCGGGTCAGGTCTGCGTAGTTCGAGACCAGGGGACGGCAGGTGCTCATCCAGTTCGAAAAAATTGACACCCCAGTAGCCGTGATAACCGGTCTTGCCGTAATCGTTGGAGCCGCCCTCGCCCGGCGCCTTGCCGCCCGTAAACGCCTCGTCCGGATTATCGACGATGGGCGTCAGCCAGACCGCCGTAAAGCCCATGTCCGCGATATAGCCCGCGTTCTCCACTACGCCTTTGAAATCGCCACCGAGGTAGCCGATGTTGGCCGGCGGCGAACCGGCCAGGCGGATCGGCCTGTCGAATGTGCCGAGCTCCACACCACCTTGTTGCGGAAAATTGTTGTTCGGGTCGCCATCGACGAAGCGATCAGTGACGATGAAGTACACGGCCTCGGAGGCGAACGGCTCGAGCGTGCCGTAATAGTCAACGGGCAGCGTGTCGCGGACGACGACGTCGTTGCTCGCGCAACCGCCAATCGCCAGCGCAAAAATCATTACCAGAAAAGCGTTTGTCGATTTCATTGCGGCTCGGCTTCCTTGTCGACCAGCAGCGTTGCGACGCCAGCGACAATCATCAGGATGCCGCCGATGACGAGGCCGAAAATGGTTTGCAGCTCGAAAAACTCTCGCAGCACCAGGCCGAGAACGCTGGCCGCGACGAGCTGCGGTATGACGATGAAGAAATTGAAAATGCCCATGTAGACGCCCATCTTGTGCGACGGCAGATTGCTGGACAGCAGCGCGTACGGCAGGGACAGGATCGAGGCCCACGCGATACCGACGCCGATCATCGGCACGATCAGCATCTCTGGATCCTTGATGAAATAGAAACTGATGAGCCCGAGACCACCGAGCGACAGGTTGATCAGGTGCGTAACGCGGCACCCCAGGCGGTTGGCGAGAAACGGGATCGCAATGGCCGCCAACGCCGCGAAACCGTTGTAGGCCGCAAACAGCACGCCGTTCCAGTCCGCGCCGTCGTTGTAGGCCGCCGATGTCACGTCCGTCGTGCCGAAGTGATGGCTCGTCACGGCGGCGGTGCCGTAGATCCACATTGCGAACAGCGCAAACCACGAGAAGAACTGCACGACGGCGAGCTGCCGCATCACCTTCGGCATGTGAAATAGGTCGTGCATGATCTCGTACAGGCCGTTCTCGGTGTGCCCGCCGTTTTGCAACACGCTGGTAACGATCTGCAGCACGCCAAACACCGCGAATCCGCCCGCCAGCACGTAGAGCTGCTTGTCGAGCCCGGCAGCCATTATCCAGGCCCAGCCGAGAATGCCGATAACGGCCCAAACGATGCCGCCGTTGCGGTACTTACTCGCGGCACGCAGCGTCGCCGCGTCCGCCACGTGTCCGGCTGGGCGCGCCGCATCGAACGCCTTGAGCTCGTCCGGCGAATACTCTTTGGTCCGCAACACCGTCCACAACACGGCGAGGAAAAACACCGCGCCGCCGAAGTAGAAGGACAGCTTGACGGAATCGGGGACCACGCCCGGCGCGGCCGTGTTGCTGACCTCGAACCAGTTCGTCATCATCCACGGCAGCGCCGATGCAACGATGGCGCCGATGCCGATGAAGAAAGTCTGCATCGCGAAACCACCGGTGCGCTGTTTCTCGGGCAGCATGTCGCCAACGAACGCACGAAACGGCTCCATGGAAATATTGATGCTCGCGTCCATGATCCAGAGCATGCCGGCCGCCACCCACAGCGCCGGCGAGTTCGGCATGACGAACAGCGCGAGCGACGCGAGTATTGCGCCGATCAGGAAATAGGGACGGCGGCGACCGAGGCGGTTCCAGGTCCTGTCGCTCATGTAGCCGATAATCGGCTGCACGATCAGCCCCGTTAGCGGTGCCGCAACCCAGAGTATCGGGATGTCGTCGATCTCGGCGCCCAGCGTCTGAAAAATCCGGCTGACGTTGGCATTCTGCAACGCGAATCCGAACTGGATGCCCAGAAACCCGAAACACATGTTCCAGATTTGCCAGAAGCTTAAGCGTGGTTTTTCCGTCATGAGCCCGCCTTAAGGTTTTGGCCTGAACCGAATCGCTGCACCGCCCCCCGCGGCAAGCTGTAGCTCAAGCGCCATTGCGCGATCGAGTATTTTCTCCTCGATCACGTAGTCGTAGGGATTGTCCTGCCAGTCCGCATCATCGCCGTCACGGTAAATCGTTGCAATGTAATCACGATCTGCGTCGAGAAACCGGAGCGGTACACGCATCACGCGCGCTTGCTCATCCGTTATCGCGCCGAGAAACCAGTCATCCCCGCCGCGTTCCTGGCGAGCGAACACCACGTAATCACCGACCTCGCCAGCCACTGCCCTGCTTTTCTCCCAGTCCGTCGGCACGTCAACGATAAACTGAAACGCGTCAGGATATCGGTCGTAGTTCTCCGGCAGGTCAGCCGCCATCTGGATCGGGCTGTACAGCACGACATAGAGGGCGAGCTGGTGCATCAGCGTACTCTGCACGCGAAATTCGGACTCCGGCCCCTGGTGCGCCAGGTCAAATATGCCGGGCGTGAAGTCCATCGGCCCGGCAAGCAGTCGCGTGAACGCAAGCATCACGTTGTGCTCCGGCGGATTCGGCAGCGCCCATCCCGCGTTGTATTCCTGGCCCCGGGCGCCTTCGCGACTGATCCAGTTGGGATAGGTTCGCCTGAGGCCGGTGTCCTTTACCGGCTCGTGCGTGTTGATACTGATCTTGCGCTTTGCCGCTTCCTTCAGCACACGCTCGAAGTGATTGACGCCGAACTGGCCATCGTGCCATTCGAAGTGCGTCACGCCTTTGTCGTCGACGCGCTGCAGTTGCCCGCCGTCCGCGACGTAGCCGGTCTTGATTTGCCGTACACCGAGGGATTCGTAGAGATCATAGGCGTCTGACATCTGTGCTTCGTAGTTACTAATGTGTCCGGACGTCTCGTGATGCCCGACCAGGCGCACGCTTTTTTCTCGTCCATACGCAGCGACGGCGGTCAGGTCGAAATCGTCATACGGCTCGGTGAAGCTGAAGATGCTGCCGTTGTTGAACCAGTCACCGTCCCATCCCTTGTTCCAACCCTCGACAAGCACGCCGTCGAAACCGTGTTTCGCGGCAAAGTCGATATGCCGCATCGCGTTCCCGGTCGTGGCGCCGTGTTGGTCTCCGGAACCCCATGTTTTGGTGCCGAGGTGCATCGCCCACCAGATGCCGACGTATTTGCCCGGCTCGACCCAGGAAACGTCACCCAGGACGTTCGGCTCGTTGAGGTTCAGGATGAGGTCGGAATTCAGCAGGCCGATCGCGTCGGGGGACACCTGTATCGTCCGCCACGGCGTGACGAATGGCGTCCGCGTCTTCACGCGAACACCGTCTGAACGCGGCGCGAGATTCGTTTGCAGCACGCCGGGACGCCGCTGATCCAGCACGTAGGCCGAGTAGTCACGCAATGCGGCCTCGTGAAGGCTGACATGCGTGCCGCTCGCCAGACGCAGCGTCACCGGCGTGTGCGCCAGCACGATCTCATCGGCTGGCGTCGTCCGATAGAGGTGCTCGTAGCGATTCCAGCCGCGGCCAGGTATCCAGTAGGCAGTGGCGTCGAGCGGCACACGAAACTCCGTCAGCTCGTCGACGATATCGAGCTCCGTGTAGTAATCCTGCTCCGGCACTTCGTAGCGAAAGCCGACACCGTCGTTGTGTACGCGAACGCGCAGCCCGAAACTACGCGCCGGACCTTCGGTCGATGTGAACGACACCAGCAGCTCATTGTAGTGATCGCGCACGGTGCGGCGTTCGCCCCAGGGTAGCTCCCAGGTGGAATCCGACGTATGCCGCTTTGTTGCGGCCTGCCGCAGCGACGATTCGATGCCGGCATGGTCTCGAAACCGCAGACCGAGTCTTGACGCCGCAATGACGCTTTCTTCGCCATAGCGCAAGCTGTATTCAGGTTTTCCGTCTGCAGCGAGATTAACGTCAACTACTATTTCGCCATCGGGCGATGTCACTTCGACCGCCAACGCCAACATCGGCAGCAGCAATATCGCCAATCCGCCCAACGACCTGGCAGAATTTCTAACGCGCATCACATCGACGCTGCTTTGCAGTGTTGATCAACGTAATCACGGTGCGTCGGCATGGCGTCTGCAGCTTCTCGCATGACGCGACGCAGCCCCTCCAGTCGTGCGGCAGAGTCAACATGGCTGCGTTCGTCGACAAGCGGATCGTAGTGTTCCGGCGAAACCAGTTGACCCATAAGAACCGCCAGCCAGCTTGGGTTCTGAAACAACTCGATACCGGTCGAAACCAGCCGACCGTAAGCGCGAAAATGATCGATCTTGTACTGCAATGTGTCGGGTATCGACATCGCCGCACACTGTCGCCATAGCTCGGAGTCGTCACGCTCCGTCGCATGGTAGTGCAGTATCAGAAAGTCGCGCACCGTCTCGTACTCGAGACGCGTCAGGCGGTTGTATTCTTCGACCGCCATGGGATCGATATGGCGATCCGGAAACAACGCCAGGAAGCGGGTGATGCCGGTTTGAATAAGGTGAATGCTCGTTGATTCCAGTGGCTCCATGAAGCCCGCGGCAAGACCGATCGCGACACAATTTCGGTTCCAGAACTGCTTGCGTCTGCCGGTCGTAAAGCGCAATAAGCGAGGGTCGGCTATCGGTTTGCCATCGAGGTTGGCCAGCAACGTCGCGGTTGCTTCATCATCGCTGATGAATTCGCTGCAAAATACATAGCCGTTGCCAATACGGTGCTGCAAGGGTATCCGCCACTGCCAGCCGGCTTCGTGCGCAGTAGAGCGCGTGTAGGGCGTGAATTCGCCGCCGTGCTCGCATTGAACGGCAGCGGCGCGATCGCAAGGCAGCCAGTGACTCCAGTCTTCGTATCCCGTCTGCAGCGCGTCCTCGATCAACAAGCCCCTGAATCCCGTGCAGTCGAGGTAGAAATCGGCCGCAACGGCTGCGCCGTTGTCCAGTGTGACGGCCGCAATATTGCCCGAGTCCGGATGCAGTGAGACGTCGACGATCTTGCCTTCGATGCGCTGCACACCGCGTTCTTCGGCAAACCGACGGAGGTACTGCGCATACAGGCTCGCATCGAAGTGGTAGGCATAGTCGTAGGTCGACTGCACCATGCGTGGGTCTTTGGTCGGGCGATTGAAGCGGTTGAGGGACGCTGCGGCCCAGGCCATCGAATAATCGTCCAGGCTGCTCGTGTCCCCATTTGCCCGTGCCCGCAGCCAGAAGTGATGCAGCGGTACGATATCGAAATCGGCGCCAAACGGACCGAACGGATGAAAATACCGATGCCCCTGCTTGCCCCAGTTGACGAACTGGATACCGAGTTTGTAGGAGCCCTGGGTCTTTCTCAGGATTTCGTGCTCGTCTATGCCGAGCCGCTGATTGAAGAGTCGAATGGGCGGAATGGTCGCCTCGCCAACGCCGACCGTGCCGATCATCTCGGATTCGACGAGCGTGATCTTGCACGCGCCACGCAGCGCATCCGCTAGCGCGGCGGCACACATCCACCCGGCCGTTCCCCCGCCAATAATCGCGATACTGCGCAGATTCGTGTTGTTATGATTAGGGTCGTTTTTATCCGGCATTCTGCTTATTGTATCAAGTCGCTCATTCGGCACGACCAGTTTGCAAACGTATTCATCCCCGGCCGCGGTGCCAAATGTCTAATATTTCGAGATAAATTGGGAGTCTTTATGCGCCATCTATTGCTGCCATCGGGGTCAATCGCCGCTCTGCTGCTGCTCGGCGCCTGCCAGCCAGACACCGAAGCGACGGCGGGCGTTGCCGCTGATTCCAGCCAGGCGATGCAAGCGGCTGCCGGCCTGATCGAGCGCGTCGAGCCGCCGTTCTGGTGGCAAGGATTCAGGCACACGGAGCTGCAGCTGCTGGTGCACGGTAAGGCCATCGCGGACCTGTCGCTGGCCGTCGACTACCCGGGCGTGTCAGTCGAACGCATCGAGCAGGGCGACAGCCCGAACTACCTGTTCGTCTATCTCGACATCGATGCCTCCGCAGACCCGGGCACGTTCGAGATCGTGCTGAGCGGAGACGATCGGTCGCTTTCTTACGATTACGAACTTCGCGAGAGGAGGCCCGGAGCCGCCGATATCAAGGGCTTCTCGGCCACGGACACGATCTACCTGATAACGCCGGACCGGTTTGCGAACGGTGATCCCGACAACGACTCGGTCGAAGGCTACGCCGACGAGCTCGATCGCGGCAATGACTACGGTCGTCACGGTGGCGACATCGCCGGCATTCTCCAGAACCTCGATTACATACGCGACATGGGCTTTACCGCGATCTGGAGCAACCCGCTTCTCGAGAACGCGATGCCCCGGTGGTCCTATCACGGCTATGCAACGACCGACTTTTACGCGGTCGACCCACGTTTCGGCAGTAACGAGAGCTACCGCGAGCTGGTCGCTCTGGCGCGTGAAAAAGGCATCGGCACGATCATGGATATGATCGTCAACCACGGCGGCAGCGAGCATTGGTGGGCAGAGGATTTGCCGACCGTCGACTGGTACAACGTGCCGGACGAACGCACGGTCACCTCGCATTTCAGGACCACGAACCAGGATCCGTATGCGTCAGACTTTGACAAGGCCGCGTTCGCCGACGGCTGGTTTTCGGACTCGATGCCCGATCTGAATCAACGCAATCCCCTGCTCGCGGACTACCTCATCCAGAACGCGATCTGGTGGACCGAGTACCTCGGGCTGGTCGGTATTCGGATGGACACCTACCCGTATCCCGACAAGCACTTCATGAGCCAATGGGCAGAGCGAATTGTCGAGGAGTATCCGGGAATAAATATTGTCGGCGAGGAATGGAGCCCGAGCCCGACGATTGTCTCCTACTGGCAGCGCGGCAAGGAAAACCATGACGGCTACGAGTCATGGCTGCCCAGCGTCATGGACTTTCCCCTGCAGATAGCACTGGCCGAGGCGCTCACACAGGCGCCCAGGGAATGGGGAAGCGTCTGGACACCGGTCTACGAGATGCTGGGCCACGACTTCCTTTATCCGGACCCCTTCAACCTGGTGATCTTTCCCGACAACCACGACATGAGCCGCATCTATACGCAGCTCGATGAGGACGATCAGCTGTTTCGCATGGCCATGGTCTATTACCTGACCATGCGCGGGATCCCGCAGATCTATTACGGTACCGAGATCCTGATGTCTCACCCGGGCACCGAAAGCCACGGCGCTATCAGAGAAGACTTTCCCGGCGGCTGGCCGGGCGACGAAAAGAACGCATTTACCGGCACAGGGCTCAGCAAGAAAGAACTCGACGCCCAGGCGTTCATGCGCAACCTGCTGAACTGGCGCAAGAATGCCGAGGTCATTCACAGCGGTCGGCTGATGCAGTATTCGCCGCTTCGCAGTGTTTATGCCTACTTTCGCTACAACGACGACGATACCGTCATGGTCGTTTTCAACCGCGGCGATAACGACGTGGACCTCGATCTCGCGAGATTCTCCGAACGACTGAAGGGTGCTGTATCCGGTATCGACGTGCTCACCGGCAAAACCTACGACCTCCGCTCGTCGCTGGAGCTTGAACCTCGCTCGGTGCTGCTGCTTGAAGTGCAGGGCCGAAAAGACTAATCGCCGGAGCCAGCCTGTTGAAGTACCTTATTTTCACTGTAGCCCTTTTGTTTGCAGCGACGACCGCGCTTGCGGACTTCGGCCAGTACAAGGCGTACAAACTCGACGGGCCAACGCTCGTCGTCGTCAGCGATATCGGCCAGCTTCAGATCACACCGGTCGACAATGCGGCGTTCGAAGTTCACTACATCGAAAACGACGTGAAGCAGCTGCCGTCGTTCGCGATCGCGGACACGGCCAGCCCGGTGGCTAGCCCTGCAGTTACCGACACGGGCTCCTCACTGCTTTTCACGATCGATGGCCTCACAGCGGTTGTGAACAAGTCACCGCTACGCGTCTCCTTTCTAAGGGATGGCCAGCCGCTGGTCGCCGAAGAGCATGGCTACTTTGCCCATGAGACCGTGCGCGGCTTTCGTTTCCAGCTCGATGATGACGAGAAGATCCTGGGCGGTGGCCAGCGGGTTATGGGCATGGATCGTCGTGGCCAGCGCATGCCGCTGTACAACAAGGCGTCCTACGGGTACGAGACCGAGGCGAACCAGATGTACTACAGCGTGCCGGGCGTCATGTCGTCGGACAGGTACATGATCGTGTTCGATAACTCGGCGAGCGGCTGGCTCGATATCGGTAGCACCGAAGATGACGTCCTGGCGTTCGAAGCCGTTGCGGGCCGCACGGCCTATATCGTGATCGCCGGCGATACCTACCCGGAGCTCATCGAAAACTACACGGACGTTACGGGCAAGCAGCCGTTGCCGCCGCGCTGGGCGTTTGGCAATTATGCGTCACGTTTCGGCTATCACACGGAAAAAGAGACGCGCGATGTCGTCCGGCGCTTTCAGAAAGCCGATATCCCGCTCGACGCCGTGATACTCGACATCTACTGGTTCGGCCCCGACATCAAGGGCCACATGGGAAACCTGGACTGGGACCGGAATGCCTGGCCGACGCCCGAAAAAATGATCAGCGACTTCGCGCAACAGGGCGTGAAGACGATCGCGATCACGGAGCCGTTTATTCTGAGCACGTCGAACACGTGGCAGGACGCCGTCGACAACGAGGCGCTCGCAAAAACCGTAACGGGCGAGCCGCGCCGATTCGACTTTTATTTCGGCAACACCGGGCTCGTGGACGTGTTCGATGAGCACGCTCGGCAATGGTTCTGGCAACCCTATGAAATGCTGTTCGAACAGGGAACCGCGGCAACCTGGGGTGATCTCGGCGAGCCCGAAGTGCATCCGGGCGACGCCCTGCACTCGCTCAGCCGCTATGGCATTGAGGCGACCGGCGACGAAATTCACAATGCCTACGGACACGAGTGGGCGCGCATGGTGTACGAGCGGCAGGTCGAAAAATACCCCGACATGCGGCCGCTGATACTGATGCGCGCAGGCTTCGCGGGCTCGCAGCGCTATGGCATGGTGCCCTGGACCGGCGATGTCAGCCGCAGCTGGGGCGGGCTAAAGCCACAGATCGAACTTAGCCTGCAGATGAGCCTGTTCGGCCTGGCCTACAGCCACTCCGATCTCGGCGGCTTCGCCGGCGGCGAGTCCTTTGACAAGGAACTCTACATTCGCTGGCTGCAATACGGCGTATTCCAGCCCGTGTATCGGCCACATGCACAGGAGCACATTCCCGCCGAACCGGTGTTCCACGATCGCGAGACCCGCAACATCGTCCGCGACTTCATCAACCTTCGCTATCGCCTGCTGCCCTACAACTACACGCTGGCCTATCGGAACAGCACATCCGGCATGCCGCTGATGCGGCCGCTGTTCTTTGAAGACGAAAACGACCTGGCCCTGATCGACGAAAAGGACGCCTATCTCTGGGGCGACGCCTTTCTCGTCGCGCCGGTGATGGACCCGGGCATAAGCGCGGTCGATATCGATCTGCCGAGCGGCGCCTGGTTCGATTTCTGGAACGGCCATCGCTATGACGGCGGGCAACGCGTCAGCGTCCCCGTCACGCTCAAGACCATTCCGGTACTCGTGCGTGCCGGTTCTTTCATCCCGATGACCCCGGAGATACAGACGACGCGCGACTACTCGAGCAAGGAGCTGACCCTGCACTACTACGCGGACGCCTCTGTCCGTGAGGCCAGTGGCCGGATGTACGAGGATGACGGCAAGAGCCGCACGAGTCTCGAGGACGGCGAATACGAACTGCTTGATTTCGGCGCGCAGCAGTCAGGCGAGTCTCTGACGATTTCGTTGCAACGCAATGGCGGAAGTTACGAGGGGATGCCGGAGCAACGCGAAGTCACCCTGGTTGTGCACAATTGGCACGCCTCCGTAAACTCGGTCAACGTCAACGGCTTCGACATACCCGTAACAAGACGCATGCCTCGTTCGGGTGCCGCTGCCGTTGTCGATCGACACCGCGAACACGCTGAGCGTGCGGTTCAACTGGCATCGAGACGAGGTCACTTTGAAAATAAACGAGTCGGCCAAACCTCGCGACAAGCGGCAAGCCTGTGATTTACCAGGTGTTCACACGCCTGTTCGGCAACCAGAACACGACCAACAAGCCATGGGGCACCATCGAGGAAAACGGTGTCGGCAAATTTAACGACTTCACGGATAAAGCGCTGGCCGGAATTCGCGAGCTCGGGACCACGCACATCTGGTATACGGGCGTGCCTGCTGCATGCCGTCATCCGCGACTACACGGCGTATGGCATCGGCAACGACGATCCGGATGTCGTGAAAGGCCGCGCCGGGTCGCCGTATGCGGTCAAGGACTATTACGACGTCAATCCGGACCTGGCGGTCGATCCTGCACGGCGCCTGGAGGAATTTGCAGCACTGGTCGATCGCACCCACGCCAACGGCATGAAAGTGATCATCGACATCGTGCCCAACCACGTCGCGCGCGGTTACCGGTCCCTGAGTCGGCCGGAGGGCGTCGCGGACTTCGGCGCCAGCGATGACACCTCGGTCGAATGGGCTCGCGACAACAATTTCTATTACGTACCCGGAGAGGACTTTGAAGTCCCGAGCTCGCCGGGCGACTATCGCCCGCTCGGTGGCGAAGCGCATCCGCTCTCCGACGGGCAGTTCCCTGAGTCGCCGGCCAAGTGGACCGGCAACGGCTCGCGCGCGGCGCAACCGCGATTCGACGACTGGTTTGAAACGGTAAAGGTTAACTACGGCGTCCGCCCCGACGGCAGCTATGCATTCGATCGCTTGCCGGACGAAGCGCGTCGCTGGACGACGGCGGAGCACGCGGCCTTCTGGTCGGACAAGGACGTGCCCGACAGCTGGATAAAGTTTCGCGACATCGCGCTCTACTGGATCGCAAAAGGCGTCGACGGATTTCGCTACGACATGGCCGAAATGGTGCCGGTCGAATTCTGGAGCTACCTGAATGCCTCGATCAAGATGCAAAACAGCGACGCCTTCCTGCTTGCCGAGGTCTACAACCCGACGGAGTACCGCGAATTACCTGCAGCTCGGTCGTATGGACTACCTGTACGACAAGGTCGGCCTGTACGACACGCTGAAACCGATCATGCAGGGCAAGCAAAGCACGGACGCCATCGCGCCGATCCATGCCGAGGTACTCGACATCGAGCAGCACATGCTGCACTTCCTCGAGAACCACGACGAGCAGCGCATTGCGAGTGCGGGCTTCGCCGGCGACGCCGACAAGGCAAGTCCCGCAATGGTCGTGTCGGCACTGATCAGCCGTGCACCGACGATGCTGTACTTCGCGCCAGGAGGTCGGCGAACCCGGCGACGGCGATGCGGGCTTTGGCGACCCGACCCGCACCACCATCTTCGACTACTGGGGCGTGCCCGCTCACCAGCGCTGGATGAACGGCGGCGCTTTCGACGGCGGCGAGCTGAGCGACAAGGAAAAAGATCTGCGCGACTTCTACCGTCGCCTGATGACGTTCAGCGCCGAAAATCCGGCGATACGGGGCGACTACGCCGAGATCCACGGTTACAACCGCGAGTCGGGCAACAGCGCCTACAATGACAAGGTATTTTCCTTCGTGCGCTGGCAGGCTAACGAGCGCCTGGTCGTACTCAGCAACTTCGATGCAGCAAATGCCCTATGACCTGGAGGTACGCATTCCCGCCGCAATCATCGCCGCGTGGGCGATCAAGGATGGACGCTACATGCTCGATGAGCAGCTATATCGTCGCAACCATGCGCAGTTGATAGTGGACCGCGGAGAAGGCGTGTTTCGAATCACGCTTCGGCCGCTGGCATCCGCCGTGCTCAGAGTCGGCGCGCCGAATACCGCAGTCGTGATGTAGGCTGGCGTGTCAGCGACGCGGCTGACCACCAAGGCTCTGGACAAGATACGCGCGCAGGCGAGTGACCCGCTCCGCCGTCATTTCACCGAAGAATCCGCGCGCCGCTTCAGGCACGTGCCCCATCGGCTCACCGTCGCTCTGAAATATGTAGTAGTCGAACATTCGCCGCCATGACTCACGCTCATCCGGTGGCATTTCACGAATCGTCAACAAAGCATGCATAAGCGTCAGCATTGGCGTGGTCATATACGGTGCCGACTCGCGCCACCAGAAATTTACCAGGACGCCGAGCGCGTCGAGCGAAGCAACATGGTGAAACCACATGCTCGGAACATAAATGGCATCGCCGGGTTCGAGTTCGGCCGATAGCGCGTTCTGAAGCGCCTCCCGGAAGCGCGGATACCGGTCGTAGTCAGGCTCATGCAGATCGACCAGGCTGATCGGCTGCCCGGCAAGCGTATTGTCCAGCGGCCCCATATAGAGATTGGGAAGTTGGTCGGGCGCAAACAGGGTAAAGCGGCGCCGACCTCCCACCACGCAGGCAATGTTCTGCGCGAGGTCCCAATGGGTCGCCGTTCGGCCACGATTGCCGATCCAGATCGATATCAGCTGTTCTTCGTCGTCAGCGAGGAGCGGATTCGGGTTTTGCCGAACGATCGCAGACAGCTCGTCCCTGAGGGGAATTGCACCCGCGTAAATCGACGGTGGGCTGGGATTGTCGATTTCTGCCATGAGCGTCTGGAGCAGATCGCCGAGCGCAAGGTCGCGACGCTCGAAATTGAACCCCCGGAAATTCTCATCGTAGAAAAACCGACCGCGGATGCCTGGCTCACCGAAGAATGCCTTCACCTTGTGGGCCGGTCCAAATTCGGCCAGGTAAGCGACGAGTACCGCCGGCGACTCCTGTGCTTTTCTTACCAGGGGCCAGTCGGCAAACAGGCCCTTCAAGACCGCCGGTTCTTTTAACGGCAGGATTTCGCTGTGGAAGATATCGGTATTTACATTATCCCAGGATCGAATCGGCGCCAGCTTTGCGAAATCAGTTGTTGGCATTATTGCGTCCGTGTAGCGAGGAATCGTTGCGTAGCGTCAATCGTCATACCCAGGGCTTTCCTACGGTTCACGGCCCGCCAAAGCGCTTTATTTACCTCGGCAGGGCCATCATCGTGCTCTGCGCCATCGCCAACTCGCGGAAACATGGCCAGACGGAGGAACGCTCCTAGGAGGCTGGCGCGCATTTCAACTCCAATTCTCTCATCGCGTCGGCAAACGCAGTCCCAAGGCGAATAAACCCTCTGCGAGTCGTAGTGCCAGCCGTCGTCGAGGTAAGCCAGGTCGTCGGTCACGGTGACAAAGGCCGCACAAACGTCGCTGGCCACGAAATCGAGTTGCGCCTGCTTGCACGGTGGCGATGTAGTCCATCACGGTGCCATCGTCCGCCATGCCGGAATCCGTGATCTTGCCGATCGACCAGGGGCAGATCGTCGACACGCAAGGCGGCACGGAGCAGACCCATTAGTCGCTCGATATTCGCCCGGTACTCGTCCGCCGCCGCCTGGCTGTCGAATGCGTCCGCCTCGCCCTGCATCCAGACGATGCCTGACGGTATCAGCCGGTCGACAACGCCGTCGCCGTCGATATCGGGTTGTGCGAATGCGTTGCGCAGCGTCTTCAGCGCGTGGTCATACTGGTTCAGACCGGCGCCATCCGAAAAATCGGGATGCCAGTTGCCGTATCCAACGCCGTCGGCCAAACCCGAGCCGCCCAGCGCGTATTTGACGATAGCAACCTTGGTGCCGGGGAGCCGTTGCACCAACGTCTGGCCGAACAGCAGCTCGGGCCCGAATCGCCCTGACAGCTGGTTGGTCTGGCCGTCGGTTTTGAAACCGGTGCCGAAACCCGGTTGCAATGCTTGCCAGGTGCCGACGCCGCCGTGCGTCTCGTTGTCGAGCGCCATCTGGCCTGCGAAGATCATCACGTCCTGCGATACAGCCCCAGCGCCGGCCGGTAGCGCGTCGTTGAACCCGAAACCCTCCATGTTCGACTGACCGCCGAGGTAATAGAGCTTGTAGGTCGTCGGCTTGCCGCCCTTCGCGCACGCCCCGGAGAGCAGCACGACTCCAAGCAGAAAAATTATTCTCAGGAATCTGTTCACAGCGAGGTGCCCCTTTTTTTGCCGCATTTTCCGGACGACAAGCAGACCGCGAGTTCATACGGGCGCGTGCGGCGGCTGCCATCGCGTTTCGGTAACCGTATCGTCACGACGCCGGCCAATTAACTTTTCCGGGAGCAGTGCTGCTCAATGTAGCGCCGATGGTCCATCAACGAATCGGCCCGCTGAGCAATGACCTGCCGGATACCCCCGAGAAAAGTCCGCAACTGTTCGTCCGTCGGACGATCCGCCAGCGGGTGATAGGTCTCGGGCACCACCTGTTGACCCAACAACACCTGTAGCCAGGCAACATTCTTGAACAGGTCTTCCGCGTCTTCGTGCAGGCGACCGCTTGCGCGGAACAACGCGACCTTTTTCGCAAGCACTTCTGGCACTTTCATCTCACGCCGGTCAATCCAGAACGGTTCGTCGCGCTGATTCTGGTGATAGTGGAGAATAATGAAGTCCCGCACGCGCTCAAACTCGTAGGCACATTGCCGGTTGTATTCGTCACGTGCCTCCTCCGCCAATTCACCCTCTGGAAACAGCGCGATCAGCCGATTCAGACCGGACTGCACGAGATGTATGCTCGTTGACTCCAGCGGCTCCAGAAAGCCGCTCGCCAGGCCGAGGGCAACACAGTTCTTGTTCCAGAATTTTCGCCGGCGGCCCGTCGTGAATCGCAACAACCCGCGGCTCTGTTACAGGTGCCGCATCCAGGTTTTCCAGCAGTGTCGATACAGCCTCGTCATCCGACAGGTAGTCACTGCAATACACGTAGCCGTTGCCCGTCCTGGCCTGCAGCGGTATACGCCACTGCCAACCCGCCGCGCGGGCCGTCGACTGGGTATACGGCAACAGCGGATCGATCGTTTCACACTGCACGGCTGCGGCGCGATCGCAGGGCAGCCAATGAGTCCAGTCGTCGTAGCCGGTCTCGAGCGCCTGCTCGATCAGCAGGCCGCGAAATCCGGAACAATCGATGAACAGGTCGGCCGTGAGATTCTTGCCGCCTTCGAGCTCGATCGATTCGATGAAACCGTCGTCTGGACGGAGCTTCACGTCGACGACTTTGCCCTCGGTCCGACCACACCCGCAGCCTCGGCGATCTTTCGCAGATAGGCGGCCACGAGGCTGGCATCGAAATGATAAGCACGAACGAGCCCCGTCAGTCCGGTGTCGCCGAACTGTGTCGAAGAATTTCGAAACGGTTTTGCGACGCCGCGACGGCGTTCAGACTATAGGACCACAGCGCTTCATCGCTGCCCTGCTGACGGGCGCGCAGCCAGTAATGATAAAACTCCAGCATGCCCAGCGGGCGCCCTGCAGCACCGAACGCATGAATGTAGCTGTCGCCGGGCCTCGTCCAGCCGTTGAACTGGATGCCGAGCTTGATCGTACCCTGCACGTGCTTCAGAAAGTCGTTTTCATCGATGCCGAGCAGGCCCGAGCAACAGTCGTATCTGCGGTATCGTCGCTTCGCCGACACCAACGGTGCCGATTTGCTCCGACTCGACGAGTTCGATCTCGACGAGAGTGCCGAACACTTTCGACAACACCGACGCCGCCATCCAGCCCGCGGTGCCGCCACCGACGATTACGATCCGCTTTGATTCGCTGAGCAGTCATTACATGGCCATTCTAAACGCTACAGGCACAAAAAAACTCCCGCCGGAATCCGGCGGGAGTTTTTTATTCAAGCCTCGGTGATAACGCCCTATTCGTAGGCGTACGAAGCACCAATCATGTACGACGCACCGTAACTCTGGTAGTCGATTACCAGACGGTCGTCGCCCGCAAACGTCGTCATCGGCTCGTCGGTCAGGTTGTATCCCTGCAGCAGCAGCGTCAGGCCTTCTGCCCTGCCGCTGGTGAAGGTGTAGCTGACCTGCGCATCAAGTACCGACTCACTCTTGATTTCCTTGAAGGCACGACCGCCACCAAAGCCACCGACCTCACCGAGGAACTTCGAGCGGTAGCGGTTACTGACGCGCGCCGAGAACGTCTCGTTTTCGTAGTACAGCGTGGCGTTGGCGACATTTTTCGAGAGGCCCGGGAATATCAATCGTGACGCCCGGCGCCGGTTCGATCGAGCTGTCCGTGCTCGAGTAGTTGGCAACCAGGCCGAAGTCCCGGATCGAATCGTGGATCAGGTCACCGGAGAACTGCACGGCAACTTCGTAACCGTCGATGCTGCCGCTGTCGCCGTTAATCGGCGCCGAAACAAACCCGAGGAACGTACCCGGATTCTGTCCCGGCGGAACCGGGAAGCCGGTGAAGTCCACGAGGACCGGGAAGTTCGGAATAATGAACTGGTCGATATCCTTGTAGAAGTAAGCCAGCGATACGTAACCCGCGCCATCGGCGAAGTATTTCTCGAAGCGAGAGGTCGTAGGCCGTTGCAAGCCACGGTTTCAGCGTCGGATTGCCGCCACTACCGCTCCAGGGACCGTCTTCGGGCGTGGTTCCGGTCTCACGCGTCTCATCGTAGCCGTACTCGAAACTTGCTCGCAGATCATCCATTCGAGCTTTCGAAACCGTCCGTGCCGCCGCAAACCGGACGTAGGTATTCTCGGCGAGTTCCATGCTCAGGTTGACGCTCGGAAGCACTTCCGACCAGCTCATCACCGCCCGAGGCCGACACGCGCCCATCGGTTCCTGATGCCGCGACGGCGTTCGAACTTCTGATCGACGTCCATGTACTGCAGTCCGAAGTTACCGGTCAGCGGGAATCGTCCAACCTCGGTGTCGAGACCGAACATCGATATAGGCGATGTTCGTGTCTTCTTCGACGGTCCATCCCTTGATCGCGACGTCGGCGTTCGGATTCGGCGATCGCGAGTAGATTCCGCGTGGCGATGAGCGCCAGCGGGATCGTAGCTGATCATGCTGGGTAGGCCGAGGAAGCTCAGGTCTGTGATACCCGTGACGTTCTGCAGCGGCGCTTCAGTCGCGCCGCTGGCAAGACCGAGGAAGAACTCGTTATTGCCTTTGGTCTTCTCACGAGTCGCCAGGTTGACGCCGAATTCCATGCCGCTGATCGACCCGCTGAGTTCGCGCTCCATCGACAGAGAAATCTGCTTGAGCTCGTCATCGATTTCGGGACGATTGTCATAGCCGAGCTGGCCACCCGGAACGACATCGCCACCCCAGCCCTGCGGGCTGGTCAGCAGGATCAGGTTCGGGTCTGTGTAGTCGAGTGACGACGAGAACACAGCACCGGTGCCGCCGCTCATCACGAAACCCAGGTTATCGGTCGCGCCCGAGCCGGCGGTGCCGGTTCCCGAGTAGGTTTCGAGGATAATGTCCTTGCGATCGACGCGTCGACGTGCTCAGATCGATGTCGGCAACCCAGGACTCGCCAACGTCGAAAGTTGACATTGAAGCCTGCCGCAAACAGAGTCGCTGTCTCGTGCCGTGATGTCGTTGCGCATGACGCCTTTGACGCCGTTGAACTGGCCGTCGGTAACGAGACCGTTGTCAACGGTGAATCCGGGCTCCAGGCGCAAGCCACCCCACACCAACGGCAACTCGATGCCGCGCAGCAGCTGGGTTTCTTCGAAATTCGAATAGTAGACGTCGAGCGACGTCGAAACCGTATCGGTCGGGTTGTACTCAAGCACGCCGATGACGCCCGGTGCGCTCGAGCGTGCTGGAGCGTACGTAGGGCTTGGCACCACCGATCACCGCATCGCCATCGCCCGTTGTCGGATAACCCCAGGAATTGAAACGCTCTTCCTGCCCGGGGTTCGACATGTCAGCGATACCGATGGCGATACCCACCGTGTCGTCCGCAAACTGGTCGACGTAGGTCAACGTGTAGCGGTAGCCGTCGTCGTCCGAGCCCGCGTTCAGGGCATCGTATTCGGTCCACTCGTAACGGACGTTGCCATGCCAGCGTGCGCTTGCCATGCTGCCAGCGGACGAATCGTCTGCAGGTCAGCGGTGCCCGCGAGGCCCGCGCCGATCAGCGAGGCATCCGGCGTCTTGTACACCGTAACGCCGGACAGCAGCTCTGACGGGTACTGGTCAAACTCGACACCGCGGTTGTCACCGGTGGTGACCTGCTCGCGTCCGTTCAGCAGCGCGGTCGTGAAGTCGGGGCCGAGACCGCGAATACTGATTTGCTGGCCGCGACCGTTCAGGCGCTGCGCCGTCAGGCCGGGCAGGCGTGCCAGGGATTCGGCAATACTGGCATCGGGCAGCTTACCGATGTCCTCGGCCGTGATCGCCTCGACAATCGATTCAGAGTTCTGCTTCATCAGCATCGCGTCTCGGAGGCTGCTGCGGAAACCGGTTGTGACGATCTCCTCGATCACTTCGTCGTCGGCCGCCTGCGCATAGGCCGACATCGGGCATGATCATTGCGCCCGGTAGCGCCGCGGCAACGGCCAGCGACAGCGCTGTCCGGCGAATGTTCGAAGTCAGGTAATTAGTTTCGTCTGTAACAGACTGGTCAGTCTGGCTTTTCTTAACCATTTGCTTCCCCCGAGGAAATCCGGCTTGGTCGTCAAGGACGTTGATTACAATTGTTTCCCCATCTTAGAAAGCACTCAGCGCATCGGCAATGCAATGCATACGTATTCATTAGTCTGAATACGTATGCATTGCTTTGCGGTGCGAGCCGCCGTGGCTTAATTTCGCTCCGAATAACAAGACTTCGATAATAGCGTCATGCGTCCAGAAAAAGACCGTAGCAGAAAGCGCATCCGCGCCGACAGGTTCTGCCAGCCACGAAGCAGGCTGGCGTTTGCCTGCACATTGCCTCGCTGCCGGGCCCCTACGGTATCGGCGAGATCGGCGCACCGGCGAGGGCCTTTATCGACACGATGCGCGACATGGAGCTCGGCGTCTGGCAGTTCTTGCCGACTCGGGCCGACCGCCTACGGCGATTCGCCCTACCAGCCACTGTCGACCTTCGCCGGCAACGAGATGCTGATCGGCATCGGCGATCTGTTCGAGATGGGATTGCTGGAAGAACGAGGAGGTCACAGGAACTGACCGCATTGCCGACAGACTCATGTCGACTACGGCGCGCTGATACCGATAAAGAACCGCCTGCTCGACATCGCGGCGCAGCGCTTCCCGTTCCGTGCCACGGACGAGTTAACGGCGCAATATTTCGACTTCCTGGCGGCCAACGACAGCGCCTGGCTGCACGACTACGCGATGTTTCGCATTCTCAAGACACGCCACGGCGAGCGGCCCTGGCCGGAATGGAAGCCCGAGTACGTCCGCCGCGACAAAGAGGCACTCGGAGAAGCTGCGAGACCCGTGGCGGCCGCCGCAGATCCGTGAAATCAAGGTCATCCAGTTCCTTTTTCATTACCAGTGGCAGCAACTGCGCGACTACGCCCATGAAAAAGGCATAACGCTGTTCGGCGACATGCCGATCTGCATCGCGCTGGACAGTTCCGATGCGTGGGCCAACCGCGACATCCTGTCGTCTCGACGACGACGGCCGCCCGGACAACGTCGCCGGCGTGCCGCCCGACTATTTCAGCGAAGACGGCCAGCTGTGGGGCAATCCGCTGTATGACTGGGACAAACATGCCGCGGACAGGCTATACCTGGTGGGTCGATCGCCTGCGGGCGACGACCGAACTCGTCGATATCGTTCGCATCGATCACTTTCGCGGCTTTGAATCCTACTGGTCGGTGCCGGCCGATGCCGACACCGCGCGCGTTGGCGCCTGGGAGCCGGGCCCGGGCGACGCGATTTTCGATGCGATGCAGGACGCGCTCGGCGGCACTGCCGATCGTGGCGGAGGACCTTGGCGTGATCACGCCGGAGGTCGAAGCGCTGCGTGACCGCCACCGCATACCGGGCATGAAAGTACTGCAGTTTGACGTCTCTGACCCGGACTTCCAGCTTTCGGATGTGGGCGACAACAGCGTCTGTTACACCGGCACGCACGACAACGACACGACCGTCGGCTGGTTTCGCGGCAGCCCGGACGATATTCGCAGCGACGAGGAAATCGAGCGCACGCAGCAGGCGGTGCTGGACATCACCGGCGGCACGGCCGAGACGATTCATATCGACCTGATCAAAGCCGCGTTCTCGACCGACGCGCGGCTCGCGATCGCGCCGATGCAGGACTATCTCGGCCTGGGTTCCGAGGCGCGCCTGAATACACCGGGGACCTCGGGCGGCAATTGGCGCTGGCGCGTACTTGACTCACAATTGTCACCTGAAGTTTGCGACAATGTGGCTACAATGGTGCGCGAATCCGGGCGCGGGGTTTTCCGCTGAAGCAACTCTTTGGCTTGAGAGGTATCCAGCGCCCGCTGTGATACATTAGACCTCAACAATAAGAGTTGCAGAATGAGCGATTTAAACGTCAAGGAAGAAGCGAGGTTTGTCAGCCGCCTGACGCGGGACACGCTGGCACTGGTTCTCGCCGGTGGACAAGGCTCTCGCCTGCGTGAACTCACGACCTGGCGCGCCAAGCCGGGGCTGCATTTCGGCGGCAAGTTTCGCATTATCGACTTCGCGTTATCCAACTGCATTAACTCCGGCATCCGCCGCATCGGCGTATTGACTCAGTACAAGGCGCATTCGCTGATCCGGCACCTGCTGAACGGCTGGTCGTGGTTCCAGGCGGGCGGGGGCGAACGCGAGTTCGTCGAGATCTTGCCGGCCTCCCAGCGCGTCGGCGGCGAGTGGTATCGCGGTACCGCCGATGCCGTCTACCAGAACCTCGACATCATTCGAACGCACGACCCGCGCTTCGTATTGATCCTCGCCGGAGATCATATTTACAAGATGGACTACGGCGCCTTCCTCGCGTTTCACGTCGAGCGAGTGGCCGACATGACCATCTGCTGCATCGAGATGCCCATCGCCGAGGCGGCGGGCGAATTCGGCGTCATGACCGTCGACGAAGACGGCCGCATTATCGGCTTCGATGAGAAACCGGCGAAACCGAACCCGATTCCGGGCCGCCCCGACCTGTGCCTGGCATCCATGGGCAACTATGTTTTCAACACCGACTTTCTTTATGAACAGGTCATCAAGGATGCCGACACGCCCGGAACGCAACATGATTTCGGGCGCAACGTGATCCCGTCGATCATCGACGACTACAAGGTCTACGCGTACCCGCTGCGCGATCCCGAGTCCGGCAAACAGGCGTACTGGCGCGACGTCGGTACGCTCGACGCGTTCTGGGAGGCCAACATGGAGCTGGTCTCGGTGACGCCGCAGCTCAACCTGTACGACAAAGTCTGGCCGATATGGACGCACCAGGCGCAGGTACCGCCGGCGAAGTTCGTCTTTGACGAGCCGGAGCGGCGCGGTGAGGCCATCCAGTCCATGGTGTCCGGCGGCTGCGTGGTATCCGGTTCGACGGTACGGCGCTCGCTGCTGTTCACCAATTGCTACATCCATCCTTACAGCACGGTGACGGACTCCGTCTTGTTGCCGGACGTATCGATCGGCGAACGCTGCACGATAGAACGCTGCATCATAGACCGCGGCACCAAAGTGGAGGCGGGTATGTCGATCGGCGTGGACCATGACGCGGACCGGGAACGGGGCCTCCGGGTCACCGACAGCGGCATTACGCTGGTCACACCGGACATGCTCGGACAACAGCTACACTTCACCCGGTAGTCAGACGCCGCGGTCTGCGGCTGTTCCGGCAATCACACCTATGGCGACGGCTATGACGGCTAGGAAAAACAACAACAGCGAGTACGACGCGCTGGTCGCGGGCCGCCACAACAACCCGTTCTCAGTTCTCGGTCCACATACCGTGTCCCGTCGCAGGCTCGTGCGCGCCCTGCAGCCGCACGCAGCAAAGGTGGAACTCGTTGACGGCAAGGGAGTACACCTCGCCGCTATGGACAAGATTCATGACGGCGGTTTGTTCGAAGCGCAATTACCACCACGCAAACGTCGTTACGCCCTGCGCATCAGCGATGCATCCGGCCACGCCTACATAATAGAAGATCCGTATCGATTCCCCTCGTCCCTGGGCGAGATGGATCTTTACCTGCTGGGCGAGGGCTCGGACCGACTCATTTATCGCAAGCTCGGTGCACACCTCTGCGAGCTCAGCGGCTTTCGCGGCACGCGTTTCGCCGTCTGGGCACCGAACGCCTCTCGCGTCAGCGTGGTCGGCGACTTCAACGGTTGGGACGGCAGGCAGCACGTGATGCGCCTGCACCCGGCCAACGGCATCTGGGAGATTTTTGTTCCCGGCATCGGCAATGGCGCGCTGTACAAGTACGAGCTACAGGATCGCCACGGCGAACTCTTGCCGCTGAAAACCGACCCCTACGCGAGTTACCACGAAGCGCCGCCGGGCAATTCCTCGATCGTCTTCGACAGCGACTACGAGTGGCAGGACACCGCGTGGATGGGCGCTCGTACGACGAAGCCGGATCTTGACAGGCCCGTCAGCATCTACGAGGTCCATCTCGGTTCATGGCGACGCAAGGATGACGGCGCGTTACCTGACCTACCGGGATCTTGGCAAAGAACTCGTCGAGTACGTCAGCGACATGGGGTATACGCACATCGAGCTGATGCCGGTGACGGAGTATCCCTTCGACGGTTCGTGGGGCTACCAGCCGATTGGCATGTTCGGGCCCACGCAGCGCTTCGGCACACCGGATGATTTTCGTTACCTGATCGACTGCTGTCATCAAAACGGCATCGGCGTCATCATGGACTGGGTGCCCGCGCATTTTCCCGCCGACGACCACGGCCTCAGGCGATTCGACGGCACGGCCTTGTACGAACACGAGGATCCCCGCAAAGGCGCGCACGCCGACTGGGGCACCCTGATTTTTAACTACGGTCGCCGCGAGGTGATCAACTACCTGCTCGGCAACGCGCTGTACTGGATCGACGAGTTTCACATCGATGGGCTGCGTGTCGACGCGGTGGCTTCGATGTTATACCTCGATTACTCGCGCAAGGACGGCGAGTGGCTGCCCAACGAATTTGGCGGCAATGAAAACCTCGAAGCCGTCGAGTTTCTGCGCCGCCTGAACACCGAGGTACACGCGCACGGCGCCACCTCCTACGCCGAGGAGTCCACCGCCTGGCCGGGCGTGTCGAAACCCGTGCACGACGGCGGCCTCGGCTTCACTTACAAATGGAACATGGGCTGGATGAACGACACCCTGACCTATGTGGCCGAAGACCCGATACACCGCAAGTACCATCACGACAAAATGACCTTCGGTCTCGTGTACGCGTTCAACGAGAATTTCGTGCTGCCGCTGTCGCACGATGAGGTTGTGCACGGCAAACGCTCGATTTTGGGACGCATGCCCGGCGACGACTGGCAACAGTTCGCTAATTTGCGGGCCTATTACACAGCGATGTTTGCGCACCCCGGCAAGAAGCTGCTGTTCATGGGCAACGAAATCGGGCAACGGCACGAATGGAATCACGATCAGTCGCTCGACTGGCACCTGCTGGAGTATGCACCGCACCAGGGTATCAAGCGGCTGGTACGCGACTTGAATCACGTCTATCGGAACACCCGCGCACTGTATGAAATCGACTTTTCCGGCGACGGCTTCGAGTGGCTGCGCTGGGACGACAGGGACAGCAGCGTGCTGAGCTGGCTGCGGCGGGACCGGGACGGCGCTATCGTGATCTGCGTTGTCAACTTCACACCGATCGTGAGAGACGGCTACCGCATTGGCGTACCGCTCGCCGGCAACTACCGCGTAATGATCAATAGCGATGACCCGGTGTACGGCGGCAGTGGCGAAGGCCCTGCACAGTATGAGTCCAGTGCAGCAGAATCACGATGGACGACCACACTCGCTGCAATTGTGCCTGCCACCGCTGGCTGCAATCGTTTTACAGCCAACGCCCTGAGCGTCGGCACCCCAGGAGATCCATGCATGCCCGCGAATACCGAAAAAACCTCCGGAATCGGCGAAATCGAGCTGTTACAGGCACCGGACTTACCCATGACGGCCGACGCAATACTCGAGGATTTCACCCACTACTTCGGCCGCATGCTCGGTCGCAGCACGATCAGCACCGATTCTCCGTTCCTCTACCAGGCGGTGGTGTACGCCGCGCGCGACCGGCTCATGGAACGCTGGGCGAAAACCCGCAAGGCCACCGAGACCGCCAACAAGTGTCGGGTCGCCTACTTCTCACTCGAATTCCTGATGGGCCGCCTGCTGCGCAACGCGCTGCTCAATCTCGGCATCGAAGACGAAACCTCCGAAGCACTCTCGCGCCTCGGGCTGCAGCTCGAGGATGTGTACGAAAGCGAGCATGACGCCGGCCTCGGCAACGGCGGTCTCGGCCGCCTGGCGGCCTGCTTCCTCGACAGCTGCGCGACCCTCGGCTTGCCCGTCATCGGCTACGGCATTCGCTACCACTACGGCATGTTTCATCAGCGCATCGAGAACGGCTACCAGGTCGAGGAACCCGACACCTGGCTGCGCGAAGGCTTTCCGTGGGAGATCGAGCGCATCGAGTACGCGCAGACCGTTCACTTCGGCGGGCGCAGCGCGCTTTACACCGACAGCGAAGGCCGCACGCGCCATGCCTGGGTCGACACGCAGACGTGCTCGCCATTCCGTTCGACATTCCGATCCCCGGCTACAAGAACGACATCGTCAACACGCTGCGGCTGTGGTCGGCCTCGGCAACCGACGAGTTCGATCTCAGCCGAGTTCAACGCCGGCAGCTACGCCGACGCCGTTGCCTCACAGAACGAGGCCGAGAACATCACGATGGTGCTGTACCCGAACGCGGAGACGGAGAACGGCCAGGAGCTCAGGCTGCGCCAGCAGTATTTCCTGGTCTCGGCGAGCCTGCAGGATCAGTTGCGCAACCGCATCGAGCATCAGGGCCCGGATCTTGCCAACTTCGCTGACAAGCACTGCATCCAGCTCAATGACACGCACCCTGCTCTCGCCGATCGCCGAACTCATGCGCCTGCTCATCGACGAGCACCTGCTGGAGTGGGACGAGGCCTGGGCAATCACGCGCAAGACGATGGCCTACACCAACCACACGCTGCTGCCCGAGGCGCTCGAAATGTGGCCGGTCTCGATGTTTCGTCGCTTGCTGCCGCGCATCCTCGACATCATTTACGAGATCAATGCCCGCTTTATCGTCGAGATCAGCCAGCGCTGGCCCGGCGACAACGAACGTATCGCCCGCATGTCGCTGATCCAGGAAGGCAACGAACCGATGATCCGTATGGCCTACCTCGCGATCGTCGGCAGTTTTTCGGTGAACGGCGTGGCCGAGCTGCACTCGAAATTGCTGCGGGAAGGGCTGTTTCGCGACTTCGCGGAACTGTGGCCGGAAAAATTCAACAACAAGACCAATGGCGTAACGCAACGCCGCTGGCTGGCGGCCTGCAACAAAGGCCTGGCCTCGCTCATCACCGGAAAAATCGGCGACGCGTGGACCACGGAGCTGAACGAACTCGAGAAGTTGACGCAGTACGTCGACGACCCGGCGTTTCGAAAAGCCTGGCGCGGCGTCAAGCTAGCCAACAAGCTCCGTCTCGCCCAGGATCTCGAAAAGAAGACCGGCTTTCGCATTGAGCCGAGCAACCTCTTCGACGTGCAGGTCAAGCGCATTCACGAGTACAAGCGCCAGTTCCTGAACGTCCTGCACGCTATCTACCTGTATGACCGTATCTGCAAAGGCGATGACATTGTGCCGCGCACGATCATCATCGGCGGCAAAGCGGCACCGGGTTATGCGATGGCGAAGAGCGTCATCAAGTGCATCAACAACGTCGCACGCGTGATCAATAGCAACCCGGCAACGGAAGGCCGGCTGCAGCTGATTTTCTACCCGGACTACAACGTATCGGCGATGGAGCTCATCTGCCCTGCTGCCGATTTGTCGGAGCAGATTTCGACGGCCGGCAAGGAAGCATCCGGTACGGGCAACATGAAGTTCATGATGAACGGCGCGGTGACGATCGGCACCCTCGACGGCGCCAACGTCGAGATCCTCGACGCCGTCGGCGATGAGAACTTCTTCCTGTTCGGGCTGAATGTCGATGAAATGAACGAACTCCGCGGCCGTTACGATCCGCGTTCGATTATCGAGGCGGACAAGGACTTTCGCAGCGTCGTCAGGCTGATCGAGAGCGGCCACTTCAATCGCTTCGAATTCGGCGTGTTCGACGCCGTAATGCAGGCATTGAAAGAGCCCTCCGATCCCTGGATGACAGCCGCCGACTTTCGCAGTTTCGTGGACGCCCAGACGGCCGCCGCCGAGGCCTATCGTGACGTCGAGCGCTGGACACGGATGAGCATCCTCAATACGGCCGCCTCAGGCTTTTTCTCGACCGATCGCACCATGCGTGACTATAACGAGGAGATCTGGCGGCTCGAGCCCATCTCCTTATCGAAGTAGCCATGCGGGCGGGCAACTCCGAATTCCTGGGCGCGACGCCCGATGCAGCGGGCACCAATTTCGCGCTGTACTCAGCTGTCGCAGAGCGCGTCGAGCTGTGCCTTTACGACGACGACGGCCGACTCCTTCGCCAGTGGGATTTGCCGGCGTGCGATGACGCCGTCTGGCATGGCTACCTCGCGGGTTGCCGCCCCGGCCAACATTACGGCTATCGCGTACATGGGCCCTTCGACCCGGCCAAGGGTCTGCGCTGCAATCCGGCCAAGCTTCTTTTAGACCCGTATGCCCGCGAAGTGGCGGGCTCATTTCAGTGGCATCCTGCCGTGTTCGACTACGTGGAAGTCGACGGCGAGCTCCGCGAAAATATCCACGACAGCGCCCCGTACGTGCCGAAAAGCGTCGTGCGCGCGCCGTTTGCCGAGCCGCTGCCCGGGTTGCCGGCCGTACCGTGGGACGAAACGATTTTTTACGAGTGCAACGTTCGCGGCTACACGATGCAGCATCCCGCGCTCGATGAAGCCACGCGCGGCACCTTTTCCGGACTGCAAAACAAGGACGTGCTGCAACACCTGAAATCGCTGGGCGTTAGCTCCATCGAACTGATGCCCGTGCAGGCCTTCATCGATGAGTGGCATCTTGCCGACAAAGGCCTGCGAAACTTCTGGGGTTACAACACCATCGGTTTCTTCGCACCGATGCCGCGCTACGCCAAGGGCGACCCGGTCGCCGAGTTTCGCGACATGGTGCGGACGCTGCACGATGCGGGCTTTGAAGTCATCATGGATGTCGCCTACAACCACACGGGCGAAGCCGATCACAGGGGGCCGACGCTGTCCTTTCGCGGCATCGACAATCGGACCTATTACCGCACCGAACGCGGCAACCCGGGCCGCTACGTCAATGACACCGGCTGCGGCAATACCGTGAACTTCGATCACATCCGCGTTCGGCAGATGGTGCTGGACAGCCTTGACTACTGGGCAAGCGACATGGGCGTCGACGGGTTTCGCTTCGACCTCGCCACGATACTCGGCCGTCGCAATGACGGCTTCTCGCCAACGCACCCGTTCTTGCCGAGATCAGCAACCTGCCCAGCCTGCGGCAGTCGGAAGCTGATCGCAGAACCCTGGGACCCGGGCCCGGGCGGCTACCAGCTCGGCAACTTCCCGCCGCGCTGGTCCGAATGGAACGATCGATTTCGCGACACGGTGCGCGCGTTCTGGCGGGGCGATGCCGACACGAGCGGCGAACTCGCCCGGCGACTGCACGGCTCGGCCGACCTTTTCGAGCGACAGCCAGCGACCGCCCTTTGCGAGCGTCAATTTCGTCACCAGCCACGACGGCTTCACGTTGCATGGACGTTGTCAGCTACGAGCATCGGCACAACCAGAACAATGGCGAGGACAATCGCGACGGTCACTCGCACAACCTGAGCGCCAACTACGGCGTCGAAGGCCCGACCGACGACAGCGTCATTAACGAAATACGACGCCGGCAGCGGCTCAACATGCTCGCGACGCTGATGTTCTCACAGGGAACGCCGATGCTGCTCGCCGGCGACGAGCTGGGCAATACGCAGCAGGGCAACAACAACGCGTACGCCCAGGACAATGACGTCGGCTGGCTTGACTGGTCGCAAATCGATGAAGAATTTCTGGAACAGGTTCGGGAACTCGTCTGGTTACGCCGTGAATTACCGCTGCTGCGCAGTAGCGACTTCGTCCACGGCACGTTTCGACAGACGGCCGCACGATAAAGATTCGCTGGGTCAACAAGGACGGCGAAATCAAGCAAAGCGACGAATGGACCTCGAGCCGCGCGTTTTCCGTGTTGATCGAGGAAATCAGCGGGACGACCGGAATCGACGGGGTTGCCCTTCTGTTCAACCGCTATGCCGAGACAACCACCTTGCGATTGCCGGATTCGGCTTTCGCCACCGAGTGGCATGTCGCGTATTCGAGCGGTCGCAACCCGGATGCAACGATCAACGATCGCGACGTCACGGTTCCCGGCCTGTCGATTACGTTGTTGACGTCGGTCTAGGCGACGCGCCCGCTCGGCGCTGCTCGCGAACTACCCGGTACCGAGTAACTCAGCGACTGCCTGTTGCAAGCGCTACGGTGAACTCATGCTCGTCGTATTGAGCGTCGTCGCCAGGTGAATCGTCGGGCCGTTATTTCGTCCTTACTCAGGCCGGCAGCGGCAGCGCCGTCGAGTACTTCACGCGCCGCAACACAAACGTCGAGCTCGCCGAGCGCACGGCCGCATGCTTGAGAATCTGGCTGTTCAGGAACTCGTTATAGGTGTCCATGTCCTTCACCACGACGTGCAGCACGTAGTCACGATCGCCGGAGACCGAAAAACACTCGGTGACCTCCGGCAGCGAGGACACGTGGTTCTCGAAGCTGTGCCGGTTCTCGTCCGTGTGCTCGGTCATCGCGACCAGCAGCAATACCTGGATATTGAATCCGGCAATCTTGGGATTCAGCAGCGCGACCTGGCGTTCGATGAGACCGGCCTCCTCGAAGTCGCGGATTCTGCGCCAGCAGGACGTGCGCGACATGCCGACGGTCTCGGCCAGCTCGCTCTGCTTGCGGGAGGCATCGTGCTGCAGCTCGTTCAGCAGGCGGCGATCGGTACGGGTCAGCTTCATTTGAACTTTCTGCTCGTTATTTCGTATTTTTATGGAACAAATGTTACGTATTAAGCGCAAACTATACATTAATTGGACACCTTTTCGCTGAAAAACGCTCATACTGTCGAAAAGACTTATCAAACACTCATCCAGACGAGGACCTCGTGATGACTGAACTCATGGACAATCCCATGGGTCTCGACGGCTTCGAGTTCGTCGAGTTCGCATCGCCGACGCCTGGCGTGCTCGAAGACGGTTTCGAGATGATGGGCTTTACCGAAGTCGCCCGTCATCGCTCCAAGGACGTCTCGCTGTATCGTCAGGGCGACATCAATTTCATCATCAACCGGGAGCCCGACAGCCACGCGTATTATTTCGCGCAGGAGCACGGGCCGTCGGCCTGCGGCATGGCGTTCCGCGTCAAGGACGCGCACAAGGCCTATCGGCGCGCTCTCGAACTCGGCGCGCAGCCGATGGACATCGCCACCGGGCCGATGGAATTACGTCTGCCGGCGATCAAGGGCATCGGCGGCGCACCGCTCTATCTGATCGACCGCTACCAGCGCGGCGCGACGATTTACGACATCGATTTCGAGTTTCTCGACGACGTCGATCGGCATCCCGAAGGCTGCGGCTTTCTTGAGATCGATCACCTGACGCACAATGTGTATCGCGGACGCATGCAGTTCTGGGCAGATTTCTACGAGAAGATCTTCAATTTTCGCGAGATTCGTTACTTCGATATCAAGGGCAAGCACACCGGCTTGCTGTCCAAGGCAATGACCGCGCCCGACGGCCGCATCCGCATCCCGCTGAACGAGGAGGCGTCGCAGGGCACCGGCCAGATCGAGGAGTTTCTGATGAAATTCAACGGCGAGGGCATTCAGCACATCGCTCTGTCCTGCGACGATCTCTACGCGTGCTGGGATCGGCTTTCGAAGCAAGGCATCGAGTTCATGACGGCGCCACCCGAGGCCTACTACGAGATGCTGGAAGAGCGCTTGCCGAATCATGGCGAGCCCGTCAGCGAACTCAAGTCTCGCGGCATCCTGCTCGACGGCACCACCGAGGACGGCGAGCCGCGCTTGTTGCTGCAGATTTTTTCGGCGAATATGGTCGGACCGACGTTCTTCGAATTTATCCAGCGCAAGAAAGACGAAGGCTTCGGCGAAGGCAATTTCAAGGCACTGTTCGAGTCGATCGAGCGCGACCAGGTCGCCCGCGGTATTGTTGACGCGACTGGCTGACAGGAGCAATTCATGAATCTCAAGCGTATTCACCACGTCGCCTATCGCTGCAACGATGCCAAGGAAACGGTCGAGTTTTACCAGCGTGTTCTGAACATGGAGTTCACTGTCGCGTTCGCCGAGGACCAGGTGCCCTCGACCAAGGAGCCCGATCCGTACATGCATGTGTTTCTCGACTGCGGCATGGGCAACGTGCTCGCGTTCTTCGAATTGCCGACACGGCCGGCCATGGATCGCGATCACAACACGCCGAAATGGGTTCAGCACATCGCCTTCGAGGTGGAGGATTACGATGCGCTGCTCGCGGCCAAGGAGCAGGTACAGGCCGAGGGTGTCGACGTGATCGGACCGACGAACCACGGTATTTTCCAGTCCATCTACTTCTTCGATCCGAACGGGCATCGCCTGGAGCTCGTCGCAAATACCCAGACCCAGGAACAGATCGACGAACTGAAGCGCGTCGCGCCGGCCATGCTCGAGGAGTGGAGCCAGACCAAGACGAGCGCCGCGCCACGCCGCCTGGCTGCACGAGCTGGAATTCCGCGGTGACGAGACGGGTTCACAATGAAACTCGCCTCGCTGAAAGACGGCCGTGACGGCCACCTGGTCGTTGTTTCGCGCGATCTGTCGCGCTACCTGTCCGCATCGGAGCGTCGCCCCGACCCTGCAGGCCGCGCTCGACGACTGGCGCACGCGCCCGCCCGCCGCTGGAAGCGCTAGCCGCGCGGCTGGAGGCAGGCGAAGGCGAAGCCTTTGACGAGGCGGCCTGCGCGTCACCGCTGCCGCGCGCCTACCAGTGGGCCGACGGCTCGGCCTACGTCAATCACGTCGAACTGGTGCGCAAGGCGCGCGGCGCCGAGATGCCCGCGACCTTCTGGACCGATCCGCTGATGTACCAGGGCGGCTCCGATGCGTTCCTCGGCCCGCGCGACGACATTCCGGTGGCGGACGAAAGCCTGGGGCATCGACTTCGAGGCCGAGATCGTCGTCGTCACCGACGATGTGCCGATGGGGGTGTCGGCGGCCGACGCGAGGCAACATATCCAGCTGATCATGCTGGTCAACGACGTGTCGCTGCGCAACCTGATTCCGGGTGAACTCGCCAAGGGATTCGGCTTCTTTCAGTCCAAGCCCTCCAGCGCCTTCTCGCCGGTGGCGGTGACGCCGGACGAACTCGGCGACGCCTGGCGCGATGCCAAGCTGCATTTGCCGCTTGCTGTCCTTCCTCAACGACAGCCCGTTCGGGAAGCCCGACGCCGGGATGGACATGACCTTCGATTTCGGCCAACTGGTGGCGCATGCGGCAAAGACACGCCCGCTCGGCGCCGGCGCGATCATCGGTTCCGGTACGGTGTCGAACAAGCTGGACGGCGGTCCGGGCCGGCCGATTGCCGACGGCGGCGTAGGTTACTCCTGCATCGCCGAGATTCGCACGATCGAGACCATCAACGATGGCAAACCGAGCACGTCCTTCATGAAATTTGGCGACCGGGTCCGTATCGAAATGCACGACCGCTCGGGCGGCTCGATCTTCGGCACCATCGACCAGGCCGTGTCGAAATACGAGGCCTGAATGGCGATCCGGCTCTACAGCTACTGGCGCTCGTCCGCGGCCTACCGCGTGCGAATCGCTTTGAACCTGAAAGGCCTCGACTACGAAACCGTCTCCGTTTCGCTGGCGCCCGGCGAGTCCGAGCATCAGAAGGCGGCCTACCGCACACTCAATCCGCAGATGCTGTTGCCGTTCCTCGAGGACGGCGACATCGCAATAGCGCAGTCAATGGCGATACTCGAGTACCTCGAAGAAAACTATCCGGATGTCGTGCTGCTGCCGCGCGCGGAGCCCGAGCGCAGCCGGGTGCGCTCGTTTTGCAACCTGATTGCCTGCGACATACACCCTTTAAACAACCTGCGCGTGCAAACCTACCTGAAGAGCAAACTGGCGGCCGACGAAAAAGCGTCGGCCGACTGGTACACACACTGGATTCACGAGGGATTCAGCGCGGCGGAACAACTCGCGAGGGAAAGCAGCTTATGTGGCGCTTACGTGTTCGGCGATGACCCGACGCTGGCCGACGCCCTGCTCGTGCCGCAAATGTACAACGCACGGCGTTTCAAGGTCCCGGTCGACGATTTCCCGACACTCGTAAAGATCGTCGATGCGTGCAACCAAAATGACGCCTTCGACAAGGCCGCGCCCGAGCAGCAGCCGGACGCCAGCTGAACCAGCCAGAAAGTCCTTAGTCGAGGGCCAGCAGCGCCTGGTGACTGCTTACCCAGCTATCGACGCGCTCCTCGGCCTCTGCGATCTGCTCAGGCTGCATTCGCGAGGCGAGAAACTCCATCTTTGACTTGGCGTCGATGTCGCCAAACTCGGCCGCCACGGCCGAACCACGTATAGGCCTCAACCGGGTCGAACTTCTCCGAGAAATCCATTGCATACACACGACCGAGCGCCAGCAGTGCGCCGACAATGCCCTGGTCCGCGGCCTGCAGGTACCAGTCGACGCCTTCCTCTTCGTTCATCGGCACGCCCCAGCCGTTCTGGTACATGACACCGAGGTTGTACTGCGCCTCGGCATGCCCCTTTTCAGCCGCTACCAGGTAGTACTTCAGCGCCAGGTCGTCGTTCAGGTCCACGCCGAAGCCATTGCCGTACAAGAGCCCCATGCCGTAGCAGGCGTTCCGGTCGCCAGCATCTGCCAGCGCCTGCCACTCAGCGAGGGCCGTCGCGTAATCCGTGGCGCTATAGGCCTTCCAGCCCTTCTGGAAATCACCGGCCCAGGACAAGGCAGCGAACAGCAACAGAAAAACTGCGAGGACGATGCGTGACGGGCTGCGCATGGCCGTTAACCTCCGGAATAGCGGTAGCGCATAAGGTATACGCCGATGGCCCAATAGTCTCAGGGCGAAACTACCGGCAACTATTCGGAGATGTACTTAGGGACAGCAAAAACAAGGCTTTTGGCACCAGGATGACGCGCTGCGAGCGGGCGCTTGCTGCGCTAAAATAAGGCGCATTGAGAGTTTTCGGCGGCGCGCAGGTGGAGCAGGCGTCATTCCCAAAGAATGAGTCACTGCTAGTCGCTCAGCGCAAGCCGCCGGGTCTCACAGTTTGGGCCAGCACGCAGGAAAGTCGCGCTGAGGCCTTGGCGAGTTTAACGGGTTCTTTACATGGGCGCGGCAAAGTGTCGACTGTGCCCGGTTCGGCGGCTGCTGTGATCCGCAAAAACCCTCAGGTGATGCGACGTTATGTCAACAATGCCCGTCTTTTTGATCCGTGGCCTGTATAAAAGATTTCAATAAGATACCAACAAGTTCAGGACCACAATGAATCGGGGCGGCAGGTTAGGAGCCGTCGCAACCGACCAAACGAACTGGACGAAACGGCAACAGGCTGGAGGTCGCTCGTCGCCCACCGACTGGTGTCAAAAAGAATTTAAGGAACGTTTCCCAGGAGTATTACCATGCGACAGATCCCTTTAATTATCGCGATTTCAATGCTGGCGACGCCGCTCGTGGCGACTGCCAGCAGCGAAATGGAAGTGGAGCCGAACGACTCTGCCGACACGGCGCAGAGCCTCGATCATCTCTTCGACCTCTCGTCCAACCCGTTGATCGGTGAGAACAACCCGCTGGAGGACGGACTGCCTGTCTATTCATCCACCGACGACCTGCATGCGGAAATCACCGGATCCGCCGAGGACCCGGTGAATTACGACGTCGACTCAAACCCGCCAGTGACCGCAAGTACCTACGATTGGTACTCGTTTACAATCGATACGCCCGGATCGGTCGCCATAATCGACATCGACTGCGCCTGGGAAAAGGAGTATGAATGTTCCGCATCGGGCTTGATGCATCGCTTCGACGCCCATTTTCACCTGATAGACACCGACGGGACGACCCGCATCACGGATCCGACCGGAGGCGATGACGACGGCAACGCCATATTCGGCTACCCCGAGGAGCAGGACCCCGGCAGTAACAGCGGCAATACCGATCCGAACTACCTGGCAAGCCGAGACCCGTTTAACGTCTACACCTTTGATACCCCCGGCACGTACTTCATCCGGGTTGGCTCATTCGGCGGATACGACGACGGCGTTTCGACGCAGCGGGAACCATTGGGTGACTATTTGCTGCACGTATCGATCATTGTTGAAGACGACGATGGCGATGGCGTAGTGAACGACTTTGACCTCTGCCCCAACACGCCGCCGGGCCAGTCCGTCGATCCCGCTGGTTGCACGGACGACGATACGCTTGAAAGTGTCGCCAAGAGCATCAAAGCCCTTATCCGCACGTCGAATAAGAAAGCTCGCAAATACCTCTGGAAGGCACACAAAGAACTCGGCAAGGCACGCGCCAAAATGGCGCGAAACGATGTCAAGTACGGCCTCAAGAAGCTGAAAGATACCGTCAAGTATCTCGCCAAAGCGAAGAAGAAGGGTGCCAATACTGGCGGCCTGATTTTGAAGCTGGTCGACTATTCCCGCGCCAAGGCGGAGGCTGCGATCGCTCTGAGCAACAACTCGAGAGATGTGAGAAGGGCAAAAAGATCAATGGCGAAAGCTGAAAAGGAGTTGCGCAGAGGGAATCCTGACAAGGCCATCGAGTACTTTGCGAAAGCCTGGTGCGAGGTCAACGATGACGACGACAACAGCAGCGATGACGACAGCTCCAGCGATGATGATAGCAGCGACGACAATAGTAGCGACTAAGGCAGTAATCGAATTGGCGAGTGAGGAATAAACCCCGGTCGCTGATTCAACCTTACATTGCTGACAAACGAAAAACGCCCCGTTAGGGGCGTTTTTTTTGTTTGGTGGTGGTGGGTGGAATGGATTCGCCGCTTCGCGGCTCACCCTTCGGGCGCCTTCGGCGTCTGTCGGCCGGCGATGCCGGCCTCGGTGGAACCACCGACCTGCGGGTTATGAGTCCGCCGCTCTAACCATCTGAGCTACATCACCTCTGTCTGCTGCCAGTCCAATGCACCCCCAGGGGTGGAACGGACCGGGCCTTCGGCCCTCGCGCTTCGCGCGTCTGTCGGCCGGCGATGCCGGCCTCGGTTGAACCACCGTCGGTAGTTCGATCACCCATCGCCGGCAAACGAAAAACGCCCCGGTAGGGGCGTTTTTTGTTTGGTGGTGATGGGTGGAATTGAACCACCGACCTGCGGGTTATGAGTCCGCCGCTCTAACCATCTGAGCTACATCACCTCTGTCTGCTGCCAGTCCAATGCACCCCCAGGGGTGGAATGGAACGGGCCTGCGGCCCTCGCGCTTCGCGCGTCTGTCGGCCGGCAAAGCCGGCCTCGGTTGAACCACCGACCTGCGGGTTATGAGTCCGCCGCTCTAACCATCTGAGCTACATCACCTCTGTCTGCTGCCAGTCCAATGCACCCCCAGGGGTGGAATGGAACGGGCCTGCGGCCCTCGCGCTTCGCGCGTCTGTCGGCCGGCGATGCCGGCCTCGGTTGAACCACCGACCTGCGGGTTATGAGTCCGCCGCTCTAACCATCTGAGCTACATCACCTTGTCTGCTTGCCGGTCCAGTGCACCAAGGTGGGTGGAATGGACCGGCCTGCGGCAGGAAGTGCCCAACGAGGGGCGACGATTCTCCCTATGGGGCCTCGGGCTGTCAAGATACCGGCTTCGCCTGGCAAGCGAATTATTCGGGTACAGTGACGACCCATGGACCTCAGCTTCGTCTACCTTCTCGAAATGCTCGGCACCGCGGCGTTCGCCATCAGCGGTGCACTCGCAGCGTCGCGCAAGGGCATGGACATCTTTGGCTTTTGCGTACTCGCGTTGATGCCGGCGGTTGGTGGCGGCACCGTGAGAGACATCATTATTGATCGCGTGCCGGTTTTCTGGATCAGCGACAACCGCTATGTGGTCGTTGCCATTATTGCCGCACTGGTCGTCTTTTTCACCTCCTACAAGCCCGGTTCCCGTCGACGGACCCTGGTCTGGATGGATGCCCTGGGTCTCGCCCTGTTCGCGGCCCTCGGGACCGAGGTCAGCCTGCAGCACGGCACCGGCCCGCTCGTCGCGGTCATGCTCGGCGTGACCACCGCCGTTACGGGCGGCATGATCCGCGACATTATTTGCAATGAAATACCGTTGATCCTGTCCCGGGAAATCTACGCGTCCGCGGCTTTTATCGCGGCGCTCGCTTATGTACTGGCAGACAGCGCTGGCCTCGGCGACAAACTCTCGCTGCTTCTGGCGGTCATCGCGGGGTTCGCACTGCGCGCACTGTCCATTGTCTACGACTGGTCCCTGCCGTCCTTCGGCATGCGCAAGAAAATAAGCCGTCGCGGGGCTATTCAGACGTTAAAGCGGAAGTGCATGACGTCGCCTTCCTTGACGATGTACTCCTTGCCTTCCAGGCGCAGGCGGCCGGCTTCTTTCGCGCCCTGTTCGCCGTTGCCGGCAACGTAATCATCGTACGCAATCACCTCGGCGCGAATAAAGCCTTTCTCGAAATCCGTGTGTATTTCGCCCGCTGCCTGCGGTGCCGTGGCGCCGACTTTCGTCGTCCAGGCCCGAACTTCCTTCGGGCCCGCCGTAAAAAACGTCTGCAAACCCAGCAGTGAATAGCCGTGACGGATAACCCGGTTCAGGCCTGGCTCGTCAAAGCCCAAGTCCGACAAAAACACGCTCTTGTCTTCGTCATCGAGTAAGGCGATCTCGGCCTCGATGGCCGCACAGATCGCCACGACCTCTGCGCCTTCCTCTGCCGCATAGTTCCGAACAGCATCGAGGTGCGGGTTGTTCTCGAAACCGCCCTCGTCCACGTTGGCGACATACATGACCGGTTTTGCCGTTATCAGGTGGACACTTTTCAGTATCTCTTTTTGCAGGTCGCTCTTTGGCAGCGACCGGACCGGCAACCCCTGATCGAGATGTTCTTTTATTCCCAGCAGCGCATCACGATGCGCGATCGCATCTTTTTGGCCGGTCTTCGCCGTGCGTGCGGCCTTGTCATACTGCTTTTCGACAGACTCGAGATCCGCCAGCGCGAGCTCGGTGTTGATCGTCTCGATATCGTCGAGCGGGTTGATCTTGCCGGCGACGTGGGTGACGTCATCGTTTTCGAAGCAGCGCACGACGTGGGCGATGGCGTTGGTCTCGCGAATATTGGCCAGGAACTGGTTGCCAAGTCCCTCGCCTTTGGACGCACCGGCGACCAGGCCCGCGATATCGACGAACTCCATGGTGGTCGGCAGGATCTTTTGCGGTTTGACAATGCCGGCGAGCACCTCGAGACGCGGGTCCGGCACGAGCACGACGCCAACGTTCGGCTCGATCGTGCAGAACGGGTAATTTTCGGCCGCAATTTCTGCCGCAGTCAGTGCATTAAACAGCGTCGATTTGCCCACGTTCGGCAGGCCGACGATGCCACAGGTTATAGCCATGCGTTAATCTCCGTCGGCCGCCCTCTCGGTCAGCCAGCCTCTTTTGTATGCAGTTTCTTCATTGCTGCATTGAGCCCTTCGTCAATGAGTAGCGGCATCACGTCGATGGCTTCATCGATGTTTTTTTCGAGCGCCGCCTCGGTGTCTTTCGAGGCACGCTTCAGAACATAGTTCGTTACCTTGTTCTTGTCTCCAGGATGCCCGACTCCCAGCCGCAGGCGCACGAAGTCTCGTCCGCAGTGCCGAATGATGTCGCGCAGGCCGTTGTGGCCACCGTGCCCGCCACCCAGCTTCAGCCGCACCGTACCCGGCGGCAGGTCGATCTCATCGTGAGCCACCAGCAGTTCGCTGACATTGAGCTGGTAGTAATCGAGCACGCCCCGGATCGGGCCGCCGCTCAGGTTCATGAAGCTCTGCGGTTTCACCAGCCAGACGTCGTCGCCGTGCAGGTTGATACGGCAGTAGTCCGCATCGAACTTCTTGTCGTAACGAAACTGGCCGCCGTACTTCTGCGCCAGCGCGTCCACGAACCAGAAGCCCGCGTTGTGCAGGGTGCGTTCGTGCTGCTCCTCGGGGTTTCCGAGGCCGGCGATGATGCGGATTTGCTTAGGCATGGCGTGGCAATGGTAGAGCCGGCTCCTATAGGGCCGCAAGGCCGGGGAGCGCTTCCTGACTCGCGCGCCACAAGACAGCGAGGCGCGCGGCGCTTATTCCGGTACAACCGGGGGCCCCGCAAAGAAAAGACCGCCGTGCGGCGGTCTTTTCCAGCCGGGTCTGGCAAAGCCTAGTCGCTGTCTGGACCGTCTTCGGCCGAGTCGGCTGCCGGTTCGGCAGCGGCACCCTCTTCCGTTTCGGCTTCCTCGAGTTCTTCCTCGACAGGCGCCGCTTTAATGATATGAATCGCAACAACCGGCTGGTCCGCTTCCGGACCCTGTGCCAGTGCCGGAATCTCGACGCCCTCAGGCAGCTTGATGTCGGACAGGCTCAACATGTCGTCGAGTTCCATTGCGGATACATCAACGTCGATGTACTCCGGAAGGAATCTCGGCAGACAGACAACCTCAACATCAGTCATAAGATGCGATACCTTGCCTCCGCCATCCTTGACGCCGGGCGCCACTTCTTCGCCCGTGAAGTGCAGCGGTACGTTCATCTTGATTTCCTGGTCGTCCAGGATGCGCTGGAAGTCCATGTGCATGATGCGCGGCTTGGCCGGATGGCGCTGCATGTCCTTGAGAATGGCGGCCTGGCTCTTCCCGCCCACCTTGATGGTCAGGACACTCGAATAGAACGATTCGTTCTCGAGCTGCTTCAGCACCTTGTTGTGGTCGAACGCCAGTGCGCGCGGCGGACGGCCGGCACCGTAGATTATTGCGGGAACTTTGCCCTGATGACGCAGGCGGCGGCTCGCACCTTTGCCCTGGTCCTCACGGAGTTCCGCAATCAAGTCGAAGTCGTCACTCATGACTGCTCTCCATAACTGATTGTTATTGCTTAGCTTTTCTAAGCAGTTGAATACGCGCGGATCGCGACCAATCCGCGCAAGGCCGCGTAGGGTAACTCACTCGCGAGGCGCCCGCCACCCTCTCGAGACGGCCTTATGTCGATCAGTCCAGGTAGAGCGAGGACACGGACTCGTCGGCGCTGATACGGCGCATCGTCTCCGCCAGCAGTTCGGCTATCGACAGCTGGCGGATCTTCTTGCAGGCCAGCGCTTCGGCATTGAGCGGAATGGTATCGGTGACGACCATTTTATCGAGCGCCGATGCCTCGATACGGGATACGGCGGGGCCTGAGAGCACCGGATGAGTGATGTAGGCATCGACACTGGCGGCGCCGTGGGCTTTCAGCGCGTCGGCGGCATGGCAGAGCGTGCCGGCCGTATCGACCATGTCATCGATCATCACGCAGTTCTTGTCCTGCACCTCGCCGATGATGTTCATCACCTCGGAGAGGTTCGCGTGCGCACGGCGCTTGTCGATGATGACGAGGTCCGCGTCGCCCAGGCGCTTGGCCAGGGCACGGGCACGGACCACGCCGCCGACATCCGGCGAGACGACGACCATGTCCTTGTACTTCTGCTTCCAGGCATGGCCGAGCAGAATCGGCGAGGCGTAGACATTGTCGACTGCGATATCGAAGAAGCCCTGGATCTGGTCGGCGTGCAGGTCGACCGTCAAGACCCGGTCGACACCGGCCGTCGCGATGAGCTTGGCCACCAGCTTCGCCGTAATCGGCACCCGCGACGACCGAGGTCGCCGGTCCTGGCGCGCAAAGCCGAAATACGGAATGACGGCCGTGATGCTGGCGGCGGACGAGCGCCGGGCGGCATCGACCATGACCAGCAGCTCCATGAGGTTCTCGGACGTCGGCGGACAGGTCGGCTGCACGATAAAGGTCTCGCGCCCGCGAATGTTCTCGAGTATTTCGACATTGACCTCGCCGTCAGAGAAACGGCCGACATGCGCCTTGGACAGCGGAACGCAGAGGTAGCGGGCGATATCCAGCGCGAGTCGCGGGTGGGCGTTGCCCGAAAAAACCGCCATTGTTCCGACTTCCACGACATCCCCTGGTTGCGTTAAATGGCTGGGGCGGCAGGATTCGAACCTGCGATACACGGGATCAAAACCCGATGCCTTACCGCTTGGCTACGCCCCAATGATGCGATGCACTTTGCGGCGCAATTGTGCGGTGAGGGTCCAAAACTGTCAACGATCGAAGAACAACCACTGGTCGATCACCATTCGCACCCGCGTCTCCGGGTTGGTGGCGGACAAAATGCGCGGCATCGGCTGGCCGCCGCCCTCACGGTAGCGCGGTTATCTCCACGACCCAGTCGCTCTGTGCCAGGCGCCGCAGACGACCCTCCTCGTCAACCTCGGTCATCGCCGGCATCGACGGGTCCGGCAGGCCCAGCGCCCAGAAGCGCAGGCTGGCGACGGGGATCGTCCACCCATAGCGTTGCTGCAGCTCGATTTCGGCATCCGGCAGGGCGGTTTGCACGCCATCCTTGTCCGTCAGAACGACCGCACGGCCGCTGCCCTCAATGCGCATCGTGCCGATGCCCAACGGCCCGCCGACGGTCGCTCTGAAGGCATCGCCCTGCTGTGACCAGTCGAGCCTGCCGTTGAACCCGTCCGTGCCGGCCTTGACCGCGATACGCCCCTTGAACTGCCAGTCGCGGAGGCTTCCCAGCACCGCGCTGCGCGCCTCCCAGCTGTTGATATCCGGCAGATCAATACTCGAGGGCGTACTCGCACACCCCGCCAGCAGAGAGACAGCCAACAGCCGCCAGGCCAGGCGCCGATAGTGACGCTCAGGGACTGTCGGGGAAAAAGCGCGTCTGAACATCGTCAAGATAGGGGCTGTCGGGCCGCGTCTCCAGCGCGTCATCGAGCAGCGCCCTGGCCTCCGCCTCGCGATCCAGCGCGACCAGAACCTCTACCAGGTGGGCGGCAACCTCGTGATCAGCGTAGGCATCGTAGGCGCGTTGCAATTCGAGCAGCGCTTCCTCGGAGCGCCCGAGCTTGAACAGCACCCAGCCATGGCTGTCGATAATGGCCGCGTTATCGGGGTCGAGCTTCAGGGCTTTTTTGATCAGCTTTTCGGCCTGCGCGTGGCGATCCGTGCGATCGGCCAGCGTATAGCCGTACGCATTGAGTGACAGTGCGCTACTCGGCCAACGCTTGACCGTTTTGGCATAGGCGGCCAGCGCGTCGTCGAGTCGGCCCATCCGTAACAGCAGTTCGGCGCGGCCAAGCGCGATCCCCTCTTCGTCCGGGCGAAACGTCACGACCCGATCGTACAGTTCGAGCGAGCGATCGTATTCTTCGAGGGACGCCATCAACTGCGCTTTCGCCAGCATCATCTCGATCGCATGCGGCGGCGAGGTTTCCGCGAAGTCGTCCAGCACGTCGACAGCGGCATCAACGTTGTCATCTTCGAGGGCCAGCAGCGCGCTGGCCCGTCGCTGCGCGACGACGGCATTGGTGCCGTAACGGACCTCCTTGTAGAGCAGCACCGCGCGCTCGTGCTCTTCACGAAAATCGGCAATGCGCGCCAGGTAGTACAGGGCGTCCATGCGAAACTCACCGGTCGCCAGCAGGTCCTGGAAATCGTCCCACGCCGCGTCGAGGTACTCCTGCCGGAAATTGATGATGGCCATCAGCCGAAGCGCGTCGCTGCGACCCGACTCTTCGAGCAGCACCTGGTTCACCTGGCTCAGCGCGTCGTCATCCCGTCCCGCCAGCATGTACATGACAGCGAGCTCCATGCGGGCGTCGGCATCGGGCGTTGGGTCATCGCCGATGATGCGCGCCGTGTACTCGATCGCCTCGTCGGTAGCGCCGTCGATCAACAGAGCGCGCGCGTAAACGAGCTTCGGCTTTGACACTGTCCGGGTTTAGCTCGCTGGATCGCTGGGCGCGCTGCATGGCGTGCTCGGTATCGCCCGCCTCGAGCGCCAGTACCGCCGCGGCATAATGCGCGAGCGCGGAGTCTTTGTAGGGTTTTGCCAGCGCCCGCATGAGCTTGTCCGCGTTCTCGGGCGATTCTTCATCGGACAGGTACCGCACCAGCGATACCAGGCTGTGGCCGGGCAGCTCGTCGCGCTTTTCGATCAGGGTTTTGAACTGCCGACGCGCGTTCCTGATATCCCCTACCCGGAAATAGCTGAGCGCAAGGTAGCTCCGCGCCTCGTCGCTGTCGGGCGCAAGCTTCGCCCAGCGTTTTGCGGCCTTCAGCGTTTCGTCGTCAAAACGGTAGGCAAAACCGACCGTGGTGGCTTGCTGCGCCGTCTCAACGCTGTTGCTGCTTTCGGCCGCTTTGCGGTACTCGACGGTCGCTGTGAGATAGTCCTGGCGCTGCAGTGCCATTTCGGCCTGCAGGATATGGGCGCTGGCATCCGAGCCTTGGCCATCGTCGGCCCGGGCCGGATGGGAGGGAATGGCGACCAGCGTCAAAAGTGCTGCGGCTAACAGCCATCGTCGAAGTTCATGCATACAAAAGTACGTCCGTTTACTACACAGACAAGGAACTCATGGTTCAGTTCGCTTATCATACGTGTTCCGAAATCCCTGCGTGCCCCAACGGGCCCCACTCGTAACGCTATGCCGCTGCAAATTCTTGGGCTGAACCATAACACGGCACCTGTCGAAATTCGTGAGCAAGTCGTCTTCACCGGCGACGATGTTCCGCGTGCGTTGCATAGCCTCATGGAGCTCGATGGCGTCGAAGAAGCGGTACTGCTCTCGACCTGCAATCGCACCGAGTTTTACGTGATGACGAACGACGGCGGGCGTGAGCGCCTGCAGTCCTGGCTGGAGCAAGAACGTCGTCTTGACGCCTCGTTCCGCGACTCGATGTTTATGCTGCAGGACGAAGACGCCATACGGCACATTTTCCGGGTCGCCTGCGGGCTCGACTCGATGGTGCTGGGCGAACCGCAGATTCTCGGCCAGCTCAAAGACGCCTTTCGCGAGGCGCAGCAATCCAGGAGCCTTGGCCGCAAACTCAGCCGGCTGTTTCAGCACACCTTCGCCGTCGCGAAGAAAGATTCGTACCGATACCGAAATCGGCGCGAGCCCGGTGTCGGTCGCCTCCGCCGCCGTCAATCTCGCCAGCCAGTTTTTCGCCGGCTTCAAGAAACACACGGCCCTGCTGGTCGGCGCCGGCGTGACCATCGAACTGGTCGCCAAACACCTGCACAAGCGCGAGATCGGCCGGCTGTTCGTCGCGAATCGCAACGTGGAAAGAGCCCGCGACCTCGCCGGCCAGTTTGGCGGCTTTGCCCTGCCGCTGTCCGAGATTGCGGGCACGCTGCCCGAGGCTGACATCCTGATCACGTCGACGGGCGCTACGGAGCCCGTCATTACGCAGGAGCAAATGAAAGCGGCCATCAAGGCGCGCAAGCGCAAGCCGATCTTTGCCGTCGACATCGCGGTGCCGCGCGACATCGAAGCCTCGGTTGCGGACCTCGATGACGTGTACCTCTATACGATCGACGATCTCGACCAGGTCATTCTCGAAGGCCAGGGCAATCGCGAAGCCGCGGCGATCGAGGCGGATCGCCTGCTCGACGAAGAGATTGCACGCTACGCGAGCATCGAGCGATCCAAGCAGGTCGTGCCGGTGATCGCGCACCTGCGCGAACACGGCGAGTTACTGTGCAGCGAGGTCAATGCGCAGGCACGACGACGCCTCGCTCGCGGCGAGACCGCCGAGGACGCAATCTATTACGCGACCGCGGCATTGATGAAGAAGATGCTGCACAAACCCAGCGTGGCGTTGCGCAAAGCCGGTGAAGCGTCGGATCAGGAACTGATCGACGCCGCACTCGAGCTTTTCGGTCTCGACAAAGACTAAGCGACCGGACCATGAAAGATTCCATACGTTTCAAACTCGAATCCGTGCAGGAGCGCTTCGAAGAAATCGCGGGGCTGCTCGCCGATCCGGACGTGATCGGTGACCAGAACCAGTTTCGCGAACTGTCGAGCGAATACTCGCGCGTCGAACCGGTAGTGCAGTCATTCCAGGAATACCAGGCGGTCGCAGGACGAGATTGCCTCGGCCGAGGAAATGAGCAACGACGCCGATGCCGACATTCGCGCAATGGGCGAGGAAGAACTGGAAACCCTGACAGAGCGTCGTGACCGCATGCTGGTCGAGCTGCAGACAGCGCTGATTCCGCCCGACCCGCACGACGACAGCAACGTCTTTCTCGAGATCCGCGCCGGCACCGGCGGCGACGAAGCCGCGATCTTTGCCGGCGACCTTTTTCGCATGTACTCGAAGTACGCCGAGTCCGTCAGGCTGGTCGATCGAGATTCTGACGCGAACGCGACGGCGAACACGGCGGCTACAAGGAAATCATCAGCCGCATCACCGGGCAGAGGCACGTTACGCCAGTCTGAAGTTCGAGTCCGGCGCACATCGCGTGCAGCGCGTACCGGAAACCGAGTCGCAGGGACGAATTCACACCTCGGCCTGCACGGTGGCCGTGCTGCCGGAGCCCGACGAGATCGAAGCGGTCGAAATCAACACGGCGGACCTGCGGGTCGATACCTATCGCGCCTCGGGCGCCGGCGGACAGCACGTCAACAAGACCGACTCGGCCGTGCGCCTCACGCACCTGCCGACCGGCATCGTCGTCGAATGCCAGGACGAGCGTTCGCAACACAAGAACCGCGCCCGCGCGATGTCGCTGCTGCAGGCGCGATTGCTCGACAAGCAGGTGTCAGAACAGCAAACCGAGCAGGCCGAAAAACGTCGCTTGCTGGTCGGCTCCGGCGATCGCAGCGAACGCATCCGAACCTACAACTTCCCGCAGGGCCGCGTCACCGATCACCGCATCAACCTGACGCTGTACAAGCTCGACGAGATCATCGACGGCGGTCTGGAACAGGTCATCGAGCCCCTGATCAACGAGTACAAGGCCGACCAGCTCGCGGCGCTGGGTGAGTGACGCGATTGACGTGGTCCCAGGTCATCAGCGCGTGACCACTAGCCGGCAGGCGACGCAAGGAATGCTTCATGCTAGTTTAAGCCTCGTTGACTAATCGGACGACGACATGAAACTGGCATTCACGATTGTACTGGTCATTTTGACCCTGCTCGCCGTCGCCTCTGGCTTCGCCAAAATTTCCCTGGCGCAACAGGACCTCGAGTTCTTTGGTCGGTATGGTTTTTCCGAATCGATGCTTATTGCCTTTGGAGCAGCTCAGCTCGTCGGCGGCGTGTTGATACCCTTTCGGAAAACGCGGTTCGTCGGCGCCGCAATCGTGGCGGTCACGTTCCTTGTTTCCCTGGTGCTGCTCCTGATGGACGGCAACATACCGGTCAGCATCGTCACCGCGGTTGCGACTCTCTTGCTGGTCACGGTTATGAAGCAGAGTTGGCGCACTGGTGTGCCGGAGTCGTGAGACCGACACGGTCAATGCATCGCCTTCGCCCTGGTAGCGACCTCACCGTATTTCTCAGGGCAGCAAAAAACAGTGAGGTGTATGTCGATGCGTAAGGCCATGTCACTTGCCCTGTCGCTATTGGTTCTCATCGCAGCAATAAGCGCCTGCCAGGATCAAGCGCCCAACAGCGCACTGCAGCACGCAAAGGATTTGCTGCAGACAACGCCGCTAATCGATGGACACAACGACCTCCCGTGGTTGATTCGCGAGGAAACCGGCGGTGACGTGGCCGCGTTTCACCTCGAACGCGAAAATGACTTTGATACCGATATTCCCAGGCTGCGCGAGGGCCTGGTGGGTGCCCAGTTCTGGTCAGTCTGGATTCCGGGCGAAACCGCACCTCTGGATGCCAGACGCATTCAAATGGAACAGATTGACATCGCCAGGCAAATTATCGATACGCATCCCGACACGTTTGAACTCGCCGTGTCTGCGGATGACATCGAGCGAATCTTCAGCAACAAGAAAATCGCCTCTTTGCTTGGTATGGAGGGCGGCTATGCGCTGAACAATTCGCTCGATGCAGTGCGAGATTTCTATGAGCTTGGCGTCCGCTACATGACGCTCACGCACAATGTCACGCTGGACTGGGCGGACGCGGCGCTGGGCGAAAAAAAACACGGCGGCCTGACCGAGTTTGGCCGTGCAGCTGGTGCAGGAAATGAATCGCACGGGAATGATCGTGGACATCGCGCATACCTCTGTCGCCACGATGCATCAGACGCTTGACGTCGCTACCGCCCCGGTCATCTGGTCACATGCTGGCAGCGCGCGCACTGGTCGATCACCCTCGCAATGTACCCGACGACGTGCTGTCGCGATTATCCCGCAAATGGCGGCGTGGTAATGGTGACGTTTATTCCGTCATTCCTGTCAAAGGACGTCTGGGAAATGGAAGAACGCCTGTGGGCGACGGACGCCGGCAATAGAGACGATCGAGAATACCGTGAGACTTGGGAGGCCTACGATGCCGAATTTGGCGCGGTGCGTGCATCGATCGACGACGTCGCCGACCATATCGAGCATGTGCGCGACGTGGCGGGCATCGATCATGTGGGCATCGGTAGCGACTTCTGGGGCATGCCTGACATGCCGGTGGGTCTGGAGGACGTATCCGGATTTCCTCGACTGTTCGCAGAGCTGATTCGCCGTGGCTGGAGTGACGAAGATCTGCGCAAGCTGGCAGGAAAAAACATGTTGCGCGTCATGCGCGAGATCGAATCGGTCGCGCGCAAGCTACAGTCGGAAACGCCGCCGTCCAACGCGACGATCGCGGGCCTTGATGAGACTCACCAGTAGGGTCCTTTGGCAATAAGCCATTTTCGCCGCGACAACGGCGAATGGCCGTCAACCGTCCACCATATTGTTGACACTCCACGCGAACGAACAGCCGCACCTCGTTGTCGCCGACATTCAGGTCGTTGCTGATGGCTCCATCGGACCGTTTGTTAGACGGGCCATCCGGCCCTGGTAAGACGCGCGGGCCATGATCGCGCTTGCCGCGCGCTGGTAGCCTGCTAGGGACCAAATGCCTGGTCGAGATCCTCGATCAGGTCGTCCACCGCCTCTATCCCCACCGACAGCCGAATCAGCTGGTCGCTGATGCCGAGCTCGGCGCGCGTTTCGGCCGGCACGCTCGCATGCGTCATGATCGCCGGGTGCTCGATGAGACTCTCGACGCCGCCGAGGCTCTCGGCGAGCGCGAACACCTCACAGCGCTCAAGGAATTTTCGCGCATCCTCGAGATCGCCCTTGATAAAGAAGGTCACGATGCCGCCGAAACCCTGCATCTGTTTGCGCGCCAGCTCGTGCTGCGGATGTGACGGCAACCCCGGGTACAGCACGCTGTCGACCTGTTCGTGCTGCTCGAGCCATGCGGCGATGCGGAGCGCACTTTCGCAGTGCCGCTGCATGCGCACGTCGAGCGTCTTCACGCCGCGCAGGGCGAGGAAGCTGTCGAACGGCCCCGCGATAGCCGCCTATCGAGTTCTGCAAATAGGCGAGCTGCTCGGCGATGACGGTACTGCCGGTCACGACGACACCGCCGACCATGTCGGAATGGCCGTTGATGAACTTGGTGACCGAATGCATGACGATGTCGCAGCCGAGTTCCAGCGGGCGCTGCAGGTACGGCGTCGCGAACGTGTTGTCGACAACCACGAGCGCGCCCTTCTTCCGCGCGAGTGCGACGACAGCCTCGATATCGACGATGCGCAGCAGCGGATTGGTGGGCGTCTCGATCCACACCATCCGGGTGTCGGCACGAATGGCCGCCTCGGCCGCCGCCAGGTCTCGACAGGTCAACGAAGCTGAAGTCGAGGCCGGCGCTGCGTTTTCGCACGCACTCGAACAGCCGGCACGTGCCGCCGTACAGGTCGTCCATCGCGACGATGTGACTGCCGCTGTCGAGCAGCTCCAGAATCGTCGCGGTCGCCGCCATGCCCGATGCGAACGCGAAGCCGTGCGTGCCGCACTCGAGATCCGCGATACAGCGCTCGAAGGCCATGCGCGTCGGGTTCTGCGTGCGCGAGTACTCGTAGCCCTGGTGCACGCCGGGACTCGTTTGCACGTAGGTCGACGTCGCATAGATCGGCGGCATGATCGCCCCGGTGCTCGGGTCCGGCGACTGCCCGGCGTGTATGGTGCGCGTCGCAAAGCCGCGCTTCTTGCTGTTTCCGAGCCATTCTCATCGTCCTTACATCTGCCGTCGCAGGTAATTCAGTACATCGGAGCGCGTGATCAAGCCGACGAAGTCCTCGCCATCCATAACGGCGGCGTAGGGCTGTACGCGCAGCATCGCCACCAGGTTGTTCATGGTTTCCGTGCGCTGCAGCTTTATGAATGCCGACTCCATGGCATCACTGGACCGGGGCGTTCATGAGATCCGGCTTGCCGAACACGAACTGCATGATGTCGTCCTCGGTCACGACGCCGACCAGATCGCCCTCGTCCATCACCGGCAGCTGGGAGAAACCGGCGTTGCGCAGCCGGTTGTGTGCCGTGGTCAGCACGTCCGTCGGCCCGACCGTGATCGTTGCGTGCTCGCCATGCGGCCGCCCGATCAGGTCGCGCAGGTCACCGTGCTGCTCGCGCGAGATGAAGCCCTGGTCTTCCATCCAGAAATCGTTGAACAGCTTCGACAGGTACTTGTTGCCGGTGTCGCAGGCAAAGGTCACAACCGTCTTCGGCTCGGTTTGTTCTCGACAGTACTTGAGCGCCGCCGACAGGCAGGTGCCGGACGAGGATCCCGCGAGCACCCCCTCCTTTTTCAATAGCTCGCGCGCCGCGGCAAACGACTCGGCATCGCTGATCGCGTAGGCCTTGGTCACTTTGTCGAAATTCGCGATATCCGGAATGAAGTCCTCACCGATACCCTCAACGAGCCAGCTGCCGCCTTTGCCGAGCACACCCTTGTTGATGTAGTCGGTGAGCACGGACCCCACCGGGTCGGCCAGTATCAGGTCGACGTCTGGCGCGTGCTCGCCCAGGTATTTCCCGATGCCACTGACGGTGCCGCTCGAGCCGACGCCGAGCACGATCGCGTCGAGGTCGCCATTCATCTGGTGGACAATTTCCGGCGCCGTCGTCTGCTCGTGCGCGAGCGGGTTGTCCGGATTGCCAAACTGGTTGATGAAGTAGGCGCCCTGCTCCTCGGCGATGCGTTTGCCGAGGTCCTGGTAGTACTCCGGGTGCCCGCGGCCCACGTCCGAGCGGGTCAGCACGACGTCGGCGCCCATGGCGCGCAGGTTGAATATTTTTTCCTGGCTCATCTTGTCGGGCAGCACGAGAATCAGGCGATAGCCCTTTTGCGCGGCGACCAGCGCCAGACCGAGGCCGGTGTTGCCCGCCGTCGCCTCGACCAGCGTGTCGCCGGGCTTGATGTCGCCACGCTTCTCGGCCTCGTCGATCATCGAGATGCCGATGCGATCCTTGATCGAGCCGCCCGGGTTCATCAGTTCCAGCTTGAGAAACAGGCGGCACGGCCCGGTATCGATGTGCGTGACCTCGAGCATCGGCGTCTCGCCAACCATGTCGAGAATATTGGAATACACGTTCATGGACACATCAGTTACATTGCACAACAGCCGCGAGTGTACGCGATTGCACCGGACCAGCACTAGCCATGAGTGAAGCAGACGACCGTCGTATCGATGCCGTGCTGGACCTGGCGTCGGCCCGGCTCGCGCCCTGCAGCGATTCGGCAAAGCTCGATGCCGAACTATTGCTCAGCCGCTGCATCGATACCGCGCGCAGCTATCTGTTCGCGCACCCCGAAGATGTGCTCGACGACCGGACGTTTGCGCGCTTCGAGGGTTTGCTGCAGCGGCGCCTGGACGGCGAACCCATGGCCTATATCCTCGGCTACAAAGAGTTCTGGTCTCACGAACTGCTGGTCAGCCCGGCGACCCTCGTGCCGCGCCCGGAAACTGAATTACTGGTGGAGCTCGCACTGCGCGAGATTCCGCGCAAAGCCGAATGGCGCGTGCTCGACCTCGGTACGGGCAGCGGCGCGATCGCCATCGCACTGGCCAGCGAACGCCGGCTCTGCCAGGTAACCGCGACCGATATCAGTACCGACGCTCTGGCGGTCGCCCGCGAGAATGCCCGCCAACACGCGCTCGCTAACATCGCCTTTGTACAGGGCAGCTGGACCGAGCCGTTAGAGGGCCAGCAGTTCGACCTGGTCGTATCGAATCCGCCCTACGTAGAAGCCGGTGACCCGGCACTTGCCGCGTTGCGTCACGAACCCGTCGCGGCACTGTCCTCGGGAGACGACGGCCTCGACGCTATTCGCGCGCTCGCAGCTCAGACCGGGCAAATTCTGGACGCTCACGGTATGCTGCTCATAGAACACGGTGCGGCACAGAAGGACAGCGTCGCCGCGATACTGGCGGCCGGTGGCTGGACCGATATCGTGAACCACACGGACTATTCAGGCCGCCCGCGCGTGACAGCGGCGCGCGTGGATGGTAAATAACGGCGCTTAACTTTCCCTGCGAGATATCATGATTACGATAAAAACCAACCACGGCGACATCGGCGTGGAACTGTTTGACGACAAAGCCCCGATTTCCTGCGAAAACTTTCGTCAATACGTGCGCGACGGGCATTTCACGAACACCATATTTCATCGTGTGATTCCGAATTTCATGATTCAGTGCGGCGGCATGGATGAAGACATGAAGAACAAGGCGACACGCGCACCGATAAAGAACGAGGCGGACAATGGCGAGAAGAATGTGCGCGGCACGCTGGCGATGGCACGCACGAGCGCGGTCGACAGCGCTACATCACAGTTTTTCATCAACCTGAGCGACAACGATTTTCTTAATCACGGTGGCCGCGATTTCGGTTACGCCGTGTTCGGGAAAGTTTCCGCCGGCCTCGATGTCGTAGACGCCATCGCGACGGTGCCGACCGGTAGCCGAAGCGGCCATTCCGACGTGCCGCTCGAAGCCGTTACCATCCTCGACGTTACGATCGACGATTAGGCGAGACGCCGTGTTCATAGGATGAGCGCCGAAACGATCAGCCGCAATGCCCGTCACCCCGGCATGCGCGCAAAGCACGTAACGCTGGCCGGTATGTTGCAGGCCGCGGCAATCGCCACCGCCTGCATCTCGATCGTTACGATTTTCGATTTCGCGCATCGCTATATCGAGCTTTTTTCGCACTTCAGGCAGCAATACCTTGTCATGTCGCTAATGCTCCTGGTCGCCTTCGCAATACGCCGAAATACCGTCTATACAGCGTTGCTGTTTGCCGTGACCGCACTTAACGCCGGCTACGCGCTGCCCTGGTACTTCGGTGGCGTCCAGGCGGCGAGCAGCACGACGCTCCGGTTGCTGCATGCGAATGTGTACGCGAACAACGACCAGTACGGGCGACTACTGGACCTCGTGGCGGCGGAGGATGCCGACATTGTTTTTCTGCAGGAAATAACGCCGGCATGGGAAGACGCACTACAGCCGCTGCGGGAGACGTACCCGTATACTTATGTGCAGGCGCGCGACGACTATTTCGGCATCGCCATGCTCTCACGCGTGCCACCCGATACGATCCGGCAGGTCGACAGCCCGCCGCTGCAGTACCCGACGATCGTCGCCTCGTTAACGCTCGACGATGCAGCACTGACCGTGATCAGCACGCACCCGATGATTCCATTGGGCCAGGCCAACTACGCGGCACGCAACGAGCAGTTGCGTAGTATCGCCGACCTCGTCACGCAGACGAATGGTGCGGTGGTACTGACGGGTGATCTCAATACCGGTATGTGGGGCGCCAACTACCGCCGGCTGTTACGCAGCACCGGCCTGACGAACGCCAGCCGTGGATTCGGTATTTTGCCAACGTGGCCAACGTTCATGCCGCTCGCGATGATTCCGATCGACCACGTGATGATCTCTAGCGAGGTCGGCGTTAACGATATCCGCACCGGCCCGCACATTGGATCGGATCACCTGCCGCTGATCGTGAATATCTCGCTGTAATCCCGCAGAAACGGGTACCGGCACCTGTCAGCCCAGTAGCTGTTTCCGGCGCAGCTTGTCGGCGTACATGCGTTGGTCGGCATCGCGCAGCAGATCGTCGACGTCCTTGTGCAGATCGGGATCGAATTTGACACGACCGACGCTCCATTTCAGGTGCTTGCTGAAACCGGACTCAGTGTCCGTCACGCGCTTTCGCATACTCGCCAGCGCTCGATCCGCAAACACGCGCTGGCCCGCGATCATGACTACAAACTCGTCGCCGCCAAGACGCGCTACGACGTCGGAATTGCGAAAGCCCTTCAGCAACATCCTGGCAAACGCCCGCAGCGCTTCGTCGCCGGCCTGGTGCCCGAATGTGTCATTGAGCGCTTTGAAACCGTCCAGATCGAAAAATAACAGCTGCACTTCGAGGTTATTGCGCATACACAGTGGCAGGAGATGGTCGGCGACCTGCCGGAATCCGCGGCGGTTGGCGACACCGGTAAGCGCATCGACGTTGACCTCTGCCGATACCATCAACTCCTCGTCGACAAGTGCGGCGAAATCCTTGAGCATTTCGGCATCAATATCCGAAAACGCGCGCGGCTTGCTGTCGATCAGGCACAGCGTGCCGATGCGGCGGCCGCTGGGTGCATGCACCGGATAGCCGGCGTAAAAGCGCAAGCTTCGGGTCGCCCGTGACGAGCGGGTTGTCAGCAAAGCGCGGGTCGTTGTGGGCGTCCTCGACGATAAACGGCCCGTCTTCCACGATCGCATGGCCGCAGAAAGATACGGCGCGGGAGGTCTCGCAGGCCTCGAGGCCCTGTTTCGACTTGAACCACTGACGCTTCGCGTCGACCAGGCTGACGAGGCAGGTTTCAACCCCGTACAGGCGCTTCGCCATACGCGTGATGCGATCGAAGCGTTCCTCGGGCGCAGAATCGAGGATGCGCAACGCCTGCAGGCTTTTCAGCCGCACGGTCTCATCAAGCGGAATAGGCGGTTCTTGCATGGGGAATTATCCCTGTAGGCCGGACCAGAGGATCAGGCTACACCTTGGGGAGCGTATCAAAAGTGCAACTGACCGCCTGTGACAATAGTTCACATTTCCACAAATACTTCGACGAATTCGCGGTTTGTCCCCCATATGGCCTGTCCGCAGTCCGCTCATGCGGCATTGGCCGCCTTCGCGGCGCCTGGCTCATAACCGAGGTTCGGCGCCAGCCACCGCTCGGCCTGGGCCAGGCTGATGCCCTGACGCTCCGCGTAGGATTCCACCTGGTCGCGGCCTATCTTGCCCACGGCGAAGTAGCGCGAATCCGGGTGCGCAAAGTAAAAGCCGCTGACCGCAGCCGTCGGGTACATCGCATAGGACTCGGTAAGCTTCAGGCCGATGCTCGCTTCGACGTCCAGCAACTGCCAGAGCTTGCCCTTCTCCGTGTGATCCGGGCACGCGGGGTAGCCGGGCGCCGGCCGGATGCCGCGGTACTTCTCGGCAATCAGATCCGGGTTGGTCAGCGCTTCGTCGCTCGCGTATCCCCAGAATTCGCGGCGCGTTCGCTGATGCATGTACTCGGCCAGCGCCTCAGCCAGGCGATCGGCCAGCGCTTTGAGAATGATCGAACTGTAGTCATCATGCGTTTTCTCGAAGCGCTCGACATGCTCGTCAATGCCGATTCCCGCAGTGACCGCGAATCCGCCGATGTAATCGCCCACACCGAGCCCGGCAGGAGCCACAAAGTCGGCCAGGCACGACTGTGGATGCCCCGCACTCTTCGCTTGCTGCTGCCTGAGGTGCACCAGGCGCTGCGTAGCGGTAGCACGCTGCTCGTCGGTGTACACCAGCACATCGTCATGGTCCGTCGAATTCGCCGGGTAGAAACCTACGACGGCGCGCGCTTGCAGCCACTTTTCCTCGATGATTTGATCCAGCATGGCCGTGGCGTCGTTGAACAGTGACGTCGCCGCTTCACCAACGACTTTGTCAGTGAGTATCTGCGGGTACTTGCCGTGGAACTCCCAGGCATTGAAGAACGGCATCCAGTCGATGAAATCCCGCAGCAGTGCAAGATCGATGTCATCGAAGACGCGGTTGCCGTGGAACGCCGGAACCGGTGGCGTGTAATCGTTCCAGTCGCACTCGTGCTTCTGCGCGCGAGCCTGGTTGATGGACAACTTCGGTGCTAGCCGCTTCTTTTTGGAATGCTCATTGCGGCGGCGGTCGTTATCGCGGCGCGTTTTTTCGACGAGCGCCGCACAGGTATCTGGCTCCACCAGCGCCTGCGCCACGCCGACGGATCGTGACGCGTCTTTGACGTAGATGACCGGGCCTTCGTAATTGGGCTCGATCTTGACCGCGGTATGCGCCGGCGATGTCGTCGCCCCGCCGATCAGTAGCGGCAGTGTGAAGCCGAGTCGCTGCATCTCGCTTGCGACGTGCACCATCTCATCGAGCGAGGGCGTGATGAGCCCGGACAGGCCGATGATATTGGCGTTTTCCCGTTTCGCGGCTTCCAGAATCTTGTCGCAGGAAACCATCACGCCAAGATCGACAACCTCGAAGTTGTTGCACTGCAGCACCACGCCGACGATGTTCTTGCCGATATCGTGAACGTCGCCCTTCACCGTCGCCATGATGATCTTGCCATTAGACGTTATCTCGCCGCCCTTCTCTTCCTCGATGAACGGCACCAGGTGACCGACCGCTTTTTTCATGACGCGCGCCGACTTGACGACCTGCGGCAGGAACATCTTGCCCTCGCCGAACAGATCGCCAACAACGTTCATGCCGGCCATCAGCGGACCTTCGATAACGTCCAGCGGCCGCTTGGTATTGAGGCGCGCCTCTTCCGTATCCTCAATGACGAATTCGTCGATGCCATTGACCAGCGCATGCTCGAGGCGTTTGTCGACGGTTTTCTCCCGCCAGGTCAGGTCCTGCCCTTTTGCGACCGTGCTGCTCGCCTGTCCCTTGTAGTTTTCCGCCACCGCCAGCAGCTTGTCGGTGCCCTCGGGATCACGATTGAGTATGACGTCCTCGACGGCATTGCGGAGGTCCTCGGGCAGGTCGTCATAAATCGCGAGCTGTCCCGCATTGACGATGCCCATGTCCATGCCGGCGCGAATCGCGTGGTACAGGAACACCGAATGAATGGCCTCACGCACGATGTTGTTGCCACGGAACGAGAACGACACATTGCTCACGCCACCGCTGATGAGCGCGTGCGGTAGTTTCGCCTTGATCTGGCGCGTGGCTTCGATGAAATCGAGACCGTAACTTGCATGCTCCTCGATGCCGGTCGCCACGGCGAAAATATTCGGGTCGAAAATGATGTCGGCGGGATCGAAGCCGACCTGCTCGGTCAACACCTTGTAGGAGCGCTGGCAGATACCGACCTTGCGTTCAATCGTATCCGCCTGTCCGTCCTCGTCGAAGGCCATGATGATCACCGCTGCACCGTAATCGCGGCACAGGTTGAGCCTGGCGAATAAAGGCCTCTTCGCCTTCCTTGAGACTGATGGAGTTGACCACGGCCTTGCCCTGCACGCATTTCAGGCCTGCCTCAATCACGGACCACTTTGACGAGTCGATCATGATCGGCAGACGCGCGACGTCGGGTTCGGAGGCGATCAGATTCAGGAACGTGACCATCGCCTTTTCTGAATCGAGCATCCCCTCGTCCATGTTGACGTCGATGATCTGCGCGCCGTTTTCGACCTGCTGACGGGCAACGGCAATGGCAGCCGAATAATCGTCGGCTTCGATCAGGCGCCGGAACACGGCCGATCCGGTGACATTGCAACGTTCGCCGACGTTCACAAACAGGTCATCCGGACCGATGTTAAAAGGCTCCAGTCCCGACAGCCGGCATTTCACCGGCAGCTCGGGAATGCGGCGTGGCGAGTTGCCTCGCACCGCCTCGCCGAGTGCCCGGATATGCTCGGGCCGCGTGCCGCAGCAGCCACCAATCAGGTTGACAAGGCCGCTGCTCGCGAACTCGCCTACGACCGCAGCCATTTCATCCGGCGTCTCGTCATACTCGCCGAACTCGTTGGGCAGCCCGGCGTTCGGGTGCGCGCTGACGCGCGTGTCTGCAATGCGGGCAAGCTCGGCGACATAGGGCCTGAGCTCGCTGGCGCCAAGCGCACAGTTGAGGCCGATCATGAACGGATTGACATGACGCACGGAATTCCAGAACGCCTCGGTCGTCTGGCCGGACAGGGTGCGCCCGGAGGCGTCCGTGATCGTGCCTGAAATCATGACCGGGAGTTCGACTCCGCTTGTCCGGAAACTGCGTTTGACAGCGACGATGGCGGCCTTCGCGTTGAGGGTGTCGAAAATCGTCTCGATCATCAGGAAGTCGACACCGCCCTCGATCAGCGCGCAGCTCGCCTCCTCGTAGGTGGCGACGAGATCGTCAAACCGGATATTGCGAAACCCCGGGTCGTTGACGTCGGGAGAGATGGAGGCCGTGCGGTTGGTCGGCCCGAGCACACCGGCCACGAAACGCGGCGTTCCGGTTTTGGCGGCCCAGGTGTCGGCCAGTTCACGCGCTATGCGAGCCGAGGCCGTATTCAGTTCCGTAACCAGCGACTCCATTCCGTAGTCCGCCATTGACGGCGCATTGGAGTTGAAGGTGTTGGTCTCAATGATGTCCGCACCGGCCTCAAGGAATTGGCCGTGAATGTCGCGGATGATGTCCGGCCGCGTCAGCGACAGGAGATCGTTGTTGCCCTTGAGATCGCGGCCGAAGTCGGCGAACCGTTCTCCGCGGTAGTCATCCTCCGAGAGTCCGAAGCCCTGGATCATCGTGCCCATGGCGCCGTCGAGCAGCAGGATGCGCTCAGCGAACGCCGTCATCATTAACTCTTTTCTTTGTTTACGTTCCATTATCCGTTACTCACGCAGCAGCTTGTTTGGGACGCACACCGAGTGCGTGGCAGATCGCATAGGTCAGTTCGGAGCGATTCAGGGTGTAGAAATGAAACTCCTCGATGCCCTCTTTTTCGAGCGCCCGCACCTGTTCTATCGCAACGCTTGCCGCGATCATTTGCCGCGTCTCATCGTCGTCATCCAGCCCGTCAAAGCGAGTGCGCAACCAGTCGGGGACACTGGCGCCGCACATGTTCGCGAACCGTTCGAGCTGCGGAAAACGTGTTATCGGCAAAATGCCCGGAACGATAGAGGACTCGATGCCGGCGACTGCACAACGGTCGCGAAAGCGCAGGAATACGTCGGTATCGAAGAAGAACTGCGTAATCGCGCGCGTCGCACCGGCGTCGAGCTTGCGCTTCAGGTTGTCCATATCAAAGTCCGCATCGCGCGCTTCCGGGTGCACCTCGGGATACGCCGCAACTGAGATATCGAATTCCCCGATACGGCGGAGGCCCTCGACAAGATCGGACGCGTACGCATAGCCCTCGGGATGCGGCTGGTACGACTCGACATCCTTTGGCGCGTCACCGCGTAAGGCGACGAGATGGCGGACACCCATGTCCCAATACTCGCGGGCAATTTCATCGATCTCGCTGCGGCTCGCGCCGACACAGGTCAGGTGCGGCGCGGGCGTCAGGTTGGTGTCTTTAATGATGCGCTGCACTGCGGCGTGCGTGCGTTCGCGCGTCGAGCCGTCGGCACCGTAGGTCACCGAGACAAACGAGGGTTCGAGGTCCGCAAGGCGCTCGATCGAGCCCCAGAGCGTCTTGTCCATCGCTTCGGTGTTCGGCGGGAAAAATTCGAAAGACACCGAGGGCCTTTCCACACTATTGTTCGTCATTGTCGTACCACCAGTTTTCATGCGGCAGCCGCCGCGTTATTAGAGGGCGTTGCCACGGCGAGCAACCAGTCAGGCGTTTTTTCGGGTATCGCTCGCGGCTTCGACAAGCGCAGGCCGGTCGCTGCCGCCAGCGCGGTGAAGCGGGCTGTCAGTGCGGCGACCGTACTGTCACCGATGGATGCCAGCAACAGGATGCGTCCGCCGCTGCGCAGCAGGCGCAGCGCCTCCAGCATCGCTTTTTCCGCATCGGCGCTGACGTCGAGCACGTCATCGAGAATAATGGTGTCGAACTCGTGATCGGCAAATGGCAGCGACCCCAACCCACCTTGTCGCAGCGTGCAGTTCGGCAATCCGGCGAGCAGTAATTCAGCGCGGGCGAGGCGACGTGCGTCAGGATCGATATCAACCCCCACGACGTGATGCGCGCGTGACGCGAGCAACTTCAACAGGCGACCCTCGCCGCAACCGATGTCCAGCAAATCACCCAGCGGACGGGCCACCGTTAACTCCACCAGTGCGCGATGCAGGGGGCGGTCGTCAGCGAACGATACGGCGCGTTGCTCGGGAATCCGCAGCTCGCGCAGCCGTTGGGTATCAGCGGCAAACTGCGGTTCCTTGTCAGGCAGCAGCGCAAGCAGGCGGCGACGCGCCTGTGGATCGGCACCCTGGATCGGTACGCGGTAGTACACGAAGTGGCCATCGCGGAAGCGTTCCAGCAAATCGGCGCCGCACAGTTGTTTGAGATGCTGTGATACGCGCGGCTGGCTCTGTCCCATTACCGCGGTAAGCTCCGAGACGCTGCATTCCGCCACGCCGCACAGCGCCACGATGCGGACTTTGACAGGGTCGGCAAGGACTTTGAACTGGCTCAGCAGCTGGTCGGTCTCGGAAAGCATATAAGAATATAAATATTAATGCATATTTAGAGGCGGACAGTATAGCCGAGTCGCTACGCGGCCTCCAGAGAGCAGTTCACAGTTTGCCGCGACGGCCGCGCCCGCCACGGCGAGAGCGTGCGGCAGACCCCGCCAGTCCTTAGCTTTCGGCCAAGCGACCCCGGCACTCCAGAGCGGCCCGCCGTAGCCCGGCGGAGCCCCCTGTCAGGCCTTTATGTCAACACGTCGAGGGCAATGGCGGCCCGACAACACGGGTGACCGCGAGGCCAGGGGACGATTCGATTGCCGGCGAGTGGGCGGCGGCGGGCGAGCGCCCTACTGCACCGAGTCGGGTCCCCGAACAACGTTGTCGACGAACAGCCGCTCGATGTCCACGGCATCGAAAACCCGCCGCTTCCCACAGTACTCGCAGATAACCTCGATCTGCCCTTCCTGTGCGAGCGCCTCGCGCGCTTCGTTTTCGCCGATCATGCGCAGCACATCCTCGGCCTTGGTTGCCGAACAGCGGCACTTGAACTGCACCGCACGGGCCGCGTAGACCCGAACGTCATCTTCAGCAAACAGTTTGCCGATGAGGTCGATGCCGGCATCGCCGTCGAAGTCCCGGCGGCCGAGCGTCCGGATGAGCAACCCGAGCCGGTTCCAGTCGTCCTCGCCGATAGCCTGTCCTGGCACCTGCTGCAGCAAAACACCGGCCGCGACGTCAGGATTCGCGATGAGCGCGACATGACTGGGCACCTGCACGGAGCGCGCGAAGTAGTGTTCGAGGCTCGCGGCCAGCGACGCCTCGTTGATATCCACGATGCCCTGGTACGGACGCTGCCCATTGTCCACCGTTACCGCGCAGTGGCCTTTGCTGATCAGGTCCCGGAAGGCGCTCGCCTCGTGCTCCGGTCCGGCCAGCGCCATTCCCCGGAGTTCGAGCGCACTCGTGCATTGCATGACGAGCATGCGCAACACGCCGCTGCTTTGTATTTGCAGCGTGATCGCGCCGTCGAATTTGAGACTCTGCGCGATCAGGCCCGTCGCTGCCGCCGCATGACCCAGCGTCTCGGTAATGAGCGCGCTGTACTCGTGGTCCCGCAGCATGCGACGCCAGGACCGCGACAGCTGAATCAGCGCGCCGCGCACCGGAAGCGACTCGAAGCCGAAGGGTATGACGCTATCCGCAGACATCGGCGCGTTAGCGGCGCAGTTTCTCTTTGAGAATCTGGTTGACCTGGGCGGGGTTGGCCTGGCCCCTGGTTGCCTGCATCACCTGGCCCACGAAGAATCCGATGAGCTTTTCCTTGCCGGCCTGGTAGTCCGCAACCTGGCCGGGGTTGGCGGCAATAACCGAGTCCACGAGCGCCGAGATGGCGCCGCTGTCGGTAATTTGCTTCAGGCCCTTCGCTTCGATAACGGCATCCGCGCCGCCTTCGCCGGCCCACATGGCCTCGAATACCTGTTTCGCGATCTTTCCCGAAATGGTGTTGTCGTGAACGCGCGTCAGCAAACCGGCCAATGCGGCAGCGGTCACTTTGCTGTCGGTGATCTCCAGTCCGTCGCGATTCAGAGCTCCGGTCAATTCACCCATCACCCAGTTGGCAACCAGCTGCGCGGGGGCCTCCGTGGCCGACGCCGCGGCCTCGAAATAGTCGGCAAGCGCACGGGACGCGGTCAACAGATCCGCGTCCACGGCTTTCAGGCCGTACTGCTCGACGAAGCGGCGTTGTTTGGCGTCAGGCAGTTCGGGGAGCTGCTGGCGCAGCGACTCGATATACTCCGCACTGATTTCGATCGGCAACAGGTCCGGGTCCGGAAAGTAGCGGTAGTCATTGGCCTCTTCTTTCGAGCGCATCGGACCGCGTCTCGTCCTTGTCCGAATCGTAGAGGCGCGTTTCCTGCACGACCTCGCCGCCATCTTCCTTGAGCTCGATCTGCCGTTCGACCTCAAAGTTGATCGCGCGCTCGACGAAACGAAAAGAATTCAGGTTCTTGATTTCTGCACGCGTGCCAAGCGCCTCCTGCCCGGCCGGTCGCACCGACACGTTGGCATCGCAGCGGAACGAGCCTTCCTGCATATTGCCGTCCGATATTCCGAGATACCGCACGATCGTGTGGATCTTGCGCATGTAGGCGACGGCTTCTTTTGCCGATGAGAGTTCCGGTTCGGAAACGATCTCGAGCAGCGGCGTGCCGGCGCGATTCAGGTCGATGCCGGAAGACTGGTCGAGGCCCTCGTGTATCGACTTGCCCGCATCCTCTTCGAGATGCGCGCGCGTGATGCCGACGCGCTTCGCACTGCCGTCGTCCGCCGTGATGTGAAGCTCGCCCTGCGACACGATGGGCAATTCGTACTGGCTGATCTGGTAGCCCTTGGGCAGGTCCGGATAAAAATAATTCTTGCGGGCAAAAACCGAACGCGATGCGACGGTGGCATTGACGGCCAGCCCGAACAGGGCCGCCATGTGTACTACCTCTTCGTTGAGTACCGGAAGAACGCCCGGGTAGCCGAGATCGACGAGACAGGCCTGCGTATTGGGCTCCGCGCCATAGGCTGTCGACGCGCCCGAGAAAATCTTGGAGCGCGTGGCAAGCTGCGCATGAATCTCGAGGCCGATAACGACCTCCCACGCAGAGTCCCGGTCACGCCCGCTCATTCCTGGAAATCCTCCGGGCAGGCCAGGTGCCAGTCAGTCTCCTGCTGGTATTGATGCGCAAACCGGAGCAGCGTTTCTTCGGCAAAGTGCGCACCGACGAGGTGCAAGCCGACCGGCAGTCCGTCAACAAAACCACAGGGAACCGAGATAGCGGGCAGCCCGGCCAGGTTCGCGCCGATCGTGTAGATGTCGTTCAGGTACATCGTGATCGGGTCGTCAACCTTGTCGCCGATCCGGAACGCCGCCGTCGGCGCGGTCGGGCCGGCGATCACATCGACATCGGCAAACGCTTTGTGAAAATCCTCGGCGATGAGGTGCCGCACCTTTTGCGCTTGCAGGTAGTAGGCATCGTAGTAGCCCGCGGACAACACGTAGGTGCCCGTCATGATGCGGCGCTTTACCTCGTCACCGAAGCCTTCGCCGCGGCTGCGGCAATACAGGTCGAGCAGGTCGCTTGCGTTCTCGGCACGATGGCCGAAACGCACGCCGTCAAAGCGCGACAGGTTTGACGAACATTCGGCCGGTGCCACGACGTAGTACGTCGGCACCGACAAGTCGAGATTCGGCAGGTCCACTTCAACGGTGGTGGCGCCCGAGCGCCTCCAGCGCCTCGATGGCCGCCTTGACCTGGACGCCGCACTGTTCGTCGAGGCCGTCATCGAAATGCTGCTTGACCACACCAACGCGCAGGCCTTTGACCGACTGATTGATGGTCGCGAGGTAGTCCGGAACGGGTTGATCGATCGAGGTCGAGTCGCGCGCGTCGAATCCTGCCATGACACCGAGCAGTCGCGCCGCATCTTCGGCGGTACGCGTAATGACGCCCGCCTGATCCAGGCTCGATGCAAAGGCGATCATGCCGTAGCGCGATACACGCCCGTAAGTCGGCTTGATGCCGACGGTACCGGTCAGCGCAGCGGGCTGACGGATAGAGCCGCCCGTGTCGGTACCGGTCGCCGCGGGCACCAGTCGCGCCGCGACCGCCGCGGCCGAACCGCCGGAAGAGCCGCCCGGCGAGTACGCGAGGTTCCATGGATTGGCGACGGGTCCGAAGTAGCTCGTTTCATTCGACGAACCCATCGCGAATTCGTCCATGTTCGTTTTGCCCAGCACGACCGCACCGGCGGCGGCCAGTTTTTCGACAACCGTTGCGTCGTAAGGCGAAATAAAATTATCCAGCATTTTCGAACCGCAGCTCGTTTTTACGCCGCGCGTACAGAAGATATCCTTGTGAACGACAGGCAGTCCATTGAGCACGCCGCCATTGCCTGCGGCTCGCGCCTGGTCCGCGCGTGCCGCCGCTGCGAGGGCCTCGTCAGCCGTCACCGTGATGAACGCATTGAGTCGGTCATCGAGCTTTGCGATACGCTCGAGCAGGGATTGGGTCAACTCAACAGACGAGAACTCGCCGGCGCCGAGTCCGGCCGCCAGTTCGCTCATGGACTGAGCGTGCAACGCCTGGCCTTTGCTGCTCATTCGATGACTTTGGGTACGAGATAGAGCCCGTCCGAGACGGCCTGGGCGTTTTTCTGCAAGCTGTCGCGCTCGTTACGCTCGGTGACCGTATCCGGGCGCAGCCGCTGGGCGGCATCGAGCGGGTGCGCCATGGGCACCACGTCATCCGTGTCCGCCGCTGACAATTGGGCGACAAAATCGACGATTCTTGACAGCTTGTCGACGCTTTCGGCGAACTCGTCCTCGGTGAGTTCGCAGCCGCGCCAGCATCGCGATGTGCTTGACCTGATCTTTGCTAAGGGACACGGGACTTTTCCGGCGATGATTGTTGAATCTGGGCGTTGTCAGAATGGCCGCTTTTTCAGCGGGGACGCAATAATACACGCCGCCTTGTGCAATGTCCTGTGCATTGTTAGATTACGCCGTTAAGCCGGCTGCGAGCGCCATCCCGACATGTTCAAGAATATCCTGGGTTATTTTTCGAATGACCTGTCCATCGACCTTGGCACCGCCAATACCCTGATCTACTCGCGCGGCCACGGCATCGTCCTGGACGAGCCGTCGGTGGTGGCCATTCGCGAGGACTCCGGGCGCGGCGGCCGCGTTGTCGAGGCTGTCGGCATGGAAGCCAAGAACATGCTGGGCCGTACGCCCGGCAATATCACGGCCATCCGGCCGCTGAAAGACGGCGTAATCGCCGACTTCACGGTCACCGAGAAGATGCTGCAGCATTTCATCCGCAAAGCGCATCAATCCCGCTATTTCCGACCCAGCCCGCGGGTGCTGATTTGCGTGCCCTACGGCTCGACCCAGGTCGAGCGGCGCGCGATACGGGAATCGGCCGAGGGCGCGGGCGCCCGCAAGGTCTACCTGATTGACGAGCCGATGGCCGCCGCGATCGGCGCCGGCATGCCGGTTCACGAGGCGCGCGGCTCGATGGTCCTCGATATCGGCGGCGGCACCTCCGAGGTCGCGGTGATTTCGCTGAACGGCATCGTTTACGCGGCATCGGTGCGCATCGGCGGCGACCGCTTCGACGAAGCGATCACCAACTACGTGCGCCGCAATTACGGGATTCTCATCGGTGAGGCGACGGCGGAGCGCATCAAGCATGAAATCGGCTCGGCGTTTCCGGGACAGGAGGTCCTCGAGATATCGGTGAAAGGCCGCAATCTCTCCGAAGGCGTGCCGCGCAGCTTTACGCTCAACAGCAACGAGATCCTCGAAGCGCTGCAGGAACCGCTGCAGGGCATCGTGGGCGCTGTCAAGGAAGCGCTGGAACAGACGCCACCGGAGCTTGGCGCGGACGTCGCCGAACGCGGCATCGTGCTGACGGGCGGCGGCGCCATGTTACGTGACCTCGACAAACTGCTCATGGAGGAAACCGGGCTGCCGGTTGTCATCGCCGACGATCCGCTCACCTGCGTCGCTCGCGGCGGGGGTCGTGTGATCGAGCTGATCGACGAACACGGTCCCACCGTATTCGGCCTGGAGTAAATCACGGCCGGGTCGACTGACAACGACAGGCAGCTCTGAAGCGATGGTCGTTTCCCGCGGAAATAGCAGCAATCCGGCACGCATCCCGGCTCTCGGGCTCCGTGCGCTGGTGCTGGTCATCATCAGCATCGTGGCGATGTATCTCGATCATCGCGAAAATCACCTGGACACGGTACGCAAAGGCATCGGTATCGCCGTCTACCCGGTGCAGCTCGTCGTCGATGCACCGGCACGCCTCTGGTCCTGGCTGGTGGACACCGCGGCCTCGCGCGACGATCTGCAGCTTGAACTCGGCCGACTCAAGACGGAACGACTCGTCACCAACGCAAGGTTGCAGCGGCTAACGGCGCTCGAGGCCGAAAACGCGAGGTTGCGCGCGCTGCTGGAGGCACGTAGCAAGGTGCGTGACGAGGTCCGCGTCGCTGAGATCATGGCGGTCGATGCGAACCCGTATGAACACAACCTGGTCATCGATATCGGCAGTCGCGACGGTGTTTACGACGGTCAGGCTATCGTCAATGCCGACGGCGTTGTCGGCCAGGTGATCAGGACCGGCCTGATGACGGCGCAGGCCGTGCTGATCAGCGACGCCGACCATGCGCTGCCGGTCGAGGTCAATCGCAACGGCCTGCGCACGATCGCCGTGGGAACCGGCGAAATCGACCGCCTCGACCTGCCTTTCTGCCCAACAACGCCGACATTCGGGCCGGTGACCTACTGGTGACCTCAGGGCTGGGCGGCGCGTTTCCGACCGGCTACCCGGTTGCCGTGGTTGACTCGGTAACGCGCATGCCGCAGGAGCCTTTCGCGGACGTAAGCGCCAAGCCGGCCGCCGCTCTCGACCAGGTTCGCGAGGTGATGCTGATCTGGTCCGCCGTTCCTGACGCCGCGCAGGCAGCCGATGAGTAGGGGAGTCTCATCGCGTCGCACGCCCGTCATTGTGACGCTGCTGCTCGGCCTGATGCTCTCGATCATGCCGTTGCCCGAGTCGGTCAGCGCGTTTCGCCCGGACTGGATGGCGCTGCTCGCGATTTTCTGGGCCATGCAGCTGCCGCGCACCTGGAGCGTCGGTACCGCCTGGATCATCGGAGTGATTCTCGACGTTGCCTACGGCACGCTGCTCGGGCAGCACGCGTTGGCGCTGTGTGTCGTGGTCTTTATAACGGTGCGCTTTCACCTGTTGATGCGGGTGTTCCCGTTGTCGCAGCTGACGGCCAACGTGTTTGCTTTGCTGGCCCTTTACCAGTTCCTGTTGTTCTGGATTAACGGCGTGGCCGGTGTTTCGGCTGCCGACGGTAAGTTACTGGGGACCGGTGCTGAGCGGCACCGTCATCTGGCCGTTTGTCTACCTGTTCCTCTCCGGCGTGCGCTACCGATCTCGCGCGGCGGGCTGACATGCAGCTGCTGTCGTCTATCAAGGACCATCACTCCGAGCGGCGGCTGTTTGTCGGTCGGGTCATTATTTCTGCGGTCGTCGCGGCGCTGCTGCTCGGCGTGGTTATCGTGCGCCTTGTTTTCCTGCAGGTCGTCGATCACGAACTGTTCGCCGAGAAAGCGCAGGGTAACCGGGTGCGTATCGAGCCGGTTGCCCCGATTCGCGGCCTGATTCTCGATCGCAAGGGTCGCGTGATCGCCGAAAACCTGCCGGCCTATCAACTCGAACTGATTCCCGAGCAGGTCGCCGATATCGACGACACGCTCAGTCGTCTCGCGGCGCTGGCACTGATCAACCGCGAGGACATCCCTGCGCATCAAGGAACTCAGCCGCAGCGGCCCGCGTTTTCGCCCGGTGACGCTGAAACTCAGTCTTTCCGAAGACGAAATCGCCAACTTCGCCATCCAGCGGCCACGCTTCCCCGGCGTCGATTTTCGCCCGCGGCTGGTACGGCACTATCCGGACGGCGAGGCGCTGGCGCATGCGGTGGGCTACGTTGGCGCACTGAGCGCCAGGGACCTCAAGCGACTGGATGCCTCGCGCTATGCCGCCACGTCGCAAACGGGCAAGACCGGCGTCGAGAGCAGTTTCGAGTTTGCGCTGCACGGCGCCGCCGGCTACCGGCACCTCATCACGAATGCACGTGGACGACAGGTGCCGGGCAACTCGAGTGACCTCCTGGACTCCTTGCCGCTCGATGAGAAGCCTGATCCCGGCTCGAACGTTTACCTCAGTATCGATCGCGACCTGCAGTTGCTTGCGACAAGGCTCCTGGAAGGTCGCCGCGGCGCCGTCGTTGCTATCGATCCAAACAGCGGTGAAATCCTGACCCTGGTTAGCGCGCCCTCGTTTGACCCGAACCTGTTTGCCGTCGGTATGTCGACGGCACAATACGGCGCCCTGCAAAACAACCCGGACGTGCCGCTGTTCAACCGCGCCGTTCGCGGCAGCTACCCGCCGGGCTCGACGATAAAGCCCATGCTGGCGCTCGCCGCACTCGAGACTGGCGCAACCAACCTGACTCGCAAGACCTTTTGCCGCGGTTATTTCATGCTGCCTGACTCGACACATCGCTACCGTGACTGGAAACCCGAAGGCCACGGCCTGGTCGACCTGAGTGCCGCCATCTCGGAGTCTTGCGACGTGTATTTCTACGAGATCAGCCAGGATGTCGGCATCGACAACATACATGACTACCTGGATCGTTTTGGCCTGGGGCAAAAAACCGGCATTGACGTCACCGGTGAGAAGTCCGGGCTGGTGCCTTCACGCGAGTGGAAGCGGACTGCGTTCCGGAATCGCGACGACCAACGCTGGTACAACGGCGAAACCGTCATCGCATCGATCGGCCAGGGCTATATGCTCGCGACGCCGCTGCAGCTGGCGGCGGCCACGGGGGCACTGGCAACCCGCGGCGCTCGCTATCGCCTGCATATGGTGGCGGCCATCGAGGATGCGCTCAGCGGCGAACGCACGCTCAGTGCGCCGGAACGACTGCCGGATGTCGACATCAGCAACGACTTCTACTGGGACGAAGTCATCAATGCGATGCACGACGTCATGCAGGGACCGCGGGGCACCGCACGCGCGGTGGGCACGGGAGCACCCTATACGATGGCCGGCAAGAGCGGCACGGCCCAGGTGGTGTCGATTGCGCAGGACGAGGAATACGACGAAGAAGAAATGGCCGAGCGTCTGCGTGACCATGCCCTGTTCGTCGCCTTCGCGCCGCTCGAGGCGCCGCGTATCGCCGTCGCGGTGGTTGTCGAGAACGGCAGCAGCGGCAGCGGAGTGGCCGCACCGATAGCAAAGGCCATCATGGACCAGTACCTCGGGTACGGCGAAAATGTCGCTCGCTGAATCAAAACGCCTCGGCAACCTGGGTGGCGCGCCGCTGCCGAATTACTCGAGCCTCATGCGTCGACTGCATATTGACGGTCCGTTGCTCACCGGGCTCCTGCTGATCAGCGGCTTCGGACTTTTCATACTCTACAGCGCGGTCGGTGAGAGCAATACGCTGCTCATGAACCAGGTCGCGAGGCTCGCGGTCGCCTTCATCGCCATGTTTGCGGTCGCGCAGCTGTCGCCGGATTTCCTGCGCCGCTGGACACCGTGGGGTTACCTGGCCGGTGTCATCCTGTTGCTGCTGGTGTTACTGACCGGCGAGGTGGGGCAAGGCGCACGACGCTGGCTTGATCTTGGCATCCGCTTTCAACCGTCAGAGGCGATGAAGCTTGGCGTCCCCATGATGGCCGCGTGGTACCTGCATGAACGGCAGATGCCGCCTGCCCCAACGCAACTGATGATCATTGCGCTGATGATCTTTGTGCCCACCGTCATGATTGCGCAACAGCCCGATCTCGGCACCGCACTGCTGATCGCTGCCGCCGGAATTATCGTCGTCATCCTGGCGGGCATGTCATTCCGCCTGATTTTCGGCATGGGAGTCCTTGCGATACCGGGGGCCTTCGCGCTGTGGACCGTTATGAAGGACTACCAGAAGCAACGTGTGCTAACGCTGCTGAACCCGGACAGCGATCCGCTAGGCGCCGGCTACAACATCATCCAGTCGAAAATCGCCATTGGTTCGGGCGGACTGTTCGGCAAGGGCTGGACGAACGGCTCGCAGTCGCATCTTGAGTTCCTGCCCGAGCGCGATACCGATTTCATATTCGCCGTACTGGGCGAGGAGTTCGGGCTATTGGGCGTGTTAACCTTGCTGGTTCTCTACATGTTCGTTATCGGTCGCGGCCTTTATATCGCGGTGCAGGCACAGGAGACCTTCTCGCGACTGCTTGCAGGTTCCATCAGCCTGACCTTTCTCGTCTATGTTTTCGTCAATACAGCGATGGTCACCGGACTTATCCCGGTCGTCGGTGTGCCGTTGCCGCTGGTCAGCTTCGGCGGAACCTCAATGGTGACCCTGATGGCCGGATTCGGTATTCTGATGTCGATTCACTCGCACCGTAAGTTGTTGCCACACTGATGCACATTCGAACTTTCCTGGCCGCCGCCACGCTGCTGCTTGTGTTGTCCTGCGCCCGCGCCGGTGACGACAGTGCTGCGACCTACCTTGACGTCGACAGCGCCGAGGTGGCCGCGTTTATCGACGAAATGGTCGAAGACCATGACTTCGACCGCGACGCCTTGAGCCGCCTGCTCAGCAAAGCCCGCATGAAACCGTCGATCATCAAGAAGATCTCGACACCGGCCGAACGTACGCTGAGCTGGGCGGAATATCGCAAGATATTCCTGACCCGTGAACGCATCAACGCCGGTGTCGCTTTCTGGCGCGAGCACAATGGAATGCTGGAGCGCATCAGCAAAGAAAGTGGCGTGCCGACCGCCATGATCGTCGGCATCATCGGTGTCGAAACCTATTTCGGGCGCATCACCGGCAACGACCGTGTCATCGACGCGCTGGCAACGCTGGCGTTCGACTATCCGAAAAGAGCCGCATTTTTTCGCAAGGAACTCGTGCAGTTCCTGATGCTGGCGCGCGAAGAGGAAATCGACGCGACGACACCGTCGGCTCCTACGCCGGCGCCATGGGTCGGCCGCAGTTCATGCCGTCGAGCTTTCGCGCCTATGCGGTCGATGCCACGCGGCGACGGCAAACGCGATATCTGGAACGACTGGGCGGATGTTTCCGGCAGCGTGGCCAACTATTTCGTGAAACACGGCTGGAGGACGGGTGCCGAAGTCGCAACGCAGGCCACCTTGGGCAGTCAATGGCGGGGACGCATTCCTGACACATCGAACCGGCTGAAGGCGACCGCGACCGTGGAATCGCTGAGTAAAAAGGGAGTGCTGTTTGCCACGGAGCTCTGCGCGGACAGCAAAGCCGAGCTGCTGACCTACGAAGGTGACAGCGGCATTGAGCACTGGGTCGGCTTTCACAATTTTTTCGTGATCACAAAATACAATCGCAGTTCGATGTACGCGCTTGCCGCGCATCAGCTCGGACAGGCGATCGCGACCGGGGTTGCCGGCGATGCGGATTAGATCCGCACTACTGCTGCTCGCCGCAACGCTGCTCGCTGCCTGCAACGGCGGCACCGTTCGCGATGACGGGCCGCCGTCAACGCCGGAGTGGCGGTGTCGCGAACCTGCCGGGCGACGCCGTGCCGCGGCCGGAAGCACGCAGTCGTTACGGCAACGGCCCGCAGTACGAGGTATTCGGCAAGCGTTACACGGTCCTGCCGACGAGCAGCGGTTATCGGGAGCGCGGCGTCGCGTCCTGGTATGGCACCAAGTTCCACGGCAACCTGACGTCGAATCGTGAGGTTTACGACATGCACAAGATGACGGCAGCCCACAAGACCCTGCCGCTGCCGAGCTACGTACGGGTCCGCAACCTGCGCAACAACAAGAGCGTCGTGGTGCGCGTGAACGACCGCGGTCCGTTCGCGCACAACCGCATCATCGACCTGTCCTACTCCGCCGCGTTGAAGCTCGGCATGGTCGACGACGGCACCAGTCTCGTCGAAGTCACCGCCATCAGTTTCGACGAACCCAGCGGCGATCATCCAACGCGCAACACGGTGCCGGCGTCGCCGCCGGCAATGCCTGCAGCCGCCACGCACCCTCCACCGCGGCCAGGACCGACAACCAGGTCTATGTTCAGGTTGGCGCGTTCGGCGAACGCGAGAATGCGGAGCGCAGGCTCCGCCTGCTCAACTCGGCCGGTATCAGCAATGCCTTCATCTACGAAGACCGTGCCGCCAGCCCGGCCCTGCAGCGCGTGCGTATCGGCCCGGTGGACGGCGTCATCGACTATGACATCCTCGTCGAGGAGCTCGAGTCGATCGGCATCCTGGATCCTTATCTGATTGTCGAATAAGCGCGCTTTCATTAGATGATCGCCAGCCAGCCGCGTACAATACGCGCCGACAGCACTCCAGCTGCTATTGAAGAGGCATTATGTTGCAGCGTTTGACCCCCGTAATTGCATTACTCCTGTTGCTCCTGACGGCGACGGCTCCATGCCGTGGCACTGCCGGCGCCGGCACCGCCGGTTATCGGCGCGAAGAGCTACCTCGTTATCGATGCCCGTACCGGAAAGGAACTGGCGTCACTCAATCCGGACGCCGAACTCGCGCCAGCCAGCCTGACGAAGCTCATGACCACCTACGTTGTCTTCGATGCTTTGAAGCAGGGGCAGATCGGGCTTGCGGACGAGACCACGATCAGCGAGAAAGCGTGGCGCACGGAAGGCTCCCGGATGTTCGTCGAGGTGGATTCTCGGGTTGCAATAAAGGACCTGTTGCTCGGGATGATCGTGCAGTCAGGCAACGATGCGAGTGTCGCGCTCGCCGAGCACATCGCCGGTAGTGAGAGTGTGTTTGCGGAACTGATGAACCAGCGCGCGGCGGCGCTCGGCATGCACGCCAGCCACTTTCAGAATGCCACCGGCTTGCCGGCCGAGGGCCACGTGACGACGGCGCGGGACCTGACGACGCTCGCACGCGCCTTGATCAACGAGTTTCCGGAACACTATGCATGGCATTCCATCAAGGAATTTACCTACAACGACATCAAGCAGGACAATCGCAACTCGCTGCTGTGGCGCGACCCTTCCGTGGACGGTCTTAAAACCGGACATACCGAGGATGCGGGTTACTGCCTCGTCGCATCGGCAGAGCGCGACGGCATGCGCATTATTTCAACCGTCCTCGGCACGGCAAGCACCAAGGCGCGCACCGATGGCAGTCAGGCCCTGATCAATTATGGCTTCCGTTTCTTCGAAACCCGCCTGTTGTGGAAGGCCGGCCAGGAAGTGACGTCCGCCCGGGTCTGGAAATCGGCGAATGAATTTTCGCCGCTCGGTGTGCTGGAGGACCTGTATGTCACCCTTCGCCGTGGCGCCTATGACCAGCTCGACTCGACACTGGATATCCCGGCCGTGATCGAGGCGCCGATCGCGGCTGGCCAGCCGGTTGCCGAGCTGCGCGTGCACCTCGATGACGAGCAACTGCTGTCGGTGCCGCTGAGGGCACTGGAAGACAATCCGCTTGGCTCTGTCTGGCAGCGCATCCGGGACAGCGTCAGCCTGCTTTTCGAGTAGTCATGGCCGAGGAGTCCCTGCTTGAGTTTCCCAGCGATTTTCCGATCAAGATGATCGGTCGGGATTCACCGGAGTTCCGCACGCTGGCGCGCACGCTGGTGGAAAAACACAGCGGCGCGCTCCCGGACAGCGCACTGCAGGCGGCGGTCAGCCGGAACGGCCGCTTCGTCTCGATCACGGCGACCATCAGGGCCACCAGCCAGAAACAACTCGATGACATCTATTACGAGTTGACGGCGCATGAAGACGTCCTGATGGCGCTATGAGCAACGATGACGAACAAACGATAATTGTTCGTGAACTCGGCCGGCAGGACTACGTCCCTCTGTGGCACGCCATGCAGTCCTTCACCGACAACCGTAACGCTGCGAGCCGCGATGAAATCTGGTTCACGGAACATCCTCCCGTATTTACGATGGGACTGAACGCGAGCAAGGAACACCTGCTGGACCCGGGCGATATTCCGGTTGTACAGATCGATCGCGGTGGCCAGGTGACGTTTCACGGTCCCGGCCAACTAATGGTTTACCCCTTGCTCGACCTGCAGCGGTCGCGGCTCGGCGTGCGCACGCTGGTCACGGCACTGGAGCAGAGCGTCGTCGATCTCGCGGCAGACTTCGATATCGCGGCGTCCAGCCGCAAGGATGCACCGGGCGTCTACGTTGCGGGTGCAAAACTCGCGAGCGTCGGTTTGCGGATCCGCAAGGGCTGCAGTTTCCACGGCATGGCGCTGAATGTTGCCGTCGACCTCGCGCCTTTTTCTCGTATCAACCCCTGCGGTTACGCGGGCCTCGAGATGACCGACCTCAAGACACTGGGCGCCGCGACCGACATGCCCGCGGTTGCCGAGAAGCTGCTGGTGCACCTCACGCGCCACCTCGGGTTCGATGGCCACGCGACGGTTTTCGAGGAAGGCGCCTTGCCGGCCGCCCTGAGCGTCATGCGCGATTAATGGCTGCCAGTCGCGCAGCAGTGCCCACGTCGGCCCAAAGTCCTTCGTACAATTCGCCGGACAGGCGCCCGGCCTCCGCGGCTTCGCGCGAGCAGCGGTGCCAGCGGGAATCGACCGGCCTCGCAGCCGTCGAAAAACTCCGGCCGGTAAATCGCGACGCCGCTGAAGGTCAGCTCTCTGGCGCCGTCGTTCCGGATCAGCCCATCCTGCAGGTTGAAATCGCCGTGCGCGCGATAGTCGGGCGTCGGCACCATGACGAGATGGCCGAGACGATCATCGCCGAGCTCAACATTGGGCACCGGCATATCCGTGTAAACGTCCGCGTTCGCCACCAGGAACGGCTCGCTACCAAGAAACGGCAGTGCTTTGTGAATACCGCCGCCGGTTTCGAGCACCTGCTCGCCTTCCTGGCTGTAGATGACGTCGAGGCCATAGCGCGCGCCCGATCCCACGCGCGCGACGATTTGCTCGCCCAGCCAGCCAAGGTTGATCACGACGCGCGCTATGCCGGCGTCGCGGATGTTTTCGAGATGTCGCTCGAGCAGGCTCTTGCCGTTAACCTCGACAAGCGCCTTGGGCAGGCGGTCGGTCAGCGGCCGCAGGCGTTCGCCGCGCCCGGCCGCCAGTATCATCGCCCTCATCCTTTGCCCGCCAGCGCCGGCAGCACCCGCGTGTCGATCAGGTCGACGACGAATTCCAGCTCCTCGTAGTGCGGCCGAAGCGCCGAGATATACGCGAGCGTACGCGGAATATCGGCGAGATAAGCGGCCTTGCCGTCGCGATGATTGAGGCGCGCGAAAATACCGGCCGCCTTCAGGTGGCGCTGCACGCCCATGAGTTCGAAGTAGCGGCGAAACTGCAGTTCGTTCACCCGGGTACGCATCGATGTCGCGAGTCCGTTATAAAACTGCAACGCCCACTGCCTCACCTGCTCCGCCGGCCAGCTGACATAACAGTCCTTGAGCAGTGACACGAGGTCATAGGTCAGCGGGCCCAGCATTGCATCCTGGAAATCGAGGATGCCCGGATTGTTGTCGGCCGCCAGCATCAGGTTGCGAGAGTGATAGTCGCGATGCACGAAAACCTGTGGCTGTTCCAGCGCGTTGGCCGTGAGCACATCGCAACACGCCAGCCACGCCCGCTCGTCCGCGCCACTGAACGACAAGCGCAAGTGCTCGCCGCACAGCCAGTCGTGAAACAGCGACAACTCGAACCGGAACCGATCTTCATCATAGGACGGCAGCGAGGACTGGAATGCCGCGCCGCGGCTTTGCATCGTTAACAACGCGGCAATGGCGTCGGCGTACAAATCCGGTGCCCTGCCCGGATTGTCCTCGAGCTCATCGAGGTACAGGCGTGTACCGAGATCGCTAAGCAGCAGGAAGCCGTCGTCGAGGTTCGCCTCGATGACGCGCGGGGCGTTAAGCTGCATCGCCTCGAGATAGCCGGCAACGCGAATGAATGGCCGGCAGTCTTCCTGCAGGGGCGGTGCATCCATGACGATGTAGCTGTCGGCTGCCGTTGTCAGCCGAAAATAACGACGAAAACTGGCGTCGGCCGAAGCGGGCGCGAGTTCGGCACCGGCAAGGGCATCCATAGGAGCGATCCAGTCTTTTAATGCGACCAGTCGAGCGTCGCCTGCAGCATCCGGGCTAGTGATGGGAGTTCTCCGTAACGCGTTGAAGCACCTCGAAAACTATGCGAAGGTAACAAAGTCTTGTATCCCAGCGCGACACTATACCCGCCAATAGTGTCGTGTTGGGCCGCGAGTGCCTGATAACATCCCGCCGATGACCGTTCTGGCGCAAACGTGACCTGACCATCAACTTGTCAACAAAAGCACTGATTCTTGCCTGCAGCCTGCTGGCCGTTTCCGCTTTGCACGCGGCCGATCCGAAGGCCTGCGGCACGGCCATCGGCGAGCGTCTTGCAGGCGATACCCTGTCGTCCGGGCTGACCGTCGACAACCCGGATACCCTGGTTCTTGAAGCCGGGCAGTTCGAGGCCGTACTGGGTGCGAAACCGGGAGCCAGCCTGCAGCGGCGGCGTGTTGCTGCGGCAAGACGACAAGCTCGCCGGCGCCGATTCCGCCCGCTACGATCCACTTGAAAAAGCGGTGCTGCTGGAGGGCGGCGTGCGCTACCAGGACCCCGGCACGCAGGTCACCGGTGAGTCGGCTGAATTCTCCTACCTTAGCGGCCGCATTCGCTTCGAGGGCGCAGAGTTTTCCCTGGGTAACAACGCGCGCGGCGCGGCCGGGGTGCTTGAGATCAACCAGGATGGCAGGCTGATACTCGATCGTGTCGAGTACACGACCTGTCCGCCCGGATCGGAGGACTGGCTGTTGCACGGCAGGTCAATCGAACTGGATACGAACAGAGGTATCGGCACCGCGAAAGGCATCAAGCTGCAGTTCAAGGGCGTGCCCATTCTGTACGCGCCCTACCTGTCTTTCCCGATCAGCGACGCGCGCAAGTCGGGCGTGCTGACGCCGGAAATCGGTGGCGCGGGCCGCAGCGGCAACCAGATTCGTGTGCCCTATTACTGGAATATTGCGCCCAATTACGACGCGACGATTACGCCGCGCCTCCTGACCAGCCGGGGGCTGCAGCTGTCGACTCAATTTCGCTACCTGATGCCGCGCAACGAGGGCATCGTGGCAGCCGAATACCTGCAGAACGACAGCATCCTCAACGACTCGCGCCAGCAGCTGCGATTCCAGCATCGCACCGTGTTCAACAACGGCTGGCGCAACCGAATTCAGTTCAGGGAAGTATCTGACAGCCAGTATTTTGAGGACCTGGGCGGCAGCCTGAGCGCCTCGAGCATCACGCATCTCAATCGCAGTATCCGCTTCGACTATTTCGGCGAGCATTTCATGCTGGCCGCGCAGGTGCAGGATTACCAGACGATCGATGACGCGATCCTGCCGGCCGAAGAACCGTATCGTCGCGTACCGCAATTCGTGGCCAGCGGATCGTGGCCGCTGGGGCCACTGCGGCTTCTGCTCGACACCGAACTGGTCAACTTTGATCGCGACGTCGGTGTGACCGGCTGGCGACTGAACGCGGCGCCGTCGATCGAACTGCCGTATTCCAGGCCGGGCTGGTTTGTAACGCCGGGCATTGCGTTCGATCATACGCAGTACCAACTCAAGAACACCGCGGCGGCCGCAACCACGGATCCTTCGCGCAGCGTGCCTATTGCCAGCATCGATACCGGCATCATCCTCGAGCGCTCACTGCGCGGCGCCAGCCGCCTGCAGACGATCGAGCCGAGGCTGCTGTACGTCAACATTCCGTTTCGCGAGCAGGGTGACTTACCCGTTTTCGACACCATTTCTCCCGATATCAACCTCGTGCAGCTGTACCGCAAGAACCGCTTCGTCGGCATCGATCGCATCGGCGATACCCGGCAACTCAGTATCGGCGTCACCTCGCGCCTGCTCGACGTGGCGTCCGGCAAGGAGTTGCTGACCGCGACGGTCGGCCAGACGCGCTATTACGGCGATCGCCGCGTCACTTTGCCGGGCAGGGCCGCATCGACGCTCGAATCTTCTGACTATATTGCAGAGCTGCGCTTCCTGGTGCTGAAGAACATCAACTTCGACATCGGACATCAATGGGGCACTGGCGACAACGGCACGACACAGTCAGAGGCACGACTGCAATATCGACCGGCCAACCGGAAAATACTGAACCTGGCTTATCGCTTTCGGCGCGACTCGCTGGAACAGGGTGACCTGTCGTGGTCCTGGCCTGTCCGGGCGCAGTGGAACTTTGTCGGTCGTTATAATTTCTCTTTCCGCGACGAAGAAGTGCTGGAACAGTTCTTCGGCATCGAATACGAAAGCTGCTGCTGGGGTCTGAGACTGGTCTCGCGACGGCACATCTCGACGCGCGATGGAACTCGCGATTCCTCTTTCGGTCTGCAACTGGTGTTGAAGGGAATGACCAGCGTCGGTACCGCTGCGGACAAATTCCTGGAACGTGGTATTCTTGGCTATTCTGCAGACCTCTAGTAAAAAACATGATTAAAATCAATGCCTTATTTATGGCCGCCGTGTTGGCAAGTACGCCTTTGCCGGCGGCCGAGGATCTCTCCCAGACCGGCGAGTTACTGGACGGCGTGGCGGCGATCGTCAACGAGGGCGTGGTACTGCGCAGCCAGTTCGATGACCAGATGGACCTCATCAAAGAGCGCGCCGCACAACAGGGCATGCAGTTGCCGCCGCCCGCTATTCTCGAAGAGCAGGTACTTGAGCGCCTGATTCTTAACGAAATTCAATTGCAGCGCGCGCAGAGAATCGGCCTGCAGGTTTCCGATGCCATGTTGAACAACTCCATCCGGCGCATGGCTGAACAGAACGGGGCACGCTTTGAGGATATGCCGGCACTGCTGGCGCAAGACGGCGTCGACTATGCGGATTTTCGCAAAAGCCTGCGTGATGAAATTACGCTCGAGCAACTGCGGCGCATCGAGGTCGGGCAAAACATCAACGTTTCCGACCGCGAGGTCGAGCAATGCATCATCGACCTCGAAACCAATGTTGTGGTCAACTCGGACTGGAACCTGTCGCATATTCTCCTGCCATTCGGCGCGACAGCCAGCAGCGAGGAACGCGACGCAGCGGCGAAACTGGCCGACGACATTTACGCCGAGCTGCAGGACGGCACCGATTTCCGCGAACTGGCAGTACGTTATTCGAAGGGGCCTACCGCGCTCGAAGGCGGCGCTCTGGGCGCGATGAAAGGCGAAAGCGTCCCGACCCTGTTCGCCGACATCCTGCCCGGCATGAAGGCCGGCGATGTTTCCAGGCCGTTTCGCAAAGGCACCAGCTTTCACATCGTCAAGGTCAACGAACTCAAAAGCGCCGTCGAGCGTAGCGAAGTAAACCAGGTCAAGGTGCGCCACATCCTGATTACGCCGAACGAGATCATCGACGACGAAACCGCCAAGCAACGGCTCGACGAAGCGCTCGGCAAGATTCGCGCCGGCGACGATTTCGGCGAGCAGGCGAAACTGCTATCCGATGATCCGGGCTCGGCCAACCTTGGTGGCGATCTCGGCTGGACCAACCCGGGTACTTTCGTGCCGGAGTTCGATGCGGTCGTGGACCAGTCGGAACCGGGCGTCATCAGTGAACCGTTTCGAACCCAGTTTGGCTGGCATATCCTCGAAGTACTCGATCGTCGCGTTTACGACAATACTGAAGACCTGAAACGACGAAACTGCGACCTCAGAATTCGCAACAGCAAGATGGAAGAAGAAACGTTGCTGTGGATGCAGCGGCTTCGCGACGAGGCCTTCGTCGACCCGCGTATCTGACCGTCTGTGGCGCTTGCCAAGCCTCTTGTCGTTACCGCCGGAGAACCCGCCGGCATCGGTCCCGAGCTGTGTGCCGCGCTCAGCGCATCGCCGTACGCCGATGACCTGGTCATTATCGGCGACCGACAGCTTCTGGGCCGTGAACTTCGCGTTATCGATACGCCCTTCCCGGTACCGGTGGTCAGCGGCAAGCCGGACAGCGCCAACGCCCAAACGCTCATTGATGGCCTGACGCGCGCCGTCAAAGGCTGCCTTGACGGCGAGTTTTCGGGGCTGGTGACTGCACCGCTGTCGAAAAGCGTGATTGCCGATGCGGGTATTCCGTTTACCGGCCACACCGAGCTGCTGGCAGAGCTGACCAACGCTCGGCTGCCGGTGATGTTGCTGGTGGCCGATGAGTTGCGGGTTGCGCTTGCGAGTACGCACCTGCCATTGAGCGAGGTGCCCGGCTACATCACCGCGGAGCGGCTGCGGCTGGTCATCGAAATCCTCGAAAGCGAGCTACGCGCGAAGTTCAAGATCACCCATCCCGACATCGTGGTCTGCGGGCTCAATCCACATGCCGGTGAAGGCGGTCATCTCGGCCATGAAGATCGCGACATTATCGCGCCAGTCATCGCGGAGCTGGCCGGCAAGGGGCTCGGCGTGCGCGGGCCGTTGCCGGCGGATACGGCGTTCACCCCGGCTGTCGGGCGCCCGGACGCGGTGCTCGCCATGTATCACGACCAGGGCCTGCCCGTGATCAAGTACGCGGGCTTTGGCCATGCCGTCAACGTCACGCTTGGCCTGCCGATCATTCGAACATCGGTTGACCACGGCACCGCCTTCGACATTGCGGGCAGCGGCAAGGCCGATCCCGGTAGCCTGCTCGCCGCGGTCGCACTGGCCGCAACAATGGCTGGCGGGTAATGGCACACCCGCGGGCTCGCAAGCGATTTGGACAGCACTTCCTGACAGACCCTGGCGTGATCGACGCCATCGTTACCCACGTGCACCCGGCGAAGCCGGATGTCGTTGTCGAAATCGGCCCGGGCCGTGGTGCGATGACGCACAGTCTCGCGCGCCTGGCCGGCCACCTGCACGCGATTGAACTGGATCGCGACCTCGCCCGGGTGCTGCGACACGACTTTGCGGACAATGAGTCGGTGACGATCCACGAGGCCGATGCGCTCAGTTTCGACTTCGCGAAGCTGGGCGGGCAACTGCGCATCGTCGGCAACCTGCCCTACAACATCTCGACGCCGTTGCTGTTTCACCTGCTGAAGTTTCGCGACTGCATTCTCGACATGCACTTTATGCTGCAGAAGGAAGTCGTCGAGCGAATGGCGGCGAGGCCCGGCACCAAGGCCTACGGTCGGCTGGGCATCATGCTCGGCTGTCACCTCTGCATCGAACCGCTGTTCGACGTGGACCGGCTCGCGTTCGATCCGCCGCCAGCCGTTACCTCGGCGGTCGTGCGCCTCGACCCGCTGCCGCCGGGACGCTTCGACATCAGGGATGAAGCGGCCCTCTCCCGGCTGGTGGCCACCGCGTTCATGCAGCGCCGCAAAACGGTGCGCAATGCGTTGAAAACGACCCTCGAGCCCGCGGATCTCGCGGCCGTTGGCATTGATCCCGGCCTTCGGCCCGAGCAGGTGAGCATTGCCGAGTACGTTGCGCTCAGCAATTACCTGCAGCAAAAATCAACGCGCCAACCGTAACGGGCTTACGTTAGAATAGCGTCATGGAAGAGAATCTCTGCGAAATCCGCATTCAAGTAGCCACCAGTTACGTCGACGAACAGTCGGAACCCGATGCCGATCGTTACGTCTTCGCCTACACCATTACGATATCGAACGACGGGCCGGTCGCGGCGAGGTTGTTGAGCCGCCACTGGGTCATCACCGACGCCAACGGCAAAGTGCAGGAAGTCAGTGGCGACGGCGTTGTCGGCGAACAGCCGTACCTGAATCCGGGCGAGAGATTCCGCTATTCAAGTGGCGCGGTGCTCGAAACACCGGTCGGCGCCATGCAGGGCCTGTATCGCATGCAGGCCGACGGCGGTATCGACTTCGATGCGCCAATCGCACCTTTTACACTCGCGGTGCCGGGCCTGCTCCACTAGGTAAGCGCCGATGGCAGTGTATGCAATTGGCGATCTGCAGGGCTGCTACGATCCGTTCCGCAAGCTGCTCGATGCCATCGCCTTCGACCCCGGCAACGACACCCTCTGGCTCAGTGGCGATATCGTCAATCGCGGGCCGAAATCACTAAAGACGCTGCGCTTCGTCAAAACGCTGGGCGACTCGGCCGTCATGGTGCTCGGCAACCACGACCTGCACCTGCTCGCGCTGGAGGCCGGCGTCGTGCGCTATGGTCGCCGCTTCGGCACACTCAAGAAACTTCTCAAAGCGCACGATGCGGCAGAACTCTGCGACTGGCTGCGACATCAGCCGCTCGCGCATTACGACGAAACGCTCGATACCCTGCTCGTGCATGCCGGCACGCATCCCGACTGGAGCGTCAAGAAAACACTGGCCTGTGCCGCCGAAGTCGAGGCGGCCCTGCAGAGCAAGGACTACCCGAATGTCCTCGGGAAAATGTACGGCAACACGCCGAACCGCTGGTCCAACAGCCTGAGCGGTTACAAGCGGCTGCGCTTCATCATTAACTGCCTGACGCGCATGCGCATGCTGACGGCTGCCGGCCACCTCGACCTCAGTTTTTCGGGTTCGCCCTGGCGCGCCAGAAAAGGCGAGGTGGCGTGGTACAACGCAAAGAAACCGGCCTGGCAGGGGACGCGCATTGCGTTCGGCCACTGGTCGGTCCTCGGGCTCATCGTGCTGCCCGAGCTGATCAGCCTCGACTCCGGCTGTGTCTGGGGCCGCCAGCTCACGGCGGTACGAATGGACACGCGCGTGCCACGGGTCGTGCAGGTACCGGGCCAGGGGATGTAATCTTGGCAGTGCCGCCATTGACGTGCGGTCGCGGCCGCGATCGTCACGAGCGTTCATCGCACGGTCAGGAACGATTTCGCCGCTCGTAGGTTTTGAACTCGAAGGCGATCTCGTTGTTGGCGTCGGCCGGGTGCGCTTCGCTATCAACCAGGTGCCAGGCATCCTCGTCAAAATCAGGAAAGAACGCGTCGCCGTCGACAACGGCCTGCACGCGCGTCAGGTAGAGCCGCAGCGCTTTTGGCAGGAACAACTCGTAGACCTGGCTGCCGCCAATGATCATGATTTCCGGAGCCTTGCCGGCGACAGACAACGCAGCGGCCGGCGAGGCGACGACCTCACAGCCATCGGCAACGAAATCCGTTTGCCGTGTCAGCACGATATTCTGGCGCCCTGGCAGCGGCCGGCCGAGAGATTCCCAGGTACGGCGACCCATTACGATGGGCTTGCCCATTGTCAGTCGCTTGAAACGTTTGAGGTCATCCCGGAGCTTCCAGGGAAGATCGCCGTCCGCACCGATGACGTTGTTGGTCGACGCCGCGACGATGAGGCTTATCACCGACTCAGAGCCCAGGTTAACGTTGGCGCTGGCCGCAAGGATCTGATCAGACCGCGACGGCGGCTTTGATATGCGGATGGGATGCGTAGTTGAGAATCTCGAAGTCCTCGAAGCGATAGTCAAAAATGCTCGCCGGTCGACGCTTTATTGCCAGTTGCGGTAGCGGCATCGGCTCGCGACCGAGCTGTTCGTCGGCCTGCTCGAGGTGATTCAGGTACAAATGGCAGTCGCCGCCCGTCCAGATGAAATCGCCAACGCCGAGATCGGCCTGCTGCGCCAGCATGTGCGTCAGCAGGGAATACGACGCGATGTTAAACGGCACGCCAAGAAAGATATCGCAACTTCTTTGATAGAGCTGGCAGGAAAGCTTGCCCTCGGCCACGTAAAACTGGAAAAGGCAGTGACAGGGCGGTAACGCCATGTTGTCGAGATCGGCCACGTTCCATGCACTCAGCATGATGCGTCGTGAATCCGGGTCCTCTCGAAGCTGCTGCATGATCGTCGCGATCTGGTCGATGCTGCCACCATCCGGCGTCGGCCAGTTGCGCCACTGCACGCCGTACACCGGGCCGAGGTCGCCGTTTTCGTCGGCCCAGTCGTCCCAGATCGAAACGCCGTTTTCCTGCAGGTAGCGAATATTGCTCTCGCCACTCAGAAACCATAACAGCTCGTGAATGATGGACCGCAGGTGCAGTTTCTTGGTGGTAACCAGCGGAAAGCCACCGCCGAGATCGAATCGCATCTGGTGACCAAAAACGCTCAGCGTGCCGGTGCCGGTGCGGTCTTCCTTCCGGGTGCCGGTGTCACGCACCAGTCGCATCATGTCGAGGTATTGCCGCATGTCAGGCCTTTGCTTTACGAGCAGCGTCCGAACGGTAGGCCATCGCCAGCAGCACGCCGCCTGCGAGAATCATCGGCAGGCTCAGGACCTGCCCCATCGTGACCCAGCCCAGCGCGAGGTAGCCAGGATGCGCATCGGGAACGCGATAGAATTCGACGATAAAACGAAAGACGCCGTACAGCAGCAGGAACAGGCCGGACGCGGCGAGGTGCGGTCGCGGCTTTGCGGTCCAGAACCAAAGGATCGCGAACAGCAGGAAGCCCTCGAGCACCGCCTCGTACAACTGCGAGGGATGCAGCACCTGGCCGTTCACGAGGAATCCCCACGGTACGTCGGTCGGTTTGCCCCACAGCTCGCCGTTGATGAAATTGCCGATGCGACCGAAGCCGAGCCCCAGCGGTGCGATCGGGCGCGACGAAGTCGGTCATGCGCCAGATCGAGTGGCCGAGCCTGCGGCCATACAGCCACATTGCAACCATCACGCCCGCCAGCCCGCCGTGAAACGACATGCCGCCCTCGGTAATCTTGAACAAGTACAGAGGGTCACTCGTGAGCTGGCTCCAGCCGTACACCAGCGCGTAGCCGACGCGACCGCCAATAATCACGCCGAGCATGCCGTAGAAAATCAGGTCGTCCACCTGCTCTGCGTTGATTGGCGAGTCGGCGCGCTGGCAACGACGCCGCGCCAGCCACCATGCGAACAGGAAGCCGATGACGTACATCAGCCCATACCAGCGTATTTTGAGAAACCCGATGGAAAAAATAACCGGGTCGATCTCAGGGTAGGTCAGCATGAAATTCCGTTCGAAGTCGAGACAAGACGGGTATCATAGTCAGTTTCGCCAGCCCGTCATAGTGGCACCCGCGTAAAGGATCCCATGTCGAATCGTCTCGCACAGGAAACGAGTCCGTACCTGCAGCAGCACGCCGATAATCCGGTTGACTGGTATCCGTGGGGCGATGAGGCGTTCCGGGTGGCCCGCGAAGCCCGCAAACCGGTGCTGTTGTCGATCGGGTATTCCGCCTGCCACTGGTGCCATGTAATGGCGCACGAGTCTTTCGAAGACAGAGAGACGGCCGAGCTCATGAACGCGCTGTTCGTCAACATCAAGGTGGATCGCGAGGAGCGCCCGGATGTCGACAAGATTTATCAGACGGCGCATCAGCTGCTGACACAGCGCGGCGGCGGATGGCCGCTCACCATGTTTCTCGATGGCGACAATCAGCGGCCGTTCTTCGGCGGCACCTACTTTCCGAAGGAGCCGCGCTACGGCATGCCGGCGTTCGGCGAACTGTTGCAAAGCGTGGCCACCTATTACACCGAAAAACGCGATGACGTTCGTATGCAAAGCGACAAGCTGCTGGACGTCTTCACGAAACTCGAACCCGCACCCGCCGACGCCGGCCGCCAGCTCGACGCGGCGCCGCTGGCGGCGGTACGCAGTACCCTGGAACAGACCTTCGACCGTGACTTCGGTGGCTTCGGATCGGCGCCGAAATTCCCGCACCCAACGACGATCGATCGCCTGTTACGACACTGGCGCAACAGTGCCGGCCAGTCCGAACCGGACATCGAAGCGTTGTTCATGGCGACGCTGACGCTCACGCGCATGGCCGAGGGCGGGCTGTTCGATCACGTGGGCGGCGGGTTTTGCCGCTATTCAGTCGATCGCTACTGGCAAATCCCGCACTTTGAAAAGATGTTGTACGACAACGGCCCGCTGCTGGCGCTGTACGCACAGGCGGCACTCGCAACCGGGGACACGCTGTTCGCCGACGCTGCCAACGCGACGGCGGACTGGATGCTGGCCGACATGCAGGCCGGTAACGGCGGATTCTTCGCGACACGGGACGCGGATTCCGAGGGACACGAGGGCATTTACTACCTCTGGACGCCGCCAGAGGTGCGTGAGCTGCTTGGCGATGACTACGATGTCTTCGCGATGCGCTTCGGCCTGGACCAGGACGCCAATTTCGAAGGCCAGTGGCACCTCAGCGTGCGCGCATCCGTTGCGGACGTCGCGGTAGCGACGAGCCGTCGCGCAAAGGACGTGCTGGCAGTCATCGAACGCGCAAAGCAAACGCTGCTGGCGGAGCGAACGCTGCGCGTCGCACCCGGACGCGACGAAAAACAGCTGACCTCCTGGAACGCGCTGGCGATTCGTGGCTGCGCTATTGCCGGCCGCGCACTCGAACGTCCCGAACTGATCGACGCGGCTGTACGTGCAGCTGAGTTCCTGCGAGCAACAGTGCTGGTCGATGGGCGCCTGCGCGCGAGTTACAAGGATGGCGAAGCGCGCTTTGCCGCGTACCTCGACGATCATGCGTTCTTGCTCGATGCGCTGCTGGAGCTCCTGCAGGCGCGTTGGGACCCGGCACATCTCGAGTTTGCCGTGCAGATCGCCGAGCTGCTGCTCGAACATTTCGAAGATCGCGGAGACGGCGGCTTCTTTTTCACGGCGGACGATCATGAGACCCTGATCCATCGCCCCAAGCCGCTGGCCGACGAGGCCGTGCCCTCCGGCAACGGTATTGCGGCCTTCGCGCTGCAGCGCCTGGGCTTCCTGCTCGGGGAAACGCGCTACCTCGACGCCGCGGAACGAACCCTGCGCGCGAGCTGGCGTGCGATCACCGAGTACCCGCACGGCCACGTCAGCCTGTTAACGGCGCTGGAAGAGTATCTCGAACACCCGGAGATCATCGTCCTGCGCGGCGAGTCCGGCGAGATTGCCCGCTGGCGGGATGCGGCCTCGCGACTGTATGCGCCGCGCCGGCTGGTTTTCGCGATCGATGCGGACGCCGTGGACCTGCCGGGCGCCCTGGCGGATCGCGCAGCCATCAAGGGCGAAACGGTCGCCTATCGCTGCCTCGGCACGCACTGCGAACTGCCGGTCACCACGTGGGAGGCCCTTGCGACACAGCTTCAGTGAGACCTCGAGCGACGAGACCGGGGCATAGACTGCGGGAAGCCTGGCCCCGGCGAGCGGTCTGCGCCCGGAGCAATCACCACCACAGCGGCGTTCAGTCTTACGAGCCGAAACCGATGCGCTGCCAGCCGTCCGGGGTACGCCGTATTTCGTAGGCGGGCCAGTACTGGTTGTCGAGCTTGAGGGTGATGACCTCGGCGGTACCGTTCCAGGTGACCGTTTTCAGCCGAACCGACTCGCGGTGCTTGATGCCGGCCACCGCATCGATGAAGGACTGCAGGTTCGGTGTCGGCGTCTCATTGACTTCGACAACGCGGCGTCCTGCCCAGAGGCCGTAGCGCGTGGCCGGCGAGCCGTAGTTGAAAAACGCGACGTACACGCCGTCCGGCTCAACGCCGCGCTGCGCCGCCATGGCGCGGTGCGGCTCCTGCAACAGCGCGCCCGCCCAGGAAATAGCGCGGTCAATACCGAGGCCGTCGAGCGCAACGGTATCAAGCGGTATTTCGAGCACCTCGTCATTGCGCCAGACGGTAACGACAACGTTGGGCTTCTGCACCGCGTTCTCGAGAGCGCGGTAGGAGGTTACAACCTCGCCGTCGATGGCCAGTACCATGTCGCCGTTCTTCAAATGCTTCGACGCCGGCGTGCCGGCGACCAGGCGCGTGATCGCCAGGGCCCTGCGCCGCACGGGATTGTTCTCCTCGAGTCGCTCTACCCATTCCTCGTCAACGCCCATTTTTCGCGCGGCGAATAACGGCGCATAAACGAATTCGGCTTCCAGCGAATAGAACGGCCGGCCCTGCCGCACAATCTCGACGAACTGCTTGACCACCTCACTGCCGATGCCACGGTTGATCTGCGATGCGTCACCGCCCGATTGCAGCATGAAGCTCGACCACGTCGCGAGCACGCGCCCCTTCTTGTCAACCAGCACACCGTCAACCTCGTTGGGCGCATTGACGAGCGATACGCCTTCAATATTGGAATCGCGAAAGCGCAGCGTTCTTGACAGCGGCAGCTGCAGTGGGTCGACCGACGCCACCATGCTGCGCTGGTGAATAAGCTGGTGATCGCTCTTTATTCCGACCACCCAGACATCGTCACCGGGTTCGAGCTGCTTCGTATTGAACGTCGCGGTCCTGACCGGCGTATCGCCGATGCTCTTCGGGTCGTAGGAGACGATCGCGAAATTGTGCAGCGGGTGCACCTGCTCGATCTTGCCGGGCACTTCCAGCGAGCCGGCGAACGTCACCGTCACATCGCCAATCGCAATGGGCACCGTATTGCGGTCGACGAGCACGTAGCCGCGCTCCTTGTCGACGATCAGGCCGGTCCCGTAATAATGACGGTCCGACACACCGGACAGCGAGTACGGCAGGTCGAACGTGACGACAACCAACGACGGCGCGATCGCGCGTACGGTCGGGTCCGTGTGCCGGGTCAGCTGGGTGCTGCCGATCTCGATCGGCTCCGGATCCGGGCCGTCCGCCAGGTCACGGCACGGCCAGTAGCCAAGCGTGTCATCGCGCTTGCAGCGCCGCGCGGGAAACCAGGTACGATCCATCTGCAACAAACGCACGGTAGAGTTCTGCGGGTTTTCTATCGTGACATAGCGGATGCGTGCACGCTCGCCCTCGGCGAGCTGATCGAGCGCCGCCTCGAAATCATCGAGGTCGAACACTTCTTCGCCATCCACCTCGGTGATGACGGCACCGCGCGGTATCGCCGACTTCGACAACAGGTAGCCTGGATTGGCAACGTAGATTCCTTCGGCCGCGCGGTTGTAGTGGCGCGCCTGCTGGTACGACAGCTTGTTGACGATGCCGTCGCCGAACTCGATGTACTCATCCGGCGTCACGGCGTGCAGATCGTCGACGCGAACTGTCGCCATGACCTGCCTGCCACCGCGCTCGAGCTCGATATCGATTTCCTGGCCAACGTGGCTGTCGAGCAGGGCACCAAGCGGCACGAAAGCGGTGACCAGCTTGCCATTGATGCGGATCAGGATATCGCCCGGCGCCAGCTTGCCGTCAGCCGCGGAATCGGGAATTACCTGCTCCACAACCAGCATGCCGGTCTGTTCGGGCTGCGATGAGCGCGCGATGCGTTCGGACTCGGGCGTCAGGCCAAGTCGCAGCAGTTCATCGAACGCCTTTTGCTGGAACATCGTTTGCAGGGTTCCGCGCGACACGGGCAAACCAAGCTGTAATTGCTCCAGCGCGTAGTGAATCCGGTCCAGCGGCAGGAAGAAGCTGCTCGCTGCCGAGTTGTTGGCGCCGGCGTTCAGTGCCACGACGTGGCCGTCGACGCTGACGACCGGTGAGCCCGATGAACCACCGGACGTGCCCGAGGCCGCCTGGTAGTAGAAGGTGTTGAAATCGTTGTACTTGCCGCGACCGTAGTCGGGCGCCTGGCGATCGAGCCGCGCGATGGTACCGGCAAGAATCGACAGCTGCTCCCCGGCATCGTTGCCGATGACGCGAATCTCACGGCCGATACGCGCACCCTCCGGGTCGAGCGGCAACGCGACGGGCTTGATGTACCGAAGCTCGGCCGGGTCGTAGCGGAAGAAACCGAAATCGTGCACCGGATCGCGGTACACCGGTGTCAGGCGCACCTCTTCGTTATTGCGGAATACGGCTTCGGCAATGACCGGGCCGGGCGTTACGACGTGGCGGTTGGTCAGAATGAGGCCACGCTCGGCGTCGACGACAAAGCCCGTTGCCTGGCTGGAGCTGTTCCATTCCGTGTCGAAGGCACGCGTGCTATCGATGCGGATGGAGACCACGCCAGACGAGATGCGATCGATGGTCGATGTCCATGCCGTATCTTCAGCGGCACCGACGGTGACGTAGAACATGAGCGCGACCGTTGCCGCCAGAATCCTGCCGTATTTCATAAGCATCCTGATTTCTATGCGAGGGTAAATCCGCGCATGCGTCCTACTCTCGACTGCCATGGAGCCGCGCGGTTCCCCATTTGAGCAAAATTGAACTCAGGACGCGACTGCCGGCTCCTCACTTTTGAAGGCCAGGTCGAGTTGTCGAGCCGCTTTGACATCGTCCAGGCGGCGTACCGGCATCGTGTACGGCGCTTCCTTGTAGCTGACGCCCTCTTCCTTCGCGGCACGCACGACCTCGATCATGGCCGCGACAAAGTTGTCCAGCGTCTCCTTGCTCTCGGTCTCGGTGGGTTCGATCAGCAGGCATTCCGGCACCAGCAGCGGGAAGTACGTCGTCGGCGCGTGGAAATTCTTGTCGAGCAGCGCTTTGGCGACGTCCATCGCCGTGAGCTGCAGCGACTTCGCCTCGTGCTTGAGCGTGACGATGAACTCGTGGCTCGCGCGGCGGTTCGGGAACGCCAGCTCGAAACCGGCATCGCGCAGTTTCGCCATCAGGTAGTTGGCATTCAGCGTGGCGTATTCGGCGATGCGCTGCATGCCGTCGCGGCCGACCATGCGCATGTACACATAGGCGCGCATCAGCACGCCGGCGTTGCCCATGAAACCGGACAGGCGGCCGATACTCTGCGGCAGGTCGTCTTCGTCCAGCCAGTCGTAAAACGCTTTGCCATCGACCGTCTTCCTGCCAACCACCGGAATCGGCATGAACGGCAGCAGCCGGTCGTTGACACCGACCGCACCGGAGCCCGGGCCGCCGCCGCCGTGCGGCGTGGAAAACGTCTTGTGCAGGTTCATGTGGATGACATCGAAATCCATATCGCCCGGCCGCACCTTGCCAAGGATCGCGTTCAGGTTGGCGCCGTCGTAGTAAAGCAGTCCGCCCGCGTCGTGCACCAGGTCGGCGATCTCCTTGATGTGACGCTCGAATACGCCGAGCGTCGACGGGTTCGTCAGCATGATGCCGGCCGTCTGCGGCCCGAGCACGGCTTTCAGCGCGTCGATATCGACATCGCCGTCCGGCCCTGTCGGAATTTCCTTCACCGTGCAACCGCACATCGTCGCCGTCGCCGGGTTGGTGCCGTGCGCTGCGTCCGGCACGATAATCTCGTTGCGTTCGCTGTCGCCGCGGGCGCGATGGTAGGCCATGATCATCGCGACACCGGCAAGTTCACCCTGCGCCCCGGCCATCGGCGTCAGCGACACGCCCTTCATACCGGTGACCTCTTTGAGCATTTCCTGCAGCTCATACATGCAGGTCAGGAAACCCTGGCCGTGAGTGACCGGGCCCAGCGGGTGGCGTCCCGCAAACTCCGGCAATAACGCCACGGTGTTGCAGGCCCGAGGATTGTATTTCATCGTGCACGAACCGAGCGGGTAGAACTGCGTGTCGATCGAGAAGTTTTTCTGCGACAGGCGCGTAAAGTGCCGCACGACCTGCAGCTCGCTCGCTTCCGGCAGGCCGGGCCTGTCGGTACGCAGGAATTTCGCCGGAATCGCCGGCGCCGCGGCATCAACCGGTGCTTGCGCGAAGGCGCGTCGTCCTGCTCGCGATTTTTCAAAAATCAGTTCACTCATTAATCGGGTTCCTGTCTGTGCGGCCTAAGCCCGGCGCTGGCTGACGGTGTTCGCATCAGCGCGCGCAATTACGACTCGTCAATATCGATTCCCAGCGCGCGGAAAGCCGCTCGATAATCGGGTTCAGTGGTGATGTCTTCGATCAGTTCGCTGTGCACGACCGTATTGTTCTCGTCGAGCACCACGACGGCGCGCGAGAACATGCCGGCCAGCGGGCCGTCGATAATCATCACGCCGTAGTTTTCGCCGAAACCCGCGTGGCGAATCGCCGACAGGCCTTCGACGTGCTGGAGTTCGTTTTCCTTGTGGAAGCGCTGGTGTGCGAAGGGCAAATCGTAGGAAATCATCAGGAGCGCCAGGTCATCCCGGCTGCCGCCGTAACGCTCGAACGCGATCACCGACTTCGCGCACACGGTCGTGTCGATGCTGACAAAGATATTCATGATCTTGCGCTTGCCCGTCCAGTTGGCCAGCGACACGTTCTGCAGCTTGGTATTGACGAGTGACACGTCCGGCGCGCGACTGCCGACAACGGGCAGGTCGCCGTAAGTCCGATACGATGCATGTTGAAACTGTATTTTTGCCACTCTCTTCCCCGCTCTGCTCAGGCCATGACGGCGGCAAAGGCCGCAATCGTTGACTCGATATCGGTATCCGACTTGGTTTCCGTCGCGCACACCAGCAGCGCGTCGGTCGATGCAAACGCCGACAGGTCGAACCCGCCAAGAATATTTTTCTCGGCCAGTGCCTTTAGCAGCGGCGCGACCGGCCGGTCAAATCGCAGCGCGACCTCGTGAAAGAACGGCCCGTCGTAAAGGCGCTCGATACCATTGATGGCGCAAAGTCCTGCAACCAGCCTGGCGGTGTTTGCGTGCGAGCTACGCGCTACGCGCGCCAGGCCTTCCAGGCCGAGCAGCGACATGTAAATCGTGGCGGCCGTCACCATCAGGCCCTGGTTCGTGCAGATATTGGATGTCGCCTTGGTGCGCCGGATATGCTGCTCGCGCGCCTGCAGCGTGAGGGCAAACCCCGGATTGCCGTCCAGGTCGGTCGTGCGCCCCACGATACGCCCCGGCATCTGCCGCACGTGCTGCTGCTTGCAGGTCATGAAACCGAAGTACGGACCGCCCGATGACAGCGGCACACCGAGCGGCTGGCCTTCACCGATCGCGATATCGGCACCCTCCTGGCCCCAGTGACCCGGCGCTTTCAGCAGCGCGAGGGCTGTCGGGTTGACGATGCCAATAACCAGGGCGCCCTGTGCGTGCGCCCAATCGGTCAGCCGGTCGACGTCCTCGAGCGTGCCGGGAAACGAGGGCTGCTGCATCACCACGGCCACCGCGTCGCTGTCGCCGAGCTGGTCAAAGGCGACGTTGCCGGTGGCGGCATCGACCGGCAACCGCTCGAAGGTCAGGCCCTGGCTGCCGGCGATCGCGTTGGCGACTTTTTCATAGACGGGATTGACCCCGGGTGCGAGCAGCACGCGGCGTGACTTCGCACGCCGGTTGGTGCGCACCGCCATCAGCGCCGCTTCTGCGAGCGCCGATGCGCCGTCGTACAGCGAGGCATTGCTGACATCGAGCCCGGTCAGCTGGGTGATCATGGTCTGGTATTCGTAAATCGTTTGCAGCGTGCCCTGGCTCGCCTCGGCCTGGTACGGCGTATAGGCGCTGTAATATTCGCCGCGCGTTGCGATGTCCCACACCGCCGCCGGTATATGGTGCTCGTACGCCCCGGCACCGATAAAGCACAACGGTGCGCCGTCCATTGCCGCACGCTCCCGCATCAGGCGTGAGATTTCCATTTCGTTGTGCGCCTCGGGCACGCCGCGAAGGCTGTCGATGCGCAGCTCGGCAGGAATCTCGTCAAACAGGTCGTCGATCGACTTCGCGCCGATGGCGGCCAGCATTTCCTGCGTGTCTTTCTCGGTGTGGGGTATGAAAGGCATTCCGTTACCTCAGTCGTCCAGTTCGTTGAGAAGTTGCTGGTAATCGTCAGGGGTCAGCAGCCCGCTTTCATCGATCGCGTCGCTCGGTGTCATGCGCACGATCCAGCCATCGCCGTAGGGATCGGCGTTGATCTTCTCGGGATCATCGGCAAGTTCTTCGTTTACCGCAACAATGCTGCCCGCAATCGGCGCGTACACGTCCGACGCGGCTTTCACCGACTCAACGACCGCCATTTCGCCGCCGCTGTCGACGTCCTGGCCAACCTCCGGCAGCTCGACGTACACGAGGTCGCCGAGCGAAGTCGCCGCATGATCGGTAATACCGATGGTGACCGAGCCGTCGTCCTCGCGCCGCAACCATTCATGGTCATTCGTATAAAGCAGGTCTCCCGGCAACTCACTCATAGTACTTCTCCCTTAATCTTAATGTGTCACGCCAGCGACGTCAGACGTCGATGCGAATCTGCCCATTGCGAACGAAAGGCGTTTCGACAATGCGCACGTTCAAAAGTTTTCCCCGGACATCGACCTTCGCCTTCACATAATCCCCGGCAGGGACACGCGCCAGCGCGATCGAGCGCCCGATCGTCGGCGAGAAACCGCCGCTTGTAATCTCGCCCTCGCCGATACCCTCAACGATGACCGTCTGGTGATTGCGCAGCACGCCCTTGTCTTCCAGCAACAACCCGACGAAACGGCGTTTGTCGCTGTCTTTGCGTTTTGCCTCGAGCGGGGCTCGGCCGATGAAGTCACGATCCGCAGGCTCCCAGGCGATCGTCCATCCGAGGCCCGCCTCCAGCGGCGAGACCGTTTCGTCCATATCGGAACCGTACAGGTTCATCGCGGCTTCAAGCCGCAGGGTATCGCGTGCGCCGAGTCCGCAGGGCGCGACGCCGGCAGCCAGCAGCTGCTCCCACAAATCACCGGCGCGATCCGCGTGCACGACGATTTCGAAACCGTCTTCACCCGTGTAGCCGGTGCGTGCGACGAACAGCTCACCCGCCTGCAGGCCGTTGAAGGGCTTGAGGTTCAACGCGGCCTCGCGTGACTCCTCGTCAATCAGCGGCGCCGCAAGTTCTCGCGCCTTCGGCCCCTGCACCGCGAGCATCGCAAGCTCGGCGCGTTCGTTGACCGTCACGGCAAACGGCTCGCGCCTGCTTCCGGATCCAGGCCAGGTCCTTTTCACGAGTGGCGGCATTGACGATGAGCCGGTAGTCGGTATCGCCGATGAAATAGATGATGAGGTCGTCGATGACGCCGCCTTCGGCGTTCAGCATGCAGGTATACAGCGCTTTGCCGTAGTCTTTGAGCTTGGCAACATCGTTGGCAACGAGGTGTTGCAGAAACTCGCGCACGCGCTGGCCACTGAGATCGACAATGGTCATGTGCGAGACGTCAAATACGCCGGCATTACCTCGCACGGCATGGTGCTCTTCTTTTTGCGAGCCGTAGTGCAGCGGCATGTCCCAGCCACCGAAATCGACGATGCGCGCATTAGCGGCGACGTGCTCTGCGTACAGCGGTGTTTTCGAACCCATAGTGTTCACTCGCATTGAGGCGCACAAAAAAATAGGGGCGGCAGACCGTCAAGTCTGCCGCCCCTCTGTCCTTTTTAAACCTGAGAGATCAATAGCCGCCGCCATTACGCCGCTGCCACATACCCCTTCGGTGGGCCGCGTTCGGCCACTCTCCAGAGCTGATCAACGTACACAGTCCTTTTGCCTGAGCGTTTCCGAGCGTGTTGCGCCTTCGGCGCCCCGAGTGAACGAGGTCTCTTCTGTGCAGGCTATCGATCAGTGCGGCCATGATAGCCAATGCTCACGCGGGTTGCCAGCGCGTTGCGGTCAACCCCGTCGGCTGGCGTGAGGATTATTTTTCTCTCACCCACTGCTGCATGCGCTGCAGGCGAACCGCAATTGCCTCCTGCAGCGACTCAATCTCTTCCAGGATGGTCTCTGTCGCCGCCTCCGAGCGCCCGTTTTGCCCGAGAAGGTCGCGCAACTCATCGAGCACCCATCTCTGTTTCGGGTCTGTTTCCAGGGTAATCCCCGTCTGCTTCAGCCCGCTGCCTGAATTGTCGGTTGTTTGAATATGAGGGAATTTGTAGCGGCGGCTTTCCCGCAACAAGGACCCTTTGTCGTGAGCGTAAACGATCCTCAGGATGTCATCGCGCGAGACACTCTTGACAAAAAACTTTTCAATTTTCCCGGGCTGCTGGATCCCCAGTGCGCTCACGTTCGGATATTCCTTTATGGCATTCGACTCATTCGGAGATTCTGACCAAAGTCGGACCCGAGACCGGGCCCGACCATACAATAGCGTTCGCGTCAGACCCACGGCCTGCGAGGCCACCGGTGCGCCGCCGGCGCCAAAATAGTGCGTGACTGAACGGGGTCAGAGTCGACCTTTTCTGCCGTTGCCAGACTGAACGGAGTCAGAGTGCATCTTTCTTGCTTTTGCTAGAATGCGCGCGATGCATCTCGCGAATCTCATTGCTCGCATTCCAAAGGCCGAACTGCATTTGCACATCGAAGGCACCCTGGAGCCCGAGATGATGATGCAGTTGGCGTCGAGAAACGGCATCGAGCTGCCGTATGCCGATGTAAATGACATACGTCGCGCTTACGACTTTTCAAACCTTCAGTCTTTCCTGGATATTTATTACGCCGGCGCCGCGGTGCTGATCACGGAGCAGGACTTTTACGACCTCACCTCTGCCTATCTCGCGCGTGCCGCCCGCGACAACGTGCGTCACGTCGAAATCTTTTTTGATCCACAGACGCACACGGATCGCGGGATCCGCTTTTGCGACGGTTGTCGAGGGCATCTCCCGCGCGCTCCGGGACGGCGAGACCGGCCTCGGCATCACCTCTCGGCTGATAATGTGTTTTTTGCGACATCTCAGCGCCAATGCCGCCCTGCAAACGCTGGAAAGCTCACTCGTCTACAAAGACCGGATACATGCGGTTGGCCTGGACTCCTCCGAGATGGGCCACCCGCCGTCAAAATTTGTCGAGGTCTTTGATCGCGCCCGAAGTGAAGGCTACCTCACGGTCGCGCACGCAGGTGAAGAAGGCCCGCCGGACTATATCTGGCAGGCTTTGGACCTGCTCAAGGTGGAGAGAATCGATCACGGTGTGCGTTGCCTGGAAGATGAGGCGCTCGTCAGCCGATTGGTCGACAAGCAAATTCCGTTGACCGTTTGCCCGTTGTCCAACGTCAAACTTCGTGTCTTCGACACGCTCCTGGACCACAACCTCAAGCAAATGCTGGACGCGGGACTTTGCGTGACGATCAACTCCGACGACCCCGCCTATTTCGGCGGCTACATCGGCGCGAACTTCCTGCGCGTGCAGGAAGCGCTGGATCTGAATACCGATGCCATCACCCGCCTCGCGAAAAACGGGTTTGCCGCCAGTTTTCTAAGTGATGACGATAAACGGCGTTACGCGGCCGAAATCGATCAGCTGGGATCGCAGGATTCCTGATTTAGCGTTCTGGCCTTGTTGCGCACGGCGCTAGTCGCCTCCCTCCAGCGCCGCGACGAATGCCCGAATCCGCGCGGCGTTCGCGCCGACGTCACTGCGCCCGACGCGGGATTTTGATCGAATGTCCAGGCGACTGCCGGACGCCGTCGGCAAGATGCGCATCACAACGTCGTCCTTGAAACCGAACCACAGTGTTGTTGCCGTTGCTTCGATTCGCCCCTCGTCCGATCTTGCCGCTACGATGTCCCAGCCCATTTTTTCGGCGACATCGAGCGCATCGCTGAACGTTGCGGCGGCGGGCCGTGAAAATTCGAGGGTGTGAATGTCGGGGTACGCCTCGCGCTGCTGCCTGGCCACTTCCTCACCGGCGTACTCAACCGGGTTCTTCGCGTTGGCGCGTAGCGGCACCACGTCGACAAATTGCGGCGGGTCTTGAGTATCCGTGCTGATATCGTGGATAAACGGCAGCGACATCACGGTACGGTAGCCGTTGTACGGCACCCACGCGGTGCCCAGTCCAATCGCGAGCGCCAAAGCCAGAGACGCCGCACGAGCTTTTCGCGTTTTCGGCACGATCAACAGAATCAGCGCGATGACCACTGCGGCGACGCCGACAAAAAAAGCGCCTCGCATCAGCAACAAGCCCGTTCCATATTCCCACGCGCCGAAGCGAGTGCCGGGACCGGCGACGAGCAGCAACAGTGCGCCGAGTAAAGCGAGCGGCAGCGCAATTCGGGAAATGTTCATCGTGTGCCTTCATCAAGACTGTGTTCCGTAAGCATACTCGCAGTCGGCCTGGCGCTTCCAGTGCAGCCTCGTCTGGTCCGCGGCAAGCGGGGCCGATCAGTCCGCGGGCAGCGCCTCTGTGTGCAAGGTGATGCGCTGGATTTCCAGATCGAAACTCGAGCCCGTGTCGTCTCCGTCGGACGATATCCACAAACCCAGCGTTTCCACCGGCTCTTCGAAGCGGTACGTCATCTCGAACGCACCCGGTACCGAGAGCAGCGTAACGCGCGTTTCGAACAGCAGGTCACTCAGCGGATGCGTGCGGCTGGTACCCAGCAGCTTCTGCTGCTGCGTCGTCGACAGGAAATTGATGCGCCGCACGCCGGTCCCGCGCGGCGCAAGCCGAAACAACTGCTTGATCCAGTTGGCAGCTATTCGTCGCTGCAACCAGTTGAGCGTCTGCTCGCCGGCTTCGACAATGCCAAACTTCAGCACAAAATCGTCGGCGTTCTTGTCGCCCTGGGTGGCGCCGTCAGGGATACGCAACGCGCCACTCCAGCTCGCCAGCACGGTAACGCCGGCAAGACGCGTGGGTTTGTCAAATCCGTAAACCAGCGGGCTTGCTGAGCTGCGCACGGCGACATGCAGGGCGCCGTTGTCGACCGAAACCTCGTTGGGCGGGATGTTGTTGAAAGTCAGCGCTGTCCACGGCGCAAGGTCGTTCACCGGCACGTCAATAGCCATGGCCGGCACGGCAATGAGCGACAGGATTAAGGCGATAAGCTTCCGCATGTGTGTTCCTTCTCGAGGCAACCGGTACATCACAGAGACCGGACCGGCATCCGAATCATTACCCGAAAAGCCGTTGTTTGCACTTATACTGGCCGTCAAAGGCGGCGATTCCGCACTTTGATGTAACAAAGCGCCGCCTGAACCGGTCGTCTAATGGCGGCTGCGTGGGAAAGTGAGAGTGTCGTCAGCGTCGGACGCGAATTCAGTCTAGACAAGCCTTCGGAAACCAGACAATGTTTTGTTGTCCCCATTTGTTTGCGCGCGCGGTCCGCCTGGGCGTGAGCCTTGTGGTTTTGCTCGCCGCCGATCCTGTTATCGCGGCAAACGTTGATGTTGCCGTAATCGCGAGCGATGGCAGTACAGCGACCAACACCACGGTAGTTCTGAGAAATACGCTTACCGGCTTTGAGACTGCGAGCACCAGCAACGCCTCGGGCCGCGCGCGCTTTTCCGCCGTCCCCGCGGCGGCCGGCTACTCGGTGATCGTTGATGGCATCGAGCTGGCGGCAGGCATTCGCCTGCGCAGCAACGAGTCGCGCTCGGTGCCGGTTCGCATGATCGATAACATCATGGTCACCGCTCGCCAGACGGCGCTCGCCGTCAATGCACTGGATGCGGAGGTCAGCGCGAGTCTCGGCCGACGGGAACTGGAAGCACTGCCGATCGAGGCGCGCGACCTGTCGCGCGCCCTGATTCGACTACCGAACGTCGTGCCGTCGACCGGCTTCTTCCCTGAGGCGCCGTCGGTGTCGATCAACGGCGCCAACGGCCTGTTCACGCAGTACCTGATCGACGGCATGGACAACAACGAGAACTTTCTCGGCGGTCCGAAGTTTCCGATCTCGACGGGCGCCGCCTCGGACGTCACGGTGCTGGCCTCATCGTATTCGGTCGAGTACGGACGCACCGGCAATGGCGTTGTCAACGTGACCTCGCGCTCCGGCAGCAACGAGTGGTACGGCGAACTCTTTTACCTCGTTCGTCCCGGCGCATCCGTCGATGCCTCTTCGCCGTTCGCCAGTCGCGACCTGTCCGGCAACGCCGTACGCGACGGTTTCCGGCGCGACCAGTACGGCTTCTCGCTGGGCGGCCCGATCGCGAGAGACCGCACGTTCTTCTTCGCGAACGTCGAATACACTGCGCGACGACAAGGACAACCTGCTGTCGTCCCCGGCGCTCGGTGTCAACGATACGGTGCGCGGCCAGAACGAGTCGCTGCTGGCATCGCTGAAACTCGACCATCGTCTCAATGAAGACTGGCAGCTGACGTTCCGCACGCAACGTCGGCAACGTCGAGATCGAACGACAGGGTGGCGGGCTTGAAGGCGGCGTCACCTTTCCGTCGGCAGGGTCCGTGCAGCAACGCGATTCGCTGCTGAGCGCGCTCTCCGCGGTTTACGACCGCGGCACGTTTACGTCGGAAACCCGCCTGCTCTTCGGCAAGTTCGATTGGGATTACGCCCGCCCGTTCGCCTCTGACGATCCGCAGGTCGTCGTCGAAGCTCCCGACGGCCTGACTGCCGCCGTGCTGGGTCATCCCGGCTTTGCGTTCGACGAGAGCGAGGACTCGCTGCAGCTACGCCAGAACTTCACCTGGCTTACCGGTGTGCACGCGTTGAAGTTTGGCGTCGACGCGATGCGCTCTGACTTCACTCTTACCGGCGGCGGGAACCCGCGCGGCAACTACCGGGTACGCCTGACCGAAGCCGAGCTGACGGAAGTCCGTGGCCTCGCGCGCGGCGCGGCGCTGGGCGTGAACGACATACCGGCGACCGCAGCGGTGATCAACTACGCGGTCGAGCTGCGCCCGGCGAGCTTTGGCGACGTGCAGAACCAGGTCTCGCTGTATTTCGAAGACCAGGTCAGCGTGTCGCAGGACTTGACGCTTACCGCCGGCCTGCGGTGGGATTACGACAGCCTGACAAAAGCCGGCGCAAGCGCCGCCGATCGCAACAACATTGCGCCGCGCGTGGCGCTCAACTACGCCGCGAATGAACGACTCTCGATTCGCGGTGGCGCCGGGGTCTTCTACGAACGCATTCCCTATACGGTCCTGTCAGACGCGCTGCAGCAGAACACAACGTCGGCCGCCTTTCGCGGCCAGCTGACAGCGCTCGCGGCTGCAGGACTGCTGCCGGCAGAGATCGATCCGACCACTGTGACCTTCGACGGCAACCTGAGCGTCAACCCGGCCTGCCCCGACGGTTACCTGCAGTGTCCGACGCCAGCGGACGTGTCCAACCTGCGCGACACTGCCGTATCGAACGAGCGCCGCATTCTCAATCCGAACGGTCTCGACAGCCCCTACACGGTGCAGCTGTCCGCAGGATTGCAGTGGCAGTTCAGCGATGCCTGGCTCGGCTCGGCCGACCTCCTCTATTACCGCGGGCACAACCAGCTGCGGCTGCGCGACCTGAATGCGGCGGCGCCATTCACAGCGGATCTCGGCAACCTGACCGACGCCAACACCGCGGCGCTGCGCGCTCTGGGGACGGACGCCGAGCGGCGCGCACTCGCCGAGTCGCTCGGACTGATCCGCAGCCAGTCGGCCGCCGACGCGACGCGACCGGTAGCGCCGGTCCCGGGCGGCGCAAGACAGATCGTGGTGTCGGAGACCGCGGGGGAATCACGCTACAAGGCGCTGAACCTGACGCTGGAAAAGCCGGGTGCCGGCAATGCCTGGGGCCTCTTGATGACCTACACGCTGTCGGAGCTAAGCAACAACACGGATGACATCAACTTTCGATCCGCAAACTCCAATCAGTTTGACGATGAATGGGGGCCGTCTGTTAACGATCGCCGCCACGTCATTTCGTCGATCCTGTACTTTTATCCGCGCGACACGATCAGCGTGTCGGTTGCCGGGCAATTTGAGTCGGGCCAGCCGATCAACCTGATCCCCGACACCGGCATCTATGGCACTACCGACCTGAATGGTGACGGCGCGTCGTTCACCGACGCGTATCTCGGCAACTCGGACCGGGCGCCGGGCGTATCGCGCAATGCCGATCGCCTGCCGTGGTCGGCAACGGTCGATGTCGGCCTGCGTTACGAGCCACGCATCGGCGACGGACGCCTGCAGGTATCCGCTGACGTGTTCAACCTGTTCAATCGCGAGAACCTGTCCGGCTTTGCTAACTCGGCCACGCAATCCAACCAGATCCAGGTTTTCGGACAGCCGTTCACACGGCGCAACGCCGGCGCGCCAAGGCAGTTCCAGTTCGGCCTGCGCTACCTGTTCTGATGCGCGCACGCCGCGAGCCGGCAATTCTTTTGCTGCTGCTGGCCGCACTTCTGTGCACCGCTCGTGCTGGCGCGCAAACGGAGGACTGGAACGCCGTCGTCGCGAATGCCGCGGGACAGACCGTCTACTTCAACGCCTGGGGCGGCGACCGCGCCATCAACCGTTACATCGAGTGGGCCGCCGAGCGGGTGCGCGTCGACTACGACATCGAACTCCACCACGTCCGTGTCACCGATATCGCCGAATCGGTTACGCGCATCACGGCGGAACGAACGGCGGGGCGCAACCGCGACGGCTCCGTCGATCTGTTGTGGATCAACGGCGAAAACTTTGCGGCGATGAAGCGCGCCGGTCTGCTGTACGGCCCCTGGGCGCATCGGCTGCCGAATGCGGCGCGCATCAACTGGCACGGAAACCCGACCACGCTCGTCGACGGCGCGCTTGAGACCGAGGGCTACGAGTTGCCGTGGGGCACGGCGGCGCTGACCCTGTTTTTCGACACGGCGCGCGTTGCAATGACGCCAGGAAACCCCGGCGAGTTGCTTGAATGGATCGAGCAGCATCCCGGGCGCTTCAGCTACCCGCAGCCGCCGTCGTTTCTCGGCAGCGCGTTCCTGAAACAGCTGCTGCTCGCGCTCATCGACAATCCGGCGCGACTGAGCGCACCCGCCGCGGCCGACTTCGACGACCGTCACGCGGCCGCTCTGGCACTGGCTGGACCGTGCGCACCCCGGCATGTGGCGCAGCGGCCGCCTGTTCCCACAGAGCGGCCCGGCGCAGCGCGACCTGCTGGCGGTCGGCGAACTGGACTGGATGCTGTCGTACAACCCGTCGGAGGCCAGCCGCGCCATGCGGCAGGGTGAACTGCACGACACTATCCGCGCCATGTACTTCGACGCCGGCGCACTGGCGAACAGCCATTTTCTGGCGATTCCTTACAACTCTGGCGCGAACGCCGCCGCGCGCGTCGTTGCCAACTTCCTGGTGTCGCCCGAAGCGCAGGCACGAAAGGCGGACGAGCGTTACTGGGGAGATCCCACCGTACTTGACCTGGGTGCTCTGAACCGCGAGGAACGCGGCTACTTCAACGAGCTCGACGTCGGCCCGGCGACACCGCCGCCGGCCGCACGTTACCTCACCGAACCGCACCCGAGCTGGACGACCCGGCTCGAACAGGCCTGGCTCTCGCGGTACGTGCGCTAGGCTATGAGCCGCTCTATGACAACGCGGCCCGCCGTCCTGCTGCTGCTCTTCGTGTCAGCCGTGCCGACCGTTGCGGGACTCGCAGCCGCGCTTTGGATCGGCCTCGACGCCGGCGCCCTGTCCCGCGTTTTTGCGACTCCGGGAATCGCCTTGTCGATAGCTTCATCACTCTGGAGCGGCTGCATCGCGACAGCGATAGCCTTATTGCTCGCCCATCTTGCCGTTGCGCTCGCGGCCAGCGGCAACTGGCGCCGCAGACTGAACCTTTTCGCGCTGCCGCTTCTGGCAATGCCGCACCTTGCAATCGGCATCGGTCTCGCGCTGGTGTTGGCGCCGTCCGGCGTGCTGATGCGGTTGCTGTCGCCCTGGGCAAGCGGTTTCGAATTGCCGCCTGACTGGCTGATTGTCAACGATCCCGCCGCCGTATCGCTGACGGTCGGACTCGTCCTGAAAGAGACCTGTTTCCTCATCATGGCGCTCACCGCGTCACTCGGGCAGGTCCGGTCTGAAAAACTCCAGGCGCAGTCGGCCACGCTTGGTTACGGTTCGCTAAAAAGCTGGATGACCGTGGTCGCGCCGGCACTGCAGCAGCAAATTCGGCTGCCGCTCGCGGCAGTCCTCGTATTCGGCATCAGCAACGTCGAGATGGCCATTCCGCTCGGGCCCGGCCTGCCGCCCACATTTTCCGTACTGTTGTGGCGCTGGTTCACCGATCCGGATCCGTCGATACATGCGCAGGCGTATGCCGGAACACTGCTGCTGCTCGTTTGCTGCCTGCTCGCCATTGCTACGGCATTCGCCCTGGGGAGACTCGGGCGTCGCTTGTTGCGGCTGTCGGCCGAAAGTGGCCGGCGTCGGGTTGGCGAGAAGCCGCTACGACGCGCATTCGGAGCCGTGCTTGTGATTGGCTGCGGGCTCGGCCTGCTGGCGATCGTTGCCATTGGACTGCGCGCGGTCGCGGGGCCCTGGCGGTTTCCGGCACTGTTCCCTGCACACGCTTCGTTCGAAACCTTGCGCGACCTGGCAGCGCTGACCGCGAACGTCGGCGCAACCACGCTCGCGCTTGCCGCCGCAACGGCGGTGGTGGGTATTGCAATGGTCTTGCCGGCCGCGGAAAGCTGTAAACAATCCGCCAGTACGCGGCGACAGGTGGGTGCGTGGTTGTTTATTCCGCTGCTCGTACCGCAGATGACCTTCCTGTTCGGCGTGCAGGTGCTGCTGGTGCGCCTCTACCTCGACGGTACGTTCGTCGCCGTACTCTGGAGCCACCTGGTTTTTGCGCTGCCCTACCTGTGGGGACTGCTCGCGCCGCGCGCGAGCGACAATCGAGCCGCGCTTCGACCAGGTCGCTGCAACGCTCGGCGTATCGCCCATGCGACGCTGGCTGACCGTCACGGTGCCGCTGCTTGCGCGATCGACCTTGCTCGCACTGGCACTCGGGGTATCGGTGAGCGTCGCGCTATACCTGCCAACGCTGTTCGCAGGCGCCGGCCGCGTTGCCACGGCAGCGACCGAGGCGGCAGCAGCAGCGGGATCAGGCAATCTGCGACTCGCCTCGGCCCATGCGATACTGCTCGCTGTGACTCCGCTCGCCGCCTTCGCCGCCGCTTATGCAGGCAGCGCCCTGCTGTTTCGGCATCGCCGGGGCGTGCCGCGATGAAGCCGCTGCTGCTTGGAAATGTAACCTTGCGCATCGACGGCGTCTCCCTGTTCACCCCACTGTCATTGCGGGTCCCCATACTTGTTGGTTGCGATGCGTTTACTGGGGATGTATTATTTGCCTACTGCGATTGAGTTGTTTTGTTTGCTCGCTCCTCGGGTCTGTTACAACTAGTCGTATTGTACGCTAGCTAGAGGAGCTCAGGGAAACCGTAAACCTACAGACAAACTACAAGCAAAATGGGTCACCATGGTGGTAGAATTGTATATATAGACTAGATTCCTATACGATGTAAGTTTCTACTGGTGTATCTTGGATCTAGACCTCCCATCCCATGCCCGACCACCCATGTGGAAGAGCACTACCCCCCGCCGCCGCCGCCCGCGGCGCCAGCAGCAGGAGGAGCAGCCCAGGCGCGCTGCTGGAAGCCAGGTGCAGCTTTCTTGCGAGGCATCGCAGCATCCTTCAGCCCCACAGAGAAGACGTAGAAGAAACGGTTCGGGTCGCGCTCATGGGGGTAGGACGACAGCTCGTATCCAGGCAGGTTCTGGCGGTACGGGTCTTCAAAGTCCTGCTGGACAGGAAAGGGAAGCTTGAGGCGGAGCACTGGGGAAATTTCTTCATGATTGAAGGCTTCCTTGATACCGGTAACAAGCTCAACACCGCGCTGGATGAGTGCAGTGTCATTGTCAGCAGGAGTTCCGTCAAGATCAGTGTAGTAGCGAAACTGACGCATCATCTCCAGGAAGCGCTCTGGAATCTTCTGGCTGAAGTACAAGAAGTTTCCGCACTTGGAGATCTTGGGGAGACACTCGTCTTCATGGCTGGTCCAAACAAGGAAGTCGACACGGATGTAGCGAACACCGACGTGGGTGTAGGTCCAAGAAAAGTACGGATGGACGCAAGCAAAGTTGTAGACAAAACCACTCTCCGGCTTGTAGAGCTTCATCTTGCCCATCTGGTGCTGGATGAACTCGACATCATCGTCTTTCGTCGAACGGGAAGGCTGAGGAGAGGCACGCAGGAGCGTCGCCGCAGCTTTCGGAGCCGCCGAGGGTTTCGAACCGGCGGTGCTGGCTTTCTTCTCGTCGGAACTGCGAACTCTGTTGGTGTCGTGCGATCCGAGCGAAATCTCGTCGGCGTCGCTGTCGTCGCGTCCTCAGCAGAGCGCTTGCGAGCAGCACGAGCACCACTCAATCCTTGGTTTTCGGCGTAGGCAGCTAGAAGAAGAACAAGAAAAGAGGAGCAGCAGCAGCGTGAGCAACACGAAGAACAATGACGGCGTCGATCGACCGACCGACCGACCGAACGCACGCACGCACCCTGGCTCTGTCGACGAAAGCCGTCCCGGGTTCTCGCAACGATAAACTCACAGCCGATGTCCTTGTAGTGCTGATACAGCGAGTTGTTGCTGGTCTTCGTTCCACCCTGGTTGACGCTGAAGAAATCCTGCAAGATCTTGCACAGTGTAGGCGTGTTTTTGATCGTTTCGTTGATCTTGGCGCCAGATTCCTCCAGTGGATCCCAGCCGTGTTCACGGAAACCCGTCAGAATAGCTTGCTTGTGCTTGTCACCCCAGCGATCTGGAACAGTCTTCTTGGGTGGCATGAGAGCAAGAGCTACAAGTTCATGGAGCAGTCAATAGCAAAGACCAGCGTGAAGCAAAGCAGAATGCAGTGCGCAAAGAGGCTCCACGCCAAAAAAGTGATCTTTCAGGAGGAACTCCGGCGCAAAATTTCGTCGTCGGAACTAGTAGAACTCAGTACAAAGTCTACGTGAGTTTGCTCGACTCGGAACAAAGCAATCCGAATTCATCCGTTGGATGCATCGGAGTTGTTTCCCGCGCCAAAATGCATTTCTGCAAAAATGTCAATTCGTGTCGATTTTGTGTCGTATCAGAAAGATCAGGCTGTTGGAAATATGTCAATTTGTGACGTGTCAAGTCGTGACATGTCAGAAATGTCAACTTGTGACAACTTGACATTGACAAATTCTCGACATTTTCTCGACAATGTCGGAATTGGCCAAGTGCAATGTTGAACAGCGTGTATCTCCACGCCAGCGCAATCAAACCCAGCGAGCATGTTGCCACTTGGACACCTCAATGAGCACTCTCGGACCATGTATTTCGTTTTCTCCTGAGAGCCCAGGTGTGGGAGATACCGCTCCACCAAAAGTGGAATCCTACACGTCGAGTAGCATTTCGACAGTGGTGTAGCACAACAACCAGCACCCCAATGGCAAAGCCGACTATACCAGTAGACACACCTTACACAACGCTCTTCAACGCTGTAATATTATCTGTATTGATCCCATGGTCATTCCAATCGACACGCTCAAACATACCGTGTTGTCGACTTTCAAATCGACATTGTCGGGAATATGTCGGAAACGTGACGAGAATTTGTATACCGTTCTGACATGTCAAGTTGTCACAAGTTGATATTGATACAAATTGACATTTGTCGATTTGCGCAATTTCTGAATAAGACAGCAAACTCTCTATCTGAATCATTTTTCATACTGTTATGTTGCATACTCGATAGTTATCAACACCAAGTAGTGTTCGCATTTACATCGATGCATTTGCTAGCAGTCAAGAATATGAACCAGTCCGTTGAGGAAGATTCTTACGGGTTTGAATCCTTGACACTCGCCCTCTTTTCTCCGTTCGTGACACTCTCCTGTTAGCGACGTTGGATTTTTCGTTGCGGGTTTGCCGTAGAACCCAGTACAAAAGCTACGGAGCACAAATCCGAAGCCAAACTTGGAGACCTTCGAAAAAGATCACTTTTCTTCGAAAACCGGAGGCTTCGAAAGCCTCTCTGCTAGCACGCTACGTCGTTGCTTGCTTTCCTTCGACCATGGCGAAGCGATCCAAGCCTTCCGAGTGCATCCCACTGAGTGAAGAGCAGGTGGAGAAGCTTGGTGGCGCAATCATGTCTCGGGATCCGGAGGGCCGGAGCGCAGCTATCTTCCGAGTGCGCTTTCTTTCTTTCTTTGGAGTCGATCCGGCTGTTGTGGTGCGGGCATGGGACATGATTCAAGTTCCTTTCTTCCATGATGGCGATCTCTCTCATGCTCAGCCAAAGCACATTCTCTGGGCTTTGCTCTTCCTAAAGAAGTACGGAGACGAATCGGAGATGGCGGCACTGGTTGGCGAAGACGGGCGCGCAGTCGACGAGAAAACGTTCCGAAAATGGGCCGCGATCTTTACCCATCGCATTGCGTCTCTCAAACACGATGTCGTGAGTAGCTTATTGGTTCTCTTGCTTGTTTGCTGTTGTTG
>CAWEDS010000014.1:0-68111 GCA_963807845.1 uncultured Gammaproteobacteria bacterium
TGAGCCGGGCGCAAGTTCTGTAGCCAACGTCAACCCGTTTACTACCTTCATTGTCGAGCTGGCCCGGGATATGCCAGGAGGCGCTAGTCAAAGCACTATAGAGAGCGCCCAGGTTATCGTAACCCGGGAATTGAATAACGGTCTTCGAACCCTTGCAAACGCAAGTGTTATGACCGCAAGGATTGATGCCGGCAGGGCCTCGGAACTCGTGCGGGCCTCCGAGGCGCTGGGCGAAACCGTGCGGCGTACGCGGAACGCGTTAAATACGGCCGGATTTGCGACGTCGGCAGACAATGTATTGCGTGCCGTTTCGTCTGACCTTACAGACGGGCTCGTCGACGGGCGCGGCGGAGCGCGCGCGGACGGGCGCGTGGCCGCAGTATGGATCGTCGTCTCGGCCCAGGTATCGCTGGAGACGATGGCGAACGAGCTGCACGTCAACGGCGGTAACGCAACGCAGTTGATGACCGATGCCGCAAACTTTGTATCGGGCGGGGCTGCGAGTCCGTCGCTTGCGGAATTGACATCAACTTCGGCGCAATTAGAGCAAACGACGGTCGGTCTTGAAGCCGCTTACGCCGTAAGCGTGGACGCACGCCATGACGAACTACTGGCAGCGGTGACCGGAATCCAACCCGGTACAGGTTCGTCGGCGGTCCGCAACTTCGCGCTGCCCACTGATTATCGCGGACTCTTGAACAACGTCATTCTGCTGATTGCCGGCGGCAACAGTACGGTCCTCGACACCGTCAACGACATCGCTCGTGGCGGAGCCGCCGAATTCAGGTACGGGGACGGCCACTCTGAACTGGGTTGCACCCACCCTAAACGAAGACGGCAGCGGTCTGTCGGACCTTGCCGGCTTCAAACTTTACTGGCGCACGGGAACCGGAGCGTACTCGAGTCCAATCGTTATCAATGATGCCAATGCGACTTCACATGTTGTGACCAACCTTGATTTCGGCACCTACGAATTCGTTGCGACCTCGTTCACGACGTCGGGCATCGAAAGCCGATACTCAAGTCCGGTGACGAGGGTGGTGCAGTAACGCGGAATCGTTCTGCAGGTGCAGACTCAGATCTACAATCGGTAGCTGATACCGAGGTACGCTGTACGCGGCAACCCGGGCCTTAGTCCCGACGGCCTTCTTGCCGCGACGTAGTCATCGTCCAGCAGGTTATCAATCTTGACGTAGGTAGAGAGCTTTTCGTCGATATTGTAGACGGCCATCATGTCCCAAACCGTATGCGTGTCGACGGTTTCTTGCGCCACGTGTGCTCCCTGTCCGGCGCGTGTGCGCATTTTGCCGACGTAACTGGCAGCGAGGTTGATGCGAAAACGCTCGTGTTCTACGCCCGAAGAAATGCGGAACTGATTTTCCGGGATGTAAGGCAGCTCGTCGCCAACCGAAACGTTGCCCCAGGGTTCGAACGTTGACTCAAATGCGTTCTTGAATTCGGCTTCGCCTGTCCATGTGAGCTCCAGCGCGATCGGTATATTAAACGCACCAACGGCCAGATTATAGCTCGCGCTCATTTCGAGACCACTCACGACGACCTCGCCGCCGTCGAACTGGTCTCCAACCTGGCCGATGCCGCCGGTCGAGTCGGTTACGGTACCGAGCAGGTTGTCATAGTCGTTGCGAAAGTAGATCGCCTCGAAATTCAAATCACCCTTGTCGTACCGTGCGCCGGCTTCCAGGTTGAGACTGCTCTCTTCACTGGCGGAACTGCCGGGAGCCGGTGGGTTGAAGCCCTTGTGCACGCCGGTCAGTAGTCGCCAGTCCGCGGTAACGCGATACACAGCGCCGACGCCCGGAATGACGACCCGGTTCGAGTTTTCCCGAATCCGCGTCGGGCCCTGCACCCGATTGGGGTCGCTTGTCGCAAAGTCGAGGCGACGCATATCAATGTCTTCGTAGCGCAGGCCGGGCGAAAGTATCCATTTGCCCGTCCGAATTTCGGCATCGACAAATATCGCGGTGGCCTTCGCATCGGACAAGCGGTTGGTCTGTGAGCCCAGAGCGGCTGCCGTGGTCCGCAGCAGGACACCGTCCTGCATCCGGTAGCCATCCTGGTGCTGGAAGCGATCTTCTTCGTCCTGGTGGAGCCGCACGCCTGCATTGAGCGACACATCGGCGTCACTCACGCCAAAGTCCCATTCGACCCTGGCTTGCACGCCTTCTGAAACATAAGCGCGATTGTTAGCCCTGATCTGCAGCGCATCGTCCGGACTCATGGTACCCGTTAGGTAACCGTATTCCACTGCATAGGTGGCCGGGTCGACCAGTACGTCATTGAGGTTGGCACCATTAACGGACTGCAACTTGTACCAGTTGCGCGCAAAGTCATTGCGGTAAGCCGTGACTTTTGCCTGCCAGGACTTGCCCGTGCTCACGACGTAAGTAGCCTGGTACTGCTCGTGATCACCTGGTAAACACGTCGTTTGCTGTTGCCGCGTAACGGCGCTCGGGATCAGCGAGAAAATCGGTATCGGTCAGGCCCAGGTAGGTCTCGTTCGAGCGTTGGTCGGTAGCGCCCAGTTTTATCAGCAGGCTCTGGTACAGCGGGCTTGCCGGGTCGCTGGTGAGCTGAAGTTTGCCAATGTAGTCCTCGATATCGTAGCCCGTGTCGCCGCCTGTCGGACCGTCGACAGTTTTGAAGCCACTGCTGCCGGCTTGTACCGTTTCGAGTAACCAGGAAACGCGTTCCCCGCGATTGCCAACATTCAGGTGAGCGTCGAGCGTGCCGTGATCGCCACCGCGAACGTCGAGGTTTGCGCGCAGCCGGTCGGGGAGGGGCGTGGAGATCAGGTTGATCGCACCTCCGGTGGTTCGAGGTCCGATACTGACGGCTGCGGGACCTTTCAAAATTTCGACCGCGCTCATGCGCCGTTGAGTGGGGAAGTAGTAGGCCGAGGAGGCCGCATAAGGCGCGGGCGCCGCGAGCACACCGTCCTCGAGCAGCGCAATGCGCGCGCTCCGATCGAGGCCCGAACCGCGAATGCCAATGTTCGGGCGCAGGCCAAAGCCTTCTTCCTCCTGAACATACACCCCCGGCACAGAGCGCAATACACGCAGGATATCGCTGTTGAGATAGGTTTCGAGCTCTTCCTGGTCAATCACATGGGCAGAGCCAGGCACGTCGGCCGCGTCCGCTTTCTTGCCGATAATCGTGACGGTATCGATGGCCTCGTCGTTCCGGGCGTTGTCCTCTGCCGACGCGTCGGATGACGCGAGCGCGGCGGCGCCAAGCCAAAAGGAAACATAAATTGCTGATTTCATGCGAATTTCGGTTGCTGACTGTGAGTGGACGCCTAGAGTATTCTAAATACGAATGATTCTCAACTGCGTTAAATACATACGGCCTCAGGGCGAAGAGCGAGTCGTCTGGCGTCGCGGCCGGACGATCGTCACATTCCGATTGACCGGGTTCAGGCCATCAGCGGAATTCCCCTGCTGTGAACCACCCACTGCAAAGCGAGCGGGGCTTCATGGCACCATTGCACGCCAAGAGCCTCACAACGCCTACAGTTGAGTCAATGACCGACAAAGCCCGCAAACTACTTATCGTCGAGGACGATCCCGGTCTCCTGAATCAGCTTAAGTGGTGTTTCGAAGATTACGATGTCATCACGGCAGAGGACCGCGAGGCGGCTATCACAGAGCTGCGCCGGCACGAACCGACCGTTGTGTTGCAGGACCTTGGTTTGCCGCCCAAGCCGGAGGGCGTTGAGGAGGGCTTTGCGACGCTTGGCGAGATCCTGAGTCTTGCGCCGCATACCAAAGTCATCGTAGTGACGGGCAATGGCGATCAGCAAAACGCGCTGCATGCCGTGGCGCAAGGTGCGTACGACTTTTATCAAAAACCCGTCGACACGGACACGCTCAAACTGCTCGTCGATCGCGCGTTCAATATCTCCGAACTCGAGGCTGAAAATCGTCGCCTGCAAAACCAGGTGATCGAATCGCCACTGGATGGAATCGTTGCCGCCAGCGAGGGCATGCTGGCCGTTTGCCGCATGATCGAAAAGGTTGCGCCGAACGATGTAACGACGTTGTTATTGGGAGAAAGCGGTACCGGCAAGGAGTTGCTCGCGCGCGCCTTGCATCGCCTTAAGTCCACGGGCGCCAAACAATTTTGTCGCGATCAACTGTGCGGCAATTCCCGAGAACCTGCTCGAGTCGGAGCTCTTCGGTCACGAGAAAGGCGCGTTTACCGGTGCGCACAAACAGACGATGGGCAAGGTCGAGCTGGCTAACGCCGGCACATTATTCCTCGACGAAATCGGTGACATGCCGATGGCATTGCAGGCAAAGATGTTGCGTTTTCTGCAGGAGCGCGTCATCGAACGTGTCGGCGGTCGCCAGGAGATCTCTGTGGACGTGAGGGTAGTGTGCGCGACCAACCAGAATCCGGCGGCGCTCATCGAGGAAGGCCTGTTTCGCGATGACCTTTACTACCGTATCAGCGAAATCACGATCAATATTCCACCCTTCAGGGAGCGCGAAGAAGGTCGCCTGATTCTTGCGCGTACCTTGCTGCAAAAATACAGCAAGAAACAAAAGCGCGCGATCAACGGTTTTTCAGACGATGCCGTGAGTGCCATGGAATCCTACGAATGGCCGGGCAACGTGCGAGAACTCGAAAACAAGATCAAGGGTGCCGTCATCATGGCGGATGGCAAGATGGTCACGGCCAGGGACCTTGGTTTGCAGGCCGGTCAGGAGCACGGCGATTCGCTTAATCTGCGCGAGGTGAGGGCACAGGCGGAATCCAAGGCGATTCGCGTGGCGCTCACAAAGAGCCTCGGCAATGTTTCCAAAGCGGCGGACTTGCTGGGTATCACCCGACCGACGCTCTACGACTTGTTCAGCAAGTACGGATTGAGCCCTGACGGCTACTCGAAGAAATCCGCGCCGTAGCCGGCACAGCTTGATCGGGTCGTGATCAGCGACTCTTGAAATTGTCGGGGTTCAGGTCGTGGCGAGCCAGTAACTTGTAGAAATCGGTGCGGTTGCGTTTCGCAAGGCGCGCCGCCTGGCTGACATTCCCCATCGTGATTTGCAGTATCTGCGAGAGATAGTTGCGCGTGAATTCGTCCCGCGCTTCGGAAAAAGACGCGAGCTTGCCGGCGTGATCGCCAAGCGACTGCTGTACCAGCTCGGCGCTGATGACCGGCGAGCGCGACAGCGCGACGTTTTGTCGCACAATGTTATAGAGCTGGCGGATGTTGCCCGGCCATTCTGCCGTTACCAGCACCTCGACGGCCTCCGGCGCATACACCTTGCGTTCCTGGTCAGCCTCTCTCGAGATCGCCTGCAGGAAGTGCGCTACGAGCAAGGGAATATCCTCACGACGACTGTCGAGCGGCGGCAAGCGTATATTGACGACGTTCAGGCGGTAATAAAGGTCCTCGCGAAAGCGGCCTCCCGCCATGAGTTCCTGCAGGTCCCGATGTGTCGCAGAAATGACGCGCACGTCGATGTCCTTCGACCCGGTACTGCCTACCGGACGCACCTGGTTTTCCTGCAATACCCGCAATAACTTCACTTGCAGCCGCATGGGCATATCGCCGATCTCGTCGAGCATCAGCGTACCGCCAGCGGCTTCGCGAAACAGGCCCTCATGAGCTCGTGTCGCGCCGGTAAACGCACCTTTTTCGTGACCGAAAAGTTCCGACTCGAGCAGGTTCTCAGCCATAGCGCTGCAGTTGATCGCCACGAACGGTTTGTCATTGCGATCACTGGCCGAGTGGATGGCCTTGGCGAGAAGCTCTTTGCCGGTGCCACTTTCGCCAGTGATGAGTACCCGGGCGTCTGTCGCGGCAACCATCTTGGCCTGCTGCAGCGTTTCACGCATTGCCGGGTTACGGGTAATGATATTGGCAGACCAGTTCTCGTCTGTTTCGGCTGACCCCGAATACTTCAGCGCCCGTTCTACCAGGGCTTTCAGTTCGTCCTTGTCGACCGGCTTGGTCAGGAAACCGAATGCACCTTGCTGAGTGGCACTGACCGCGTCCGGGATGGTGCCATGCGCCGTGATAATGACGACGCGTAGCCCCGGTGAACGCGTTTGCAACTCTTTCAGGAGCCCGATTCCATCCATCTTGTCCATGCGCAGATCGGTAATAACAAGGTCTGGCGCAAAACGATGCAGGGTCGCCAACGCGTCGTGCGCCGATTCAACCGCCTCGACTTCGTATCCTTCGGCCCGCAGCCGGATACTCAACAGGCGCAGCAGTCCGGGATCGTCGTCGACGAGCAGGATTTTTGCAGCGTGTTGGCTTTGTCGTCCGACCATGAGCGACAGGTTAGTTCTATTTATCAGGGGCGGCAAGCACGTCGGAGCAGCCTAGTCCTGTTCTCGTATCGATCGTCTCGATCGTGGTGATGGCCTCGAGTTTGCCCTCTGCTTCTGCAAGCTGCTCACGCAGACGGCGATTCTCTGCTTCTACGGTGGCCAGCCTCTGGTTTACGGCCTTACCCTCGCTCTGGGCACTGCGAGAATCTGACGCGCGCAGCCGACGTGCCTCCGAATGGGCAACAATGACCTGTTCCAGGTTATTCAGGTGGATCGTGGCCAGGGATATCTCGGCCGGTGTCAACAACTCTGCCTGCGCCAGGATCTCGCGCAACAGGCGCTGGGCTTTTTCAGGGTTGAACTCGGGATGCCCGGGGGTCGCTGCAACAAGCGCGAGTCGCAGATGAGTGTTGGGGCCTGGCGTCAGCATCGCGCCCGACTGCGCGTCAGCGAATATTTCAGCCTGGGTCGCAGGGTCACCGACAGCCAGTTCGTAGATTTCCTGGAGATAGGTCTCTGCTTGCGGGGCTCCGAGAATGACCGGGTCATTCGGCTCGGTTGTTCCGCCGCCTTTCACCCAATTGGAGACTTGTGCGCAACCTCCCTGCGTCGCGATGATCGCGGCAGCGAGCACAACTCGGATTGTAGTGGAAGATGGTCACTAGACTTAGCCATTTGCTGCCAACCTGGGTTGATCCAAACTGCGTTTTTGCGGAATTCGAATCTTGAAATGGGCGCCGGGAAATTCATCCGAGTCGACAAGAGCGACCGAGCCGTCGTGAGCCTGGACACATTCCATCACCACGGAAAGCCCGATACCGGTGCCGCCCACCTGACCGCCTTGCTCACGCCTGCCCTGGAAAAATGCCTCGAATATACGTGGCCTTTCCTCGTCAGGGATGCCGGGTCCCGTGTCGCCGAACTCCAGTACAAAGCTATCGGAGTCGCGACGCGACCGAATCGTTATGACACCATCTCTCGGCGTAAATTTGATCGCGTTCGATAGCAAATTATCAAGGACCGTCCGAATTTTGTCTTGATCCGCGCTGACTATTATATCGGCAACTTCGAGCTCAAGTTGAATATTGGCGGATCTCAAAGCGAGGCGTTGCGATTTCGCGATCGAGATGACCTGTGCACGCAGCGGAAAATCCGACAGCGTCAGCTCTTCGCTCTTTGTTTGCCAGGCACTGAACGACAGCAGGTTTTCGATCAGACGCTGCAGCTTCAGTCCATTGGTGCGCAATATATCCGTGACCTCGCGCTGAGGTGCGGCCAGTTCACCCACGGAGCCATCGAGCAACAACTCGGTGCCCTCGCGAATATTGGCGAGAGGCGTCTTGAGCTCATGCGACATGTGGCGGAGAAACTTGTTCTTTTCCTGCGCCAGTTCAAGCAGTCGTATCCTGAGCCAGTCAAGTTGCCGACCCAGGCGTTCGAGATCGGTCGGGCCCTTGATCGAAATCGGTTTCGAGAAGCCGCTTGCGCCGAGCTGACCTATCGCCTTGTCTATTTGCCTGATGGGTCTGGCAACGAGCGAGGTAAATACGAAAACCAGAATGAGCGTGCCCGGTATCAGCGCTGCGACCTGCCACGCCGAGTATTGCTGCGCCTTGCGGGCAGTCTCCTGAAGCTTGTTGAGTTCCGTATCTACGTAGGTGGTCAGGTCGCGCGTCAGGCTCGCAACGCGCTGTCGCAAAGGCAGCGAATTGGCCGATCGACCGCGGTGACTTGCAGATCATCCAGGTCGGGGTCCGACAGCGTGGCGACAATTTCGCGTGCGCCATCGCCGATTGATCCGGCCAGTTCGGTTGCACCTGCGTTCTCGAGCAGGGCGCCGCATACCGCTGAGCTGCGACTCCAGTGTGTCCAGGTCCTGCGCGATTAATTGAAGACTTTCGGGATTTTTCAGCACCTGGTACTGGCGCGCAAGACGCTCCAGGGAGCTGATCTGTTCGTTAAGTCGTCGATTGCTTTCTGCGGCCGATACGCCGGTGACCACAAGCAGTTCGCTTTGCTCGGCGACGCGGTCGAGATTGAACAGCGCCCACACGACGGCGATGAGTAGCGGCAGGGCAACAAAGCCGAAGCCGACCATGATCAATCCGTTAAGCGATCGTGGACGGTGAATATTCATGAGGCAGAGTTTAACACCGACAGGTGCGATCGCGGTTCGTCAAACGTTCAATCGGCCCAGTAGGCAGACGGATCCTTTGCCGCAATTTTTCTTTCCCAGGCGAGGCTCGTTCGCACAATGACGTCAAGGTCGTCGAACTGAGGCTTCCAGCCAAGCACTTCCCGCACCTTGTCGGCAACGGCAATGAGTTCCGGCGGGTCACCGGCACGTCGCGGCTGTTCCGATATCGAAAGGGCGCTGTTGTTGGCGCGTTCGACCGCGGCCAGCACTTCGCGCACGCTGTAGCCGTGTCCGTAACCGCAGTTGAGTACCGCCGGCTCGCCGCCCTGCCGCAGGTAAGTGAGCGCGTCGAGATGAGCCGAGGCCAGGTCCTCGACATGAATATAGTCACGCAGGCCGGTGCCATCCGGAGTCGGGTAGTCCGTGCCGTAGATAGCGACACCAGGCCGTCGTCCGGTAGCCGCCTCACAAGCGACTTTGACCAGCAGCGTGGCTTTCGGGGTTGACTGGCCAATGGTGCCGCCCGGTTCGCAGCCCGCTACGTTGAAGTACCGCAGCGCAACGTAGCGCGGTCCGCCAGCGGCCGCGAGATCCCTGAGCATCCACTCGGTCATGAGTTTCGATGTGCCGTAGGGGTTGATCGGCTGGGTAGGGGAATCTTCCGACGCCTTGCTGCCTGAGGGTATGCCGTAGACCGCGGCCGTCGACGAGAAAACGATGTTTCGCACCCCGTGATTCGCCGCCGCTTCCAGCAGTGTGCGGCTCGAGGCGGTATTGTTGCGGTAGTACTTCAGGGGATCAGCGACCGATTCCGGGACGATCGTGTGAGCCGCAAAGTGCAAAACCGTATCGATATCGTGCGTCGTGAAGATGCGCTCGAGGAGTGCAGCATCACCCGTGTCGCCGACGATCAGTTCACCGGCTGTCACGGCCGCTTCGAAGCCTGTCGACAGGTTGTCCAGCGTCACAACGTTCTCGTTGGCGGCCCCCAGCTGGCGAACGACGTGACTGCCGATGTACCCGGCCCCGCCGGTTACGAGTATCGTCTTGTTTTGCATATGTTTTTCCTGTCCGAATATGGGCTGAACGGGTTGTGAGCTGCAGGCGCACACACCGGGCAAAGTGTATCAATACTGGTCCGCACGTATACGGACCTGGATCGCAATCCTGGCGGGCCGCGCGGAGCCCGCGCCCGCGCGTGGTGTGACATCGCCGGCACTCCGGCTCATAGAACCCTCGGCAGAATTGTAACCTGCTACGAATGATCGTAGCGTTCCGGTCCTGTTCATTTTCGCGTGCGACCGGCGACTTTGCGACACGGGTCTGCTACAACGTGTCGGTGATTTGTTTCTAACCATCGAGCCGCAATGAAGATTATGACGAAACCAGGATGCCTGTCTTTGATGCTCGTCGTGGCGTTCGGCCAGGTGGCATGCGGCAACAGCGACGTCGGGCGAAACGCTATTGAAAACGCCGCTACCGCCGGGGGCGATGTCAGCGCTGCAGGGGCAGATCAAACGGCCGTCTATGACGCCACCGTCACGCAACCCGGGTCACCGTTTCGTATCAGCTACCGGATTATCGGTACGCCCATCGTGGGCAGCCCGGTCACGATCGGACTGCGCGTGCAATCACTTCAAGGCCGCGGTCCGCTGACGCTGGACTATCGCATCAACGATGCCTCATCGATGACGTTCCCGGAAGCCCAGCTTCTGTCCGTGCAGCTGGAACCTCTGGCCGACGAAAACTACGTCGTACAACAAGTAACGGTTGTGCCGCAGAGAGCAGGACGGCTATTCCTGAATGTCAGTGCTTCCCTGCAAAACGAGGTTGGCTCAATGTCAACGCTTGCGGCGATTCCCATTCAGGTGGCGAGTGCAGGACGCCCGGCCGAGCTTGAAGGCGACCTGCAGTTTGAGGGAGACGGCGAGGCCGGCGCCGAGTGACCCCGCCCTCGAGGCGCGCAGCGCCACGGCGGCCTGAGTGCCGGGAATACTTTCCCAAGAAAGAATCAAAACTGAAGTCGCGTCACATACTTACGCGCTTTTCCTCAATAAAGTGTTGGCCATAGCTACAGGACTAGCTTGCCAATGCGTAGGGATTTAAGGGACAGGATCAAGGCTGCCGCCGAGCAGGCTGGCATTGCAAAGCCCGACTTTGCGGAAGTCCTCTGCCTGATTGACCAGCATTATGACAAAATGGAGGCGACCCTCGCGCAGTCAATGCATACGCGGGCGCTCCAGTACGATACCCCGATCGAGGCGATTTTCGACAGCGTCACCGAGGCGCTCATGTCCGTGAGCGCGGACGGCATTATCAGAAGCTGCAACCGGGTCTGTACGCGTTATTTCGGCGTGGAGAGGATCGACCTGATCGGCTCCGATATCAGCGATATTCTGCCAGGCGCGAAAGGCGAGCCGCTCGCCTGGTATCTCGAGCCCTACATGTCGGATCTCGACAGTTCGAATGCCGATCTTTCGGGAGGCGAAGTCGAGGCGTTGCGTGCCGACGGCGGGCTGTTCGTCGCCGAGATCAATGCCTCGAAACTGACGGATCCGCAGGGCGCGATCTTCGTTATCAGTATTCGTGACGTCACGGAGCGAAAAAACGCCGAACGCGTGCTGCGCGAGAACGAGGAGCGCTATCGCGCACTGGTCGAGAATGCGCCGGAGGCGATTATCGTTTTCGATGTTGATAGCCAGGGCTTCACGGACGCCAACGAGATTGCGTGTGAGTTGTTCAGACTGCCAATAGAGCAAATGCTCAGCGTTGGGCCCGAGGACATCAGTCCGGCAACCCAGCCGGATGGTTCGCCGTCATTTGGCGTGCATCGAGGCTTCGTCGATGAGGCGCTCGCGGGCGGTCACCCGACCTTCGAATGGGTACACCAGGATTCGGCGGGCCGGCAAATACCCTGCGAGGTTCGCTTTAGCCGTTTGCCGTCCGATGAGCGGCGGCTGGTTCGAGCCAGCGTTACGGACATAACCAATCGCAAGCGTGGCGAGTCGTTGGCGGTGGCGCAGAACGAAGTGCTCGAAATGATCGCTGCCGGCGCCCCGCACGAGAACATACTGGGCGCGATCTGCCGATTCGTTGAGCGAATCGGCGACGGTTTCAAAGCGTCGATAATGGAGCTTGACCCAAAAAAGAAAACACTGACATTAGCGGCGGCGCCGAATTTGCCGACAGCGCTGCAAACCGAGCTGAAGGCCGTCAAGGTCACGTCGGGCACTTTGACCTGCGCCTCGGCTGCATGCCGGGGCAAAGACCGTATTACGGAAGACATCCGCAAGAGCAGGGTCTGGTCAGAGAAGTTCGCGGACAGTTCCGATATCGGTATCAAGGCGGCGTGGTCGTTCGTAGTGAAGGGCGAGGCAAACCGCGTGGTCGGGACCATGGATGTGTACCTTGACGAAAGCCGTGCACCGAAAACGGACGAGATTACACAGCTGCGGCGCATGGCCCGACTTACGGGTATCGCAATTAAACGCGATCAGGATCAGAGAAGACTGCGCAGAAGCGAGTCGCGCTATCGTGGATTATTTCAGAACGTCGTCGATGGCGTCTACATTGCGTCGCGCGCCGGCAAAATTGTTACAGCCAATCCGGCGCTGGTGGAAATGCTGGGTTACGACGACGTGGACGACCTTAAAGCTGCTGGCATGAAAGTTTTGTACGCAAATCCGATCGATCGCGATCGGGTATTCGCCCGACTCGAAGGGGAGGGTGTCGTAAAGAACTTCGAATATCGACTGCGGCGCAAGGACGGAAGCCAGATCGTCGTTCTCGAAAACTCAAGAGCAATCTACAACAGGTCCGGCCGCCTCACGGCGCACGAAGGCACAATTACCGATATCACCGAACGCAAGCGCGCGGAGACCCGTGTTTTCGAGGAAAAAGAACGTGCCCAGGTAACCTTGCAGTCCATTGGTGACGGCGTTGTTACCACCGATGCGGATGGCAATATCGACTACGTCAATCCGGTCGCGCAAGACCTCACCGGCTGGCACGTGCGCAGTGCCAAGGGCAGGCACATCACCGAAATCATGATGATCGTCAACGAGCACACGCGCGCGCCGGTAGAAAACCCGGTGGTCCGTTGTCTCAAGGAGGGGCGTGTTGTCACGCTCGCCGAGAATTCGGTCCTGATTACGCGGGAAGGCACGGAGATTCCAATCCAGGATTCAGCCGCTCCGATTCGTGATCGTATCGGCAATATCATTGGCTCGGTCATGGTCTTCCACGACGTCAGTAAGGAATCCCGCCTGTTCAGGCAACTGAGTTACCAGGCTTCGCACGACAAACTCACGGGGCTTATTAATCGCTCCGAGTTCGAAAACTGCCTCGTCGGTGCGCTCGACATGATTCGTGACAACGCGGACGAAACGCATGCAGTGCTGTACGTTGATCTCGATCAGTTCAAGGTCGTGAACGATACGTTCGGCCACTCAGCAGGCGATGCTCTGCTGTGCCAGTTGACCGAACTTATTCAGACCAATATTCGCTCATCCGACACGCTGGCTCGCCTCGGCGGGGACGAGTTCGGTGTGTTACTCGAGCGGTGTGACGAGCAGCACGCGATTGAAGTCGCCGAATCCATTCGTGGTTCGATCGAGGGCTATCGATTCGAATGGCAGGAGTCCTTTACAACGATTCGCTGTTCTATCGGTGCGGTGCTAATGACGGCCGAGAATGCCGACGTCGCGTCCGTAATGAGCTCTGCGGATGTGGCGTGCTACTCAGCCAAGGACATGGGGCGCAACCAGGTCCATCTGTACAGGGAAAGCGATGCAGGTATGCGCCACGAGGAAATGAAGTGGGTTTCGCGTATTACCAGCGCTGTGGAAGACAATCGCCTTGAGCTGTATTACCAGCCGATCGTCGGCATCGGAGCGGAGCATGACCCGTCGCATAGTCACTACGAGCTGCTCCTCAGAATGCGCGACGAAAACGGCGAAATCGTCAACCCGGATCAGTTCATTCCTTCAGCCGAGCGTTACAACCTGATGTCAACGCTCGACCGCTGGGTTATTCACTATGCGTTATCCGAGTTAGCTGACCGCAGCACCGGCGAAGAGGCGCGCTATACCCTGGCCATCAATCTTTCCGGCACGTCACTTAGCGAGGATCGCTTCCTGGATTTCGTGATATCCGAGCTGATGAACCAGCATCTGCCTCGCGGCGCGATCTGTTTCGAGATTACTGAAACCGCAGCGATCTCCAATCTCTCCCGTGTTGTGCATTTTATGGAAACCTTGAAGAGGCTGGGCTGTAAGTTTTCTCTCGACGATTTCGGCAGCGGGCTTTCATCGTTTACCTACCTGAAAAACCTGCCTGTGGATTACCTCAAGATCGACGGCCAGTTCATCCGCAACGTCCTTGAAGACAGCGTCGACGAAAGCATGGTGAAAGCGATTCATGACGTCGGCAACGCGATGGGTATCAAGACTATCGCCGAGCGCGTGGAGTCAAAGAAGGTCATGGAGAAACTGGGCGCGCTGGGTGTTGAATTCGCCCAGGGATACTACGTTGGGCGTCCCACGTCCGTCGCGACTTTCGCGCCGTGGGTGGAGGAGACCTTCACGCAGCGGCTTGCCTGAGTCTGATTCGCCTGTGTCAACGCTGGCGCTACGCCGCGGATACGGTACACTGAGCGACATCCCGAGGACATGGTGAGGTATGCCAGAAGGGTCTAACAACAAGAACGTCGCAACCCTCCTTTCTCCGGCAGAGCCGGGGCCGTTCAGAATACTGAATCCGCTCGCGGAGGCGCCAATATTGCTGGTCTGCGATCATGCCAGCGACCGTTTTCCCGCGTCATTGGGGGACATGGGGCTGGATCCTTTCGCCCGTCGTTGCCACCTCGCCGTGGATATCGGTGCCGGTCCGCTGACGGAGTCGCTCGCCGCCAGTCTCGGTGTGACGGCCGTCCTGCATAATTATTCTCGATTGATTATCGACTGCAATCGGCAGCTCATGGATCCAGGCGCGTTCCTCGAGTATGGCGACGGCATACTCGTACCCGGCAATCGCAACTTGCACCAGGCCGACAAGGAGCTGCGCGCCGACACATTGTACTGGCCGTATCATCAAGCGGTTGATGAGCAAATCAAACGGCTGGATAAACTGGGTCCGCCACCGGCGTTTATCTCGATTCACAGTTTTACGCCGGTGCTGAACGGCGAATCGCGCGCCTGGCAAATTGGCGTGCTTTGGGACAAGGACGAGCTTTTGCGGACCGTTTTTCTCGAGGGCTTCAGGGAAGCGGGCTACTACACCGGCGACAACGAACCGTATTCGGGCAAGGCACCACAGGATTTCACTATCGATCATCACGCCGAGGACATCGGCCTGCCGCACGTCGGTATCGAGATTCGTCAGGACCTGATTGACGATGCGGCGGGCGTTGCCCACGTGGCCAGTGTCATGCACAAGATAATAGCGTCGATTCCTGAACGGATTGGTGCAAAGGACAATCGAATAACGGCTTAGCGTGTTGATCAATGGGGGGTAGGGGATGGCAGCAAAAGAACCGACGTTTACGATCGGCGTAGAAGAAGAATACCTGCTGGTTGACAAGGAAACGCGCGGCCTGGTTGTCGACCCGCCGAGCACGCTGATGGCGGAGGCGGAAGAGCTATGCGGGCCCCAGGTAACCTCCGAGTTGCTGTTGTCGCAAATCGAGGTCGGCACCAAAGTGTGCCGGAACATTCAGGAGGTTCACGAGGACCTGGTGCGGTTGCGCAGCAATATTATTGCGGTAGCCGATCGACACGGCCTTGCGCCCATCGCGGCATCCACGCACCCGTTTTCCAACTGGGCCGAACAGAAGCACACGAGAAAAGAACGTTATGACGCGCTGACCCACGAAATGCAGGGTGCGGCGCGACGACTCCTCATTTGCGGCATGCACGTCCACGTCGGTATCGATGACGATGAACTGCGCATCGACCTGATGAATCAAATGTCGTATTTCTTGCCACACCTGCTGGCGTTGTCGTGTTCTTCACCGTTCTGGAATGGACGTGATACGGGTCTGAAGAGCTATCGCCTGACGATATTCGATGCCTTGCCAAGGACTGGCGTCCCGGAGCGTTTCGCCAGCTTCGCGGAGTACCAGCGTCACGTCAGTATCCTGATGGATGCAGGCCTGATCGAGGATTCAACCCGAATTTGGTGGGACCTTAGACCCAGCGGCCGGTTCCCGACGCTGGAGACACGCATCATGGATGTCTGTACTCGCATCGAGGATACCGTGGCGCTCGCGGCGTTGCTTGGTGTGCATTCTGCGCATGCTGTATCGACTGCGTACGCACAATCAGCGTTGGCGCCTGTATACCCCGATGCTGATCCGGGAAAACCGCTGGCGGGCAATGCGTTACAGCTTCGACGAAGGCCTCATCGATCTTGCCAAAGGGGCCGTAGTGCCGTTTGAGGATCTTCTCGACGAACTGCTGTCGTTGATCGCGCAGGACGCAAGAGCGCTCGGCTGTGTAGAAGAGGTCGGACGGGTTCGCAATATTTTGTCTCGCGGCACCAGTGCCCACCGACAGCTAAAGGACTATGAACTCGAGCGCGCCTCGGGCGCGAGTGTGGAAGAAAGCCTGAAGTCAGTCGTCGACACGCTGATCGCCGATACTGCTGAGGGGCTGTAGCCGAGCCGTTTCCGGGTCGCAGAGACCCGTGTTTTGGCCAAAAGTGTGACGTACGGCACAGGGTCGCCAACATAATGCGGAATGGATCGCATTATGTAGTGCCCGAGATCGCTAGCATGGCGAAATGGCCTCAACTACCGATCCGCTGCACAGCGGCGATTCCCTATGCTAACGACGCTGCAACAGTTTGTATCGCCCTTGCTTGGTTTCGCTGCCGTCGCCTATGCAGGACTGGCGGTGCGTGTTTATTGGGCGAGCAGGCAGAACGCAACCAGTCTGGTCAGCATCCTGATGATGTTGTTTGCTGCATTGATCGGGGGCACGGCGCTCTCTTTCGGCGCGGCTGATGCGAATCTCTACGGCATCGGCCGCCTCCTCAGCCTGTGCTCGGCCGGGTTCATCCCAATCGTCTTTTACAGTATCTATCGCGAGTACACCGTAGGCAGCGTCAGCGCGTTGACCCTCGTGATCTTGTCTATTATTCCGGTGGCGACTACGGTGCTGGCGCTGACCAATTCGATGCACAACATGCTATGGGTTGCCGTTGAGAGCAGCACAGGTATCGAGTTCATCGAGTCGACTGATCATTACTGGTACACCCGGGTGTATGCGCCGTTTGTGTACGGGCTTATCGGCGTTTCGGCTATTGCACTGGCAGGACGACTGTCGTCAATTGCAGCCGCTCATCGCAAGACTGTCTCGCAGCTACTGTCTTTCGGAATGTTGCCGTTTTCCATAAGCGCTGCCATGCTTTTCGTTGAAGTCAGTCAGCAAGAACTGCCGCTGGCGATCGTAGTGCTGGCGCTATTGTGGCCAGCCTTTGCGTACCTCAGCGTCAAGTCACGTGTGTACGAATTCAGTCCGCTCGCCTACCAGACCCTGTTTAACCACGTCCGCGATCCCATTTTCGTGATTGATAGCGAGCAGTGCATTATTTGTGCGAATCATGCCGCGCAGGTGCTACTCGGCAATGATGAAAAAGAACTTATCGGCAGCAAACTGTGGGCAGACTTTCCAGCCGCCCGGGCCATTCTCGAACAGGCGCGAGAACTCGACCTGACACAGACCTTGCGCATGGACGCCAACAATACCTATGAAGTCAGCGTAGGCCCGTTGACCGGGCCCCGGGGGCAGGACATGGGGATGGTTGTCGTCTGCCGGGACGTAACGCAGCGGCGCAAAGCGCAAATTCAGCTGGCCGATAGTGAACATCTGATTCGCACGCTCATCGAAACGTCGTCAAACGGCATATTGCGATTCAAGCGTGACGAGACGGATCCCGAGCACCGATTTCGCTGCGTTTTCGCCAACCGATCGGCCGAGGGTTTCATCGGTGGGTTCGAAGGAACGCTGGTTGGCATGCCGCTCGAAAAACTCGAGCAGCTCGACCCGGACAGGTTGATGCAGCACTTCTCGGCTGACAATGCGCCGGCGGCGCAGCTCAGTTTCGAGGCGACGGTAGCCAATGAAGAGGATGATGAGAACTGGGTGCGAGTAGTAGCGGAGCCGGTCGGTGATGATATTTCGATAACCCTGGTCGATATAACGCAACGCAAGCGCAATGAAGACAAAATGCTTGCCGATGCGTTGCGCGATCCGCTCACCGGCATACTAAACCGGCGAGGCTTCGAGCAGCAGGCGGCCGCAAGTATTCGCGACTGCAGCGAGGGCGGCGTCCTTTATCTTGATCTCAACCAGTTCAAATCCATCAACGATCGGTTCGGTCACCAGGCGGGTGACGCGCTGCTTAAGGCCTTCGGCCATCGGCTGGATTTCTGCCTGCGACCCGAGGATACCCTGGGTCGCTTGGGCGGGGATGAATTCGCGATCGTCATACCGGCATTGGTGTCGACGACGTAAAGCACATCGCGGCGCGGCTCGTGCAGACGGCTTCTGAGCCCTACATCATCCAGGGCCAGGAGATACGCTGTTCGGCCAGTGTGGGCATCGCGCTTATGCCGAAGCACGGCGATGAGCTGTGGCACCTGCTGAGCGTCGCGGATCAGGCAATGTACGATGCCAAATCGATCCCTGAGGACACGGCTGCGAACGATCCTGCAGCCTATGTCAATAAGGCGACAGCGAACTAAGATACCCTGCTAGACTTTGCGCCATGTCAGCGATTACAAATGTGCTGGTTTTGTGCACGGGCAATTCGGCGCGCAGCATTTTAGGCGAAGTGCTGATCAACGAATTGGGCGATGGCCGAATTCGGGCTTTTAGCGCGGGCAGTCGCCCGACAGGCCAGGTCAATGCCGGGGCAATCAAAGTACTGGAACAACACGGTCACCCCGTTACGCGCCTGGAATCGAAGTCCTGGGACCGATTCAGCGGCGATGACGGGCCGGTTTTCGATCTCGTAATAACGGTTTGCGATAATGCCGCCGCCGAGCAATGCCCGGTTTGGCATGGAGCCCCGGTCACCGCGCACTGGGGTATCCCGGATCCCGCCGTCGACGGTGACTTCGATGCTGCCTACCGTCGACTGCGTCGACGCGTGGAGGACCTGGTGCGGCTGCCGATCAGTGACCTGACCGCGGCGGAACTGACCGCGGCGCTGGCACGCGTGCACCAGTCAGGGCGCCGGTCCACCGGCGAGGAATAATACGTCGAGTACATCCGGGTCGACCGTATCGACGATAATCATGTCGACAATATCGCCCAGGGCAACGTTGATGCGAAACGGCCCGGCCAATGGCGTCTTCTCGGAAAAGCGAGTCACATAGAGGTCATAGCTTCCCGCGGCGAGGGGCACGGTTGCGGACGCTTCGCCCGACCCCAGCGCAGCACGCACCGGGAATGAGTCGTCGATACTGCTGTCCGCAGCCACTGCATAGATATCTGCGAAATCGACGTTGATGGAGGCCTGAAAGGGGACCAGCTTGGCATGGGTTTCGACGGGGCGGCGATCCGGGACAAACCGGCTGGTCGAAAAGTTGCCGGCTGCACCTCCGGCGACGACTCTGTAACGGACACCGCCAACGGCAGCGAAAGCGCTTTCAAGTGTCACGGCCGCCGTGTCACCGGTCGGCGTGTAGTAAAACGTATTGTCGCCGGTCGCGATTTCGAGCTCCTCGGAAACGTCCCGAAACGCATGGTTCGATACGCGCAGTGATGTCAGCGTTTCGTCATCAAAGATGTCGGACGCGCCGAGTTCGATCGAGGCATTAATGAATTCCACCGTCGGCACGAACCGCGCATCCGGCAGGGTAATGCTGCTTCCCAGTGTATTCAGAGCGCGGCCGATGACCGGCGCCGTATTGTTGGCAGCGGCATCGAAAGGCGTGATGATATACGCGCCTCTGGCTGCGAAAGCCGTCGTTTCGGAAACAAAGAGAACTGTCCCCGGGTCACCTGCTGCCGTGATGGTCAGCACGAAGTCGCCCCCTGTGAAATCGGTTGTTGTGCTGATTTCGCCAAATGACAGGGTAGCAACCTGGTCGCCAAGCACCGGAGCGACGGCCGGGTCCGCGAAGTAGTAGTCGACTTCCCCGAGCGTGGCAGCGGTGTGCGCAAACCTTGCGGCGAACACAGTGTCTTCGGCGGCAAAACTGCGCTCGTCGCCTTCCCAAAGTGTCAAGGTCGGACTCGCGAGCGAACCGCTCACCAGCAGCGAGTAGTCTTTATTTGCCTCGAGGTCGATAAACTGGCTGGCGACGCGTCGGAACGCATCTTCACCGGCATAGAACACATCAACGTTAAAAGTATAGTCAAGATCGTCGTATCGTATCGGCGACGTTGTTGAGGCGTAGGCGACCGAACTGATAACCCGCTCCTCAATGAGAAAGCTGAACTCCTCGGATGACTTGATGGCGTTGATCGCGCGCACGCTGGCTTTGCCGCTCGCTGCCGGCAAGGTGGAATCTTTGCCGCAGGCACCCATCATTATCGACGCCGCACACAGCAGCAAAACGTACACTCTGTTCACTTTTTCTTTCTCTCATCAAAACCGTAAACCGACTTTATCTCGAGGAATTCGTCCATGCCGTGCGCTCCCCATTCTCGTCCGTTGCCGGATTGCTTGAAGCCGCCGAAAGGTGCAGCCGAATCGAGCCAGGCACCGTTGATATGGACCATGCCGGTCCGCATCCGTGAGGCCACCCGGCGCGCCTTCTGCAGATCGGACGACGATACGTAGCCCGACAGGCCGTAGGGTGTATCGTTTGCAATGCGCACCGCGTCGTCCTCGTTATCGTAGGGAATGATCGACAGCACCGGACCGAAGATCTCCTCGCGCGCGATGGTCATGTCATTACTGACATCGGCGAATACCGTTGGTTTCACGTAGTAGCCTTTGTCGAGACCATCCGGTCGACCCGTGCCGCCGGCGGCCAGCGTCGCACCTTCGTCGATGCCTTTCTGAATCAGGTCCTGGATCTTGTGCCATTGCTGAATTCGGACACGACCGGACCGACCTCGACGCCTTCGTCGCGCGGGTTGCCGACCCGGGTTTCCGTGGCGACGCGTGCCGCGATCGCGGCCGCCTCGTCCATCCGCTCTCGCGGCACCAGCATGCGTGAGGGTGCATCGCAGGACTGACCGGTATTCTCGAACATGCTCGCTGGCGCCCGCGGTGACCGCTTTCTCGAAGTCCGCGTCATCCAGCATGATGTTGGCCGATTTGCCGCCGAGTTCCTGCGCGACGCGTTTGACCGTCGGTGCAGCATTTTGCGCGACCAGCACGCCGGCGCGTGTCGAGCCGGTGAACGACACCATGGCGATATCCGGGTGCTGCACTGAGTGCGGTGCCGACGCCGGGACCGTCGCCATTGATCAGGTTGAATACGCCGGCCGGTACGCCGGCCTCGTCAAGTATTTCGGCGAAAATCATGGCGTCGAACGGCGCAATCTCACTGGGCTTCAGCACCATCGTGCAACCCGCCGCCAGCGCTGGCGCGACCTTGACCGCGATCTGGTTTATCGGCCAGTTCCATGGTGTGATCAGGCCACAAACGCCGATCGGCTCTTTGACGACCAGGGTTGTGCCGATGCGCTCCTCAAACTTGAAGTCCTTGAGTGCCTTGCTGCGCTGCCTTGATGTGCTGCGGGCCGCTCGCCGCCTGCGCGTTCTTTGCGAGCGACCACGGCGCCCCCATCTCATCCATGATGGCTTCGGCGACTTCGTCGTGGCGCCTTGCGTACACGTCGAGTATCGACTGCAACAGCGCGAGACGCTCTTCGCGAGAGGACTGCGAGTAGCTCTCGAACGCGCGTTTCGCTGCCGCGACGGCGATGTCGACATCCGCGGCCGAGCCAATACTGATGCGGCCGAATACTTCTTCAGTCGCGGGATTTACGACGTCGAGCGTCTTCGGCGTTACCGGGTCGACCCAACGCCCATCGATATAAAACTGGAGTTTCTCGAGCATGCGGACTCCTCCTCAAACCAGCCGCGAATCATATCCTAAAACGCCGCACGCGGCTTGCTCTCGGGCACTGACGAAGCGGGCGACAGCGGCCCTATTGACGCCAGCGGTAGCAAGGATGCGACAATGACCGCCGGGGCCGGGCGACACGTTGAAAAGCACGCCTATCAGATTGAAATTGATGGAGAAAGCCGGTGACAAGCAACAAAGAGCTGTTAGCAACACGAGAAGCGGCGACACCCCGTGGCCTCGGCACACAGACCACCGTATTCGCGGACAGAGCCTTGAATGCCGAAATCTGGGACGTCGAGGGTAAACGCTACATCGATCTCGCTGCCGGTATCGCGGTAACCAACACGGGGCACAATCACCCGCGGATCATTGCGGCGGTCGAGGCGCAGCTCAGGCGTTTCAGTCATACCTGCTTCCAGGTCACGCCGTATGACGTCTACGTGCAGCTCGCCGAGCGGCTCAACAGCGTGGCGCCGGGGCCGACGCCGAAAAAGACCATTTTCCTGACGACAGGCGCAGAGGCAATCGAGAATGCGGTGAAAATTGCCCGCAAACATACCGGCCGGAGTGCGGTCGTCGCATTCTCAGGTGCATTTCACGGCCGCACCATGATGTGCATGGCGCTGACCGGCAAAGTCGTTCCCTACAAGGCCGGTTTCGGACCGTTCCCTGCCGAGGTGTTCCATATCCCGTTTCCTGTCGAGTATCACGGCGTCTCCGTGCAGGATTCGCTCGCGGCGCTCGACAAGTTATTCAAATCGGATCTGGAGCCATCCCGGATTGCAGCGATGATCATTGAGCCGGTGCAGGGAGAAGGGGGCTTCTATCCTGCGCCCGACGGTTTTATCGGCACGTTGCGCCAGATTTGCGATCAACACGGGATATTGTTGATCGTCGACGAAATCCAGACGGGTTTTGCCCGCACCGGACAACTGTTTGCGGTCGAACGCGACGGTGTGGAGCCTGACCTGATGACGGTTGCCAAGAGTCTTGCCGGTGGTTTTCCGTTGTCGGGCGTCATCGGCAAAGCAGAGATCATGGATGCCGTGGAACCCGGTGGGCTCGGCGGTACCTATGCCGGGTCGCCGCTCGGCTGCGCCGCGGGACTGGCCGTCCTCGACATTATCGACGAGGAGAAGCTATGCGATAAGGCGCGTGCGCTCGGTGTGCAAATCCAGCAGTGGGCGGAACGTTTGCGATCGGACACGGACTGTATCGGCGATATCCGTATCACGGGCGCCATGTGCGCGATCGAGCTCGTGGCCGACAACGATGCGGATCGCCCGGATGCGGACCTGACCAAGGCGATTGCCACGGAGGCGGTGAAGCGCGGCGTTATTCTGCTTACCTGCGGTGTGCGCGGAAACGTCATTCGTTTCCTGCCGCCTTTGACGATCGGTGCCGCGCTAATGGACGAAGCGTTAGGGATTCTCGGCGCTGTCATCCGTGACCTCGCGGGCCAGGTTCGCTAGTTAAGCTAACGCTGACGCAGCACGGATTCGAATCCAGCGGGGCGCCCGGGAGGCAGGGTTCACCGAGAGGCGCAACCTGGTAGGGCTGCCTTTGAGAAGCCGGGCAGACTGCAAGTCAGGAGATGGCGAGAAACTTCTGCCGGTATTCGGCCGGCGGCAGGTTGTACCAGGACTTGAACGCCGTCGTAAACGTGCTGATGTTCGAATAGCCCAGCAGCATCGCGATCTCGAGTGATTTCAGGCGCGCATCGCGGAGATAGTTGATCGCGAGTTCCGCGCGCACTTCGCGCAGGATTTTTTGAAAACTGGTGCGTTCGGCCTTGAGCCGGCGTTGCAAAGTGCGGCGACTCAGTTTGAGCGCACGGCAGGCGCAATCTGCATTGGCCTCGCCGTACGCCATGAGTTCGGCGAGTTTGAGTTTTAACTGCGCGGCGACGTCGTCCTGCTGGTACAAAGACCGCAAGTATTTTTCCGCCTGATCAGTGAGTTGCCGGTACATCGCCTTGTTTGCATGTCCAAGGTGGTTTGCAGGTAAGCATTACATTACAGTGTGCGCCGGCTTTTGCAAAGGAGCGAGCATGTCTGCAGTCGTAAATTATGTCATCGATCGTGGCATCGGCGTGATTTCAGTCGATTATCCCCCGGTCAACGCACTCTCTCACGCAGTCCGACAGGGTCTTTATGATGCGATCTCCGCCGCGCAGACGGACGAGAGCAAGGCGATCGTCCTTCTTTGCGAAGGCCGTACTTTCATCGCGGGTGCCGATATTACGGAGTTTGGCAAGCCGCCGGTCGAGCCATTTCTGGGCGATCTCCTCAACGCGATCGAGGATTCAAAGAAACCGGTCGTGGCCGCGATCCATGGCACGGCGCTCGGCGGCGGTTTCGAAACGACGCTCGCCTCTCACTATCGATGCGCTGTCCCAGGCGCGAAGATTGGCCTCCCCGAGGTCAAGCTCGGGCTGCTGCCAGGCGCTGGCGGAACACAACGCTTGCCGCGACTGGCCGGTGTGACAGCAGCGCTCGACCTGATGACCAGCGGCAACCCGGTCAGCGTTTCGGTGGCGCAGGAATCGGGCTTGATCGACAAGATCGTCGATGGCGATTTACGCGAGGGAGCGATTGCCTGGGCACTGCAGCTGGTTGCCGACGGCGCGATGCCGCGCAAGACCAGCGAACAGCCGGTTCCCGACGTCGAGGGCACCGTCTTCGAGGGCTATCGTGCCGCGCTGGCAAAACGCGCACGCGGCCAATTAGCGCCGCTGAAAATTGTGGACTGCGTTGAGGCGGCAACGAAACTCGACTTCGACGAGGGTCTTGGCGTCGAGCGGGCGCTGTTCATGGAGTGCATGCAGAGTCCGCAGTCCGCGGCTTTGCGTCACCTGTTCTTCGCCGAACGTCAGGCAGCGAAAATCGACGGCTTGCCGAAGGATACGCTCCAGCGACCGATCGACACGGTCGGAATCATCGGCGGCGGCACGATGGGTGGTGGTATCGCGATGAGTTTCGCCAATGCCGGCATTCCCGTCACGCTCATTGAGATTAACGACGAGGCACTGTCACGGGGGCTGTCTATTATCGACAGGAACTACGCGGCCAGCGTCAGTCGCGGCAAACTCGGCGACGCGCAGGCAGCGGAATACCGTGCGCTGATATCCGGATCGACCGACTATGCCTCGCTCGCCACGGCCGATCTCGTCATCGAGGCCGTGTTCGAAGATCCTGAGCTTAAGAAAACGATCTTCGCGCGGCTTGATGAGGTCTGTAAACCGGGTGCTATCCTGGCGACGAACACCTCCTACCAGGATGTCAATGCGATCGCTGCTGCGACCCGGCGCCCTGAAGATGTCATTGGCCTGCACTTTTTCAGTCCGGCAAATATCATGAAGCTGCTGGAAGTTGTACGTGCGGCAAAGACGGCCGACGATGTACTGGCCACCTGTATGGCACTGGCGAAGAGAATTCGCAAAGTGCCGGTCATGTCCGGCGTTTGTTACGGCTTTATCGGCAATCGCATGCTGCAGCCGTATTTCCGCGAAGCACAGCTCTGCCTGATCGAGGGCGCAACGCCCGAGCAGGTCGACAACGCGATGCAGGAGTGGGGCATGGCGATGGGGCCCATCCGGGTTGCCGATCTTGCCGGTATCGACGTCGGCTACAAGGCGCGACAGGCGCTGCCCGAGTCGGAGCGCGGCGATCCGCGCGCCTCACGCGTGGCCGATGTGCTCGCCGAGATGGGGCGACTGGGACAGAAAACGGGCGAGGGTTTTTATCAATACGATGCCGCAACTCGCCAACATGCCAATGACCCGGTGGTCGTCGAGATCATCGAGCGGGAAGTCAGCCACATTGGGTATAAAGCGTCGTGCTATTCCCGATAACGAGATCGTGGATCGACTGATCTACGCGCTGGTCAACGAGGGCATGCGCATTGTGGAAGAGGGAATTGCGCAACGGCCGGGCGACATCGACGTCATCTATATCTATGGCTACGGTTTTCCCGCGTGGCGTGGCGGTCCGATGCACTATGCCGATGCTGTCGGGCTCGACAAAGTTTACGCGCGAGTCATGGAATTCAGCGACCGCTTCGGTGCGGAGGCCTGGGCTCCCGCACCGTTGCTCGCAAAACATGCCGCCTCGTAGACGCGGTATCGTCTATGGTTAACGTATAGCGACCTGTACGAGTTCTTCTCCCGCCGGGTCGGTGACGTGGACCGCACAGGCGATACACGGGTCAAAGCTGTGAATTGTGCGCAGTATCTCGAGCGGCTGTTTCGGATCGTGCATGATATGCGCGTCCTCCAGTGCCGCTTCGTAGGCTCCCGCTTGACCTTCAGGGTCGCGCGGTCCGGCATTCCAGGTGCTGGGGACCACTGCCTGGTAGTTCGCGATCTTGCCGTTTTCGATAACGATCCAGTGCGACAGCGCGCCGCGAGGCGCCTCCATGACGCCGACACCCTTGCAGCTTGTCGGCCAGCTTTCGGGTTCCCACAGCGTGTCGTCGAACGTCTTGGTGTCGCCTGCCTTGATGTTGCCGATCAGCGCGTCCAGCCAGCCCTGCATGCTCTCCGCCAGGATCGCGGTTTCCAGGGTGCGGGCGGCCGTTCGCCCGAGCGTCGAGAACAATGCGCGCGGTGGCAGTTCGAGCTGCGACAGCGTGCTGTTCACGAGTTCCTGCGTCACTTCGTGACCCTTCACGTACAGCATCAAAACGCGGGCCAGGGGGCCGACTTCCATCGCCTTGCCGCGCCAGCGGGGCGATTTCAGCCAGGAGTAGCTTTGTTCGACGTCCAGGTGCTGGTAGGGCGGCTGCGGTCCCGAATAGTTGAGGTTGGTCTCGCCGCTCCACGGATGCAGGCCGACTTCCTTGCCACCGGAATAGTCGTACCAGGAGTGTGAAACAAACTCCTGGATACCGGATGGGTCATCCAGCCTGAGCTCATGAACGGTTGTCAGGTCGCGGTCGAGGATGATGCCGCGCGGGAACAGGAATGAGTCGGGGTCGTCCATGCCGTGTGCCGGCAGATCGCCAAAGCACATGAAGTTGCCCAGTCCCTCGCCGCGCGCAAACCAGTCTTTATAGAAACTCGCGATCGCTATCGTGTCCGGCACGTAGACCTGTTCGACGAACGCCTTCATCTTGTTAATGATTTCCTGGACCTGGCTAAGCCGTTTGCTGTTGATGGCTGAGTCGGAGTTCAGGTCGATCGGGCAGGGCACGCCGCCAACCACGAAGTTCGGGTGCGGATTTTTGCCGCCAAAGATCGCGTGCAACCGGGCGACATCGCGCTGCCATTCGAGCGCATCGAGGTAGTGTGCTACCGCCATCAGGTTGGCTTCCGGAGGAAGTCGGTATTCGGGGTGGCCCCAATAGGCCTTGGCGAATATGCCAAGCTGGCCGGCGGCGACGAAATCCGCCACCTTCTTCTGTACGTCTTTGAAATAGCCGGTTGACGATCGGGGGTAGCTGCTGAGCGACTGCGCCAGCGCAGCGGTTGCGGCCGGATCGGCTTTCAGCGCCGATACCACGTCCACCCAGTCGAGTGCATGCAGGTGGTAGAAGTGCATTACGTGATCGTGGATGTACTGCGCACCGATCATCAGGTTACGAATCAGCTGCGCATTCTGGGGCACTGTCGCACCGATCGCGTTTTCCACGGAGCGGATCGAGGCGATGCCGTGCACCAGCGTGCAGACGCCACAAATACGTTGCGCAAACGCCCAGGCATCGCGGGGATCGCGATCGCGCAGAATGATCTCGATGCCTCGTACCATCGTGCCGGAGGAATAGGCCCGCTCGATCTGGTTGCCGTTCATCTGCGCTTCGATTCGCAGATGGCCTTCGATACGCGTGACCGGGTCTACGACGATTCGAGCATTCATGACGTTGCTCCTTCGAGGTTCTCGGCGACCATCTCCATCAGGCTGCCCATCTTGTAACTCCAATTGAAGTGCTCTTGCGAGTCGTCAAAGCTCTGGCGGCAGTTGGCGCAGCTCGAGAGAAGTTCATCGGCTTCGGTTGACTCGACCTGGTCCATTTTCAGTTTGAAAACGCGGTGGCGCAGTTCGTCGGCGCGGTTGATGGTCACGACGCCGCCACCGCCGCCGCAGCACCAGTTGTAGTCGCCGCCGTTGGGCATCTCGCGGAAATCGACACCGAGGTGCTTCAGTATGTCGCGCGGCGCTTGCGTCGCGCCGCCGCGGCGCGACACCTGGCAGGGGTCGTGGAATGTCACGCTTTTGTCGACCTTCCTGACCTTGATACGCCCTTCGTTCAGCACGTCGGCAATGTATTCGGAAATATGCTGCACCTTGAAGGGCAGCGGTTTGCCGTACATGTTGGCGCCCATCCAGCGCATCGCCATGTACGCGTGTCCGCATTCGGGCAGTACCAGTTTCTTGGCGCCGATTTTTATCGCCGCATCAATGAGCTTCATGCTGGCTTCTTTCTGCCAGTCCGTATTGCCCGACAGCATGCCGAAGTTGGTCGCCTCGAAGCCGTCGCTGCGGAACGTCCAGGACTCGCCGGTGGCATTCAGTATCTTCGCGGTCGCGGCCATCGACTCCGGGTATTTCTGGATTTCGATCGACGACATGACGACCAGCACGTCGGCCTTTTCCACGTTCAGCGGAATGTCGACCTCGTGTTCGTCGGCCATCCATTCGAGGCGATCCTCGAATTTCTCCGGCGTGATGCCCAGCGGACTGCCGGTCTCGGCCGCCCGTTTCGCCGTTTCGTGCAGTTCGTGTGGAATGAGGCCGGCCTTGAACATGCCGTGACGTGCCATCGACACCATGCCGGCGATGTCTATACCCATTGGGCAGACCAGCGAGCAACGGCCGCAGACGGTGCAGCTGTCGTACAGCAGGTGCTGCCACTCTTCGAGTTGCTCGAGCGTGACTTTCTTCTTGAAGCCCAACAAGCGGTAGAAGAACGCGAACGGACCAACCTCGCGCTTGTAGGCCTGCTTGAACAGCTCGATTTTCCAGATCGGCGTGTAGCGCGGATCGTCGGTGCGAACATGGTAGTGACAGGCGTCGGCGCACATGCCGCAGTGCAGGCAGCCGTCGAGGTAGGATGCGGTCTGCGTATTGAAGTCCTTGACGAAGTGATGCATTGCCGTCTGCACGCGCTCCTCGTGCTCATGTCGCCCTGGGTATCGTGCCGAATCTCGGGCGGCTTGTACGCGATGCGTTCCGCTTCTCTGTCCAGCGTATGTCTGCCGTCTACCGTTGTCATGTCTTGGCCCCCCTGCGCTCAAACACCATGCCCGTGGTACCGCGGGTCATGAAAACCAGGAACGTATGGCCCAGCTTGCCAAACGGTAGCCAGATGAGCAGCAGTGCGACGCTCAGAATATGAATCGCCAGCAGGTCCTCGTAACGAAAGACTGCTCGCACCGGTATGAGCAAACCGGTGACCAGCGGCAGCATCGTGACGAACCAGCTGAAGTAGTCGTCAAAATTTGAGATCAGTTTTAAGACCGGGCTGGTCGCTCGCCGCACAATCAGCGCGACGCCGGAGACGATGGCAGCAACCGCCAGGAAGAAAATGACGTTGTTTGGCAAGCCCGGCCAGCCGAACCCAAGCCAGTCCTCGAAGAACACGATGTGAGGCGTAAAAAGGAAGATCACAGCGAACAATGCGAGGTGCATGACGTAGGCCATGATCTTGGGATACAGCGTCGCTTTCTTGAACGGTGCCGCCGTGAATGCCCGCGTGTAAATGACCTTGAGCGCAGCACCCAGGCCACCGGGTCCCCGAGGTTCGGAGTAGTCTGGCTTCTTACCCAGAAGCGCGATACCCACGATGCGCCAGATCGTGCCGGCAATGAGAATGAGCGACGCGAACTGCAGTGCCGGTCCTCGTGCGAATTCCAGAAGGTCCATGTCATGCCTCCTTTGTAGTACTTGTTCTTGCGAGCGCGGCCGGCTGCTGCCGCGACGACGCCCAGCGCGACGCCGGCCACGGCCGCGCCGGCTACGGTTGCGCCACTGCCGAAGTGACCCGTTGATAACGGTTGATAGAAGCCGCCCTTGTCCCAGAACCGCGGTTCCGAGCAGCCGAGGCAGGGATGACCGGATTCGATCGGGAAGCTGGTGCCCTGGTTCCACTTCACGGTTGCGCAGGCGTTGTAGGTCGTCGGGCCCTTGCAGCCGAGTTTGTACAGGCACCAGCCCGCTTTGGCACCCTCGTCATCGAAGGTCTCGGCGAACTTGCCCTGCTCGTAGAACGGCCGCCGATAGCAGCGGTCGTGAATCGTGTTGCCGAAAAATGCCAGCGGCCGACCATGCTTGTCGAGTTCGGGGATCTGGCCGAAGGTCAGGAACTGTGTCAGCACCGCTGTCATGACCATCGGTATCGGTGGGCAACCGGGTACGTTCACCACGGGCTTGTCTTTGACGAGGTCCTGCACCGAGACCGCGCCGGTGGGATTCGGGTCGGCACCCGGCAGGCCGCCGAAAGCGGCGCAGGAACCGATCGCGACGACGGCCGCAGCGCCCTTGACCGTGTCCATCAGCATGTCGACGTTGCTGATGCCGGCGATCGTCGAGTAGCCGGGGTTGCCCATTGGAATCGAGCCGTCAACCAGCACAAGGTAGTTGCCGTCGTTCTCTTCCATGGCGGCATGCCGGGCGGCTTCCGCCTGTTCGCCCGAGGCAGCCTGCAGCGTGTGGTGGTAGTCGAGCGAGATTGCGTCGAAAATCAGGCCCTCGACCGTTGGCGATGCCGAACGCGTCAGGGACTCGGTGCAGCCCGGTGCATTCCTGGAATGACAGCCAGATGACCGACGGGCGCCGCGCATTCTCTATTGCTTCTGCGATTCTTGGAATCATGCTGGGTGGCAGCGCCAGCAGCGATGCCGTTGTCGCGCAATATTTAAGAAAACCACGGCGTGACACGCCTTTGGCTTGCAAAATTTCCCCGACGGTCGGTCTGTATTTCATGCTGTATTCCTCCCGCTGAATCCTAGTCGATAAGTTCCTCGAGGCGTGCGCGGCCGGCGCCGATATCCGCGTCCTGTGAGCACAGGATTTGCGGAACATCGCGTCACTTCGAGATAGCGACCCGTAATTTCATTGTTGGCGTTGCGATGCACGATCCACCAGACCCCCGGGTAGGCCGTCTCGCCAATACGGCTCAACCCCAACGCGTCCAGTTCTGCGACCAGTTCGCCCTGGCCCAGCATGTTCTCCAGCTGATCGAGCTCACCGGGCCCGAACGGCAAACCAGCCAGGTCAATGGTTGTCGGTATATCCTCGTCCAGGAGCCGGTCGAGCGCGTGCATTACTTCAAAGAGAACAGGCCGCACGTTGCCATACGTGGTCTCGGCCTGAACGGGGATTTCGTCAATCCGACTCATGCGACCGCATCGATCGGTCGCGCCTGGCGCCAGCGCCGCACCAGCGTGTGCGCCTCGCCGGCGGCTTCGGGTAAAGACGCGGCGACGGACGTTGTGGGCCAGGTGCCCCAGCCCATTTCTGCAGGTTCTATGCCGATCAATGCGCGATTCTTCGGCATGTCGCCGCGCAGACGCAGCGCATCCATCAGGTCCGACAGACCCACTTCGTGCACGCTGCCATGTTGATTGCGGAGATGATGGTCCATGTCTTCGCCCGTCAGCACGGTTACCGTGCCCGGACGCAGCCCGAGCTTCATCGCATCCAGAACGATGAGTGCGTCGAGGCCCTCGAGTCTGTCGAGTAGTGCGAGGCCGACGGTACCGCCATCAATGCATGTCACATCGTCGCAGGTATTGCTTGTCGCGAAACGCTCCAGCGCATGGATGCCGGCACCATCATCGGTGAGGAGACTGTTACCGATGCCGACCACGGCGATTTTCGTTCTTGCAGGCACTTATGGCTTCCTATTTATTAGCAAAGCCTAATACGGCGAACCCGTGCTCGGTATACTGGAATCTACCGATGAGATGCACGGCGAGAAGCCGCTGGGAACGACGAGTTTTCGTGCGCTGGCGATGCGAACTTAATAAGTAGGAACCACAATATTTATCGCGATGGCCGCGGAGCATGATGCTTAAAGCTGCGTGGCTCTGTCGGCAGCAAACCAAGGAATAAAACGCAGGATTGCGGCAAGCAGTACCTCCGACTGGCGACCAGCCCAAATGCATTCATGCCTTTAGGGGAGAGTCGCTATGCCTGCCCATGAAACCTTCTACGAAGTGATGCGACAACACGGCATCACGCGCCGAAGCTTCCTCAAGTTTTGTAGTCTGACCGCGGCCGGTCTCGGCCTCGGTCCCGAATTCGCGGGCAAGATCGCCCACGCACTCGAAACCAAACCGCGAACGCCGGTGATCTGGCTGCACGGTCTCGAGTGCACCTGCTGCACCGAATCGTTCATTCGCTCCGGCAACCCGCTCGCCGGCGATGTCGTGCTGTCGATGATCTCACTCGACTACGACGACACGCTGATGGCGGCCGCCGGCCACCAGGCGGAGGAGTTGCTGCAGCAGACCGTCGAGAAATACGACGGCCAGTACATTCTTGCCTGCGAGGGCAATCCGCCGCTCAACGAGGACGGCATGTACTGCATCCAGGCGGGCAAGCCCTACGTCGAGAAACTGCGCCACATGGCGGATCACTGCAAGGCGATCATCGCCTGGGGTTCCTGCGCGTCCTGGGGCTGCGTGCAGGCAGCGCGGCCGAACCCGACACGGGCGACGCCGATTCACAAGGTCATTCTCGACAAACCGATCATCAAGGTACCGGGTTGCCCGCCGATTGCCGAGGTCATGACGGGCGTCATCACCTACATGATCGCCTTCGATCGTCTGCCGCGAGCTCGATCGCCAGGGCCGGCCGAAGATGTTCTACGGCCAGCGCCTGCACGACAAGTGCTACCGGCGGCCGCATTTCGACGCCGGCCAGTTCGTCGAGCACTTCGACGACGAAGGCGCGCGCAAGGGCTACTGCCTGTACAAGGTCGGCTGCAAGGGACCGACGACCTACAACGCCTGCTCCACGGTCGAATGGAACGGCGGCCTGTCCTGGCCGGTCAAGTCCGGCCACGGCTGTCTCGGCTGCGCCGAAGACAATTTCTGGGACAAGGGATCCTTCTACAGCGCCGGTCACGAACTTCGGCGTGATGGGCGGCGTCGAGGCCAACGGCGGACAAGATCGGTGGCGTGCTCGCCGGTGCTGCAGCTGTCGGTGTCGCCGCGCACGCCGCGGCCACGCGCCGTCAGCAAAGCGACTCAGAGCGGCAAGTCACAAGGAGGTGCGCCATGACTAGAATCGCAACCCCAAATGGCTTCACTCTCGATGACAGCGGCCAGCGCGTCGTCGTCGATCCGATCTGCCGTATCGAGGGACACCTGCGCATCGAGGTCAACGTCGACGAGAACAACATGATCCGCAATGCGGTTTCGACCGGCAATATGTGGCGCGGTCTCGAAATCATTCTGAAAGGGCCGCGACCCGCGCGACGCGTGGGCGTTTACGGAGCGCATCTGCGGTGTCTGCACCGGCGTGCATGCGCTTGATCTCGTGCCGCGCTGTCGAGGATGCGCTCGACATCGACATCCCGGCGAACGCCAATTCGATTCGCAACCTGATGATGCTGGCGCAGTACACGCAGGATCACCTGGTGCATTTCTATCACCTGCACGCGCTGGACTGGGTCGACGTCGTCAGCGCGCTGAACGCGGACCCGCGCGCGACCTCGGAGCTGCAGCAGTCGATCAGTCCGTGGCCGAAATCCTCGCCCGGCTATTTCCGCGACGTGCAGAACAAGATCAAGCGATTCGTCGAATCGGGCCAGCTCGGTCCGTTCGCCAACGCCTACTGGGGCAGCCCGGCCTACAAGCTGCCGGCCGAAGCGAACCTGATGGCGGTGACGCACTATCTCGAGGCACTCGATTTCCAGAAGGAGATCGTCAAGATCCACACGATCTTCGGCGGCCGTAACCCGCACCCGAACTGGCTGGTCGGTGGCATGCCGTGCTCGATCAACGTCAACGAAACCGGCGCGGTGGGCGCCGTCAACATGACCTGGCTGAACCAGGTTTCCGACATCATCAACAACTCGATCACCTTCGTCGACCAGGTTTACATCCCGGATCTGAAGGCCATCGCATCGTTCTACAAGGACTGGGGCTTCGGCGGCGGGCTGTCCAGCAAGAACGTCATGTCCTACGGCGAGTTCCCGGCGATTCCGAACAACTACACCAACGAGAGCTGGATGCTGCCGAACGGCGCGATTCTGAACGGCGACCTCAGCACGGTGTATGACGTCGACCCGCGCGATCCGGAGCAGATCCAGGAGTTCGTCACGCACTCCTGGTACGAGTATCCGGACGCCGATCCGCGACGGGCCTGCATCCCTGGGACGGCGAGACCGAACCGAACTTCGAACTCGGGCCGAATGCCAAAGGGCACGCAAGACCAATATCGAGGAGATCGACGAAGGCGGCAAGTACTCCTGGCTCAAGGCGCCGCGCTGGCGCGGCAACGCGATGGAAGTCGGCCCGCTGGCCCGCTACCTCGTCGCGTATGCACGCGGCCAGGAGGACATCAAGGAACAGGTTGACGGGCTGCTGGCCGCACTCGGATCTGCCGATCACGGCGCTGTTCTCGACGCTCGGCCGAACGGCCGCACGGGGCCTCGAGTGTTCCTGGGCCGCGCACAAGATGCGCGAGGTGTTCGACGACATGATGGCGAACCTCAAGACCGGCGACATGGCGACCGCCAACATGCAGAAGTGGGAACCGGACACCTGGCCGGCCGATACCAAGGGCGTCGGCTTCGGCGAGGCGCCGCGTGGCGCGCTCGGGCACTGGATGCACATCCAGGACACCAAGCTGGCCAACTACCAGGCGGTCGTGCCGACGACCTGGAATGCATCGCCGCGGGATCGCAGAGGGCAATATCGGCGCCTACGAGGCAGCGCTGCTCGGCACGCCGATGGCGAACCCCGAGCAGCCGCTCGAGATTCTGCGCACGATTCACAGCTTCGATCCTTGCCTGGCCTGCGCTTCTCACGTCATGTCTCCCGATGGACAGGAGCTCGCGACCGTCAAGATTCGCTAAGGAGGAACGCACGTCATGCATGGCAGTGCAGTAAGCAGCGCAGCGCACGGTGCCAACCGGCAAGCCGGTTTACGTCTTCGAGGCACCGGTGCGGATCTGGCACTGGCTTCACGCCTTGTCGATCGTGGTGCTGGCGGTCACCGGCTACCTGATCGCCAATCCGCTTGCCCAGGTGCGGCGGCGAGGCCAGCGACCACTTCCTGATGGGCAATCTGCGCATGGTGCATTTCATGGCCGGCTACGTGTTCGCGATCGGATTTCGCTGTTCGTATTTACTGGGCCATCGTCGGCAACAAGTATTCCCGCGAGCTGTTTTACCTGCCGGTCTGGCGCGGCAAGTGGTGGCGCGAGCTGTCTGGAGGAGCTCAAGTTCTATCTGTTCCTGCGCCGCGAGTGCTCCGCAGAACTGAGGCACATAACGCGCTCGCGCAGTCGGCCATGTGGGTGTTCAACACGGTGCTCGGGCTGTTCATGATCGTGCACGGGCTTTGCGCTGTACGGCGAAGAACCTCGGCCTCGGCAGCTGGGCGGATCAGCTGGTTCGGCTGGATCATTCCGCTCTGGGCGGAGCGCAGAACATGCGCATGTGGCACGTTTTCGGCATGTGGCTATTAATCGTGTTCGCCATCATTCACATCTACATGGCGCTGCGCGCCGACGTCATGAGCCGGCAAAGCAGCCTGCGCACGATTGTCAATGGCTGGCGCACCTAGCAGGGACTGAAGGCCGACGGCATGAATCACGCGTCGCAGCCCGCACGCGCAGGACTGCGACCTGGGACACGCTGATCCTCGGTATCGGCAACGTCCTGTAGGCGGACGAAGGCTTCGGCGTCCGCTGCGTCGAGACGCTGCAATGCAGCGCTTACGTGTTTCCCCGGAGTCGTCAGCGTCATGGACGGCGGCACGCAGGGTATTTTTCTGTTGCCCTGGGTGCGCTCGGCGACAGCGCCTGCTGATTTTCGACGCGATCGATTTCGGCCTCGAGCCGGCCACACTGAAGCTCATCGTCGGCGACGACGTGCCGCGCTACATGGGCGCGAAGAAAGTCAGCATGCACCAGGCCGGCTTCCAGGAAGTGCTGTCATCGGCCCAGTTGATCCGGCGATTTTCCAGCGGAACTGGCGCTGGTCGGCGCGCAGCCGGAGCTGCTGAACGACTATGGCGGCAGCCTGACGGCTGGCGTAAAAGCGCAGATCGACCCGGCGATTCAACTGGCCTGTAAGGTACTGCGGACTGGGGAGTCGAGTTCATCGAACGCAGTGAGCCGCTGCGGAGAGAGCGACCTGATCGGCCCCAACGCGCTGGACATGCGAGACTACGAACACGGGCGCCCTGTCTTTCCCGGAGAGCCGGCATGAATCACCCGTTGATCGACCGCCTGGTGACCGAGCTTGGTTATGCGCACGTGTCGCTCGCCAACCACGAGGAATTCGTATCGCAGAGCCGGCATGAACGTGCTGTTTTTTCCCGGCGATCCGACGACCGTGAAGGATGCGACTGATGTGGCCGTGGTACTGCCGGAGCTGGTCAATGCGTTCGACGGGCAGCTTCGACCCGGCGTCGTTACCGACGTCTTCGGCGACGGCAAGACGCTGAAGCGGCAGTACGGCTTCAGCGAGTATCCGTCACTCGTCTTCGTTCGCAGCGGCGAGTACGTCGGCACGATCACCCGGATCCAGGACTGGGGCGATTACCTCGACAAGATCAGCGACCTGTTCGTGGCGGCGCCCAAACGCCCGCCGGGTTTCAGCATTCCCGTCGTCACGGCCTGAGGCCCAGGTCATTACCGGAGGTCCGATAGTGGACATCAAGAAGATCCCCGTACGCGTTACAGGCCCCGGCAGCCAGCCGGCAGGCGAGGACGGTGAGGGATTGTCGTATATCGACATGCCGAGCGACATGGCGAAATTCGAACAACCGCAGTATTCCGGAGCCCGAGGCTGTCAAGGGGCTGGCCGGTGCACGTGAGGCGATGCTCTGGCTACGGCAGGCGCTGGCCGACTACGCACCGGAATCCGAGCCTCTGCTCGCGGACCTGACCGGCCTCGACGAGGAAAATCGTGAACTGGTCAACCAGATTCTCGGCGAAGGAGAGGTCAGCATCAGCTACGACGGCGAAATCAGAGCTCGATCACAGGAGTCGGTGCTGGCCGGCGTGTGGCGTACGCTTTATCTCGATGACGATAATACAGTCTGTTACGACCTGCTCGAGGTGGCCGATATTCCGCACACTGTGCGCATGTCCGATGGCGTGGACCGTTCGATCAACGCGGGCACGGACGATGTTTCGCCCGACCTCAACAATGCGCTGCCGATACTTGTCGAACTGGAAGCGCAGTACCCGGCGTTCGTCGCCACGGGCACGCCGCACACTATCAACCTGACGCTGTTGCCGCTGTCCGAGGACGAAATCGCATTCATCGACGAACGACTGGGGCGCGGGCCGGTCGATACCTTGTCGCGGGCCTACGGCAAGTGCCAGGTCAGCAGCACGTTGACGCCGAACGTCTGGTGGGTGCGCTTCTTCAACTCAATGGGCACGCTGATCCTCAACACGATCGAGCTGATCGACGTGCCGGAGGCTATCCGCGCGGCACCGGAAGACCTCGGTGATTCCGCGAAGCGTCTCGACGACATCCTCACGCCGTACTGGTCCGATGTCGCATGATTCGCTCATCGACGTCAGACCCGAGCGCAAGGCTCGACCGCGACACTCGCCTCGAGTGCCGTATTTGCTGGTATGTCTACGACCCGGCCGAGGGTGATGCCGATCAGCAGATCGATCCGGGAACGCCATTCCTGGAGTTGCCGGGGCACTGGCGTTGTCCGCAGTGCGATTCGGAACCGCAGGTCTTCATCCCCGTGGAAGGTTGACGTGGCGGACGCCGTTGTTGATCTGGTTCGGCATTTCCAGCGTATCTATGTCGAGCACATGCAGGATCTGCCGATCGTCAATCCGCGCATCAGGGTCGAGGCCATCGGTTTCCAGGACTTCAATGATCACAAGCTGGGCATATTGTTGACGCCGTGGTTCATGAACCTGGTGTTGTTGCCGGGCAGCGATGCATGGAGTGACAGCGCGCAGGGAGACAGCTCGGCCGTCGATTTTCCCTCCGGCCCAATCGATTTCACGACCAGTCGCGACGACGTGCTCGGCACGTACCTTACCGCCGTCTTGTTTCGCAGCGTGTCGGACCTGCCTGACCAGGAAACGGCGCGAACGGTTGCAGAGCAAGTAATGGAAGAGCTGTTCAGGCCGCCGCCGGAACATCGGTCACTCAGCCGTCGAGATCTGCTGACGGGCCTCCGGGGCGCCTGATGCACGAGCTCTCGGTATGCCTCTCACTGATGCAGCAGGTCGAACAAATCGCAAGTGAACGTAATGCGACGCGTGTAACCCGGATCACGCTGCACGTCGGGCCGCTGTCCGGGGTGGAGCCTGATTTGCTGCGGCACGCGTATCCGCTTGCCACCGCGGGAACCGTCGCTGCAGACGCGGAGCTGGTCATCGAAACGTCCGATGTGGTGGTTCGTTGCAGCCAGTGCGAAAGCGAAACGACTGTCGCTGCCAACCGGCTTCTCTGTGGTTCTTGCGGGGATTTTCGGACCCGCGTGATCGCCGGTGATGAGCTAACATTGATGCGCGTAGAGCTGGACCGCGCCGCGGCATCGCTCGAGTCCGTCTGAGAAAAGGGTAGGTAACGTGAGCAAGCATTCGGGATTGGTCCTGCTGTTGATACTTGTGCTGGGTGCGTTGACATCGTGTGCAAGGACAGAGGAGGTGTGTCCGCCGGCTAGACGGTGTGGCGCTGCAGATACTAGGATCCGGTGGTCCGGTCGCGGACGATGGGCGCGCGTCATCGTCGTATGTTGTTTGGGTCAACGGCGTGTCACGCGTATTGATCGACGCCGGAGGCGGTTCGTTTCTGCGTTTTGGCGAATCAGGTGCGAGTTTCGACGACCTCGACTTTGTCGGCCTCAGCCATTTCCATACGGACCACTCGGCGGATTTTGCAGCGTTGCTGAAGTCCGGGAGTTTTTCGGAACGCGAGCGTCCTTTGCCTGTTGCCGGCCCCGCGGCTGACGGACAATTTCCCGGCCTGAAAGCCTTTCTTGTGCGCATGCTCGACGCTGAATCCGGTGCCTACGGCTACCTGTCCGGCTTTCTCGATGGGACGCGCGGCCAGCCGATGCTCGTGACGAAAGAGGTCGCCGGAGCGGCGCCGGTGGTCGTTTACAGAAAGGACGGCCTGTCAGTCGAGGCGATGCGCGTGCCGCACGGCATCGTGCCGGCAGTCGCCTTTAAAGTGTCTGCCGGCGGCGAGAGCCTTGTTTTCGCCGGCGACCAGAACGGCAGCAACGCCGCTTTTGTCGACTTTGCGAAAGGCGCATCGATACTCGTCATGCACCTCGTTGTTCCGGAAAACGTGAGCGGCGTCGCCGGTCGTCTGCACGCACGGCCCGGTACTGTCGGTAAGGTCGCCGGCACGACCGAGGCGCAGCAGTTGGTGCTCAGTCATTTCATGGCGCGCAGCCTGCGGGACATCGACAGGAACGTCGCGCTGGTGCGCGAAGGCTACGACGGCAAGGTCATCCTTGCAGAGGATCTGGCCTGCGTCGTGGCCGGCGGCTGACAATCGTCAGGCGGGGGTGTCGACCGGCAGCCCCGCCATCGTCCACGCGACGATGCCACCGTCCATCGACTGCACGTTGCGATACCCCATGTTGGTCAGGGTTTCGGCTGCAAGCGCCGAACGCCCGCCGGTGCCGCAATAAAGGACTATTTCCCGGTCCTCGGGAGCCACGCTCGCATCGACCGCGGTGCGTTCAACGAGTGCGTGAATTTCGAACTCCAGGAGACCTCTCGGCGACAGAACGGCGCCGGGAATATGGCCGCGGCAAAACTCCGCTGCTTCGCGAATATCGACAAGCAGCGTTGTCGGCGTCAGGAACTCTCTGGCTTCGGAAACGGTACATTCCCTGATCGTCGCTTTGGCGCGGGCGACCACATCGGAGGGTGACACTAGCATGGTATGGACCTGTCCTTAGTTGAGGGTCGTGTTGGCATACGGGTTGGGCGGCATCAGCTCTGGCGGGATTCGCGCGCGCCGCCGCGACTCGTCTGGCGGGTAGTTCTCGGCCAGGTAGGCAATGATGCTGCCCTCGGTGGCCGCGTCGAACTGCCATAGGTTCTGTTTTTCCTGCATCCATCGAATCATTGCCAGCCATTGCTGCGCCGTGCCGCGCTGTTGCGTAACCAGTTTTGACGAATGACAGCCGGTGCAATTCGCCCGCACCAACTGCCAGTCGCCGGTCATCTTGAAACCGGTCACCGGATCGATCGGCACCTCGGCCGATGCGTGTTGGGCAGGGGGCGTCGCGGCACTCGGGATGTCCTCGACGACCGCTTCTTTGCTGCAGGCCGACAGCAACAGCAAAGCCACCATTGTCAGCGCTGAGAGCATGTAATGCACTAGACGACCTGTACCGCGATTCGATGGCAGGCGTTGTTGAGGTAGCCCTTCGGGTTCCAGCCCGGCAATACCATTGGCTGCGAATGGCCCTCGCTGTCCGTCGCCTTCGCCCAGATTTCGTAGTAGCCGACAGCCGGCAACTCGACGCTTGCTGACCAGTGCTGCCAGGCAAAACGATTGGCGGGTGCTTCGAGACCTGCCTTCTCCCAGGTCGCGCCAAAATCGGTTGACACGTGCACGGCGCTGACCGCGCGGTCGCCCGCCCAGGCGTGGCCGCGCAAGCGTAGCGGGCTACCGCTGGCGTGCTCGATGCCGGACCTCGGAAACGTAATCAGCGATTTGACGGGCATCGATTCGATAATGCACATCTCGTCGTCCGGAACCGTCGTGCCGGGCGCAACCGGTTTACAGGGCACGCGATACGACGTGCCGGTCATCTTCGGTCCGTCATGAACCTGGTTGCGCACGACGATCTTGTTCAGCCATTTGCCGCACACCGAGCCGGGCCATCCGGCGCAGACCAGGCGCAGCGGGTGGCCATTCATCGGCGGAATGTCCTCGCCGTTCATCGCCCAGGCAATCAGCGTCTCGTCCTCGAGCGCTTTCTCGAGCGGCACACCGCGAGAGATCGGTACCTTGCTGCTGTCGCCACTCAGATGAGTGTCGGCGCCGTAGTAGGCAACGTAGACGGCATCGTCTTTTACGCCAACAAAATCGAGCACGTCTTTGAGGCGTACGCCGGTCCATTCGGGACAGCCGATGGCGCCCGTTGACCACTGGTTTCCGGAGGCGGGCGGCACGAACTCGCTGCGACCGTTGCCGCCACACTCGAGCTGCAGTTGATAGGTGTAGTGCTTGAACTGTTTTTTGAGATCCGCAATCGTCAGCGCGGTTTCGCGGGCAACCGACTCGCCACCGAACTGAAGTGTCCATGCATCGACATCGACGCCTGTGGTGACCGGCGGCGTGCCGTTGTTGCGGACAAACAGATATTTCGCAGGCGTTATCTTGTCGTCCAGCAGGTGCGCTGGTGTTTCTGCATTGACCGGCCGGTCATTCAGCACCACCAGGCCTTCTTTGCCGGGGATTTCGAACGGTTCGTCGGACTGTGCCAGCGCCGCCGGGATTAGCCCGGCCGGCATCAGGTGTGCAAACGGAATGCTCGCGCCGACGGCTGCCGACATCGCAACGAGGCTGCTGCTGGTCAGGAAACCGCGTCGGGTGACGGGGTCGCTCTGTCGTCCCCAGAGCCTTTCGTCGGCGGCCAGCGGATCCGCCTGGTAAAGCTCATGAATACCACGTTTCTTATCACTCACGATTTGCTCCGGATGTTTCGCCGAGGGCTATTGCAGAGGCTTAGTACAGCAGCGTGATCAGGGTAATGCTCACCGCGCCGACCAGCACGGCCGAAAACAAGCCAACGCCAAGTGGCTTCAGGCCAATGGCCCGCAGCCCCTTGATGCTGGTACCGAGTCCCACGGATGCCATCGCGACGGCCAGGCAAATCTCGGCCAGTTGCTTCGTGTTGGTGACGATCGCTTTCCAGGTCGAAGGCTCCAGTACGCCAAACGGCTGGGCGCCCATATCGCCAACGGTGCGCAACAGGCTCATCAAGGCGAAGCCGATGACAAACAGCGGCACCATCGTCCACCACTTCGGCGCCTCGCTGCCGCCAGCCGAACTGCGGTGATAAATAATACTCATCAACGGGATTACGACCAGCATGCCGAGGTTTCGCACCAGCTTCGTGACGGTCGCGACGTCCAGCGCACCCGGTTCGTTGTAGTACTGCTGGTAAACCAGTCCGGCACCGGCAACCTGCGCAGTTTCGTGCACCGAAGTACCTAGAAAGAGGCCGGCCTTGACGGCGTCGCCATCAAATATCCAGTTTCCGGCGAACGGATAAAGCAGCATCGCAACAACGCCGAAGAGGGTGACGCAGGCGACGGCGTACGCGACCTCATCATCTTTCGCGGCGATCGTGGGCGCGGTGGCGACGATCGCTGTTGCGCCGCAGATGCTGGTACCGACGGCGATCAGCGTGCCAAGGCGGCCGCTGAGACCGAGGCGGCGCGCCAGATACGTCACGATCAGGAGCGCGGCGGTAACCGCACCGATGATGACCGGCAGCGCCTTCAGGCCGATCGCGCCGGCTTCGCCCAGGCTCAGGCGAATACCCAGCAATACGATGCCGAGCCGCAGCACCCGGACCAGTCCGAAACGAATGCCCGGCTGCAACGCGGCCGGCAATGTCAGCGTGTTGCGAATGACGATGCCGAGCAGGATTGCCATCATGATGGCGCTGATCGGGCTCTTGGGCAGCCCCATCAGATCTTTGCCAATGAAGTCAGATAGGAACTGGCCGGCGAATGCCAGGGCCAGTGCGAGAATCAAACCAGGAAGTACGGCCATGTCGTTACGGTCTAGCCAGTCAGGAGGAGGGAGCGATAGTCGCGCCGGTATTTAACAGCGCGGCTATCGGTAGTGCATCAGGCGGACTTCTTGATCAGGAAGCGGTAGGTGCCGCCGTCCTCGGAATGCTCCATCAGTTCGTTGCCGGTTTGCCGGCAAAATGCCTCAAAGTCGGCAACCGATCCCGGATCCGTTGCAAGGATTTCGAGCGTGCCGTCCGTCGGCACTTCTTTCAGGGCCTTGCGTGCTTTGAGGATTGGTAACGGGCAGTTGAGGCCCTTGGCGTCGAGCGTGTGGTCAGCCATGTCGTGTTTCTCCGTAAAAATGTTCTGCCAACGCAGAATCTAGATGAACAGGTTGATATCAGACTGCGTTGCAACTTCTATATAAGTGGCGGCGCCGCCCAGTTCCGGTCCCTCGATCATATCGTCGAGGGAGTATTCAAACAGATCCATTGTCATCTGGCAGGCGATCAGGCGAACTTCGGCCTCGACGGCCAGCTCACGCAGCTCCTCGATCGATGCGACACCTTTCTTGCTCATCAGGTTTTTCATCATTTTGGTACAGGCGGCATCGACGCCCGGGATCGCCGTCAACAAGTTTGGAAGACCCATGTGAGCCCCCATCATTGGCATCTTCATCGCCGGGTTACCGGCGGCGGTGAGCGTAAGGTTCAGGTCTTTCAGTAACAACGGCAGGCCGTAGAACGTAAAAAACATCGTGACCGGGAGGCCCATGGCGGCAGCCGTCGTTGCCAGGATAAACGGGGGATACGCCCAGTCCAGTGACCCTTTGGTCACAATAATTGACATGCTCTTTTCATCGGCAGACATTGGTCAATACCTCTCGGTAGCAGGGTGCGTGCGAACGCATATTAGATTATCAGAATTGTCTTTATTAGTGAACTGTAATATTCTCAAACGCTAACACCGGAGGCCTTTAGAACGCGTGCAGAGTCTACCGTCAGCAAGCACCCGTCATGACGACGTTCGCTCGTTTGTTCGGCAGGGTGTGACGGCGCAAACACGGCCCAAGCCGCTCTTCGTTGGCAGCGATATCTATCGCAAAGTCGCATTTACGCCAAATCACCCGCTCAATATTGTCCGCCACTCGGTGGTTGTTGATCTCCTGAAGGTACTGGGCTGGTTGCACGACGATGACTTTCGCGAAAGCGGGTTGGCAAGCGTGGATCAGCTTCTGAGGTTTCATGATCGCGCCTATGTCAAGGCGCTGCAATACGCAAACGCCACAGGTAAGGCCGAACCCGAGTTGCGGCGGCGTTTCCAGGTGGGCAACTTCGAAAACCCGCTGTTCCCGGGCCTCTTTGAGCGGGCACGCACGACGGTCGGGGGCTCAATGCTGTCAGCCAGGCTGGCGTGGGAAGGGCACGTCGTGTTCCATCCGAGCGGAGGGACGCACCACGGCCGGCCGGATCGAGCCTCGGGTTTTTGCTATTTGAACGATCCGGTATTTGCCATTCTGACCTTGCTCGACTGTGGCAGTGAGAAGGTGATGTACCTCGATCTCGATGCGCATCATGGCGACGGCGTCGAGGACGCATTTTTCGAAGAGCCGCGGGTTACAACGGTTTCCATCCACGAGCAGGATCGCTGGCCCTATAGCGGTACACATTCGCATCCGGAAGCCGGGGCCTTCAATTTCAGCGTGCCGCCCGGGCTCAATGACAGCGAGTTCAACTACCTGATACAAAACGCGGTCGTGCCGCTACTCGGTGCCTGCGAGGCCGACGCGATCGTTATTTGCTGCGGCGCTGATTGTCTCGCCGGCGACCCCTTGTCTAAAATGAAACTCACAAACGTGGCGCTTTGGGATGTGGTCGATCAACTTATCCGCTTTGGCAAGCCTACCGTCATCCTGGGGGGCGGCGGCTACAACCCGTGGACCGTCGCGCGGTATTGGGCCGGAATGTGGGGCCGGATCACCGGCCAGCCAATACCCCTGCGCCTGCCGAGCGAAGCGTGCGCATTGCTGCAAAGCCTGGAATGTGATCTTGTCGACGAGGAAGACAGAGAACAAGGGTGGCTGACAACGATGGCGGATAGTCCGTATCCCGGTACGATTCGCGAGGATATAAGATCCCTGGTCGCGGGTGTCCGGGCGCATTTCTAAAGGAAGCAACAATGGCATGGCTTGAAGCATTGTCCGAAATCGAAGACCTGGAAGATGCGCCATTCGACGCGATCCTCGTCGAGCGGCTGGAGCAACGGGCTGCGGGCGAGACGCCGCGGCCGATTCGTTTCTCGACGCCGACTTTCAAGGAGTACGCAAGTTCGGAGCTCCGCAGCTGCGGCAAGAACAGTTTCCCGGCGTTCTCTATCACGGCCGGTGCCTGTGGTCTGAATTGCGACCACTGCCAGAAAAAGATACTCGAGCCGATGATCCCGGCGACCAACCCGGACATGCTGGAGCAAAAGGTCCGGCACCTTATAGAGACACAGGCGCTCAACGGCTTCTTGTTGTCAGGCGGTTCGAACAAGAAAAACGAAATTTCCTATGGCCGGTACCTGCCCGTTATCGAAAGGCTGAAAGCGGATCATCCCGAGCTCAAGGTGGCTATTCACAGCGCCCTGTTGGATGAGCGTCGCGCGAAAGAAATGGAGTCTGCAGGCGTCGACACGGTGATGATGGACGTTATCGGTGCGGCCGAGACCATCGAGCAGGTCTACAAACTGGATCGCCCCGTCGAAGACTTCGAAGCAACGCTCGCGGCGCTGCAGCAGACGAATATGGAGGTGACGCCGCATATTGTCATTGGCCTGCACTATGGCCAGATTCTCGGCGAGGCCAACGCACTCGATATCGTCAGCCGCCATGACGTTACGGCATTGGTGCTGGTTGTCATTATGCCGTTCTACGCCAAACCCGGGACTTTCGCGACGCCCGCAACGACCGACGTTGGCAACATCTTCCTTGCGGCGCGCGAGCGATTGCCAAACAAGCAGGTGTTGCTGGGCTGCGCGCGACCGCCGGGAATGCACAAGCGGGTTACCGATGCCTACGCCGTTATGGCGGGGCTGGACGGCATTGCGTTTCCAGCCGACGGCGCTGTATCCGTTGCACACATGATCGGCCGACCTTTCGAACAGGCACACTCCTGTTGCTCTATCAAGCTGGGCGGCGATCTCAGGGCACGGTTGCAATCATCCTTCGCAGCATGAGCGATTCCATCAGGGAACCCGATCTATGAGTTGTATTGAACACAAAACGAAGCCGGCCTCCGACAGTGGCGAGAATCGCAGGGACTACAATCCGTTTGAGGTGATGGTGCCGAGAGCGCGCTGAAAAAACGCCGGTCGACAGGAAGAACGGCAAGCAGGTCAAGAACAACGACATCCCGCCGCGGGGCGTCTATCTGCCGAACAACAATTTTTTGGCGCCGCATATGAAGTCGCCGGAGTACGTGCAGTTGTCCACGGCGGCAGCGATTACGCTCGGCATCATGGGCGGACGCATGTACGGCTGCGAATGCACCCGATGCCTCAATTTGCTGCTGACCTACCCGGAAGGCTGCCGCGCGAACTGCGCCTATTGCGGGCTCGCGCGACATCGGGAGGCGGATCGCGATTATGCGGACCGCAATTTCATACGCGTCGACTGGCCGGCCGTGCCGATGGCGGACATTGTCGATATCGTCGCCAGGGATCCTGAACAAAGCCCTTTCCATCGCATGTGCATTTCGATGATCACGCATCCGCGTTCAGAGGACGACACGTTTACAGTGCTAAAGCAGTGGACCGACCGTATTGACCCCGACGCCATACCGGTATCGATCCTTTCGAACCCGACCACAATGTCACGCGACGATGTGCAACGTTGCAAGGATCTCGGCGCCGATATTTTCACCGTAGCGCTGGATGCCGCCACGCCCGAGCTGTTCGACCGTACCCGCGGAAAAGGCGTGCAGTCGCCGCACAAGTGGTCCAGGTACTGGGAGATCATGCTGGAGGCGCGTGACATATTCGGGCCGAACAAGTTTGGCGCCCACATCATCGTCGGCATGGGCGAAACAGAGTTCGAAGTGCTCAAGCTTGTTCAGGAACTGGTCGATCTCGGCGGTCACAGCCACATGTTTTGCTTCTTCCCGGAGCAGGGCTCGTTGATGGATCATTTGCCAGCAACGCCTCGAGACCAGTGGCGCCGCGTGCAGTTGGCGCGCTACCTGATCGACTACCGCGACGTGCGCGTGGAGCAGATGCGTTTCGATGAGCAGGGGCGTGTGACCGACTACGGCATTGCCGCGGCGGAGCTCGCCGACGTTATCGACGAGGGCATCGCATTCCGGACCTCCGGCTGTCCGGGCAAGTTTCAGGACGATATCTCCGCATGCGACCGTCCTTACGGCGACTCTCCGCCCAGCGACATCGCGAGCTACCCTTTCGCGCCCAAAAAGGCCGACCTGAAACGTATTCGCAAGCAGCTCGACATTCCCGTGACGCTCGAATAACGGTTGCCCGGGCGTTCGAGTGCCGAAATCGTTCAGAATCATCGACACCGGTGTTCGCGAGGGCCGCTCCAACATCGCGTTTGACGCCGCGCTGATCGAGCTGCGTCAGCAGGGGGCGGTGCCGGACACTATTCGTTTCATGCGCTTTCCGCCAACCGCGCTGATCGGCCGGCACCAGGACCTGAGTCGCGAGATCAACCTGGACTATTGCGCTACCGAGGGTATCGGAACGGTGCGGCGCATAACGGGTGGCGGCGCCATCTATCTTGACGAGGGTCAGCTCGGCTGGGAGCTCGTCTTTCATCGATCGTCGCTCGGCATCGCGGCGCTGCCGGAGCTGGCGCGCGCGATCTGCAATGCAGCCGCGGCGGGCTTGTCTCGCCTCGGTGTCGACGCCAGGTTCCGGCCGCGAAACGATATCGAGGTCGATGGCCGCAAGATCAGCGGCACCGGCGGCTTTTTCGATGGCGATATCCTGATTTACCAGGGCACGGTGCTGGTGGACATGAACGCAGCACAGATGGTGCGGGCACTGCACGTGCCGCAAGGCAAGGTGGCCCGAAACGATCTCGACACGGCGGAAAAACGCGTCGTTACGCTGAAAGAGCTGCTGGGCGACAAGCTGCCCGACCGGGACGACGATCAAGGCCGCGCTGATCGACGGCTTTTGCCGAGGGTCTTGGCATTGAGGCGGCGCCAGGCGAGGTGACCGACGCCGAAGAGGCGCTCGCCAAAATACACTTCGACGACGAGATCGGTAGCGATGAATTTGTTGCCGAGATCGATAACCCGGCCGCTGCCTTCGACGTCCAGGCCGGTACCCATACGGGAGCCGGCGGGACCATTGATTCCTACGTCAAACTGGATGGGCCGACCCGGCAGATTCTGCAGCGTGTCCTGATCAGCGGCGATTTTTTCGTCACGCCACCGCGCGTCGTTTTCGATCTGGAGGCGCACCTGCAGGGCGTGCGTCTACCCGACATCGAAACGCGGATACAACAGTTTTTTGACGACGCCGATATCGGCATGCTGAGCGTTACCGCGCAGGATTTCGCCCGTTCGGTTGCTAACGCGATTCAGTCGCGACAGGAAACGGCACATGGCTGACTGCAAATCGGGCGACGACGCCTTCGTGCTCGCGGCTCAGGGCGATTCGCCGATGAACGTCGTCGCCGTCGTTCAGCACACCTCGGGCGAGTACCTCGGATTGATGGAAGATCATCTCGAGGGGCGCGGCATTCGCTTTCAATATTTTCGACCGTTTGCCGGTGGCCGTACGTTACCGGCTACCGATGTGCCGGCCGACGCCTTGCTGTTGCTGGGCGGCGGTCCCTGGGGGTCCGCTGGCAGTCGCGACCTGCCTACGCTTGCCGAGGAGGTTGAACTGGTGAGAGCGATGCTCGAGGCCGGTACGCCAGTGATCGGTATCGGTCTGGGTGCACAGATTCTCGCGCTCGCATCGGGTGGTGGCTCCGAGCGCCGCGACCTCTGCTTCGAACTATTGACTGCAACCCGTATCCAGGACGACGCGCTGAATGGATTCCTGCCGGCCTCTTTCCACCAGGTCATCTACATGCGCGACTGGCCGCTGCCGCCCGAGCACGCGACGGTGCTGGCCGTTGACGAGGCGGGACGGCCGCTCGTCTGGCAGGTCGGTGATAGTGCCTATGGTTTTTGCGGCAACCCCGGGATTAAGCTCGGTATGATCGAGGACCTGATCATGGAATTCGAAGAGGTGGCCCCGAGCGCAACGGCGAGGCTGGATGAGCTTCGGCGGTTGCAGCCTGTCCTCGAGGACGAGCTGGTACGCATCATGACCGGACTGGTGCAATGCACCTCGCTGATGTCTTCGCCGCGGGCGGCGGGCGGCCGGGGAGGCGATTTGGACGTACCAGTAATTTAGTATATGCTAATTAACTGTTTGAGCGCCGCCGTGCAACAGGGGAAAAAGAACAATGGCTGAAAAACTCATTATCGTCATGGCAAACACCGACCCCCGCAACGGTGAGGAACTGGGCGCACCGATTTTCCAGGCCACCGTCGCCGCGGCCATGGACTACGAAGTCGATGTCATCTGCACCGCGACCTCCGGGCGCCTGATGAAAAAAGGTGTCGCCGAAAAGCTGTTCGTAAAGGAGGGCTCGCCGAAGTCGGTCTACAGTTTCATCCAGGATGCGCACGAAGCCGGCGCGAAATTCTACTGCTGCTCGCCGAATCTCGATCTGTTCGACATGACCAAGGAAGACCTGATCCCCGAGTGCGAGGGTATCGTCGGTGGCGCGCATCTGATCGAAGAGATCATGGAAGGCGACTGCAAGGTTCTCTCTTACTAGCGTATACAAGGCACATCATGTCCCATGCAGCGACATCCAGCGTCCAGGAGCATATCGGCGATCCGCTATCCGATGCACCGGCGGTCGGACGCGAGAAGCTCGAGGAGATATTCCAGGACATCCAGGCCGACATGCGCTACGACCACGAGCTGAACGGCTGCCTCAACTGCGGTATCTGCACGGCGACCTGTCCGGCCGCGCATTACTACGATTTCAGTCCCCGCGAAATCGTCCAGCTCCTGTGGACCGAGAATCTCGAAGGCATCTACGACGCCATGCAGGAAAAGATCTGGTCCTGCGCGCAGTGCTACACCTGCGCGGCGCGCTGCCCGTTCGGTAATTCGCCCGGCGGACTGGTCATGCTCATGCGCGAAACGGCGATCAAGCACGGCATGGAGTCGGCGAAGAACGTGTTGCGGCCGTTCAGTCGCGTCATGCTGAAGCTCATCTCGACCGGCAACCAGCTCTCGCCCGACATGATCACGCCGGACCACTTTGCCGACTGGGGTCCGAATATCTCCAAAGTCGATGCGCCGCTGGAGCTACTGCGCAAGGCGATCCCGATGCCCACGCTGCACACCACGAAGACGGCGTGGGAAGTCAATCTCAAGACGTCCGTCGAGCTGTACACGATCTGGGAAGAGACCGGCGTGCTCGACAGCTGGAGACGATCGACGAGAACCTGTTCGACGTGATCCAGGACATCATGGACGAGAAACGCGACGACTATGAGGACTGGCTGGAAGATCAGGACAACGACTAGCGTTATGCCCGCCTGAAAGGTCGCGGGTATAGCACGTGAGATCGAATTCAGGCGGCCATGACGACGCAAGCTGACGACAACGGTAACGGCAATGGCGACGGACGATTCACCGGCCACGGCGCCGAATGGACAGACGCCAACCTCAGCAAACAGGCCGCGCAGGTGGCGACCGTCTGGGTGGAGCAGACATCGACAAGCGCTCCATGCTGACCAACAAGGATCGTGTCGAAGATGTGCGCGACATCATGTGGCAGCTCGAGAAAGAAGGCGAGATTGTCGTCCATCGCGTCACCGACGAGCACGAGCCGGTCATGGTGAAGACCCTGTACGGCTGGGACAAGAAAATCCCGACGACGCAGCTCTGGCACCACAAGTCCTGCGGCCAGTGCGGCAACATCCCGGGTTACCCGGCGTCGCTGCTGTGGCTCATGAACGAGACTGGACATCGAGTACCTCGACGAGACCGATCAGACCTCGTGCACGGCCTGGAATTACCACGGCTCGGGGATCGGCAACGTGGAAAGCCTTGCCGCCGTATTCCTGCGCAATTTCCACCAGGCCTACGTGTCGGCCAAAGCGCAGGGCCTGCCGGAGGGCTATTACTATCCGCTGGTGCATTGCGGCACGTCGTTCGGCAACTACAAGGAAGTACGCGGCTACCTGCATGCATTCCGCCAAACTGCGCGAACGGGTCAAGAAGATCCTCGGCAAGCTCGGACGCCTCGTCGACGGCAAGCTGCTGATTCCCGAAGAGGTCGTGCATTACTCGGAATGGCTGCACGTGATGCGCAATCGCATCGCCGAATCGCCAGATCATCGACTGCGGCCACATTCGCGCGACCGTGCACCCGGCCTGCCACGTCTACAAGATGGTGCCGGAGGATGCGATCTACGACGACGACGTGCTCGACGGCAATCGGGTTGCCGTGACCACCGGCCTGCTGGAAACGCTGGGCACCCAGGTCATCGATTACTCGACCTGGTACGACTGCTGCGGCTTCGGTTTCCGGCACATCATTTCCGAGCGCGAGTTCACGCGTTCGTTCGCCATCGATCGCAAGATCCGGGTCGCCGTTGAAGAAGCGCAGGCCGACATGATGATCGGCCACGACACCGGCTGCATCACGACGCTGGACAAGAACCAGTGGATCGGCGAGGCCGCCGGCAAGCCGGTCAGACCTGCCGATCCTGGCGGATTGCCAGTTCGCGGCGCTGGTCTGCGGCGCGCATCCGTACAAGATCGTGCAGTCGCACTGGCACGCCTCGTCGACTGAAGACCTGATGGAGAAACTCGGCATCGACTGGGAGGAGAAGAAGGCGGAATTCGAGGCCTACCTGAAAGAGGTCGAGGCCGGCAGGGGCGAAACGCTGTACGACCCACGCCTGATGATCACCTCCGGGCCCGGATTCAAACCGCGAATCAGTCAGCAGTCGGCTGACACACAATCGAGCGACTGACATGAGCAAACCCATTCTGATCGTCGGCGCCGGCCCAGCAGGCCTGGCCGCCGCGCACAGTTTCGCCACGGTGGGCAAGCAGTGCATTCTGGTCGAAAAGGAGGACAGGCTCGGCGGCGCACCGATCCTGTCCGGCTACGCAAAGCTCGTGCCGACCGGCGAATGGGCGAAGGACGCCATCGGCGGCATGGTGAAGCGAGTCGAGGACAGCGCAGAGGTGAACGTCATACGGGGGCGACGGTGACAGCGTTCGATGGCGGCCCCGGCAGCCTTCACCGCGACACTCTCGAACGGCGACAGCCTGGACGTGGACGCCGCGGTGCTTGTGCAGCGGTTTCACGCATTTCGACTCGGTCAACAAGCCCGAGTGGGGTTTCGGCACGTTCGAGGACGTCGTAACGACCACCCAGGTGGAGCAGATGATGTCGTCCGGCCAGGGCGTGCGCTGTCCGTCCGACGGCCGCAAGCCCGAGCGCGTGGCGATTCTGCTGTGCGTCGGTTCGCGCGACCGGCAGATCGGGCGCGAATGGTGCTCGAAGATCTGCTGCACGGTGTCCTCCAATATCGCCATGGAGATTCGCGAGGAGCTGCCCGACTGCCACGTCTACATCTACTACATGGACATCCGCACGTTCGGCCTTTACGAAACGAAGTACTACTGGCGCAGCCAGGAAGAGTTCAAGGTCAAGTACATCAAGGCGCGCATCGCCGAAGTCACATCCGACGGCAACAAGTTGATCGTCAAGGGCGAGGATACGCTCGTCAAGCGGCCGATCACGATTCCCTTCGACATGGTCGTGCATGCGATCGGCATGGACCCGAACGTTGACAATCCGGCGATCGCAGAGATCTTTGGCGTCGACCTGGAGGTAAACGGGTTCATCGACGTGGCCAATCGCTACGGCGAGATGGGCGCGACCTCGCGTCCAGGCGTCTTCGTCGCCGGTGCCGCTACCGGCCCTGAAACCATTGATGATTCGATCGCGCAGGGGCACGGTACGGCGATGGCCGTGCTCTCCGGCCTGAACGAACGCAGCAAGTCAGCCTGAGACAGGTTTTCAATGGCGAATAAGTCCGCATTACGACCGCAGGAAATCGAGCGACCCGAGCTTCACTTGTCGGGCGACAGTTTGCGGACCGTGCTGCAGATCATGATCAAAGGCAGTGAGGATCACGGTGGTATCGAGCGCTACATCGATGCGGTCAAACTCAAGCATACGATGTTCAGGCAGGCGCTCGTCGAAGGCGATATTGCGGAACTCGACCTCGAGACATTCAAGGGGCTGTGCACCTTCATGGCCACCGTGCGTCGCCGCATCGGTGCGTGGCTCGATGAAGCAGCGTTTCACTGAGCTGCGCGCGGCTATCGTGGAGCTGTTTGCCGATGACGATCACATTGATGCGCGCATCAGCGCGGTTTTGCGAGCACTTTCCCGTTGACAAGAAACACCGTTGGGTTAGAGATCTCGCCGTGGAGTTGCTGCACAACGCCGACCCGGAACGGGTGCCGTTGATGAATCGTTGGGTGTGGGATGTCAAGGCGAACACGGGCGTGATTCGCGAGATCTGGCACGGTGACGATGTCGATCACATGAGCCTGCAGATCCCGGACAATTACGGTACCTATCTCATGTTGCGCGAGGAGCTGAGCCAGTTCCTGAGTGACAACGGTTTTTTTCGCGACGTATTGTTCTACGTCGATGTGCTGTGTGCGCAGATTTATGCGCAGTATATTTGCGAACAGGGCGGCAGCTACCTCAGGGTCGATTTCTCGGCGCCGGAAGATCCGATGCAGCACACGCGACGCTTGCTCGGTCTGGACGGCGTGCGACCGGGCAGCGGCAAGACGCGGCTCAAGGCCATTGACGGCGAAGCGTTTGTCATCGATGACAGCCGGTTGCTCAACTAGGAATACTGATGCCCATTCATGAAAAGTCACTGATTCGCCCGGAAGACCTCGAGACGCACGAGAAACTGGTGATCGATGGAGTGGACGTGTCCGGACACTGGAGCACGTTCATAAAAACGCGGGTCGTCAGCGATTACAACGAATCCTTGCAGGAGGAGATCGCCGCGCTTCCCGGGGGCGAGCAGATTCACCGCTGCTGGCAATGCGGTTCGTGCACCAATGCCTGCACCGTCAACGCCGAAAATCCCGACTTTAATCCGCGTTACTGGATCTATCTCATCCGTATGGGTATGGAGTCCGAGCTGCTGCGGGACAAGGACATCATCTGGCAGTGTGTGTCCTGCAACAAATGCACGTATGCGTGTCCGAGGGATGTGTTCCCGGAGGGCGTAATGAAAGCGACAACGCATTGGCTGGAGCGAAAAGGGCATACCCCGAAGTCGCCGTCGACGATTTTTGACGAAGTGTTCACGGAGCAGGTGCTCGCCACGGGAAAGATCGAAGAGAGCCGCACGATGCGCCGTTTTTTCGCGCGCACCAAACAGAAGTTGGCGCAGCCGTGGATGGTCGAGATGGTCAAGCGAATGATCAGCGGCCTGCCGGTCGGCATGCTGACCCGCATGGGTCTCGCAACGTTGGTCGCGCCGCGCACCAGCGACTGGTCCAAAGCCTCGGCCGCGATCCAGGAATACATAGATGAGCAGCATGAAAAGCAGGAGCATGCGCTGAACCTTGCAGAGCTGGTAGAAACCGCCAAGCGCGACGTGGCCTGAGAAGGACTCCCGAACGATGACGACAAAAGACAAATACAAGAAAGTCGCCTACTACCCGGGCTGTGCCCTCGAGGGTAGCGGCCATTCCTACAATCGTTCGACCAAGGCGGTGGGCAAGGCGCTCGGTCTCGAACTGGTCGAGGTCAAGAACTGGAATTGCTGCGGTGCGATGGAGGTCAAGAACGTCGACCCGAAGATCCAGACCTACCTGTCGTCACGCGTCATGTCCGTGGCGGCGAACGAGATGGACATGGACGTCGTCATGGCGCCCTGCAACGGTTGCTATCACAACCTGAAGAAAGCGGAATACGATCTCAAGAACGACTCGGAGTCGGCGGAGGTGGTCGACCGGCTGTCGAAGAAGGCGGGTCACAAGACGTATGAATCGGGCCAGGTCGAGACGATTCACGCGCTCGACTGGATCAAGGACACGATCGGCGAAGAAGGGCTGAAATCGCGCGTCAAGAATTCGCTGAGCGGTATCAAGGTCGCCAACTACTACGGCTGCATGTACACGCGGCCCCGTCACATCTTTCCGGAAAAAGACCAGGGTCCCGGCAGTGAGTCGACCTCGAAGCCGCATTTCATGGACGATTTGCTGGCGGCCGCTGGTGCCGAAAACGTCGACTTCCCGCTAAAGACCGCGTGCTGCGGTGGCGCACATACCTTGTCGGACAGCGATCTCTCGACCAAGCTGGTGCTGAATATCTTGAAAGCGGCTAAGCTCGCCGGTGCCGACGTCATCGCGACCGAATGCCCGACCTGTCACTCCGGTCTCGAAATGCACCAGATTCGGGCCGAGAAGACGCTCGGTGAGAAAGTCGACATCAAGATCCTCTATTTCACGCAGCTGCTCGGCATGGCGCTGGGGCTGAAGGCCAGGAAAGTCGGCGTCCACGAGAATATCTCCGACTCGATCAAGTTCCTCAAGGAAAAGGGGCTGGGATGAGGTCGCTGGCGGAGTTGGAGCAGGTCTTCGACGCGCCGCTGGCGACGCCGGATATCGCCGCATCGGCGGCGGAATTGTTGCGCGCGAGCGAAGAGGCGATCGAGCACTGGGTAACGGCCCGCGGCGAGGTTCCGACGACCGACAACCGGGAAGGCTTCAGGCTGCTGGCACTGCACCGGCAGGGCGCGAAGGGTGACCCCAGTTTCAACGCCTGTCGCGAAACCTGTCGCGAAATCGCCTATCACTTCAACCTGGTAACGCAGCAGCCTGAGCATACGGATACTACGGATCGTCTGGAAATGATGAAGATGGTATCTAGGCACCTGTACTTGTTCATCAGCGGCAAGATGCAGGTCGCCGAGCTCGGCGAATTCTGCTGCTCGGCGAAGCCGATCCGCACGGCTGATGCTGCAACTTCAACGTAAAAAGGAAGCCTGACTATGCCCTCTGTACGCGGTTGTAACCTGCCCGACGACCTGCTCTACGACGTCGACAATCATATCTGGTTTTCCGAGGTTGGCGACGGCACCGTCAAAATTGGCATGACGGCGGTTGCCACGGCGATGTCCGGCAAGCTGGTCGCCTTTACGCCCAAGCGGGTCGGGCGATCGGTGCGGCCCGGCAAGTCCTGCGGCACGCTGGAATCCGGCAAGTGGGTGGGTCCGGCGAAATCGGCGGCCGGCGGCGAGGTCGTGGCGGTCAATGACGCCATGGTCAACGAACCCAGCATCGCCAACGACGACCCTTACGAGGCCGGTTGGCTGCTGATATTAAAGCCCGAAGACTGGGATTCGGTGAAAGGAACGCTGGTCACGGGCGACGCCGTGACGGCACCGTACGAAGCCAAAATGGACTCCGAGGGATTCGGGGGCTGCGAGTAATGGCGCACGCTGCGAAAAACGTGATGCCTGAAGACTCTGAGAAAATGGCGGAGCTGCACGACATGGCGGCTCACGCGGTCGAACTGCTGAAGGCGATGGCGAACGAATGGCGCCTGATGATCCTTTGCCAGTTATCGGAAGGCGAGAAGACCGTCAGCGAACTGCAGGACATCCTCGGACTCAGCCAGTCGGCGCTGTCCCAGCACCTTGCCGTGCTGCGGCGCGAAAGAATTGTGAAGTCGCGGAAAAAGGCACAGTCCGTCAGCTACTCGCTGGCCGGCGACGACGCCCCCCGCGTTATGCAAACCTTACATGAAGTTTTCTGCGAAAAGCAGGGAGAGAAATGATGAAACTGAAAACCACGAGAGCCGCAGCTTCGCTGCTGGCAATGGGTCTGTTCGCGTTTAGCGCGTCGGCGTTTGCGACCAACGGATATTTCACGCACGGTGTTGGCACGCAGTCGAAAGGCATGGCGGGTACCGGCGTCGGTTCGAACGCGGATATGGGCGCTATCATGACGGCGTCGAATCCCGCTCTCGGCGTGTTTGTCGACGACAACTGGGAGGCGGGACTCTCTATTTTCAGCCCGCGCCGCAGCTTTACCGCGGGCCCCAGTCAGCTGAACGGCAACTTGATTCCGATCGATCCTGCCAACAACGTGTTCCTGCCGTCCCATACGATACTTCCGGGCGAGTACAACAGCAGCAGCGAGTTCTTCCCGATTCCCTTTGTTGCCAAGAACTGGAGCCTGGCGAACGGTGCCAACATCACGGCTGCGTTCTACGGCCGCGGTGGCATGAACACGGACTGGGACAATGGCAACCTGACGGCGACGTCCTATTTCTGCGGCGGCAACCCGCAGCTGGCAGAACCGCCGGCAACAGGCCCGGGACCTTACTGCGCCGGAAAAGCGGGCGTTGACCTGTCGCAGGCTTTCCTGAACGTTAATTACTCTGCAATGTACGGCGACAAATTCGCCTGGGGCATCGGGCCGGTATTTGCCGTGCAGATGTTTGAGGCGAACGGCGTGCAAACCTTCCAGGCGGTTTCGAAGACCTGTATTTCGACCTTCGATCCGCTGACCGGCGGATGCACCCTGCCGACGTCGCTGAGCAACAATGGCCACGACATGTCGGTTGGCTGGGGTGTCACGTTCGGTATCTGGGCCGGACTCTCCGACGCTGTTAGCGTCGGTCTTTCCTACCAGTCCAAAATGTCGATGGGCGAATTCGACGACTACGCCGACCTGTATGCAGAAGCAGGGGGCTTCGATATTCCATCCAGCATCAAGGCTGGAATCTCGTTCGTTGCGACAGACGCGCTACGGATAAATTTCGATATTGAACAAACCGCGTTTAGCGATGTGGACTCCGTCGGCAACCCGATGGCAAACCTGTTCTCTTGCCCGGCCGTTCCCGGTGGCACGGATATCGAGAGCTGCCTCGGTGGCGCAAATGGTGCGGGTTTTGGCTGGGATGACATGACGACGTTCAAACTCGGCTTCGAATGGCGACAGGACGAGATGAACACGTGGCGTTTCGGTTACAGCTACGGCGAGCAGCCGGTGCAGACGGCGGACGTGCTGTTTAATATCCTCGCGCCCGGCGTCATGGAGCAGCACGTAACGTTTGGTCTGACACGTAAAGCATCGATGGGTGGCGAGTGGAACTTCTCGTTTATGTACGCGCCGGAGAAATCCGTGACCGGCCAAAGCGCATTCGACCCGACGCAGTCGATCAAGCTGGAAATGAGCCAGCTCGAGTTTGAAGTCGCGTACAGATTTTAGGAGACAAGCATGAAGGCCAGGTATTGGATGGCCGTTGTTACGATTGCGGCGCTGATTTCAGCGCCGCTTTCGTTTGCGGCAAATGAACGTGTCGGTATTTTCGAAACTATTCTCGAGTCGTCGCAATCGTTCGCCGAGACGACGGCGGCCCTCGAATCTGCCCTGCAGGATTCCGCGCTGCAGCTACACGCCTCGCACCCGGTTCGCGTGCCCGACGGCAAGCATCAGGCGCAGGTCTTCGTTCTGACCGATCCAGTTTATGCGGAGGCCGCTGCAACGGAGTCGCCACGCACTGTTTCTGCCCAGGTCTTGCGCCTTGCCGTCTATACACAGGGGGACGAGCAAAAGACGTATGTCAACATGGCAAGCCCGGTTGCGCATGCGATGCTGTTTTATGCGAATTCGCCCAATTACACGGCGCTGGTCGCGGCGGCTCGCAGTGCGGCGGACAGAATTCGGGGCATTGCTGCAACGCTGCCCGGGGTGGCACTTGCCAGGCAGCAAGAACCGATGCGCTCGGAGAAGCACTATCGAAAATTCAAGGGCGACGGTCCGGCGCGCATGATGGCGAAGTTCCGCACCTTTGAGGAAAAGCCAGCTGCCCATCGACGTCGACACCAGTGGCGGCTTCGATGCCACGGTCCGAGAAAGTCCTTACCCGACTAAACGCCGGTGCCGTGAGTGATGCGTCAGACTCAGTGGGCTGGGAAGCCGTTGCCGAGGTGCGCCTCGGCGACAACGCCGCCTACATCGGGCTCACGAACCCGTATATTGAAGATAAGATGATTCGCATCAACTCTCGCTTCCGCGGGGATTCGAAAAGCGACGCCTCGCCTTTCCCGGGTGTCGATCATGTTGCGGCGCTGCCAACGGATGTGCTGATATTCACCGAGGGCGGTGAGACGCACGTCGTTCACTATGGCCAGATGTGGCGCATGCAGCTGTACTTCTGGGATTCCGGCTACCGGGCTTTCACGGCCAATGTTGGCGTGCCGGCGAAAATTGCCAACTCCATCGAGGCTGCGATCGAGGATCAGTAGCCTCGGAGGCTATTTCAGGAGTGCGTGCCCGGGTGGCAGCTGGTGTGTGACCCACATGGCCAGCCGGTGGCGCATGGCCGGCAGGCTGAGCTGATCCGGTGGTAACGCGGCGATGGCCTTGTCATGCACCAGCAGGCGATACGCGTACTCAACCTTAAGGTCGTGCGAATCCGTTGCTTCGACTTCGACGATGCCGCGTTTTACGGCGTCGTCAAGCACCAGGCGTAGCGCTTCGGCTAACAGCGCTTTCTCATTTTTCAGCTTTTTAGCCATGCATCACACTGCGTTGTTCCACAAATAAGGCATAATTGCCAGATGAGTAAAACTGTACTTGATCCTGCGTATCTCCGACAACAAATCGTCGGCGTGGACTCGACCTTCGAGACGCCGTTCGGGGAGCGCCTGATGGTCTACTGCGACTATACCGCGTCGGGACGTTGCCTGCGCTTCGTCGAGTCGTATCTGCAGAGCCTGCAACGGGTCTACGCCAATACGCATACCGAAGACGACATCACCGGCCGCAGCATGAGTCAACTCCTGCATGAGGCGGAGGAGGCGATCAAGGACTCCGTCAATGCCGGCCCCGAGGGGCGCATTATCGCCTGCGGCACCGGGGCGACAGGCGCGATCGACAAGCTGCAGCAGATTGTCGGTGTCGCGCTGGCGCCGGCGACGCGCGAGACGATCGACAAGGCACTGGAGCGCCTCTCTCCCGGAATCGATACCCGCACGCTTCGCGAGACGCTGCGGGAAGTACAGCCTGTCGTGTTCATTGGTCCGTACGAGCACCATTCCAATGAAATCTCCTGGCGGCAGTCGGTCGTGACAACCGTGCAGGTGCGGCTGGACGCAACCGGGCACATCGACCTCGCTCATCTCGAGGAACTCCTGCAGGACCCGCGCTACCAGAACAGGAAACGGATCGGTTCGTTTTCGGCCGCCTCCAACGTCACCGGCATACGCTCGGATGTCAAACGAATAGCGAGCCTGCTGCACCAGTACGACGCCATGGCGTGTTTCGATTTCGCCGCCTGCGCACCGTATGTCGACATTGACATGAACCCCGTCGCCGTTGGCGACGAGGACCCAAGTATCGACGCCGTCTTCATCTCGCCGCATAAGTTTCTCGGCGGACCGGGTTCCAGTGGCGTGCTGGTTTTCAACGAGCGCATCTACAACCGGGCGTTACCGCCGAGCGTCAGCGCGGGCGGCACGGTCGACTATGTCGGCCTGAACGACCAGGATTTCATCAGCCATATCGAGGAACGTGAAAAGGCAGGCACGCCGGGCGTGCTGCAGACGCTGAAGGCCGGGCTGGTGTTCCAGATCAAGGATGCCGTTGGCGTGGACGTGATCAACGCCCGGGAGCACGAACTGACCGATCGGGCGATGAAAAGCTGGGGCGGGAATGAAAACATCGAGGTACTCGGCAATCCGGACCCCAGCAGCCGAGTCGGTATTATCTCCTTCAACATCAAGGATGCGAACGGCAAGTACCTGCACCACAAGTTCATTACGGCGCTGCTCAACGACCTGTTCGGCATTCAATCGCGCGCCGGTTGTTCGTGTGCCGGACCCTATGGCCACCGGCTGCTCGATATCGACGAAGATACCTCCGAGCGCTATCGCTCCGCGGTGCAGCAAGGACATTGCGGGATGAAACCGGGATGGTGTCGCATCGGTTTGCACTGGGTAATGGATGATGCAGAGGCCGACTACGTTATCGATGCCGTGCATTTCATGGCGAACGCAGGCCACCTGTTCCTGAAGCTCTACGATTTCGAGCTTGCCACCGGGACGTGGTCGCACAAACATGGTGCCTCAACGTTACCCAGTTTCTCGCTTGACGAAGCCTTGAGTATCGACGGCGGCGAACCCGCCATACTGTCGCTGCAACTGCGGCGCCAGCTTTACAAGCACTATGTCGACGAGGCCCATCGCATCGCCGATTGTCTGAAGGCTGAGCCCGCCGGCAAGTGCACGGAGATCGACAGCCGGCTTCGGCGACCTGCAGTTTTTTTCACTGCCCGACGAGGATCGAAAGCCGCACTAGGCTAACGATCTGCCGTGAGGCGACTGCGGTAATGCCCACCATTCGGCGAACGGTTCGGGTGGCGCGACAACACGGGTCGCAGCGACCGTACCGGCCTAGTTGTTTTTCGCTCCCTGATCGATCCAGGCGCCCATCATCTCGATCTGCCGGGCGGACAGCGGCGCGCCGCGCCCTTCGGCCCAGGACTCGTCATGATGCGGGGGCATGTGGATTGCGGGGTCCGTCTTGCCGGCGACAACCAGGTAGAGGGAACTGGATTCCTTGCTGCCCGGCACGACCATCGGTCCGAGACTTGTTCCTGCCATTACGCCTTCATAGTCAGCGACGCTCAATCCGCTGGCGTAGGCGCCTTCGCCCATGGTGACTTCATCGGCATCAACAGCGCCGCTGTGACAGCTGACGCAGCTTGCATTCAGTATGGGTTGGATGTCTTCGGAAAAACTGACGGTGTCGCGGCCGCATGCGGTCAGCTGGGCGCTCACTGCGCAAACGACAACACCGAGCAGGAGTTTGGCGTTCATGGCTCATTCTCCTCTTGATTGACTTGTCAGTCTGGCACTATCAACCGTTGAAGCCGATAGGTAGTTTCCGCCTTACAGTGGCGCCGGGCGCAGGATGGCCTCACGCATCAGCGCGAGGTCCGCGCCGGGCTGCAGGTGAACGACCTCGTCGTCGACCGCGATGCCGAGTCGCGCCAGCGCATCGGCCACGTCCGGAAAGGCGGCGCTGTCGGCGTAACGCTCGTACAGGGGCATGAACACGGGCTCGGCGACCAGCGAGTCGAGCTTTCGCGAACAATTCCGTTCCGCTCCAGGTGCGGGTGGATGGCAGGCAACAGTGCTGCAGGCGACCCAGTGCGATATCGAGCGATTCTTTGCCGCCGGAGCGCTCGCGGAGTTCGACGTCGGCGAGCAGCGCGACAGCGGCACCGCTCCAGTAGATTTTCATCCTGGCGCGTCGAACGCCCGCCAGCGCGGCTTCGTTGGGCGAGAGATCCGGGCGTGACGCGCGTCCGCGTTCAAAGCCTGCGTGCAGTTTTTGCCAGGCGCGTTCTGGCGTGTAGCGACCGGCCCGGGACATCAGCACGTTCTGGTAGTAGCTCGCGAAGCCTTCGGATATCCAGCGATGCGTATCGTCCAGGTAAGGCAGCATCAGGTGGCTGAATTCGTGCGTCGCCGTCCAGTCGTCGTAGTACTCCTCGATAGGCCTCTCGGTATTAACGTACAGCTCGATGCGCTCTTCGCCGTCGCGCGTTACGCGCCCGAACGGCACGGGCGAACTGCCGCCCCATGAACGGCTGGCCGATGGAATAACCACGATGCGTGGCGACGGATTCGGGAAGCGGCCATAGGCGAGGGTGACCTGACGGGATGCCGCCTGCAGCCACTCGACGAGTTCCTCGGCCTTGTCGTCGCTGACCGGCTGCCGCACCTCGATACGCAGAGTGGCGCCCGGGATGTCCGTTTGCGTCCGTAACGCCACGCGAGCCGTCGCCGTCACCTGGGTTGTGACAAGCAGGGCGAGCAAGGCGGCACGGGCGGTCGGCATTAAGAGCTCCGGGTTCAAAGTCGGTAGACCACAATAGCCGCTCTGAGTTCAGCTCGTGGTCTCGAAACCACGAGGCCCGCTCGAGGCGTTTCGAAACCATCCGAGGCGGTGCGTAATTTACTCGAGGAGGATATGGACACGCCGATTGCGTTTGCCCTTGTTCTCGATCTTGCTGATTCGAACGGTGCCAATTTCGCGCGTGTTGCCGACATGGGTGCCACCGCAGGGCTGAAAGTCGACGCCCTCAATTCGTACGGTGCGAATGTCGCCTGCGCCCCTTGGCGGCTGCACCGACATCGTGCGAACCAGTTCCGGACGCGCGTCGAGTTCTGCTTCGGTGATCGTGCCAAAAATGACCGGATGCGCCTCTGCAACGAGCGCGTTAATACGGACGTTGAGATCTTCCTTGTCGAGCTGGTGCTCGCCGAGGTCGAAGTCCAGGCGGCTCTTGTCGGCACCCACTGAGCCGCCGGTCACCGGTACCGGAATCAGCGAACCCAAAAGATGCATGCAGGTATGCATCCGCATGTGCTTGTAGCGCCGTTCCCACTCCAGTTTCAATTCGACGGGGTCGCCGACGCGCAGTCCATGTTCGCTGGACTCGAGCTGGTGCTTTATCCGGTCGGGCGTGTCGCCTTTGCGGGTGTCGAGCACGGTGTGGGCTTGACCATCGGGTCCCGTTACGCTGCCCGTGTCGCCAGGTTGCCCGCCGCCCATCGGGTAGAAGATCGTCTGGTCGAACTCGATCCAATCGCCATCGATAGCCGTGACTGTCGCCGTGAGTCGTTTCTGGTAGCTGTCCTCGTAATAGGTCTTTCTTACTGCTGGCATGCCGGGTCCTCGTGATGGGGCTTGCGGGAAACAGCATAGCAAACGGCCGGCCGACGAAGACCCGTTTTGCGTAATGCCGCGGGGGTAGGCCGGGCGCCCGCGCTGTTCCTGGCGAGTTAAAGCGAAACCTCAGACGCGGCCACGGCAGGCGAAAAAATAGTCGCTCCTGAAGCAACGCCTTTCAGGTTCAGTGGAATACAAAGCTGTTGATTTAACTTAATGTCCGAAGCGTGTCGAAACAGGACCCCGGAGTCGCTTTTTCTTGCGCAATAGAATAGTCTGAACCCTCGCTTGGGAATCGCTTTCGGACAGCATTTTCCCTTGGAAAACAAGGGAAACAGCGACAAGGTCGTGATGAATGCCCGAGTGATTGAGTATCGCGGGATCACTAAATACCTGACTTAACTAAATAATTATCTTGGAAAGGGTGACCTTTTCATTTTAAGAACTGGAGGCACACTGTTATGAGGCTAAACCGTCTTTTCATCACCATCGTCTGCGTTTTCCTGGTGCTTGCCACTCCGCTCGCGTGGGGTCAGATAGCGCCTTACAGCCAGGATTTCGAGGCGCTTGATCCAGTTTCGGCAGCCGGCAACACGGCGCTGTCTGCCGACGGCTGGCTGGTATTCGGTACCGAGTTCTTCGCGGGCGGCGGAACCAATGGCTACGGTCCTTTTCCGGCCCCCAACAAAGGCCCGGATGGTGCTGCTTTTTCCAACGTGGTTACGGGGCAGGGCGGTGTACCTCAGGGCGACCAGCAGTTGGTGGTCTTTAACGATTACAACAACACCGTGAATCACACGGCCGGAAACCTTGTTGAAGCCAGCGTCTACCAGGAACAGGATATTGTCGGCGCAGCAGCCGGTACCCGTGTCCTGTTTCGATTCGACGCGAAAATGGGCGATATAGCTGCTCCTACAACCGCAATCGCGTTCATAAAAACGCTGGATCCCAATGCTGGCTTTGCGCTGTCGAATTTCATTTCGATCGACACGACAAACCTGCCGATTGAATGGTCCACGTACGGTATTGAGCTTGATCTCGACGCGGCAATTCTGGGTCACAAGTTTCAGATTGGATACGCCAGCACGACAACGAACTTTGTGGCTTCCGGGAACGTTTACGACAACGTTACGCTTGGACCAGCCACTGTCTGTCCCGCCGAACAGGTCCTTGCGAACCGCAAGCTCGAGACCTCGTCACCTCAGGTTCGCGATGCGGCCATAAGCGCAACGGTTGGCCCGAACTTTACCGCCGCCGGCAGCAGCATTAGCGTGAATGCGCCGGCCGTGATTTTTGCCGACGGCGTGAATATCGGTGGCAGCTTCACGGCAGGCAATTTTCCTGGCAGCTGCACGCCCGTCTGAAGGCACTGGTCGGCGCGCGACGTCTCTGTAAAAAACACGGGCCCGTTGGAGCGCGCGGCATGCGCCATGGCTGCAGCAAACAGATAGGCCGGGCCTACGTGGGGCCCGGCCTGTTTGATTATCTGATGAGGTCAATATAGAGACGGCTTTTCTCAGCGCCGACAGCCTTCCTCGAGTCTGGCACCAGCGAATCCAAAAGACGCACGCATGCGCCCGTATTGCAGGCGTTGGCCCCAATCCAGCGCCAGTTCGACGGTGTCGCCGACGAAAAACTTGCGCCTTCCACGGTGATGACTTTCGTCTGCCGTGTATTTTTGCCGCTGCCATCGTAAAACGTTCTTTGAACTGCGGACCGGCGAGATCCTTTCAGGCGGGCTGTCCATATAAGGCGAGATCCTTTCAGGTGGGCTGTCTTTATAACAGGTGGGCTGTCTATATAATAAGGGTGGTCGTACCGTTTACGTTGACTCTGCCGACGTCTGTATCGAGCAGTACGTAACCCGATGAGCGCAGGCGTGTTATGTAAAGAAGGTTCTGCTAACCCGACTTAACCAATCATGTATACTCAGTCCAGAATTCAAGACCGCCCGAAGCGGCTCACCCGCTGAATACGACTGGCTCCGGGCCACCGAATAAAAAACGAGCGTCGCCCAACGGCGCAAGCATAGAAATCGCGGTTACAGAACTGCGTATTTTACTTCAGGGAGTTCAACATGTCTTTTAACCGCATTTTCTTAAGCTGCGTTTGTATTGCTGCGTCATTAATGATCGCGACGCCTTCGTGGGGGCAGATCGCCTTCAATGCCAAGATCGAACCGACGGGTGGCGGCGCTGCCTGCGCTGTAGAGGTGGGTGCTGACGGCGGCACCGTACCGGAAACGGGCTGGCAGACCGTGACATGGACGCTGACGGCCAGTGGGACGAATTGTGGCCGGTTCGTGTTGCTTCCAAACATAGGCAACGTAGATGCCCCGCCGGGCAAGACTTACTCTGTCGATAATATTGAGTACACCGGTCAGGCGGGTGCCGTTGCGGAAACATTCGATGCGACGGCGCCAACGTTCGGGGGATTCCATGGCAATGGTGCTGAAGGCACTTCGATCGGGATTCCTGATCCTGTTGACCCAGGCGCTGGAGATGGCAATGCATTGAAAACATCCTGCGGAGCGGCGGGGACTTCTTTGCCGGGGTTTTTGTTGAGCTTCCGCCAATACTGGACGGATCGCCGCAGGTCGTGTCAGCGCGGGTCTACGTTCCGCCACCGCCCCCGCAACTTGCGCCATACGCGCAGGACTTCGAGGGGCTCGGTGTGGCCGATCCCGCGGCGCTTAGCAATGATGGATGGCTGGCGTTCACCAACGTCTTCGACGGTGGTGGCGGTTACAGTTTGGTTTCGGCCCCGATCCCGCCCCGAATGTGGATGGTGGTGCCGCGTTTTCGAGGATCGTCGCCGGCGAGGGAGGGGCGCCACAGGAAACTCAGCAGCTGACCGTTTTCAACAATTACAACTGTTGCGACCTGGGAGATCCACCGGAAGATGATCAGGGTCACGGTAACGGCACCGATAAGGTCGAAGCCAACGTGTACCAAGAACAAATTCTGACATCGGCTGATGAAAACCAGACTTATGTGGTCCGCTTCGATGCCAAGAAAGGCAATATTGGGGGTAACACGACGGCCAACTGGTTCATGAAGACGTTCATACCCGCCCCCTTCTTCCAGTCGAGTATCCAGACCCTCGATATGACGAGCCTGCCGGCTACATGGGGAACCTACTGCGTTGTGTTGACTATCCCTGGCGGTACCGCCGGGCAGACCTTCCAGTTTGGCTATTCAAGCACGGCCTCGAATTTCGAGCCCTCGGGCAACTTCGTCGACAACATCGATTTCGGCACGCCGGCCGCGCTCGGCGTGGTCGACACGGATAACGACGGCGTCTTCAATTGCGCTGACCCGGATGATGACAACGACGGCATTCTTGACAATACGACAGCCAACCGCTTGTTGCCGACAACGGGTGCGACGTTCCCAATGATGGCGCTGACGCCGCGCTTGCGGGAGCCACGGTCTCTGGCGAGAAAACCTGTGCTGCAAGGGACTCCGTTACCGTGAGTTCGACTACACAGGTGACGGCCCCCGGCGGTGATCTGCGCGTGATTTCGAAGAAAATAGACGTGTCAGATTTTTCTGTTGAGGCGGGTGCGAAGGCCACGCTGATCAACGACTCGTGCGAAGGCGAAGGCTGTCCGGTTGTCGGCCCGGCTGTGGAACTCACGACCAATGGCGATGTCGAGACTGGCGATTTGACTGGCTGGACAACGTTCGACAACAGTGGAACGTTCACGATTGTCATGGGCAATGGCGGTGGTTCGGCGATTAACATCAAAGCTCAAGACGTACCCGCACCCGGCAACCCGACTCTGAAGCAGGCCAACATTGGCATCGGGACGGTTACACCGGGCAGCCAGGTCACGGTGACATTCGACTGGAAGGGCACGGCTGCCAACGGCGGCGTTTTCAACGTTGTGCTTTTCTCCGAGGTTCAGTGGCGGTGGCGTCAGCGATACCGACCCTATAGTCAATAACGGCGATCCGATCCCGGCCGCATGGACCACTGCCGGTCCGTTCCCGATCACTGTCGGTCCGGATGTGAGTGGAGGCGTAACGCTGCAGTTTAACGGTGTCTGCGGGGCGTGACTGATTGCCTTTCGGACGCTACTATCGATAACGTTTCGGTCACCAGTCCGTAAGTAATTTTGGGTAAATCAGGGTCGAACCGCGGTGTCGTGCCACGGTTTTGACGCCAGGAAGAACGGCGGTGTTCCGGCCTGAGTGCCGGGACACCGTTTTTGCGCCCGTAGGGATTGGTCCGGTATTCCGTGCCGGTGTTAACTTTTCAACTTTTCGCCACAGGTGCACAAATCGATCAGCACTGCTTCTGTCCGCGTGTATTTCGTGCCCGTGTATTTCGTGCCGGTGTTAACTTTTTAACTCTTCCCGACATGTGCATAAATCGATCTGCATTGTTTCTGTCCGCGATTTTTCGCTGATCGTTCTGTATACTCGGTCTAAATCGAGATCGGTCCAATCCGTTCACCAATGGACAGGCGTCCGCTCCAAGTTACCCGAACTAATTGCGCGAGCCTTGCTTACCCGAGGAACGTGACAGCGGTTCGGAGCCGAGCAACCAGCAACTGGCAGGGCAACCGTTTTGCGTCGTGCTTTATTCTCTTTGACGTGTTTTCTTGCGTTTCTGACCGCGGTGACGCCGTCGCGCGCCACTCGCACCCTACAGTCAGGACTTCGAGAGCCTCAATCAGACCGACCCAGGCGCGTTAGCCGGCGACGGGTGGCTTGTTTACGGCAACGTCTTTGACAGCGGTGGTGCACACCTGTTTGGTTACGGGTCTTTCCCCGCGCCGAATGGCGACGCCTGGTTGACCAGTTGCAGCCATCGACATGAAACAGGGCGGACCGTCCCAGGGTGACCAACAGCTGTCGGTACAACGACTACAAGTGCTGTGGCGGTCCACCGGCCGATCGGGGTCATGGCAACGCCAGCGATCGG
>CAWEDS010000015.1:0-15238 GCA_963807845.1 uncultured Gammaproteobacteria bacterium
AGATTTTTAACGATCCCGATGCCGGAATCGTCGAGGAAGTACATCTGCCGCACCGCTCGGCGGAGTCCGCGTCAAACTCGTAGGTCTTGCCAGCTGATCCACGCGGGATCCACGGATCCCTGCCGCGGTGCGGGCAGGGTTCGATCGCTACCTTACAATGCAGCGTTACATCCCGGCCTGTAGCGCCTTATTGCGTATCTCAACGATACGTTCGAACCCATGGCAGCGGACTTCTTTACCGGAATTCTCGTCAGCCCGGCAATCTCACCGAGGCAAAAGTGGCAGCTTATGCAGAAGCGCGCCGGCGTTGGCAGGCAATGCTCAATAATCGGCAATTGACAGCTCCCCCGTTGCGGCCTGAAGCCGCGGTGGTGTTTTTAGTATCGGGAGGAACTTACTGGAAGAGGTCTTGTGCGGCCAGCGCGTCCTCGTTGATGTCCACGTCCGCGGCGGCGCGCAGTGCTTGCACGAACGCGACGAAATCGCCAATACCGGATTGGTCCGCTCGCTGCAGCTTGCCCGCATCGCGCTCGGCAAGCGGTATCGACTCGGGCCGGCCCGGAATAACGGCGTCTATCTTGAATACCGTGAAGCCACCCTGGCTATTGCGGATGCTGCCGGTCGTAGGCTCGCCCTCAGCGGGTTTGAGCGCGGTAAACACCGCCACGGCCACGGCCTGGTCTACATCCTCTGCATCGCGCGACATTGCGACGGGCGCCGCTACGCTCGCACCGACATCTTGTGCCGCCGCTGCAAATTCCGCTCCCGCCGCCAGTGCCGCCAGCATCTGCTCGGCCTTTTCGTCCATCAGCGATTCTGCCTGCTGTGCACGAAGCGTTGCCGCGATCGTGTCGCGGACCGCATCGAGTGGCTGGCGCGACGCCTCCGTGTGTTTCGTGACGGTGAACACCGCGGATCGATTGGCATCAAGCTCAACGATCGGCGACAGGAGCCCGCCATCGACGACCGACTCGTCGAACACCGCGTCGATCACGGCCTGGTTAGCACCGAAAGGCTCGCCGCCAAGCCGCGTAAATCCTGCAACTGCTTTGACCTCAGTATCAGCTGCCGTGGCCAGGGCACGAATATCGGTCGCATCGAACAACGCGTCGGACAACTTGCGTTCCAGATCGCGAAACAGGCTTTCGGCCTCAAGATCCTGCAGCTCTGCCGTGAGTTCGCCACGCACCTGGTCCAGGGGTAGGGGCCCGCGTTCAAGAATTCGGTCGAGGCGGATCACGTGAAAACCAAAGTCGGTTTGCACCGGCCCCTGAATTTCTCCGTCGCTCATTGAAAAAATCGCGCTACCGAGCTCACCGGGCAGCTGGGTACGAGTCAGCACACCGAGGTCACCCCCCTGCTCTGCCGTACCGCCGTCCTCGGAATACTCCCGAGCAAGCGCCTCGAAGGACTCGCCAGCCTGTACGCGCGCGAGTAACTCGCGAGCGCGAGACTCTGCCGCTGCTTCGTCGTCGCCATGAAGAATCAGGATGTGGCGAGCCTGTCGCTGCTCATCCTGCAAGTAGCGATCTTCGTTCATCTCGTAATAGTCCTGCAACGCCTGCTCGCTGATATCGACCGTTGCCGCCACGTCGCTACGCGCTATCTCGACATATTCTATGTCGGCCGACTCCGGCAGACGGTACAGCGTCGGGTTGTCCTCGTAGTAGCTGGCAATCATTTCGTCGTTGACATCGACGTCAGCGTCAACTGCGGCCGCGTCGATGGTCGCCAGCGTTACCAGCCGTTGTTCCGCCACGAGATTCAGATAGCGACGGTACTGCCCCGGGGTAACGAGCGCGGATCCGCGAATGGCGCGCTGCAGTTGATCGCGTCGCAAGGACAGGCGCTGCGCCGCCTCGAAACGTGCGGGATCGTAACCTGACTGTGCCAGCAGCATGCGGTAGGTGTCGATATCAAAGCGGCCGTCGACCTGGAAGTCGGGCGTGCGCTGGATCATCGCCGTTACCTGCTCATCGCTGATGCGATACCCGGCCTTGTCGAGGTAATTGTCGATAACGCGCTGCTGGACAAGCTGCTCGATAATATTACGGCGCAGCTGTTGCCTGAATTCCGCCGGCAACTGCGCAATCTGGGGATTTCTTTGCAGCTGGTCGCGGTAGGTATTCTCGAATTGCGCCACGCTGATATCCACGCCATCGACCTTGGCCGCGTAACTCTGGCCGATGAAGCTGTAATTCAGGCCGACAAAAACGAACGAGAAGCCGATAAGAGCGAGGATGGAGATTGCAATCCAGCCGGTGAATTTTTCGCGGATCTTCTGCAGCATGATTTAGGTGTCTTGGTTACTAAAGGGTAACGGGCAGGCAATGAGGCGAGGCATTCTATCGGACGCGGCTCGGCAGGCCAATAGATAGACGGAAAGAGTTGGGCGCACTACGTGCGTCCAAATCGGCCTGCGGCGCGATTTGTCAAACCCGGTTGACCGCCTTGCGGCGGCCCTGCGGGCGCACTTCGTGCGTCCAAAACTTCGTTTTGTAGCGGGTTCTCGTCCCGGCTCCGGCCATAAAAAAAGCCCTGGACCCGCCATGGGCCCAAGGCCTTTCTTATCATTGGCGGAGCGGACGGGACTCGAACCCGCGACCCCCGGCGTGACAGGCCGGTATTCTAACCAACTGAACTACCGCTCCGAATCTGGTGGGTGCTGACGGGATCGAACCGCCGACCCTCGCCTTGTAAGGGCGATGCTCTACCAGCTGAGCTAAGCACCCAGAACACACACTCAGCAGGCATTTTCCCGCCAACCGTGAGCTATTGCGGAGCCTGCTGCCCCGAAGGGCGCGCTAGTTTACGGCATCCTTCAGGCCTTTGCCAGCCTTAAACCCGGGCACATTGCTCGCCTTGATCTGGATCGTTTCGCCAGTGCGCGGGTTACGTCCGGCACGAGCCGCACGGGCTTTGACAGCAAACGTTCCGAAGCCTACGAGAGAAACCGAACCGCCTTTGGAAAGCGTTCCAGTGATGCTGTCGAGTACCGCATCGACAGCCTTGGTTGCATCAGCGCGTGACAGCCCAGCAGCACTTGCAACCGCGTCAATTAGTTCACCTTTGTTCATGCTTTCACCCTTGCAGATTGATTGAAAGAAATGTCATCAACCCAGCGAGCTCCCCCACCGACGCCCATCCGCTGAATCGCTACTCGTGGCGCATTGCGAGCGCCCTAAGCTGCGGGACTTATACCAACTGGCATAAATACCGTCAAATATCCTTAAACGGCGGGGGTTTCAGGGCATTAGTGCGGGCGAACGACGCCCTCTTTTTTCTGCTCATCCGAGGGTGATTTCGAGTCCGCTTCAGCGTCCTTCGATTTGGCCTCCGGCAACGGCTGACGCACCAGGGCATGCTCCATGACCTCGTCTATCCATTTCACTGGAACAATGGTCAGCTTGTCCTTGATGTTCTTCGGTATTTCCGCCAGATCTTTCTCGTTTTCTTCCGGAATAAGTACCTTGCCGATGCCGCCTCGATGCGCCGCAAGAAGCTTCTCTTTGAGGCCGCCAATGGGCAACACTTCGCCTCGCAAAGTGATCTCGCCGGTCATCGCTACATCGCTCTTTACGGGGATGTCGGTTAAAGCAGACACCAGTGCCGTGCACATGCCAACTCCCGCACTCGGACCGTCCTTCGGCGTGGCCCCTTCCGGCACGTGAATATGCACATCGACTTTCTGGTGAAAGTCCTCGTCGATGCCAAGAACAGTGGAACGACTGCGCACGACGGTCATTGCGGCCTGGATGGATTCGGTCATCACCTCGCCCAGCTGGCCGGTGTGCGTGAGTTTGCCTTTGCCCGGTACGACCGCGGCCTCGATGGTCAGCAGTTCGCCACCGACCTCGGTCCAGGCAAGCCCCGTCACCTGCCCTACCTGATCGTTGTCCTCGGCTTTGCCGTAGCGGAAGCGTCGCACACCGAGGTACTTTTCCATGCTCTTCGGCGTCACCAGGACGCGGCTGGTGCGCGGCTTGAGCAGCAGGGATTTCACCACCTTGCGGCAGATCTTTGATATCTCGCGCTCGAGGTTTCGGACACCGGACTCACGTGTGTAATGCTGGATGATGTCGCGCACCGCGCTCTCGGTAATCTTGAGCTCGGTTGTCTTGAGACCATTTTCCTTGAGCTGCTTGGTCACCAGGTACTTGAGCGCGATGTTGGTTTTTTCGTCTTCGGTGTAACCCGGAATACGAATAACTTCCATACGATCCAGTAAGGGCGCCGGAATGTTCAGGCTGTTCGCCGTGCAGACGAACATCGTGTCTGACAAGTCAAAATCGACCTCGAGATAGTGATCGGCAAACGTCGAGTTCTGCTCCGGGTCGAGCACCTCGAGCAGCGCCGATGACGGATCACCGCGAAAGTCCATGGCCATCTTGTCAATTTCGTCGAGCAGGAACAGCGGATTGCGCACGCCGGTCTTGGACAGGTTCTGGATGATCTTGCCAGGCATGGAACCGATGTAGGTACGACGATGCCCGCGAATCTCCGCTTCGTCACGCACGCCGCCAAGGGACATGCGTACGAACTTGCGGTTGGTAGCCCGCGCGATGCTCTGGCCCAGCGAGGTCTTACCAACGCCCGGCGGCCCGACCAGGCACAGGATCGGCCCCTTGAGCTTCTTCACGCGCTGCTGCACGGCAAGATATTCAAGGATGCGTTCCTTCACTTTCTCGAGACCATAGTGGTCGGCCTCGAGCACGTCTTCGGCCTTCTTCAGGTCCTTGAAGACCTTGCTGCGTTTCTTCCACGGCGCCTTGACCAGCCAGTCGACGTAGTTTCGAACAACGGTCGCTTCGGCTGACATCGGCGACATGAGCTTGAGCTTGTTGAGTTCGGACGTTGCCTTTTCCTTCGCCTCTTTCGGCATGCCGGCTTTTTCGATTTTCGACTCGAGATCGGCGAGCTCATTGGGGGCGTCTTCCATCTCGCCGAGCTCTTTCTGGATGGCCTTCATCTGCTCATTCAGATAGTACTCGCGCTGGCTTTTCTCCATCTGCTGCTTGACGCGGCCGCGGATGCGCTTCTCGATCTGCAGCACATCGATTTCACCCTCGATAATGCCGAGCACCTGCTCGAGTCGGCTCTTGACGTCCTGGATCTCGAGAATGCGTTGCTTTTCCGAGAGCTTCAGCGCCATGTGCGCGGCGACGGTGTCGGCCAGGCGACCGGGCTCATCAATACCGGACAGCGAGGTCAGCACCTCGGGCGGCACCTTCTTGTTGAGTTTCACGTATTGCTCGAACTGCGAAATGATAGAACGCACGAGAACGTCTATCTCGCGTTCGTCGTGTCGATCCTCTTCGCCAAGCAGCGTGATCTCAGCCGAGAAATGATCGCCCACGTTAAAGCGATCGATCAGCGCGCGTTCGCCACCTTCAACCAGCACCTTGACGGTGCCATCCGGCAGCTTGAGTAGCTGCAGAATGGTTGCGAGCGTCCCAACCTCATACAAATCAGACGGTTGCGGATCATCCAGGTCGGCCGCTTCCTGCGCAACCAGCAAAATTCGTTTGCCCGCGTCCATCGCCTTGTTGAGCGCCACGATGGATTTTTCGCGCCCGACAAACAGCGGAATGACCATGTGCGGGTACACAACAACGTCGCGGAGCGGCAATACCGGAACACCCGACAGGTCGTCGATTGGCAGTTCGTCATTTGAAGAGATTAGATCTTTCTCGGACACCAGATTCGACCTCGTTTCAATACAGTGTAGGTGGAGATGCGCCCTCTCGGCCGCATTTCAAGCGGAATGGAGACAAAAAGTCTATCGGCCGATAGCCCGCGTGACTTAAGCGCCGTCAGAACCGGTCGGTCGTGGCGGCTGCTCAATATTGACCGTCGGCGGCTCGTCCGACTCGTAAATGATGTAGGGCTGGGTCTCGCCAATAACGACCGCCTCATCGACGACCACTTTCTTTGCGGTCGTTGAGGACGGCAGGTCGTACATCGTCTCCAGCAGGACGTTTTCAAGAATCGTCCGCAGACCGCGGGCGCCGGTCTTGCGCTCCATCGCCTTCTTGGCAACCGCACGCAGCGCGTCTTCGCGGAACTCCAGCTCAACGCCTTCCATCTCGAACAGCTTGCCGTACTGCTTGGTCAGCGCGTTTTTCGGCTCCAGCAGAATGCGGATCAGCGCGTCTTCGTCGAGCTCCTCGAGCGTTGCGACCACCGGCAGGCGACCGACGAACTCGGGGATCAGGCCAAAGCGAATCAGGTCTTCCGGTTCTACGTCCACGAGCAGTTCACCGATGCTTTGTTCGTCCTCGCTGGTTTTCACGTCAGCGACGAAACCGATGCCGCTCTTGCTCGAGCGATTCTGGATAATTTTCTCGAGCCCGGCGAACGCACCACCGCAGATGAACAGAATGTTGCCGGTATCGACCTGCAGAAACTCCTGCTGCGGATGCTTGCGACCGCCCTGCGGCGGAACCGAGGCGATAGTGCCTTCAATCAGCTTCAGAAGTGCCTGTTGCACGCCCTCGCCCGATACGTCGCGGGTGATCGACGGGTTGTCCGATTTCCTGGAAATCTTGTCGATCTCATCGATATAGACAATACCGGTCTGCGCCTTGTCGACGTCGTAGTCGCACTTTTGCAGGAGCTTCTGGATGATGTTCTCGACGTCCTCGCCAACGTAACCCGCCTCAGTCAGCGTGGTGGCATCGGCGATCGTGAACGGCACGTTCAAAAGGCGCGCCAGCGTCTCGGCCAGCAGGGTCTTGCCGCAGCCGGTCGGGCCGATCAGGAGGATATTGCTCTTGGCGAGCTCGATGTCGTCCTTGCTGCGTTCGTTGATGCGGTCGTTGAGACGCTTGTAGTGGTTGTAGACCGCGACCGACAGCACCTTCTTGGCACGCATCTGGCCGATCACGTACTCGTCGAGCACGTCCTTGATTTCCTTAGGCTTAGGCAGCTTGTCCTGGGCGGTGTCGCCGGTATCCTCGAGCTCTTCACGAATGATGTCGTTGCAAAGCTCGACGCACTCATCGCAGATAAAGACAGACGGTCCTGCGATCAGCTTGCGAACCTCATGCTGGGACTTGCCGCAAAAGGAACAGTAGAGAAGCTTACCGTCCTCATTCTTTCCGCGGGAATCGTCACTCATACTGAATTGGCCTCTGCGTCCAAAAAAATCAGTCTGTTACAACCGATTAACAGACTCGCGTCTGTATATAGCATGCGCTCTTTCGAGGTGCAAAGCGGCACGTCTCGGAAGCGACATGTCACCTTATAAGCCATTGATATTTAACGACTCACTTCGCGTCTGAGTCGCCTATTTGCTGCCTTTTTGCCAATACTGTGTCAATAAGCCCGTACTCGAGCGCCGCCTCAGCGCTCATAAAGTTGTCGCGTTCGAGGTCCTGCTCGATTTGCTCGATCGTCTGACCCGTGTGGTTGACATAATAAGATTCAAGCGGCGCTTCAGCTCCAGGACTTCCTGGGCGTGAATATGAATATCCGTAACCTGCCCCTGGTAGCCGGCACTTGGCTGATGAACCATGACCCGTGAATGCGGCAGCGCGAAGCGCTTGCCCTTGGCACCGCCGGCAAGCAGCAGTGCACCCATGCTGGCCGCCTGCCCGACGCAGATCGTCGAGACGTCGCAATTGACGAATTGCATGGTGTCGTAAATCGACAGGCCAGAGGATACGACGCCGCCGGGCGAGTTGATGTAAAGGTGAATGTCCTTGTTCGCGTTTTCCGACTCCAGGTACAACAGCTGGGCCACCACCAGGTTCGCCATCTGATCTTCGACCGGGCCGACAATGAAAATAAGACGATCCTTGAGCAGCCTTGAGTAAATGTCGTAGGCCCGTTCGCCGCGAGCCGTTTGTTCGACAACCATCGGTACCAGGTTCAATGCTGTTGCGCTCATAGTCTATTTCCGTTTGCTACCGCAATAAGCGGTAATTATCTCATGAAGCGGGTGCGTTCATGTACTCTTTGAATGAGATCTTCTTCGATTTGACCTTGCCGTTCTCAAGCAGCCAGTCGATTGCCAGTTGTTCGACCACCATAGGCTCAATCTGTTCCAGGACCTGCGGATTGCCGAGATACATTTGCACCATCTCAGCGGAATTTTCGTAGCTGGCGCACATTTCCTCGACGCGCGCGCGCAGCTGTGCCGGTTCCGCCTTGAGATTATTGTCGGCGATCACCTGCCGCAGCAGCAGCCCGAGCCGCACGCGCTTCTCGGCGGCCTCGGAAAACGTGTCCAGCGGCGGCGCCAGGTCGTGATCCTCGATACCCATGCGCTGCATCGTTTCGTGCTGCAGGGCGTGTGCCTCCTGGTGCTTGAGCGTTTGCGGAATGTCGAGTTCGTTGGCGGCGAGCAAACCGTCCATGACCTGCTCACGGATATCGAGCTTGACCTTTTGCTGGGCCTCGCGCTCCATATTCTCGCGAACGTCCTTCTGGAACTGCTCGAGGCCGCCCTCGGTGACGTTGAACATTTCGGCAAATTCGTCGTTGAGTTCCGGCAGGACCTGTTCCTCGACGCGATGCGTCTTGACCGAAAAATCGGCTTTCTGGCCTGCCAGGTCCGCCACGTGATAGTCCTTCGGGAACTTGACCTTGAAGGTTTTTTCGTCGCCCGCTGCGAGTCCCTTCAGCCCCTTTTCGAAGTCCGGCAGCATCTGACTCTCGCCCAGGACCACGGGAATTTCCGTTCCCTGTCCACCCTGAAAGGGCTCGCCGTTGAGTTCGCCTGCAAAGTCAACGATCACCCTGTCGCCATCCTTGCTGCTGCGATCCACAGCTCGCCCAGGTCGCCTTCTGCTTGCGCAAATTCAACATCATGTCGTCAATATCGGCATCGCCTATCTGCACATCCGGCGTCTCCACCTTGATCTTGTCGAGGTTCTTGAGCTCGACCTCTGGCATGATCTCGAACGTCGCGACGTAGGCAAACGTGTTGCCGTCCTCGCCTTGCGTCTCGATCTTGGGGCCGCCGGCCGGCTGCAATTTCTCCTGCGTGACCGCAGCGGAGTAGCTCTTTTGCAGAACTTCACTCAAGACCTCTTCGCGCACCTGCTTTCCATAGCGCTGCTTCACCACCTTCGGTGGCACCTTGCCCGGACGAAATCCCTTGATCTTGGCGGTTCGCCCAACCGACTTCAGGCGCGAGTCGACCTGTTGCTGGATAGCCTCAAGCGGCAGCTCGACACGCATGCGGCGCTCAAGAGCACCTGTCGATTCGACAGTGACGTTCATTTTATAAATTCTCTTTAGTTCAAGTTATTTTAAGATCGACCAGGTCAATGGTGCGAAAGGAGAGACTCGAACTCTCACGGGTTACCCCACTGGCACCTAAAGCCAGCGCGTCTACCAATTCCGCCACTTTCGCAAAGTTAGGTGCGACGTTGAAACCCGCACTTGCCTGATCAGCCCGCCATTATATAGCGGTAATAATCCGCAATGCACGCAAGTTGCGTGGCAACGCCGGCCCGGCTATCACGGCGGGCACCCGGTCGCGCGGCCGGGCAACCCGCCCAGGCTCCGTCTGCTGCCACTACCGGGCGCGGCGGCCCGTTTTCCGCCCGATGGGCCACCGCAGGGGCACCGCGCATGCGCCTGGGTCACCGGGATCCTCGATACGCCACCGCCGCGGTGTGCCCACGCCTGTGTGCAGCGCCGGCGGACAAGGCCGGTGGCGATCGAACGGTTGGCTATCGGCCGGTACATGCTTATATTGGAGCGATGGCAATTGATGAAAAAACCGGCTCCGACCACCATGGCATGAACGTTGCGAGCCTGCGGCGCTCGGCGACGGGCTTTGCGCTTGATCGTGACGATCTGGAAGACGACCCCATCGTGCAGTTCGAGGACTGGTTTCGTTACGCCTGCGAGACGGTGGAAATCGATCCGAACGCGGTGTCGATCTCGACCGTCGACAGCGACAACCGGCCGTCAAGTCGCACGGTCTTGTTGAAGTATTTTGACGAAAAAGGTTTCGTGTTCTTCACCAACTTCGAAAGCCACAAAGCCAGGGACATTGAGGGCAATCCGAACGTTTCCCTGCTGTTTTTCTGGTCGAACGCGGCGCGCCAGGTGAAGATCCGGGGGACCGCCGAGAAGATTCCGACCAGCGAGACGCTGAAGTATTTTGTATCACGTCCGCGTGGCAGCCAGATCGGCGCCTGGGTATCGGCGCAAAGCAGCGTCATTTCATCGCGTTCCTTGCTCGAAACGGAATTCCAGAAGCTGAAAAACAAGTTCAAAAACAAGGAGGTGCCGTTGCCGTCCTTCTGGGGCGGCTATCGCGTGGTACCCGAGCAGATCGAGTTCTGGCAGGGACGGCGCAATCGCCTGCACGATCGCTTCCAGTACACGAGGCAGGACGACGGCCGCTGGACGATAGAACGGCTGGCGCCTTAGCTCGCTCTGCAAGCCACTAGCAGTCACTCGGTTGACTGACAATTGTCAGTTTCGGCTACGTAATAACCGATAAGCGGCGCGCAAAAGTCACTATCGATCGCGGTGGCCGAATCGTGATCTCATTGCCGGAACACTGATCAGGCGACAATCAATGAACTGCAGCAACTGCAATTGCCCGTTTTACGAGCTTCAGAGTGATGGCCGCGTGTTGCCGAGCGCCGATCTCAATTGCCTGGTCACCGACGCCGTCAAGCAAATCAACTTCGAGGCCGGCGAGGTGTTGTTCGCACAGGGTCAGCCGAGCAGCAGCCTGTACTCACTGAGCAGCGGCCTGGTCAAGATCACCAGCATATCCAACGACGGGCGTGAACAGATTGTCGGCTTGAGTCGACCGGGCAAACTGCTGGTCGGGCTGCAGTCTATTGACCAGGCCAGCTACGGTTATTCCGCCGTTGCCGCGACCGACGGCAGTGCCTGCAAGATTCGCCATCGCGCGCTGCTGAAAACGCTTGAAAACCGGGCTGATATCGCGCTGCGTTTGATCGCAGCGCTGAACGCCCAACTGGCACAAAGCCGATCGCTGATGGAAGTGATGGGGCAGAAGAATGCATCGGCCAAGATCGCCTCGTTCATCCTGCTGCTCGCGCCGCATGAAAAACCGGCACCCAGGGCAGGCAACGGCAATGGTCGGTTTACCCTGCCACTGTCGCGCAATGATATGGCCGGCTTGCTTGGATTAAGCGAGGAAACCGTATGCCGACAGATGGCTGAAATGAAGCGTGAGGGCGTCATCCTCGCGCCGCGCGGTTCAATGGAGATTCAAGACTGGGAGCGACTGCACGCCATCGCAAACGGCTAGGCCGCTTCGCGTCAGCGCAAAAAAAATGCTGCCCCCCCCCGGGGGAGTCGAGCGCCGGAGCAAGAGATTAATCGACCACATGCTCTTCATTGAGGCTACGAGTGACCGCTTTTAGTCCACAGTATCCGATCGCGAGTTTATCCGCCTACCGACCGCCAAAGAGCGTTTACTGCGCACTCAAAATGGGTTTTTCGACAACGCCCTGGCGAATGTCTGCTTTTGCCAGGAGCAGACATGCAAATCGCCAGAAATTGCGTGAACCGAAGGTCAGCCAACGGCCATTAGCGAACATCTGTGGCTCAACATCAGATCAAAACGGTTCGATTCTGCAGGTAGCCGAACACCCGTCTCCATCGTCTGTATTCCCATCGTCGCACTGCTCTGCTGCTTCGACTATTCCATTGCCACACATGGAGCAGCCCGGACACGGGTCCGCAGATGTCACCGTTAGCGAACCTGACACGTGCGAACGCGACTTAAGACCAACGACAGGCGAGATCAGGTGGAGATTGCCAGAAGCCAATACTTCAACGAGCGATTCTGGCAAGGGCGATACAGTAATCGAGTACCTTGCGGCACAAGTTAGCGGCCCGCCAACCGTCAATTCAGAGAAGATATAATAATCCTCGCCGACACAGAAGTTGGTTGGATCACCGAGTTGCGCATCAAGCAGGTCGCCAATGCCATCGTTGTCTCCGTCAGGATCAAACGGGTCGCTGCCATTGGCAATCTCGTCAGCATCACTCCATCCATCATTGTCATTGTCGAGATCGAATTCATTGGGAACGCCATCGCCGTCGACGTCGTCATCGCAGACGTCGCCCAGACCGTCGTTATCGAGGTCTGCCTGGCTCGGATTGAAGTCATCCGGGCAATTGTCGCTTGAGTCGACCACGCCATCGTCATCCAGGTCGATACCGGTAATGGGGGTTACGGTCACGGCTGTTTCGCCGCCGCCACCGGCGGCAGAATTCGCGATGTTTATAATCGTGTCGCCGACAACTGCGCTGTCAACCTTGGCCTGGAAGCTGAAGGTCGCCGCGCCGCCTGCGACTGAATCGACCCGCAGGTCGCCCACGTCGCCAACGATCGGTGCCGTGCCGCTGCCGTCGAAGTAGTAGGTGTCGCCGTACAAGGCCGCATTCGGCCTCTGCCCCGATCGACAGAGAGCCCGGTAGCGCCGCAAGTTCGTGGTAGACGAACCAGATGCCGGGATTCGCTGCCAGATCCGTCGCGATCTGAATCTGGAACGTGTAGGTCGGACCCGGTACGTTCCAGACTTCGACGCCCTGCCATTCGATCACGATGAACTGACCGCTATTGAACACGCCGGCGTAGATAAATCCAGCGCCGGTGTCCGCAGTCGCTGCTGCCGTCGAGATCCAGGTCGGTCCAGAACGGCGCGATCACGGTGTTGGGCGCCGTCGGGTCGGGCATGTTCTGGTTGACCGTTATTGGCCGCGCCGTCGGTATTCGTGCCGGCAACGATAAAGCCGTTCGAGCCGACTGACCATATCGGTGTACGTCGTTGCCGGCAAAGGTAAATGGCGGCAGGCCGCTTAATGGATAAACGTGTCGTCACAGACACTGCTGCATGGCAGTTGCGTGCCTGAGAAGGCCGATAAATCTACGTAACCGAAAGGCGAACCAGCCGGTGGAAATGGATCGGAAACGACATCGATGCCGCCAGTATCCAGCGTGCCTTGCCAACTCAGGGAATTGCTGCCGGCGTCGTAGGCGAACGGCGAGATTTCGGTGCCGCCGTTTATGACGACGACTCGCCGAACCGGGAACGTAGGACGTGCCCGCCGGTAATGGATCGCTGATCGTGAATCGGGCCGGTTTCACTGACGTTGCTCAGATCGATCTGATAGTCGAGCGTCTGGCCCACGTTGGCAGTGCCAGCATCGACCGATTTCGTGAACAATGCCGCATTCGTGCTCGTCGCAAACAGTGCCGCAACGGTCAGGTGCTGCTCCGGCAGGACCGTAACCGTACCACGCGGAGGCGTCGTGAAAATCACCTTGCCGAAGTTCCAGCCGTTTGAATGCCGAGCGACGTATCGGCAACGACGTCGATGGTCTGGGTCGCCCCGTCGGCCAGTGTAAACTCCGAGGCTCGCGGTGATGGCGAAACCACCGTCTGCCTGCCGTCGTCACCTACCAGCTCATCGTCGCTGCCGCTGACGTTCTTGACGGTCCGCTGCCACGAGCAGGACAGCGTGCAGCTTTCTGAAACGAGATCGGGCAGGTTCAGCGTCGACGGGTCGCCACCGAGCGCCGGATCGGCCGCATCGAAGTTGGCGATGGTCTCGTCCAGCACGAGGCCGGCAGCCGCTGCGTGATCCACCCGCACACGACCGCCGCCGTAGTCGAACGGATCGGCTGGCGTGACGCCGTCTTCCTTGCGCATGTCGTCGGTCGCCGTCGTCATCAGCGCCGATTTGACCTCCGCGGCCGTCCAGACCGGATTCAGCTGCTTGACGAGCGTCGCCGAACCGGTCGCGTGCGGGCTGGCCATCGACGTGCCGCTGATGATGCCCCATTCCGCGCTGACCGACGGTTCGTTGCCCGGCGCAAGGAACTGCAGGTCGGCACCGGCCGCATAAATAGCAACGCCCGGTGCGGCAACGTGCGGCGCCAGAAAATCAAAACCGGTGTACGGTCCGCGCGAGCTGAAACCGGCCATGATGTCGGCCGCGGCCGGGTCGGAAATCGCCGGCCCGTACCGGTGATCGTACCGCTGTGACCGGTGCCGCTGGCCAGCCAGGCGCGCAGCATGTCGCCGTCAGTCGCAGTTGATGTGAATGGCCGGGATGACGTGCACGTCATCGTTGGTGCTGGTCGCACCACCGGGAATATTGGCCAGAATCATTGCGCCGCGCCGCCGTCGCGAACGTTGCGGCCTTTTCTGCACGCGCGCGATCGTGCCACGGTCGCAGACGACAATTTCGCCGCTGAAAGTGCCCGGCGGAAAAGGCTCCAGGCACTGTTCCGGCTCGTCGAAGTTGGCATCGCCGGAGGAGCCGACAGGATAGTCACCGGCATACACAATCGGGCCGCTGAAGCCCGGTTACGCGCGGCCGGTCATGTCGGCAGGCGCTGCAGTGTCGCCGCCGCTCATGTTTTCGAGCATCTTTTCCGGGAATGCCCGGTCATGCGTGCTGGCCGCCACGCCGGTCGCCCAGGGCGACGCGTTGATGCGGGCGGCGGTGCCGGCGCCCGGACCGCTGTTGCCGGCCGAGTTTTGCAGCATGATGCCGGCCGCACGGGCGCCCTTGAACGCCAGCGACTTCAGGTCGTTCCACGGACTGCCGGCGGCAGCACCGATCGAATGGTTCAGCGCATCGGCGCCATCGAGAATCGCCTGGTCGATTGCCGCGGCGATATCGCTGCCGAAGCAGCCCGGTGCACACACTTTGTACGCGATGATATGAGCGTGCGGCGCAACGCCCGAAACGGTGCCCAGAGTCAGGCCCGAGTCGTTACCGTCGGCGTCGAGCAGCGGCGGGTCGATGATGACGTTGCCGGCTGCCGTGCTCGCGACGTGCGAGCCGTGACCGTCGGTATCCTTCGAGACCGGATCGCCGGGCGCCGAAAACTCATCGACGCCGCCGCATGCGTCGATGAAGGCGTGCGAACCGATCAGTTTGTTATTGCACAGGCCGGGAAAAGCCGGATTGGAACAATCGTCGCCGCGGACCGCCGGCAAAACCACCGGCGCCAAACGGGTTGGTCGCGGCGTATTCGCCGCCGGCGCCATAGCCGTCATCGCCGACTTCGGCGAACGACGGATGTCCCTGGTTGATGCCGGAATCGAGAATACCGACGACCATGCCTTCGCCCTGGGCAGCGACGCCGGTCGCCGAGCCGTCCCAGATCGGCCGGAGCGCCGATCAACGTCGGGCCGGCGTCCGTGTCGAGCGCGTAGGCAACGTCGCGCTGCACGCTGGCGACGCCGTCCATGTTCGCAATCGCTTCAGCCTCT
>CAWEDS010000016.1:0-77186 GCA_963807845.1 uncultured Gammaproteobacteria bacterium
TGACGTCATGACAACATGAGCTTTCTCAATGGAGATGTGCGGCACCGCACAGTGTCTTTCCTGAGGAAAGGAATCGCCATGTCAGATATTTACATCTACATTCATGAAGCGTTATCTCAAGCTATTTTTATTCTCATTACCTGATCTGCACGTGATGCGGTCAAGGTTTGATGTCGGAGATTTTTTTTGGGGCTGTTGGTTGGTCGGATTGTCGCTTTTTTGGGCTGTTGGTTGGTCGGAATAATGCAGCCGTGTGGGATTTGGGAGTGGTGGGTGTTTTGCGGGATGGTTTTTGGTGCACGTTTCGTGTAGTTTGTTGTTCGTTGGAAGAAAAATTAGTGATTGTGACACAAAGGGTTGAGGTGGTCATGGATTGGTGTTGGATTTTTTTTTGGGCTGTTGGTTGGTCTTTGGAATAATGTTGACCTTTGTGGGATTTGGGAGTGGTGGGTGTTTTGCGGGATGGTTTTTGGGGCACGTTTCGTGTAGTTTGATGTTCGTTGGAAGAAAAATTGGTGATTGTGACACAAAGATGAGGTGGTCATGGATTGATGTTGGATTTAATTTTTGGGCTGTTGGTTGGTCGGATGTAATGCAGACCTGTTGTGGGTTTTGGGAGTGGTGGGTGTTTTGCGGGATGGTTTTTGGTGCACGTTTCGTGTAGTTTGATGTTCGTTGGAAGAAAAATTGATGATTGTGACACAAAAGGATGAGGTGGTCATGGATTGGTGTTGGATTAATTTTTGGGCCGTTGGTTGGTCGGAATAATGCAGACGTTTGTGGGATTTGGGAGTGGTGGGTGTTTTGCGGGATGGTTTTTGGTGCACGTTTCGTGTAGTTTGTTGTTCGTTGGAAGAAAAGACTTGTTCCAGGATTGAGTGTGACACTCACGTTCATTTCTCTTTTCGTAAATTTGCTACATTCATTGCCTAATTTTATTCATTGAATTTTGCACGACATGCTGGCGATTGCACATTCGCACATTAATTTGATCATACAATTTAAAATTTTATCTGTTTATTCGCAATATTCAATACATGTTGTTCAACTCCGATCACATGTGTAGCATAAGTACTGCAAACGTACACACATGCTGATTTAGTGCGGATTCCACACCGTGTAGGCTGTGTACCAGAAAAACGTAACGAAACTATTTAACCATAAATGTACGTCATGAAACGGAAATAATTTTGCCATTCGGCGATCGACGATGAGCCGTTGACTTGCGAAAGCTCTTCACACAATGAATATTGAGAAAACGACAAAAACGGCAATGCTAGCACACAGACAATAGTCTTGTGTGTGCACTAGCATTCTCATGTTTGGATACAGCATTTGTTTTCAATTATGGAAAACTTCACGCAAGTTCGTCACACTGAAAATGAACTTTTTTTAACGTGAGTGTGACACACAATCCTGGAACAAGTCAAAAATGGGTGAGTTTGAAAAAGCTCAATGAGGAGGTCAAGGTTTGGTGTTGGATTTTTTTTTGGTTCTGTTGGTTGTTTGGATTGTCGCAGCCGTGCATGGGTTGCGGGAATGGCGGGTCTTTGCTTCATGTGTTTTTGGTGCACGTTTCGCACAGTTTGTTTTATGTTGAAAGAAAAATGAGTGATTTTGACAAAGCTCAATGATGCGTTCAAGGTTTGGTGTCGGAGAATTTTTTGGGGAAGTTTGTTGTTCGGATTGTGGGCAGCCGTGCATGGGTTGCGAGAGTGGCGGGTCTTTGCTGCATGTGTTTTTGGTGCACGTTTGACATTTTTTTTTTTTCGTTGAAAGAAAAATGGGTGATTTTGACAAAGCTTGATGAAGCGCTCAATGTTTTGCATTGTAGATTTTTTTGGGGAAGTTGGATGGTCGGATTGTGGCAGACATGCATGGGTTGCAGGGAGTGGGGGTGGGTCTTTGCTTCATGTGTTTTTGGTGTTCGTTTTTGCGAAGTTTGATGTTTGTCAAAAAAAAAATGGTTTTGTTGGATGAAGCGTGATGAGTTTGTTGGCGTTTTTGTGTTGGATAATTTTTTGTGTCGGTTGGTTGAATAGTTGTGGAGGTTCGAGATTTGGGGTTTGCGGCTTTGTGGGAAATTGGTTGTTGGTGTTCGTTTTTGCGAAGTTTGATGTTCGTCCAAAAAAAAAATGTTTTGTTGAATGAAGTGTGATGAGTTTGTTGTGTTTTTGTGTTGGATAATTTTTTGTGTCGGTTGGTTGAATAAGAAAATTGTGAGCAACAAGGAGGGTGCACGGACAATGGAAAAAAGCAACTAAGTCGCACTCACATAATGGGGATCAATCACGATTTGTTCCGCCGCTTCTGAACCAATCCTCCTGATGAAATGGGGCGTTCCACTTGAATTAAGGTGCAAGCTCAGGTAAGTTGCCGATCTTCTGTCATGAATGACACTTGTTGCAATGGAACCAATTAGGAACAAAAGTTTTGGTTCTCCCAATGTGAAAGAGATACCTGCCATTTGTTTCTTGAAGTCGACATCTTGGAACAGCCCCTCGCTTAGGTCCCGGTTGCTTCGTAATCGTCAGCACGATGCCTGGTCCACCGACAAATAACCCCTCAGCATCGGATTCTTGATCGCTCACGTCGTCCGTGGCGACGTAAACCGCTGTCGCCACGTTTAATTTGCGCACTTTCCACGACCCGCGCAATTTGACCGAGCACGATGGACTGGCCGTCACGTTCGGTGACGACAATTTGTTCCAGATCGTGCAATGTCCTGACGCGGCCGAGGGCCCTGACCAGGAATTCGTTGGGGCCCTGTTCGTCGAGGTAGCCGCCAGTCGTGTTGGCGTTACTCTTGGAAAGTGCCGTTTCCACTTCATGCAACGTCACACCAAACTTGAGCATCAGGCTAGGGTCGACCAACACCTGAAACTGTTTGCGATCGCCGCCCATCACAAAGACCTGGGAAACGCCGGGGATCGTCAAAAGTTGTTGCCGGACGACCCAATCGGCTAAGGTTCGCATTTCCATTGGTGAAGTGCGACGATGAATCGAATAGTTGTTCGGGATGGCTGGCGGATGTTACCGCCGCAAACCATTGATCTTGCTGCCGGTCGGCGATGAGCCATTTCTCACCTGGAATTTCCGCTTTGATTTGAGTTTGATCGGAGAGAGGAAAACCATTTTCGGAGAAGGCTTCGGTCAGCCCCGCCGGAATTCGACCAGCATTGAGCGAGTTGTTGCGCATCGGAATTTTGATCTTCGACGCCAAACAAAAAGTTGTTTTCATTGGCTTCACTCAACATCCCTACCATCACGATTTGGCCCATGATCGAAGAAATCGGGGCCAGCTGCGGATTGACGCCTTGGGGTAGTTGATCGGCAACGACGGCCAATCGCTCGGCAACGATTTGACGATCGTTGTAAATGTCCGTCCCCCAATCGAATTCGACAAACACAACCGAAAGTCCGACGCCCGAACTGGAACGAACATCCTGGACACCCGAGGCACCGTTGAGTGCCGTTTCGATCGGAATGGAAACGAGGACTTCGACTTCTTCGGGGGCCAGTCCATGGGCTTCGGTCATGATCACGACGCGGGGCCGATTCAAATCCGGAAACACATCAATCGGTAGTTGCGTCATTTGCCAACCGCCGTACAACAGCAGGCAAGTCGCCAGGGCGGCAACCAGCATGCGGTTCTGCAAAGCCGCTTTGATAATGCCGTTTAATAAAGTGGTAAGCATGTTTGATCCAGATCTGTTTGGTCGAGTAGTCGGAGAGTTAAGACTCAACGGTTGAGAGTCGAGGGTTGAGAGTCGAGGGTTGAGAGTCGAGAGTTGAGAGCAAGAAGAACTTTTCAGTGCGTGGGAGTTATTTGGCTAGGAAGATTGTTCGCGCGACGAGCGATTTTCTGAGTCCGCTGAGCATCGTGCGAGATCTTCGGCTCGTTGATAGAGATCGTCAGCATGCTTTCTCACTGGCAAACGATTGTCGAAGGGCAATTTGTGACTGCGAAACTACTTCCATCAGTGATCCGTAGGCAAATCTCAACGAATCGTGCAAACTCCTTGTCGGACGAACGTCCGCTTCCTTCAGCTATATTTGAAGAGACCGAAACTGCTGCTCTTCTCATTTGGCTTGTCAGTCCGAACCGTTCGTTATCTGGAAACGACTGGGTGACTGAATAAACCAAATCGGCGAATGATATGCCTTTTTGCCAAACTTCCAACTTCTCAAATCGAAACATGCCCATTCCTTTCCTAACTCTCAATCTCTTATCTCTTCTCTTATCTCTTATCTCTTATCTCTTACTCTTATCTCTTACTCTTATCTCTTATCTCTTATCTCTTGTCTCTTGTCTCTTGATCTCTTATCTCTTATCTCTTATCTCTTCTTTTATCTCTTCTCTTATCTCTTACTCTTATCTCTTATCTCTTATCTCTTATCTCTTATCTCTTATCTCTTATCTCTTATCTCTTATCTCTTATCTCTTATCTCTTATCTCTTATCTCTTATCTCTTATCTCTTGCCTCTTGCCTCTTGACTCTTGACTCTCAGTGGTTGTGGCCGGCGTGCGGATCGATGGCTCCGCCCGACTGGTTTTTCAAGGCCAGGTGCATGTCGTAGGCGGCATTCATTGCCAGGGTGCTGCCGATCAACTTTCCGTCGTTTTCGAGTACGGCGAAGTCCTTGTCGCGGTAGAGTACATGCACATCAATGCGGTCAAAATTGTCGCCATTCTGTTCAAACACAAATGCGTTGGGACCTTCGACAACAACTGCCTCGGCCGGCAACACGATTTTGTTTTTCATCACATCGGTCGTCGGAATCCGGACTTCCATTCGCTGTCCCGGCCGAAACTTCCAGGCGACGAATTGCGTGTCATGCTAATGCGCGTGGTTTCCGATTGGCAGCGAATTGGGTAACAGGAGGTAGAATTTCAGGGCGCTGGATTGTCGGTCGACTTCATCGGCGACGCTTTGAACTTCCAATTCGAGACTTTCTTCAGCGGTGAATCTTGACGACATCGGGACAACGTGAATCTTGCTGCCATGTTGGGCGGCTTCCACGAGCGGACCGAATCGTCTTCAAAAGCTTGGCCTTCGACATAAAGTAAACAGTGGTCTGCCAGTACGCCCAACAACTCACCGGCCGCGACGCTCTGACCTCGATTTACGTTGACGGTTTGTATGTGATACTCGTGCTCCACTTCGCCATGGTCGTGATTTTCGGCAAAAGGCGGTGCCACGACGGTCACGTTTTGGAGGACTCGCCGCGTTTTCTCGATGTCGGCGATTTGTTCTTCCGAGAGACCGTGCAGCAGTAAACTTTGCCGCAGGGCCTCCAGGGAAGCAGCGGCTTTATCGCGTTCGTAGGTTTGTTCGACGATGCGTTTGCCCGGGAATGACGCCTTCGCCGATGTTCTGCAAGCGATTTAACTCCTGGTTGATGACGTCCCGGTTTTGCAACTGAGTCAGAAAATCGCTCTGGGCGGAGACGACATCTTCGTGCGTCAAACGCAGCTGGAAGAGCGGCGTGCCGGGCTCAATGATCTCGCGTTCGACTGGAAAGACCTGGGTGACAACGCCAGTCATGGGGGCAGTGATTTCAATTTGGGATCGACCCGGGCGTTCCACAACCATGGCCGGTACGGAAACGAATTTCACGAAATCGGATGGTTTGGCGACATCCGTTTTCAGTCCGATGTTCTTCCAGGCGACCGGACTTAGTTTCAACGAGTCGGGAGCTGTTGCGGCGTGGCCATCATCATGTGTCGTGATCGTCTTCGGCTGACTTTTTGTTTAGGATGTAATCCGCCAACTTCTTGGCGTGCGGCATCCATTGTTGCTGCGTCATCGTGGCAGCGATGCCGATGGCGGCCAATACGACGAGCCAGATGATTGGTTTGATGAATTTTTTGATCTTAGACATTTTTTTTCGGTGTTCGGTGTTCGGTGTTCGGTGTTCGGTGTTCGGTGTTCGGTGTTCGGTGTTCGGTGTTCGGTGTTCGGTTTCGCAGTCATGGTCGGATTCCCTGTTCGGGTTCGGATTCGATTTCAAATCTCAGTTTCAAATCTCAAATCTCAAATCTCAATTCTCAATTCTCAATTCTCAATTCTCAATTCTCAAATTCTCAATTCTCAAATCTCAATATCTCAAATTCTCAATTCTCAAATCTCAAATCTCAAATCTCAAATTCTCAAATCTCAAAATGCGAAAGTTAGATGCTGGGTTTTGGTACCAGATGAATGGATTAACGAAAACTCCGCGTTGTAACTCCGGAACGATATTGACATTGACGGCGCGACTCGATTTCGGAATCAATCTAGAAGTGCCAGTGAAGTGAAAGAAGCTGGCTTACTAGCGGGTCGCGGGCTTAAAGAATTTGCACGCAGAGATACAGATGGGCGCGCAATCCGGGCGCGGAACGCTGGCAAACCGGCGGCACTTGCCAGGAATCGACGGGAGAAACAGAAACCGTCCTCACCGAATTGTTCAATACACCGCCTAAATACTCGGTCAATTTCGTGATCGCGTCGTAATCGAAGTCAATGCTTGCGAGTAAGTGCAGCTATCGTCGTGGCAACAGAAGTGAGCGTCCTGGTCGTTCAAGTCGCCGCATGTTTGCCGACGGATTCGCATCACTACGGAAGCTCGGTATGTTCGTGGTGGGAGTGCTGGGAATCTCCTGGTTCGTGTGCATGAACCTCATCGCTGATGATCACAACAGGTTGAACCGACGGCGTCCTTCATGCAGACATGCGGGCCACCAAGTCCGTGGTGCCAAACGCAACCCAACGCCATGTGGAACATGACAGCTACGGTCGCGATTTTTACCAACAGGAATTGCATTTGCTAGGACTGTTTCAATATTTCGGTCAGCGGATTTGCGAGCTGTTGCTGTCAAATCGGCCTCAGCTACTGGCGGTTTATAATCCGGCTTTGACCATTAATAGTCAATGACGATTATCAATGATAGTTTCAGAATCGCCTGTTTTTCGAGCGAGATAGACGCTATTCGAGGCTGCCTGACAAAAGCATACCTTGGATTTCGACACTTTGTCTGCCACGCTTGCTGCAGTTTTTGCAGATATTGAAGCACGGTCTGGGAATAAGATCCGTTGTGCGGTCAACAGTTGCAGGAAGTCAACTTCTCCTTCCTGGTATCCCTGCGAGATCAGCTGAAAAGTCTCTTTGGCCGTGGGCAGAATCTCCGCGTCGTAAGCGTCGATTTGCAGTTTCGCGTTTAGGTAGCTTTCGTAGGCGGCGGCCAATCGATGTCGCAAGTCGAGCAGCCGTTTTTCGGCTCGCCGTTCGGCGACCGTGATTTGTTGCTGCGCCTGGCAGATGGCTCCCTGGTTGCGGTTGACCCTGGGGATCGGCATGCCGACTTGAAAACCGGCGACGACGTCGTCGCTACCGGTTCCATACTGCAGGGTCGTTTGCCATGTGACATTGGGGACGGGTTCGACATAGGCTCGAGCCAGTTGACGACGAGCTTGCTCTACTTCGGCGAACAGGGCGGCGATTTCAGGACTGGTCTGGGCCAAATGATCGAAGGAATTTTGGAAATCACCTAGTTCCGTCAACTCGCGGGCATTACCCTCCACGGAATCATAGGCGAGTTGTTCGTCACCTAATAACGCGGCCAGTTTGCGGCGGGCGGCAAGCCGCTCGTTCTCGGCCTGACGCATAATGACAATCGCATTTTGTAATTCCAGTTTCGATTGCAAGAGTCGCCGACTTGGCAACTTCTTTTGCTTCCAGCAGTTTATTGGAAACATCCGTAACGTTTTGCGAAATCTTAACCAGTTCCGCGCTAACCGTCACTTTTTCCTGCGCCACCAGTAAATCGTAATAACGCTTCCTGACATCGGTCAGCAGTTTTTGCTCAACGACAGCCAAGTTCTGCTCCGCGGTAGCGATTTCGGCGCAGACGACGGCTTGGGAAAGGCCAAGCTTGTTACCACGCACAATTTGCCGGCCAAAATAGACTCCGTATCGACCGCCGCTTCCCTCTTCATTGATGTCGTCACCAATCAGTCCGAGCGTCGGGTTGGGTGGCAGGCCAGCTTGAGTGTGTTTGCCCCGGAGCGCGTTGATGGTTGCCCTGCGCCTCCATCACCGCGGGATTGAGCGCCAATGCGGACTGTTCAATCTGTGCCAACGTCGCCGAGTTCTCCGGTTGGCGAAACGCGATCAGATTCGGCGGCAGCAATTGAGTCGCCGGTTTGGCTCGTCACTTTGAGGAGAGCCAAGAACGGGGCGAAGGTACGACTCGTCGTCTTCTTGAAAATTGACGAGCTGAATCGTGTGTTCAACCGGGACGTCTCGGTTTCGATTTCGCAAGCAGTGTCAGCTGTCGCGACCGTTGAAATCCGAAGGATGCGCTTCCTGGTCAGCCGGCGTCGTCACTTAACCCGCGGTGGTGGCCCAAAGCAGCAATACCAGCGCAAAACTCGGAGTCCATTATCATCATCCTTGACGAAAATTCCCGTTGACATCCTGGCAACGGTCCTTCGTCGTCTATCGAACAATCCCAATGCAATAATTAGGCGCGTTGATGACGATAGGAATTTGCGGATTGGGTAAGATTTAGGTCGAACGGACAAAATCCGTCGGTTTATTTGATCTGGTCCAGCACTTGCGGCGTACTTCGTCGTCGCCGTCGACGTTTTGTTGTTGCAGGATTGATTCAATTTCATCTTTGCCCATGGCTTTGCCCCAAGCGACCAACCAGGAATTGCATTCCGTTACCGCCTCGCGGATCTGATAACCGGCGGCGTTGGCCAAACCGAGACTGCGAATGTTGTTGTGAATCTGTCTTTGCTCATCCGACTTTCCTTTAATGTCGCACCAGAGATTCCAACGAATCAGGCTGCCGACCAGCGAGCGGGCATCGTCTTTGTTCCACTGAATCGAGGGAACAAATAAAGCTCCGCCGTCCCAGGGAACGTTGTCTGCATAGACATCAAACTCAAGTTGGTCGACGACCTGGTTAATGACAGCCTGCGAATCTCCCTGTTTGGCCAACGAACCGAGATAACCGGCGGCGATGCGACGAATTTCATTGTCCTTGGCCGTGCACCATGAACTTGGAAAGTTTGTCGGCTCCGAAAGCCATGATGGCTGGAGCCAATGCGGCCTGTAGTTGTGGAACCTGTTGCGTCACGGCCAGCATTTTTTCCGGATCGCCTTGGCCACCACCGTCCTGGACATTTTTTCAACGATCCGCATGCCGATCGGACGACCGAGCGCCGGGAACTGCGCAACCAGATTAGCTTTCTCGATCAAACCATTGACGGTTCGGGTCATGGAAACGCGAGCCGCAGCCGCCCACGTTCGTACCAGTTGCGGTTGGTTACTATCGGCATGAACGTTCAACAAATATTCATCGACGTCCTGTCCGCCGATTTCGGCCAAGGCGGCGATCGCCCATCCTCGCTTGGGCAAACTCTCATCGGTCTTGGCAACATCCAAAAGTTTTTTTACGATCTGGTCGCGATTTGCTTCGCTCGCATTTGCGTGGGCCTTTATCGCGTCGATCGCCTGGGTCGCGGTCTTGGAGTTTTCCAGCTGGTCAATCATTTCATCCGCTGATTCGTATGGTTGGTTTCACGTCGGCCATCGCGGTACCGACCAGCAGCCCAATACCCAGCATGATCAGCATCATTAGTTTGGGTTTTCGCGGAACCAGCGTCAGCACCATACCCAACAAAGCCATCCCCAAAACCAACCGCAAGGTCGTGCGTGTCGTACGATGCCCGCGAACGATTTGTTGTTGGACGTCTTGCCAATCAACCGAACCAACTTTGAGAATGCCTTCTTTTTTGACGCCCGGCCCGAACCGGTTGGCATCGTAATTCAGGTTGTTGTTTTTTGCCGCTGGCATTTCAAACTGGGCAAACGTCAAGTTTTGATTGGCGACCATTTCGCGCGGGAAATCGCCATCGACGACGGTCAACGTCATGTTTTTCAACATGGCAAGTCCGTCAGTCTGTGGTTTTTTTGCGGGCATCGACGAGTGCCTCAAGATTTTCTTTATCGATTTCACCGCCTCGCAGACCAAAATGCTCACCGATTCGCAGCAGTTCTTTTTCCTGTTCCTCGTGTTCGAGCGACAGGTTGCCGGTGGAGACGGCCAGCAAATCGGCCGCAAACAATTCTCTGGCAACACCGTTTTTTGGTTCTGGATTTCTTCGCTGCGGCAAGTCCCGTCGCTGATACTCCGGAATATCTTTTTCCGTGCCGCCAATGATGCGCAGCGGCAACGGCTGGGTGACGTTGTCATAAAGCTGTTGGCCGGAAATCTGCCGCACGACGTATTCCTCCGGGATTGCGCGGATTTTTCTTGGACCGTCGGTCAACAGGTAAACGACATTTCGCAGTTCGCCCTCGTTGAAGGCCGACAATCGCATGGGCACGACCAGTTCATCGGTTTTGAAACGAAATCCCATGCCCTGCACGTTTCCGTCAAAGACGCTGCCGTCGGGCAGTTTCGGATTGATGTTTCGTTGACCCGGTTGCGGATCGACCGCCTGCTTCTGACCGACTTTGGTTTTCACGGCGACGAAACACCAACCGACTTCGACGTATTCGTTGGTGACTTTGTCCATGCCTTCGGGATATTTGTAACCGTTTTCGTCCATCCAGCGTTTCAGGGCCGCGGCACTGCCGGCTTCGAGCACGGCGACTTCGTACATGCCGACGGCTTCCTGCTTGAGAACCTTGACTTCCTGCTTGAATTCAAGTGCAGTGTCGCCACTGCAGACTTGGCCATTGCCACTCGCCGCCTCGCGGCCATCATCATGCGTCGAACTCGCAAATCGACCACGACTTCGGGAGGATCGATCGCGTTGGCGATTTGTTCAAAAACATTGTCGGAGACTTTGCGCAATTCCGGTGGCGTTGGAAACGGAATCAACATGCCGAAGTTATCGACTTTGCCTGAAAACCCCGGTCGAATCACAAACGTCTCGACGCCGTCTTTGTAAAAGACGTAGGTTTTTTGCAAACCAATCCGAGTAATCGGTGACTGATTTCCGGTGTAGATCGGCGGTACCATGCCACAAGGATCGGCCTGCAGCGTCGTCGCTGCGATAGCGAACAACATGGCAACCAGCAGCGCCGGGATTTTTTTGGTGTGAGAGATATTCATGGTATTTCCCTGTCTATTTTCCGTGAATGTTGCGTTTTGTTTTCGTGAAAGTGATTTTTGCGGATCAGTGTTAGTGAGCTGATCAGCAACAACACCAGCCCGGCCGCGGCCAAATGAGGCCCAGGCCGGAACCGGTTTTGGCTTGTCGCGATGGATTGCGTTTCAGGCCGTAGGCGGAACTCAATTGCACTGACTCGCCGGCCACGTCTGACCGGTGCAGGACCATGGAGTTTCGTGTCGTAACGTCGATCGTTATTACGCCGGGCGGCCATTTGGAAATCCGCAAATGTGAGATTTTGATTGGCAATCACTTCGCGAGGGAAATCACCATCAATCACCGTCAGCGTCATTTGCTCGAGCGTGGGTAAGGCCGCATCCGAGCCTGCGTCGGATTCCTGTTTGATCAACGATCCCGATTTCCGCATCAATTTCAGCTCCCCGCAGACCCGAAGTGTTCGCCAATCCTCAGCAATTCTTTTTCAGTCTCTTCATGTTGCATGGAGAGATTATCAAGGTCTTTCGCCAAAACGTCAGACGTGAACAACTGTTTGGCCACACCGTTGTGGGGTTCCGGATCGCGTTCTTTGGCCAGGTTTTTCAGTCGCCACTCCGGAATGTCTGCTTCGTTACCACCGATGATTCGCAGCGGCAGGGGTTGCGTTAGATTTTCGACCAGTCGTTTTCCCGAGATTTGCCGAACGACATACTCTTCCGGAATGGCGTTGATTTTTTTGCCGCCTCGCGACAACAGGTAGACCACGTTTCGCAATTCGCCTTCGTTAAATGCCGACAGTCGCATGGGCACGACGAGCTGATCGGTTTTAAAGCGAAAACCAAGACCCTGTACATTTCCGTCAAACACGCTGCCGGACGGCATTTCGGGTTTGGCGTTTCGCTGACCCGGTCGTGGATCGGCATCCGACTTAGCGCCAACTTTCGTTTTGACCGCGACGAAACACCAGCCTTCATTGATGTAATCAAGCGTTACTGCATCCATGCCTTCGGGATAAACGTATTTGTTTTCGTCCATCCAGCGTTTCAGCGCTGCGGGACTGCCGGCCTCCAGGACCGCTACTTCGTACATGCCAACTGCTTCCTGCTTGAGCACCCGAACCTCGTCGCGGATTCCCAGCGCATCCATTTCCATGGCCTCATTCGTTGACGGCACCGACCGCCATATCCATCGCTGGCTGCGGAAGCAAATCAACGACAACTTCTGGTGGATCGACCGCAGCTGCGATTTGATCAAAGACATTGTCCGGCACTTTTCGCAAGGCGGGGGGTGTCGGAAACGGAATCAGCATTCCAAAATTGTCGACTTTGCCCTCAAAGCCGGGACGAATCACGAACGACTCGACGCCGTCGTCAAAGAAGACGTAAGTCTGCTGCAGTCCGATACGTGCGATCGGCGAACCAGGCCCGGTATAAATCGGTGGCACCATGCCGCACGGGTCAGCCAATCAGTGGCGTCGACAAACCGATCACGCCCATCAATGCCAAGCGCAATTAATCGGGATCCGATCAATCTACGAATTTTCATCGTCACGCTCCAATTCGACTTTGATTTCAACAAACCCCTGGCAGTCATCGCTGCCGTTGCTGATCCAGATGTGTTCCAGCCGCTGCCAGTCATCTTCGCTTTTTTGCACCGTGAACCACGGTCCGGCCACAAAGTGGACCCCTTCCAGTCACAACCGGGTCCACAGATGGTTGAGCCCAACTCGTTTGACGGTTCCGCTGGTTACCAGCGGTTGGAGATTCTTGGTTTCCATCTCAAACACGTGTCGGCGATCGAAAGGAACGACGTGACTGATCCAGCCAGGTCCGAATCACGCCATGTTGATCGACCACGCGAATGGAAATTTTCGCATGGGTATACTGCAGCTGCTGACGCAAAAAACTGGCTCGCTCTTCGTCGAGATTGGCGCACCCGAATTGCTCGATCATGCTGCCCTGTCTGCGGTCCGTAAAAGAGCAATTCTTCCAGGGCCGCGTTCGTTTCGTCGAGTGGCGATTGCGGATAGTCTTTCAGCAGCTGTTCGAATCGTCGCTTCGTCAACTTGCCGGTTGGATGGCGGCTGACGGCACATCCGGAAGCACAGATCTGCTCACCGTGCGGTTCAAACACTGCGGTTTCATCATGAGTGAAATCAGTAAGGCCGACTCGTTAATTTCGTCGTCGACGCCAGTCGTGATTTGCCCGGCACCGACGATCGGTGGCACCAGTCCCGAGCCATCTTTGACTGGCTCTTCGCCAATAATTGGCAGATCAATCGTTTCTTCTTCCGGTTCGACGATCGGATCGGTAAACGAGTTGAGCGGCTCAAGTTCCGTTGCTGGTCCGCCAAGTATAATTCTCGCCAGGTAACCGAGTGCGATACCTGCCGCTACCAACCAAAGCTGAGGACCCGTGGTCCGCATTCTGTTTCGCATTTGGAAATCACTTTGAGTTTCTTAATTGGTCGTCCGTCTCTCGGTGCTTCAGACGCACCGTCGAGTTGCCAAGTTCCGAAAAACAGCCAAATCGTCGCCCATTTGCTCGCGCCCAGCGTCCGTCTTCCCCGACTCCGGATAAGATAAAGGACCGACGAAGAAAATGCACGTGAATTTCAGATTTAGTCCATACGTGTGCGGAAAAAACAAGACGAATCGCGATTCTCGCGTTGTCCCTGGCTAACGTAATCTGCGCACCAATCCAGGATTAATTTCAACTTGATATACTAAAGTCATGAAGATGCGAGATCGAAGTGCTGGCAGAGTCTCTCCATGGTTCTGATGATTGATCATGGCTCAGGCGACTCTTTTCGCTCAACCGGATCAATCAAAACTGGAGGATCCTGAATCCGGAATCGACGACAGTTCAGGCTGACGAATTGCCAGAGCATGCAGTTTGGCGAATCGTAGAGCCTGAAAATGGGCGCAATGGCCAATGGCATCTATCGACTGCAATATTCGGATGATGGCAAACTGCTGGCGACTCGGAATCGCGAAAATGTTGTCACGATCTACGATACGCAGTCCCGCAAAAAACTTTGCGAAGTTTCCGGGCATGACAACAACTGGATCGAGACAATCGACTTCTCACCGGACTCGAAATATTTCGTGACCGCCGCGGGATCAAACGAAAAAGTCAAAATTTGGAACAGCCAAACGGGCAAGCTGCAAGCCGAAATTGATACCGAGGCGAAATCAGCCTATTTTTCCGATGATGGTGCACAAATTCTGGTGTTGGGCTCGACTCACGTCGAACGCTATTCATGGCCGGGTGGGCGGCAAGTATCCAGAAAGCAATGGCGAAGTAATGCCGAACAAGCTGTCGCGATGTCGCAAGATGGAAAATTGGTCGTCATGTTTCGTGCGTTGAAGAACCAATTCTTTCAGACGCAGGTGATTGATCTGGAGAACAAATCCAGGATCGATTTGGATGGACCGAAGATCCACTCCCAAGTGTGCTGTGATTTCGCCAAACAATTTGTGGATTGCCGCTTCCTATCATCCCGATGCCAAAGTCCAGCTGTGGGACTTGCGTGATCCACACAAATCGAAATACGTGCTGGCCGCCCACAAGGAACGTGTGCAGTCGCTGGCGTTTTCACCGGACAACCGACTGCTGGTATCCGCCAGCTGGGACCAGAATGTTATCGCTTGGGATTTGTTAACCCGTCAATCGCTGTACGAATTCTCGGGGCACTCCGAACACGTGAACGCGACAGCATGTTCGCCGCTTGATTTTACGATCGCCAGCGGAGCGACGGGTAAGTCGGACACTTCGGCGATTATCTGGGACCTGAAAGAGCGGTTGTCGGCCAGTGGCTCGGGAGAAATTCAGTCCTTCGAGCGGATCTGGAACGGCCTCGGAGCCAGTTTAGTTGAAACTTCGATTGCTTCGACGATGCAACTGGTGCGTCAACATGAACAATTGCTTGCGTCAGCTGAATGAACGGATCAAGAAGATGTTTCGCAGGCGACCACCGCCGACGTCGATGAGTTGGTGCAATTGCTGAATGATCCGAAGTTCTGCCGTGCGCGAGGAAGCGACCAGGAAACTGATTATGATGCGTGGCAAAGCGGAAGCGGAGTTGCGGAGAATTCTCAATCAGACGATTTCCGCTGAGGTTCGTTATCGGATCACGATGGTCCTTAACCAAGCGGCTCGATCGCCCGACGATCAACTTCACCGACAAACGCCGCTGGCACCGAATTGTGCTGGCCTTGGAATTAATCAACACGGTCGAATCGACGGCGACATTGCAGCGAATTGCCGATGGACATCCCGATATTGATATCTCGCTGGATGCCAGGTCAGCGGTGGAGCGAAATCGGATTCGCTCGTCCTTTTGAAGACCCCAGAATCAATGGTTGCGGCGGAAGGCGACGGCGGTTGATTGTCGGCAATTTCCCTACCAACCGGATTATCCGGATCCGTTCTTGCGCTGGGACGGCATAACCGGTTTATTTGTCAATTGTTTTTACTCGTCGATGAATCCAAACGTAGGCTTTTGAGCCGAATTTTTTCGCTCACCATCTGCATTGAGGATCAGTCCGATGAATTTTTCGACCGTGGTTACCGTGACGCTGGGGCTCGTTGTTGGCTCAGCAATTGGACTGGCCAGTTTTTCAGGGGCGATTGATTTCGCGGCATTGGGTATTTCGCAACCCGAGGATGGAGCGACAGCTGACGGAGAAAATAAGGAAGGAGCAGGGTCGACCAGTACCTCAACGCTTGAGACGGCGGTTGCTAACAACAATTCGGCAGAAAGTAGAACTGACGCAAATGACGTGGCGATTCTTGCCAAGGCAGAGATTTACCTCAAGAAACATCCTGAGGATCGCAAGCGAGCGATTATTTTCGGCGGAATGCTGGTTGAAAAAGGCAAATACGAGCGAGCCGTAAAATTCTACGAAGACCGTTTGTCCAGTTCTCCCGACGATCCAGATTATTGGTACGGATTGGGTTGGGCATGCGAGAAGTCAAAGCAATGGGCCAAGGCCGTAAACTCCTATGAGCAAGCGTACCAAGCAAACTATCGGCACATCGGGGCGTTGAATAACCTGGCTTGGGTTTTGGCAACGGCACCTGATGAATCGGTTCGCGATGGAAAACGCGCCGTCAAGCTCGCCAAACGGGCGATGCGAATGGCTGGCCCCAAGGCAGTTTTTACAGCTGACACGTTGGCCGCCGCTTTTGCCGAGAACGGCGATTTTGAATCCGCGACGGAACTGCAGGAACTGGTACTGAAAAAGTCAACCTACAAGAACCAGCAAGAGGTGCAGGAACGTCTCGACTTGTACGAACAAGGCCAGGCTTATCGGGTGAAGTAGATCGAACTTAATTTTGTTGGCGATCGAGACGCGCCGGCGATAAGCAGTCGTCAGCAATTGATAAATGCTAATCAACTCGGCTGCGATCCGTACAAAGCCAAAATCAAGTTTCGCTCGCCTGGGTCTGGCCATTTGGTCATTATCGAATCCCTTCGTTCAAAGAGTTGCCTTTCGCGGTCAAAAGACTTTTTGCAGCGTCCCGAATCGGCGTCCTTTCGCGGCTGACAATGTAAAAATTACATTGTCGAAGAACTTCGAAACGGCTACCATCTCGCAACTTTTTTTCGCGAGGAACGATGAGAATCGATAGCCGATCATGTTGCGCCCTGCTCTTGCTGCCACTGGCGGTTGGATTGCTGATGACGGGCTGCGCGGCAGAAAGCTTTCCCGCCGTTTGATGCCGACTCCTCTCGGGATTGCGGTGGGCCTTCCGTATCCAGGTGAGGCTCTGCATCAATCGTGTGATTGTGCCGGAAACGACGTCCCGGTTTTCGTCGTCAGCGGCAGGAATCTGGACGAGGCAAAAGCGGACCCGATCCTTTTGGCAACGAACGAAGCTGTTATCCGACTCTGGGAATTGCTTACGTGAAGATCGGTGAAGGCATGAGTCGGGCCGAATTGTTTGAAGAAACTACGTCAAATCGGCAAAAGAAAAAGGCTCTCGTCAAGTTCGAACGAATTGAACTGAGTACGACGCTGGATCAGGTTGATCCCTGGATCCTCAAGGATGACGAGGTTCGCCACGGTGACAATCCGTGGGTGCAAGCGGTCACGCGCAACTGAATCATAGCAGGCACCGTCGCGTGACGATTTTCGTGCACGGTTATAACACCACGTTTGTCGACAACACTTTGCTGGCGGCAGAGATTCACCACTACCTGGGCCGCGAGGGTGCGGTGATCAGTTTTGAGTGGCCGTCGGAATCCAGCCTGTTTGGCTATATCGCTGACAAGGGCAACGCGAACTACAGCACGCGACATTTTCGCGCGTTGATTTCCAACATCGCCAAAGAATGCGACGTTGATTCGATTACGATTATCGCCCACAGTGCTGGCTCGCCGATCGTGGTCAATGCCCTGCGCGAGATTCGACTGCTGGAGTACGACCTGCCCGCCGAGCAGGTGCAGCAGAAGTATCGAATCAGTTCGGTGGTGCTGGCGGCACCCGATATGGATCTGATGGATTTCAACAATGGAATCTACGACCGCTTCTACGAAGTTGCCGGTCGCGTCGCGGTTTACGCTTCCCCTGATGACCAGGCATTACGCATCTCGGAAAAACTCAATGGCAACAAACGATTAGGACGTGCCGTCGGCCGGCTTAAGAGTTGGGAAAAGGAAACGCTGCAGCGGGTTCCGCAAATCGAGATGGTGGACGCTTCGGTGGCCGAGAAGAGTATCACACTTACCTGGGGCACAGCTATTTTCACCGCGATCCCTGGGTCAGTTCTGACATCGGCGCTTTTATCCTTGGCAGTTCGCCGCAAGATCGTAACTTGGTCAAGCAAACGGACGAAGTCTTTTGGCGTTTTCCAAGCGACTATCCGGAACGATTGAGCAAAAAGCGAAGCGGTTTAAATCGTCTCAACAATCTGGGAAGTATCTGTTGTCTAACCGATAATTGGGCAACGGACAATCATTTCATTGCTGCCTTCCCAACCGTTCCTGAACGCTGGCGAATGCGCAGGTGAAGGCAAATGGTGCGGAAACTCACACCCGCAAGCTTGCCTCCGGCCCACGGACCGAATTGATTTGGAAGGCAACGGGAATTGGTTACAATCATCGCTTTCCAAAATTAGATTTGTAGGAATTTTTTTCTCTGCATTTTCGATGCCTGTTCAACACAACTGGCTTTGTCTCAAAAGGTGATTTCGTCATTCCCGCGAAGGCGGGAATCCAGTTGGACCCGTGGATTCCCGCCTTCGCGGGAATGACTTGATGGACTTGGCTGTCTTTTGAGACAAAACCTGGTAGTAACGGCTGACCAGCAGCTAATTTCGATCCTCGCCGGCGCCCGATTCTGATCGCCAGAGCCGAACGTATGGAATGGTGTTTGGCATGCAAGGTCAGCGACTCATCCATGCGTTGACACAGCCGGAAGGGCTCTTTGTCAGTCCGTTTTTCTGCGAAATAGTTGGCGATCGATTATCAATCGCTTTCGAAGTCAACTTCGGATCGTCTCTTGATCCGAGAAGAAATACCGTACGAGAGTTCACACTGCGTCGATTCTTACCGCGACCGCCTGGTGGATTTGTTTCTATCCGAAAGCGTATTGATTACAATCGGCAATTCGTCTGAATCAAAATTTCAACGTCTAACATTGATAGACCTTGCCCAGCCGAAATGTTGCGGAGCGATTTGAATCATGCCGCACCCGATGATGACCCGACATTCTGATTCTGTTGCTTGCCAACGGTTTCTTTTTTCAATCGCAAATGGTTTACGCAGTTAGGCAAGCCCCCTCAATTGAACGAGTTGAACCGCCGAATTGGTGGACGGGCATGAAATGGAATCAAGTTCAGCTTTTGTTAACCGGCAATAATCTTGTCGACGCCACGTTCTCCTGCCCGCAAAAGCAGCTGGTAATCGAAAAGATCACTGCCTCGAAAAACGGCCATTACGCCTTCGTCAACGTACGAATTCCAGAAACATTGCCTGCCGACACGTACTCGATACGTGTCCAGAATGAAGGAGGCCAAGTCGAGTTTTCGTTTCCGATCTTGAAACGAGACACGCGACCCGATCGACACGCCGGATTTTCCAATCGAGATGTCATCTACCTGATCACGCCCGATCGCTTCGCTAACGGCAATCAGGAAAATGATCGAACTGATGGTTTGGACGACTTCGATCCGACCAATAATCGAAAACGCCACGGCGGGGATCTGCAAGGCATTACCGAGCGACTTGATTACCTCAAAGAGCTCGGGATCACGACCATTTGGCTCAACCCAATTCTCGAAAACAGTGGAAGGTCCAGCTACCACGGATACGCGACCACCGATCTGTACCGCGTAGATCCGCGATTTGGTACCAACCAGGAGTACAAGAATCTCGTTGAGGAAGCCCACCAACTGGGTCTGAAAGTGATTTTCGACCATGTGAATAATCACATTGGTATCAAACATCCGTGGATCCAGGATTTGCCGACAGACGATTGGTTCAACGGTAGCGTTGCCAATCACTATCGACAGAAGCACTATTTGCATTGCCGTTTCCGATCCTCATGCGGCCGCCAACTCCAGCGAATTGCTCAAAACATTCTGGTTCGTCGACGGCATGCCCGATGTCAATCAGAAAGAATGAGTTCCTCGCGAGCTACCTGATTCAAAATACAATCTGGTGGATTGAGTTCAGCGGAATGGATGGAATTCGTGAAGACACTTATCCGTACAATGATCAGGCATTTATGGCCCGGTGGGCGAAAGCGATTCTCGATGAGTATCCCAATTTCAATATCGTGGGAGAAATCTGGTCCAACCATCCTGCTTACATCGCGCTGTTCCAGGACGGATCAAGAATGCCGCTGGCGATCAAGACAAACTTGCCGGCCGTTATGGATTTTCCGCTGATGATGAGTTGGCGTAAATTTTTGGAGGGCAAAGGCACTTTACGAGAAGTTTACGAAACTTATTCGCAGGACTTTGTCTACGCAGATTTGCAAAACCTGGTCGTATTCCTGGATAACCACGATATTTCTCGGGCCCTCTTGCATGCCAAGGATGACGCGGTGCGAGTCAAGTTGGCGACCACAGTGCTACTGTTGGCACGCGGCATTCCCCAGATTCTCTACGGCTCGGAAATCGGCATGCTGGGTGGAGAAAGTCACGTGGAATTGCGAGCGGACTTTCCGGGAGGCTTCCCGGGCCATTTCCCTCCACTGCATCTGACAATGGCGGCGGATTGCCAAAGTTCGAGATCGTCCTGCACGTCATAAACCCCAATCTCGAACCGCTTGAGCTCGCAGGAATTTCCTACTCAATCAGTCTTGACAACAACGAGCTCATCAAGGGAGTAAGTGCTGACCTTCCCATTATCGGAGGGTACGGTGAAGGGTCGTTTTCTCTTGTCGCAGGATTCAACGTTTTCGCGGGAATCCAACTTTTCCGTTCGCTGATGGAAAAGGATACGGACAGCTTTGAGTATTCGTTCAAAGCCAAGCTTGACCCGGGAGCATACAAACGAAAGATCCGCATATCGGATAGCGGTTCGATATCACTGTCGAACAAGTAGTCGGTGAGAGGTTATTCCCGACGCCGTCGATCAAGCCGGGCGTAGCTATGGAAGTTCGTATGCCCGCAAAGGACTCCTGCTGACAGAAGGGATAATCAGAGCAGGAAGGGGTGACCACCAAATACGCGCCTATCTCCACTCAAAAAACCTTAGATGTTTGGTTTTCAACCCTTAGGTTCGATCTTCGGCCCTCAATTCAGGTTCTAAGGAAACGGCCCCTTTTTTGCGTCCTAATCGCGATCAATCCTTAACCAGCATCGGCACTGGCGATGCATTCGCTTAGACTGCGTTTTTGCTGTCGAAAATGCGATCTAAGCGTCAAGAATCTGCGGTTTAAGCTTTCTGAGCCTTCTTTTTCCCTGCAATCAGTGGTCCGACCGGCAATGGCGGCAATGCGGCAATGCCCCAGCGCGCTTCCAGCAGTCACGCGCTTGGATTATGGAAAATAGCAGCAACCCTCTGAAAAACTTGCGCCGCCCGACAGATGTAAAAACGATTTCGTGATCGCCGACACTTAATTTCCTCGCGTTACATGCTCCAATCCCTCTTCGTCGTACGCTCCAGCGCGCGCCGGGAAACGCAAATTCCGGCCGCGGCGTGGTTGGCGTCATCTCGCAAATGCACCAGGAGTTACAAATGGCAATTTTCAAAAAGACAGAGGATCAGGAAATGCAGCAACCTGTATCAGCAGCACCACGACCGACCGTACCGAGAGTCGAGCCGAAACCTGCGCCGCGCCCGAGGGCTGCGTCGGTCATTGGCCCGACAATGGAGTTCAAAGGTGACCTGACGGCAGACGAAGACCTGATTATTGAAGGTCTTATCGTCGGCACGATCACGCATCACAACAAGCACCTGACCGTGGGCGAAAAAGGCCGCGTTAAAGCAGACGTCCAGGCGAACGGTGTTATCGTCCTTGGACAGCTCGTTGGTGATATTCATTGCACCGGCCTGGTTTCGCTGTCGAAGACCGCTGACGTGACCGGCAACATCTATTGCGGCCGCATCATCATGGAAGACGGCGCAACATTCAAAGGCAATGTCGAAATGGGCGAGAGGGAGCAAGCTGTCGCGGCGCCGACTCGACCCGTAGCTGTCGAATCCCAGACTCCGCAGAGAGCTCGACGCCCTGCTCAGCAGCCGGCAAACTCCGGCTAGGCAACACCTGCCTTTCTGAGATGACGTGATCCGGAAACACGTTCGCTGGCCGGCGGCCATTCGCCGGCCAGTCGAGCGTGCCGACAGGATGGAGGCCTTATTCGGCCTCTATCATCTCCAGCCGGAAGTCTGCCAACGAGGCCAGCGTCAGATCAGCTAAAGCGAATCCAGGCTTACCCGCGTCAGCGGGTGCCGGTACCGCGATCACCGTCGCCCCGGCCTGCTTCGCTGCGCGAACGCCCGGGACGGAATCCTCAAAAGCGATGCACTCATGAGGCTCTGCCTCGAGTAAGGCCATCGTCGTTTTGTACACCGCGGGGTCCGGCTTACCCGCTGTTTCATGCTCCGCGGAATGCAATACGGAAAAATAATCCTTTAACGCAAACGTCTCTACCACCACCCGAATGAGACGCATTGGCGACGAAGACGCAATCGCCAGCTTCACGTGCCGTGCACGTACTGCTTCTATCGTTTCTTGTGCCCCTTCCATCAGGCAGCCGCGTTCGACAATGAGACGTTCCACGGCGTCAAGCACCTGCTTTGCAACGGCCGCGCAACCGGGCCCGTTCCATGGAAAACGGGTGTGCCAGTACCTGACAACCTCATCGATACGCAGGCCGGTTGTTTCCCGGCACATCGCGTCCGTCAGGCGCAGTCCGACCGCGTCGAAGACCGCGATTTCTGCCTCGCGCCAGAGCGGTTCCGAGTCGATCAACAGTCCATCCATGTCAAAAATTGCTGAGCGCATGGCGCCTCGTCGCGAAGGTATCGGGGCCACTGTAACAGCGATTCAGCCTTGATCAGAAGCGCCCGCTTAAAGGCGTCAGTGCTACAATCGCGCTACGACCAACGAGGTGATTTCTCATGCTCCAGGAATGCCGGCTGTGTGGCAGCGACGACCTGACGCTGTGGATGCGCGACGGCCGCAACAGTGATCTCGACTACTACCGGTGCGGCAACTGCACGCTGTGGAATTACGATCTCGACTGTGGCCTGGACCAGTCCCAGTACACCGAGACCTACGTCAGCCCCGAGCAAGTCGATCACAGTTCCAACGTTGGCCGGCGTGAGAGCTGGGAGTTTTTGCGGCGCCATGCGGGTGCACCGGGCTCGATAATCGACATCGGTTGTGGCAACGCGGGGCTCCTGTACCTCGCGCGCAAGGAGGGCTGGCAGGTCCGCGGCATGGAGCTGACTGAAACGGCGGCGAAAAATGTCTTCGACGATCAGGGCATCGATGTCATCGTTGCCAATTTCCTCGAGTACGACAATCCTGCGACAGAACGCTATGATGTGGTGGTCCTGTGCCACGTGCTGGAGCACCTTCCGGACTCCATACTGGCGATGTCAAAAATCGGCAGCCTGTTAAAACCCAACGGACTTGCGTTGCTCGAGTTTCCGAACACCCGTTCCGTCAGTTACATGACCAAACGGGTTCTGAAGAATCGTGGCCTGCGCAACAAGAAATACTCCGAGGACTGGCGGCCGGGGCACTGCAATGAATTTTGCCGCGAGTCGTTCGAATACCTGCTCAAGAAGACCGGTTTCGAGCTCCTGGTCTGGCACACGTACTCCAGCAAGAAGACGGCGAGCGCCTTCTACCGCGTGGTTCCCATCGCGAGCAAGGCGCGCGCGCTGGTTCGCAAACGGCCGGACGCCGCTTGAGTTCAACCCGACCGGCCTGAAGGCGCTACCCCGTACGGCGACGCCGTCGACCGTTGCAGGAGCTTAAGCCTGCTTGCGTCGCCTGCGCGGCGGGCCATTGCGATTCGGGGCTTTTTTCTTGGCGCCGCCCGGGCGGCGGTTTCTGCCGCTGTCATTGCGAGATCCCGAAGACCGCTGCGAGCGGCCGTTCTGGATCGGTTCCGCCTTGATGCGCGGATCAATCTCGTAGCCCGGCACGATTTCTTTGGCGATCTTCGAACCCAGAAGCTGCTCGATATCACGCAGCAGTTTCAGTTCGTCGACACACACCAATGAGATCGCGGCGCCTTCGTGGCCGGCGCGCGCCGTCCGACCGATGCGGTGAACGTAGTCTTCCGGAACGTTCGGCAGTTCGAAGTTAACGACATGGGGCAGCCGGTCGATATCGAGGCCGCGCGCGGCTAGGTCGGTCGCCACCAGCACGCGTACCGCGCCGCGTTTAAAGTCGCGCAAGGCCCGCGTGCGTGCCGCTTGTGACTTGTTGCCGTGAATAGCCGTTGCCGTGATGCCGTCGGATTCCAGTTGGGTGGCAAGACGATTGGCACCGTGCTTGGTGCGCATAAAGACCAGCACCTGCTGCCAGTTATCCTTGCCGATCCGGTGCGACAACAACTCGCGCTTGCGCGCCTTGTCGACCGGGTAAACGATCTGGGTGACTTTGTCCGCCGTTGTATTCTGCTGCGCAACCTGGATTTCGGTGGGCGAATTCAGTGTGTTGGCGGCCAGTTCCTTAATTTCTTTCGAAAAGGTGGCGGAGAACAACAGGTTTTGCCGTTCCTTAGGCAGCACCTTGAGGACCTTGCGAATATCGCGAATAAAGCCCATGTCCAGCATGCGGTCCGCCTCGTCGAGTACGAGTATCTCGACCGCCGAGAGATTGATGGTGCCCTGCTGCATGTGGTCGAGCAGCCGACCCGGCGTTGCCACGACGACGTCGACGCCTCTCTGCAACACGTTGATCTGGGTGTTGATGCTGACGCCACCGAAGATAACCGCCGTCTTGAAGGGCAGGTATCGCCCATACGCCTGCACGCTCTCGGCAACCTGCGCTGCCAGTTCACGCGTTGGCGTCAGGATAAGTGCCTTGATGTGCCGTCGATTGCTTTTGCCTTCCTGCAGCCGCTGCAGCAGTGGCAAGGTAAAGCCCGCTGTCTTGCCGGTGCCTGTTTGGGCGCCCGCAAGAATGTCGTGGCCCTTGAGAATATGGGGGATGGCTTGCTGCTGGATCGGGGTTGCTTCGCTGTAGCCCTTTTCTTTGACCGCACGCAGCAGTTCGGCCGAAAGGCCGAGTTCATTGAATAACATTGTGATTTTACTCCAGGTCGCCTGACCAACCGCGACGATGATGTCGCGCAGGGTTCGGTCCAGGCTGGGAATTCTTAAATGGCTCCAGAACCCGCAGAATTGCTGGGTTTGGAGTGAGTGGCGCAGACCGAAGTGCACCAGGATGCCGCGGACTATAACAGAGTGCCTGCCAATTGGAAGGGCATGGACGATCTATCGTGATTCTTTTGCGGAGGCGCTGTTCAACGTCTTACCGGGGAATCCCGCCAAGTAAAAAGGCCACTTCAGGAGAAGTGGCCTTCGGGCTGATACAGGCAACGCCTGGGGCGTTTACGTTCGCAGCCGATCATTCGCCGCCGCGAAGGTAGGTGTTCAGGAAGCTGAGATACGCCTCCGATGCCGTGATCCTGTTTTCGCGCTTGCGGAAACCGTGGCCCTCGTCGGGGAATACGACGTACTCGACCGGCACCTCGTTTGCCTGCACCGCCGCCACCAGTTCGTCGCTTTCGACCTGCAGCACGCGAGGATCGTTCGCGCCCTGCACGACCAGCAGGGGTCGCACAATGTTCTCAGCATGAAATAGCGGCGAAATGCGCCGATGCCGCTCGGCGTCGACGGCGGGGTCGCCCATCTCGTCGTAGAGCGCTTCTTTGAAATCTTCCCACCACGGCGGGATGCTCTCCAGCGTGCGCACCCAGTTGGTCACGCCGAAAATATTGACGCCGACATCAAAGACGTCGGGCTCGAACGCCAGCGCCGCGGCCACCATGTAGCCGCCGTACGACCCGCCAATGACGCCGATGCTGTCGCCGTCGACCCAGTCGAGCGTTTCGAGATACCGGCGGCCGTAGACGATGTCCTGCAGGTCTTCCTCACCGTGGCGGCGGTCATCCAGGTGAAAGAAGGTCTTGCCGTAACCCGATGAGCCGCGGTTGTTGGCAGCGAGCACGGCATAGCCGTGATTGACGAGGTGCTGAATGGTCGCGCTGTAGCCGGTGCGGCTTTGCCCGCCCGGGCCGCCATGCACCCAGACCAGCGCCGGGGCCGGGTTTTCCGGGGACGCGTTGCGCGGCTTGTACAGAACGCCCGGTATCTCGAGATCATCGAAGCTCTTGTAACGGACGATGCGGCTGCTGACCAGGTGCGACGGGTCAATAGCCGGATTGAGTGCATTTGTTAGTTGCTTGCTGGTTCCTGCCCCGAGGTCGACAACGTGAATGTTCGAAGGCGAGTTGTCTGCATTGACGATGAGGGCGACCAGCGAATCGTCAGAGTGAAAACGAATATTGTTCAGGTCACCCGGCGGCAGCCCGGGTAAGCGGAAGTCTTTACCGTTCGCAAGGTCTGTCAGAGTAACCTCGGTAGTGGCATCGGCGTTCACGCCGCTGACGCGGTAGCGTCCGCCGGGCGAGAAGCTCACGTACCAGACGTCCCAGTCGGCTTTGACGAGCAGCGACTTCTCACCGGATGCGAGGTCGTACTGCCAGGCCTGGTTAAACTCGCCGAACTCGTTGGTTGAATAGTTCAGGTGACGGCTGTCCGGCGTGAATCCCATTGCACCGTAGGCGATATTGCCTTCGTGCCCGGTGATCAGCACGGGCTCTTTGGCGTCGGACTGAAGATCGACGATATAGATATCCGAGTCGGCGCTGGTGCGCGGCTTGTCGAGTGCCAGCCATCGTTCGTCGCCGCTGATGCTGCTGACGCTGAGCCCCGGATTTTCGAAAGCCAGTTCGCGGGAGTAGTCCGCCGTGCTGTAGCGGTAAACGTCGAAGCTGCGCTGGTTTCTCTCTGTTGTTACGAGGTAAAAAGCCTTGCCATCGTCGCTCCACCCGAGGAAGCCGGCTTTCAGTTCGTCGCCGGGTGTCAGGTCACGATAGCGGCCATCGACTTCGCGAACGACGACGTGATTGAGCTCGTTGCCGCCACTGTCGTAGGTGTAAAGAATGCGATTGTCTTCCGGGAACCAGCTTACGCCGAACATGGCGTTGTCTGTGGAATCGGTGAGCTGGGTCGGTTCGCCGCCGGCTACGGGCAGCGCATACGCGTTGAAGACGCCGCTCTTGTCCGAGTTCATCAACAGGGACTGGCCATCGTGCGAAAAGGCTTTACCACCGGGAGTAACCAGGCCGTAGCTGGTCGTTTCGAAGAACTGGGCGGCGCTATAGGTCGGCACGGCCTGCGCGCCGTAGCGGCGGCCTCTGCGGGTTGCTCCTGTTTGCTGCATGCGGTCAACAGGGCCGCTGCGGCGAGCAGTGGCAGGAAGGTGGCGGGTTTATTCATGAGCGTCTCCAACCGTTTTTGGGCGTGATGTCCGAAGCGTCCAGCCGCGCCTTGTAACACCCGTCAGTCAGGCGGATTGTACTCACTCGAGGACCTGAACGCCTCTCCAGAATGCGACACGCCCTGCAATCTGACGGGCTGCGTCCTTGGGCTGCCGAGTAGTACCACGCGGCGTCTGGATTTTCCTTGCCGTTGACGGCGAGCGTGTAGTAGTTGGCGGTGCCCTTCCAGGAGCAGACGGATGTCTTGTCGCTCGGCCTCAGGAGGCCCTCATTGATCGAGTCCTTGGGAAAGTAATGATTTCCCTCGACAACGACGGTGTCGTCCGACTCAGCGATAACTTCGTCATTCCAGATTGCTTTCATTGCCGTCTTTTCCTTTGCGGTTATCTACAGGATGAACAATTGACGGCATTGCCGCACACGAGCAGCACCCGGAGTGCCGTGCCGATCGAAAGCCCGGAGCGAGCTGCCGGGCAACTTTCGACAGTTGCGGCACGGCGCCCTCGCTGTCGCCATGCTCGCCGCCATTTTGCCTGACCGCGACGTCAGGCAGGCGTGGGTGTGCCGCGTTATCGTCGTGGCGCGTCATGCGCAAAATCGCTCTAAACGGGGCCATCGAAGCCGAATTCATCGTATTATCGCGCCATGGACACCGTGATCGACATACAAAGCCTGACCAAGACCTACGCGGGTGGGTTTCCAGGCGCTCAAGAATGTCAGTCTTGCTATCAAACGCGGCGAAATATTCGCCCTGCTTGGGCCCGAACGGTGCCGGCAAGACGACGCTGATCAACATCGTCTGCGGCATCGTCAATCCCACCGACGGTAGCGTACGCGTGGACGGTCACGACATCATCAGCGAGTTTCGGCTCACGCGCGCCAGGATCGGGCTGGTGCCCCAGGAAATGCCAACAGAGTCTTTCGAAACGGTCTGGAACACGGCGCGCTTCAGTCGCGGCCTGTTCGGCAAGGGCGCCGATCCGGAGCATCTCGAAAAGGTGCTGAAGTCGCTGTCGCTATGGGACAAGAAAGACACGAGGAGCCTGGAGTTGTCAGGCGGCATGAAGCGCCGCGTGCTGATCGCCAAGGCGCTGGCGCACGAGCCGGACATCCTGTTTCTCGACGAGCCGACGGCCGGTGTGGATGTCGAGCTGCGCCAGGACATGTGGAACGTGGTGAAGGCGCTGCGCGAGCAGGGCGTGACGGTCATCCTGACGACGCACTACATAGAAGAGGCGGAACAGCTCGCTGATCGCGTCGGTGTTATCAACCACGGCGAAATCATTCTCGTCGAGGACAAGAACAAACTGATGCGCGAGATGGGCAAGAAGCAACTCACGCTGCATCTGTATGAGCCGCTGGAGACTGTTCCGGCGATACTCGACAGCTACGGTCTCGAGCTCAGCGAGGATCGCCAGGCGCTGACCTACAACTACGATACGCGCGGAGAGCATACCGGTATCACGGACCTGATCAGCGAACTTCGCAGACGCAGGCATTCGTTTCAACGACCTGCAGACCTCGCAAAGTTCGCTCGAGGATATTTTCGTCGACCTGGTGCACAAAGACTGATGAACTTCTACGCTGTCAAAGCCATTTACCGCTACGAGATGGCGCGCATGTTCCGGACCGTGGTGCAGAGCATCGTGGCGCCGGTGCTGTCCACGTCGCTGTACTTCGTCATTTTCGGCTCGGCGATTGGCTCGCGAATTACCGAGATCGACGGTGTCAGCTACGGTTCGTTCATCGTGCCCGGCCTGATCATGCTGTCGGTAATGACCGAGAGCATTTCCAATTCGTCGTTTGCCATCTACTTCCCGAAGTTTACGGGCACGATTTTCGAAGTGTTGTCGGCGCCGGTGTCGTATGGGGAGGTGCTGCTGGGCTACGTTGGCGCCGCCGCGACCAAGTCGTTGATCATCGGATCGATCATCCTCGGTACTGCGAGCCTGTTCGTCGACCTCGAGATCGCCCATCCGCTGATCATGGCCGCATTCCTGCTGCTTACCTGCGTGTCGTTTTGCCTGTTCGGCTTCATCCTCGGCATCTGGGCCGACGGCTGGGAGAAGCTGACGATCGTGCCGATACTGGTCATCATGCCGCTGACCTTCCTGGGCGGCACGTTTTACTCGATCAGCATGCTGCCGCCGGTCTGGCAGACGATCAGCCTGTTCAACCCGGTCGTCTACCTGATCAGCGGTTTCCGCTGGAGTTTTTACGAGAATGCGGACGTCAGCGTAGCGCTGAGCCTCGGCATGGCGACGTCATTCCTGATCGCCTGCCTGCTCACGGTGCGCTGGATTTTCAAAACGGGCTACAAGCTAAGGACCTGAACGACAAGGTAGTGAGCCAGTCCCAAGGTGCCGGCACCGCTGCCGTTGCAGCCACTTCTGCTGTGATAGTGTGCGAGGCGGTGCCGATCCCGGTCGGTAGCTGGCACATTTTTTTTGCGACCGCGAATTCTGAAAACCTTTGAATTGAAGAAGCCAATATGAGCAATGCAGTCGGCAAACTGTCCAGGCCCGGGATTTTTCTTTTTTCGGAGTTTGTGATCATCGTATTGGGAGTTGTTGTCGCACTCGCTTTTGACAACTGGAATTCAAGCCGGCAGGACGAGAAAACTCGCAGCCACCTGATTAGAAGCCTGCTTTCTGACCTTCACGAGGACAGGAACGATTACGAAGAATTTGTTTCGGGCTCGGCGATGCGATGGGAAGCTGCAAAACTGATCGGTCGAATGGCAAGTGACAAGGCGTCATTGACTCCGGATGATTACGGCAAGGCGAGAGAGGCTCTCTACCAGTTGGGGCGGACGTCACGCCTGGAAACAGTCGAAAGCACGTTCCGTGAAATGATATCACTCGGCAGCGGATCTACGATCGGCGACAGGAGCTTAAGGATCAGGATTTCGCACTATTACGGACTTGCCCAGGATCGATACGACATTAATGAAATGATTCGCCCCGGCATTCTCCGCTATCGTGCATCGCTGGAGGAAGTCGGTGTTTCCTACGTTGACAGAGAATTTCTCGATGTCGATGCCGTCATGCAGAGTGACAAAGCGCTTGCGATAATCAGGGAGCTCGGCGTGTGGGCGAAAGGAGCCGTGGAATTACCCAAGGACCTGCAGGCGGAGAACGCGGAGCTGATAGCCGCGCTTGAGGAAATGGCCAGGTAGTATTCAGGGTGCCGATACCCGATGCTGGGCACCCGTGAGATCTTCGATGAAAGCGAGAAATTATGAACGATGAGTCGGTTGAGCGGATTCACTGGAGCTTCTGGGCGATCGGCGCCGCCGGGCTTTTGTTCAATCTGATGGGTTGTATGAACTACCTCTCGCAGATGAACGCTGAATCGGTCGCTGCAATGCCGGAGGTTTATCGCACGATAGTCGAAAGCCGTCCTGCATGGGGCACCGCTGCCTTTGCGATAGCGGTTTTCGGCGGTGTGCTCGGGTGCCTATTGCTGGCGTTCAGAAAGGCGCTTGCGATCCCTGTGTTCGTTGCATCACTGCTTGGCGCGGTTGCAGCGCAGCTGCCTTTTCTTGGTATGGCGGATTTTCCCCAGGAGGCATGGCTCGGCTGGTTTAGCCAGCTGGCGGTCGGCGCCCTTCTGCTCTGGTATTCGCACAGGGCCCGGGGCAAGGGCTGGATCGCCTAGAGCCGCAGCAACCAAGAGCTTCAGTCTGGCTGTGTGTACTCGTCGATGACCTTCGCGATGGCCTCGGCACACACGGCGCAAAAGGCCTCGCTGCGCGTGAACATCAGGCAGTTTTGCTCGGATCGGTAATAGCCCTCCGCCTGGTAGTTGCCGCCTTCGAAGGCGCCGACAACGCCGTTTTGACCGGACTTTTCGAATAGGGTCTCGACGAAGTCCCGGGTGTAGCGGAACAACTCATTCATCTCGTCCTCGCTGACGTTGGCGGCGCGCATTTCCCGGCGTCGTTCCTGGTAGGCCAGCGAGTGTTCCTCGTAGTCCGCTTTCGGCCACGGTGTCGGCAGCGGCGTGTTCGGTGCGACGAGATGCTTCCATTTGAGTTGTCAGGGTCGAGCAAGGCCGTGACGTTCGGCTCGTAGGGCTCCGAAATCCCGGCAGGTGCCTCGTAGGCCACGGAGCTCGTGTAGTACTCGTCCGCCAGGCCGGCAAAGTGATGCCCGAATTCGTGCACGAACAGGTACGGTGCCCACTCGCTGTTAGCGGCCGCGGTGCTGAACAGCCCGTAAATACCGCCGCCGCCGTAGATGTCGGTATTGGTCAGGATTTCGATGAAGTCGTAAGGCGCCGAGGAGGCAATGCGGCGCATCGACTTGTTGTCGAAGGTGAGGATGTATCGTTCCGAGCGAAACGCGTCATAGCTGGCACCAATCGGCGAATCGCGATAGATGCCGGTGGACGGGCGCGACACGCCGGATTGCCTTGCGGCCGGCGCAAGCGCCCAGACATTGAAGTCATCGCGACGTTCTTTAAACGGCGTTGTCGCGAACAGGATCTCCGTGAGTTCTTTCGCCCGGGTGATAAAGGCGTCGTGTTCTGCCGCCGTGTAACCATCGCCCAGCAGCAGCAGGTCGACCTTGGTGCCCGGATCACCACTTTCATGAATCGCCACGACCTGATCGGCGTACGCGGCGGACTCGCGGTGCACAAGATGATCCGCAGGGTCGAGGCGAATGCGCCAGACCTCGCCAAATTGATTGTCGGCATGACGCTTTCTCAGGACGAGTTCGAAGACAGCGTCCTGTACAGGGAAGCGTACGGATTCATGAAAGGAGCGATTGATCTCGCGTGCCTCGGACGGTCGTTTCCCATTCACCGTAAATACTGCTGAAGCTTCTCGACCAATTGACGCGCCCGTCGCTGACGATCTCAAAGAGGTATTTACCGCGTAGCGTTTTGTCTATTGGCTGAGCCAGGTTGCCGGCCCAGGGCAACGGTTCGATGACAACCTGGTCAAGGCTGAACAGCTCGGTCGTATGATTGCCGCTGTGGAAGAAATCGACGCGCATCGTGGCCGGCGGCATCAGCGGCCAAGCGTCGATGCGGCCGATGTCATGCACATCAAGACAATAAAAAGACGGCTTCTCATCGTGATCCTCGCAGTATTACTGTCCACGGCCTTGTCCCGCTACCCTTATCGATGTCCTCATGTCGCCACCCGGCAAACTACGATTCAGGTTCCGGGAACAGCCGTTCGGTGAGGTAGGTAAACTCCAGCGCCGTTCGCTTCGCGCGTTCTTTCTGATTGGCCGCGGCCGAGTGTCCGCCGTCGATGTTCTCGTAATAAAGAAACGGCTTGTCCGCCTGCTCGAACAGCATGGCCATTTTGCGCGCGTGGCCCGGATGTACACGATCGTCCTTGGTCGAGGTGACGAAGAACGGCGTCGGGTAGTTCGCCATGGCGTCGAAGTTCTGGTACGGAGAAATCGTCTCGAGGAATGCGCGTTCTTCGGGGATTTCCGGGTCACCGTATTCATCGACCCACGATGCGCCGGCCAACAGCTTGTGATAACGCAGCATGTCCAGCAGCGGTACCTGGATCACAACCGCGTTCCAGAGATCGGGTCGCTGGGTGATCATGACGCCCATCAGGAGGCCGCCGTTGGAGCCGCCCATGATGCCGAGATGCTGCGGCGAGGTGAGCTTCATGGCAATCAGGTCTTCGCCCACCGCGATAAAGTCATCGTAGATACGCTGTCGATTGCCTTTCAGGCCCGCCTGGTGCCAGTCCGGGCCGAACTCGCCACCGCCGCGAATATTCGCGAGAACGTACGCGCCGCCTTTCTCGAGCCACATGCGCCCGACGCCGCCGGAGTAGCGGGGGTTCATGGAGACTTCGAACCCGCCGTAACCGTACAGCAGGGTTGGCGTCGTGCTGTCCAGCACAATGTCCTCGCGATGGACGACGAAATACGGAATCAGCGTGCCGTCTTTCGAGCGTGCCTGCTTCTGGTGAACCACGAGTCCGTCGGCATTGAATTTCGCTGGCAGCGATTTCAACGAAGACACCTTGCCGGTGGCGGCGTCGAACTTCAGCAGCGAGTCGGGTGTCAGGAAGCCTTCGTAGTTGATGAATACGGTGTCGACATCCTCATCCGCAAACGAAATATCGGCCTGGCCGGTACCGGGCAGTTCGATGGCCGAGGTCGTCCAGCCGCTGGCCGCCGCGGGCGAGGCGTAAAATCTTGCTGGCCACGTTGTCGTTGATGGAGAGCAATGCTACGCCTTTCGCGACCGACACGCCGTTAACCGCCTGGCGGTCGTTGGCACGGAAAACCAGCTCAACGGGCGGCAGTTCCCCGCTGTCGAGGAACTTCTGCAGTTCGAAAGCAACGAGGTCGCCGCTCTGGAACGTCTGTGCCCTGGTCTTCGATGGTCCAGTCCTGCTGCAGCGTCACGAACTGGAAGCCCTCATAGATGTCGCCCGGCGAGGACTTGGGCGGGATCGGGAGTTGCCGCGCCGCGCCATCGTGCAGCAGCCAGTAGGCCGTCGTAAAGAAGGTGTCGGCTTCGACCGCGCCGTAGATAATTTCCCCGCTTTCCAGTTCGGTCGACCAGGGCCAGACGCCAACGTCGGTCTTCTGGCCGGCATACAGCTCTTTGGCGTCTTCGAGGTTCTGGCCGCGTTGCCAGAGTCGCACGCTGGACGGGTAGCCGGACTCCGTCAGTGTCGAGCCGTCGCTGCCCCAGTCTGTGGCGATCAGCATCGTGTCGCGGTCGATCCAGGCGCCGCCCTGTTTGGCCTCGGTCGTAACGAAGCCGCCGTTCACGAAAGTTTTGGTATCGAGATCGAATTCCCGGCGGATGATCGCGTCCTTGCCGCCGTCCGACAAGGAGACCATGCAGCGGGTGGTTCTTTTGCCCCTGCGCTTGAGACAATCAGCGCCCTTGAAAACCCAGTTCTTGCCCTCGCGCTCGGCGAGCTTGTCGAAATCGAGCACCGTTTCCCAGTCGGGGTCGCTGCTCTCGTAACTGGCCAGCGGCGTGCGGCGCCACAGGCCACGGACGTTGGTGTCGTCCTGCCAGAAGTTGTAGACACTGCCGTCCCGGATCGAGCCATACGGAATGCGCTCCAGCGAGGTAGCGAGGTCCATGGCCGCGGCAAGATTGGATTCAAAGACGGCGTGGCGGCGGATCGCGTCGAGCGATCGCTCGTTTTGCTGACGCACCCAGGCAAGGGCGCGCTCGCCTTCGACCTCTTCGAGCCAAAGGTAGGGATCCGCCACGGTAGCCTCCTTCATCATTGCGGTGTCCGCGACGTCAGCGGCGGTGTTCGACGGTGTTGCGGGGGCTGTGTTGCAGCCACCAAGCAGCGCAGCGCCCAATATCATGACCAAAATCAAGTGCATCTCGAGACTCTCTGAACCTGGAAACGGCCAAGAGTATACCGCAGACCCGTGGTGGCAGAATCCACGCGCAGCTTCTTGATAGACTCCGCTACTCATGAAATTGTTTCCTAAAGGTAGCCCATCGATGCGTATTGCTCCACGCGACGTCCATCTCGCCTCCTGTCGTGTTTTATCCTGACCGCGCTGTTTTCGGCGCAAACCGCGTTTTCCCAGTTGCCCGGACTGAGCTCTCGAGGACGTCGTGTCGTTGAAATCGGTCACGGGCGTCTTCATGAGTCCCGGGCGGCGACCGGATCGCCTACCTGCTGTCGGTGCCGCGCGATCTCTACAATGACGACGATGGCAAAGCCTACGTGGAGCTGCATATCGTCGATCTCGACGGCGTTTCACGGCCGTACGTCACCGGCGATATTGAAATTTCCGCCGCTGCCTGGTCCGTGGACGGGGAGTCGCTGTTTTTCGTTGCCAAGCGAGATGCGGACGCGAAGTTGAATTCACTGTTTCGGATCGCCGTCGGCGGCGGCGAGGCGGTGCCGGTATTCACGCATGTAAACTCGATCGGCAGCATCTATCCGTCGCCCGACGGCAAGCAGCATTGCGTTCCTCGCAAGCGAGGCGCCGCCGGAAAAACAGGAAGAACTCGAGGTAAAAGGGTTCAAGGCGCGCGTGTACGAAGAGTCGGTTCCGGTCACGAAAGTGTGGTTGCTCGATCTCGAAAGCAAGACGGCGGTCGCACATGACCTGCCCGGATCGGCATCGGCGTTGAGCTGGGATCCCGACAGCAGCCGCTACGCCGTGAGCCTCGCGCCGACGCCGCTGATCGACGATTCGTACACCTCGCAGGATATCCATGTTGCGGATGCCGCGACGGGAGAGGTGCAGAACAAACTCGGCTCCGTCGGCAAGCTCGGTCGCTTCGAGTTTTCACCGGACGGCAGCCGTATTGCGTACCTCGGCAGCGTCGACATCAATGACCCGCAACAAGGTCGCCTGTACGTTGTGGACACCGCCGGCGGCCAGCGCCGCGATCTCGTGCCGGAATACCTGGGTCACGTGGCGGATTTCGCCTGGAGCGATGACGGCCGCATACGCTGGATGGGCGGTCGCGGCGTGTGGACGGAATGGTCGACGGCCGATGGCAAACAGCGAGCAATGCACCGGGACCGGCGCCGTCGTCGGGGCCGATTCTGCGCTCCGTCGATATGCAGGCCGGGACAAAAAGCCGCCGCGGCGATAGCGGACACGCCGGAGCATCCGCCGGAAGTCTATGTGCTGCGCGATGGCGAAGCGCCGCAACGCCTGACGAATTCGAATCCGTTGCTCAAAGAGCGCCGCTTCGCGAGGCAGGAGGCGATACGCTACACGGCGAGGGACGGCCTGGAGCTCGAGGCGATCCTGATCCATCCGCTCAAAAAAAAGCGCGGCGGCAATCCGCTGCTGGTCTTCGTGCACGGCGGGCCTGAGGCGCATTATTCCAACGGCTGGATGACGCGTTACAGCCTCCCCGGCCAGGTCATGGCGGCCGAAGGTTACACGGTGGTCTACCCGAACTACCGTGGCAGCACCGGACGCGGCGTGTATTTCTCGAAGCTCGGGCAGAATGACTACGCTGACGACGAGTTCAACGACCTGGTCGATGTCAAGAACCATCTGGTGAAACAAGGGCTGGCCGACCCGGACCATGTCGGCATCAGCGGCGGCTCCTACGGCGGCTATGCATCGATGTGGGGTGCCACGGCACTCAGCGAGGAGTTTGCGGCGGCGGTTGCTTTTGTCGGAATATCCAACCAGGTTTCCAAGTTCGGTACCGGCGATATCCCCTATGAAATGTTCAACGTTCACTCGCGGACGTGGCCGTGGGATGACTGGCTGTGGATGCTGAAGCGCAGCCCGATTTACCACGCGGACAAGGCCAAAACGCCGCTGCTGATCATGCACGGCGACCAGGACCCGCGGGTTCATCCCAGCCAGTCCCTGGAAATGTATCGTCATATCAAGTTGCGCACCGACACGCCGGTGCGCCTGGTATTTTATCCGGGCGAGCAGCACGGCAATCGCAATACGGCCGCACAGTACGATTATTCACTGCGCCTGAAGCGCTGGATGGACCACTACCTGAAGGGCCCCGGCGGCGAGCCGCCGCCGTACGAGATTGACCATGCCTCGAAGCTCGCCGACGGCAAGGACGACGACTGATCGAGCCTGCATCGACTGCCTTTTCATGCGTCGCTTGCAGTTGTCCGGGTGCTCGAACGGGCGGCGCACGGGCCGAGGTCAGCCTTGAAGAATGCTCGTAGTGCCGCAGGGGAAATGTGCTAGCTTATCCCGACGAAGTGGACAGTCGTTGTCCGCCAGGAGGGGTTTAAGAATGAAAACACTGATAAGAAAAGCCGTTACCGTCGTGGTTGTTACCGCGGCATCACATGATGCTTGCGACCGGCGTCATGGCCGACGACGAGTGGCCGATGGTTGGCGGCGACTACTGGGATGTTACGGGTATTGATATCAAGGACGGCGGCAGTTGGACATACGCTAACTGGCTGGCCACCGAATGGCGAAAGAACTCCGACTACGCGAAGTCCAAAGGCTGGATCAAGGACTACATGATTCTCTCGAATGTCCACGGCCGAAAAGGTGAGCCCGATCTGTACCTGATACGCGTCATCGAAAGCGTCGTCTCCGGTGCCGAAGGCGAGAAGCGTCAGAAGGAGTACACGGCCTGGGCCAAGAAGAGCAATGAGACCATGGTAACAGAGAGCGGCAACCGGGCAGAGTATCGTGAAGTGACGAGTTCATCATTACTGCAGGAACTGACCTTCCGAAACTAGAGAATTAACGGTCTATCGGTTTGATCCGAACGCGATCAAACACGAAAAACCTGCAATCAGGACGGCCGGGAATACTGAATTTCCGGCCGTTTTTTTATTCCGACCCCTACACACCCTTCAGTGACAGCCGTGGCCGCCACAGTGGCCGAGAGCAATCGCGTATAGTGGCATGACCTGTCGACAGGCCTCAGGCGCTTGATGTCACGCTACTTGCTAATGCTCACACTCGTCTTTGCCGGCGAGATCGTTTTCGGGCTACCGTTTCATACGGCACGCTTTTTCCGTCCGACGCTGCTTGAGGCGTTCCACTTCAGCAATACAGAGCTCGGCGATGTATTCGCTGTCTACGGTGTTACCGCCATGATCGCGTACTTTCCGGGCGGCATGCTGGCAGACCGGTTCTCGGCAAGACTGCTGCTTACCGTGTCCCTCATCGCGACCGGCGCAGGCGGTTTCTACATGGCGACCTATCCGGGCACATTGGGTATGGCGTTGCTGTACGGATACTGGGGGTTTACGACGGTACTGCTGTTCTGGGCCGCGCTGATACGAGCGACACGCGAATGGGGCGGTGCCAGCTCGCAAGGCACGGCGTTTGGCATTCTGGAAGGAGGTCGCGGCGTTGCCGCCGCCGCGTTCGCAACGCTGGGTATCGCCATGCTCGCGTCCTACCTGCCCGACGATATGACGACGATAAGTGACGAACAGCGGCGCCTGGCGTTTCGCTTCGTTATCTTGCTGTACTCCTTTGCGGCGATTGCCGCTGGCCTGCTGACGTGGATTCTCGTACCGGCCGGCAAGCATGGCGGCGACTCAAGCGTTGCTCTCTTTCACGGTGCTGCTGCTGTCACGACCCGACCGCTGGTCTGGGCGCAGGCGGCTGTCATCGTGTGCGCCTACTGCGGCTACAAAGGACTCGATAACTACTCACTCTACGCCGTGCAGGTGCTGGGCATGGATGAGGTCGAGGGGGCCCAGCTATCCGCGTATGGCGCGTACATTCGTCCGTTCGCCGCACATCGCCGCGGGGCTCGTTGCCGATCGCTGGACGGCCAGCAGGACCATCGGTGCTGCATTCTTTGTGTTGTTGCTTAGCTACGCGATGCTTTCGATCGCGCTCCCCGATGGCACGGGTCTAACGATTATCTATGCCAACATCTTTGTCAGTTTTTTCGCCGTGTTTGGCTTGCGCGGCGTTTACTTCGCGTTACTCGAAGAAAACGATACGCCCGCCTTTCTGACCGGCGCGGTGACTGGCATGGTTTCTTTCGTGGGCTACACGCCGGAAATATTCTTCGCACCCATCACCGGTCGGATTCTCGATGCCTCGCCCGGTATCGTCGGCCATCAAAACTATTTCCTGTTTCTTGCCGGTGTCATGATCGTTGGTGCTCTGGTTGTGTTTTGGCTGTTGCGACTGCAGCAATCAGACGACCGAGACGAAGTGGCCGCCCGATCCCGCACACAATATGCGCCCCAGAACGAAATAAACGCAGGCAAACAACGGTCTGATTCAAAACAAGGGGGGCTTTGCATGTCACAGAACAATCGATTCCGGGACCAGTTACAACGCAATTCAGTTGCCTTGATCAGCCTTGTCATCGCAATCACCAGCCTCGGGTACAACACCTGGCGAAACGAGGCGAGTGAACACAACCGCAATCAGCGCCTACTTTCCATAGAGGTGCTCAGGAACATCGGAGAACTTCAGCAGGTCGTCTACCATCGGCATTGGGACAAGGACGTCGCCGACAAGGGCAACCCGCGGACCGGATGGGCGCTGGTTCTGTCGATCAGGGACCTGACCCAAGTGCTGGATGGCAAGGTGCCGGAGTCGGGCGCGACATTGTGGAAGATCTGGGACCGGCATTGGCAGCAGCTCGGCGGGGACGCTGCGGGCTACGACAGTATCATCGGGGCGATGGACGGGGTGCTGAGCAAACGCCTGCATTGCGGCAGGGCCCCGACTAACGCATACTTTTGGCTCGCGCAGCATTTCTGTTCGCGTTGGAGAAAGCCATGCATAAACCGCTCGCCTTGCTGTTGGCAATGGGCCTCGTCGCCTGTCAGCCCGCAAATGACTCCGCACCGCCACCCATCGCTGCGGCCGTCCCGGATGCTGAAACCGGCACGCCCGCGATGATGACCGATCGCCTGGCGGTCGTTCTTGCCAGCCAGCCGGCGGACACGCAGGCGCGTTACGCCTACCGACACCCGCAAGAGACGCTCGAGTTTTTCGGTATTGAACCGGGGATGACAGTGGTCGAGGGACTGCCGGGCGGCGGCTGGTACACCAGGCTGCTGTTGCCCTATCTCGGCCGGGAAGGACGCCTCATTGGCGCCAACTACGCGTTGGATATGTGGCCCCGATTTCCGTTCGGTACGGAAGAATTCGTTGAGAAACAGCGCACCTGGACGACGGACTGGCCCGCAGGCGTCGAAGAGTGGCGTGATGACGACAGCGCGCCTGTTGAGGCATTCATTTTCGGGTCCATGCCGGCGTCTTTCGCCGAAACGGCGGACGTCGTTTTTCTGGCCAGGGTGCTGCACAACCTTGCGAACTTCGAGGCAAGAGGGCGGCTACCTGACCGCGGCGCTTGCAGATACCTATGCGGTGCTCAAGCCCGGCGGCACGCTCGGCATTGTGCAGCATCACGCGCGTGACGAGATGTCGGATGAATTTGCCGACGGCAGCCACGGCTACCTGAAAAAGTCGTTTGTCATCGCGGCAGCCGAGAATGCCGGGTTCGAATTTGTCGCGGAAAGCGATGTAAACGCCAACCCGAAAGACCAGCCGGGTGAGGATGACATTGTCTGGCGGCTGCCGCCGACGTTTGCGACCAGCGCCGACGATCCGGAACACAAGGCAGAGCTTGCCGCCATCGGCGAATCGAATCGCATGACGCTGAAATTCAAGAAGCCCGACTGACGCCTAGTTCAGAAGGTCCAGGCCAATAATCACCGGGTCGTGATCGGACGCACGGTACGGGGAGTTCCCGTCAAAGAGGTTCCGGTCGCGGCCGTGCTCGAGGTTGTAGTCGAGCAGGGCAGGTTCGTCGGCATTGATCGGCCATTCGAGTGTCTCGACGACCTGCGGCAGCAGGCTTGCCGAGACCAGCGCGTGATCGAGTGCGCCGGCCTGTGCGTCGAAGACGAAGGAATACGGGTTGCGCTGTCGGTCGAGCAGGTTGGTGAAACCCGCATTCTCCAGCGCCTTTAGCGGATCCTCCATGAGGTAAGCGTTAAGGTCGCCGATAACCAGGAAATCCGGATCGTTGCTGCTGGTCGGATCCGCCGCCAGCCAGTCCGCAATCGCTGTTGCCGCACTTGTGCGTGTCTGGTTGCAGTTGCCCTGTCCGTCAGCCAGGTTGGGATCACCGTCGCTGTCGCAATCGGAGCCTTTCGATTTGAGGTGGTTGACCACCACGGTCAGCCGCGCGCCTGTCGAGCGCACCTGAAAGGTCTGAGCCAGCGCTGGCCGGTTCCGGTCGTCATTGAAGCGCGAGTCTACGCTTCTGTCCATGAGGTGCGAATGAACCGTGAAGGCCGATTGTCGTGGACCTTGTAGATGAAGCCCGTCTTTATCGCATCGTCGTGAATAGTGCCGGTATCGACAAACACATAGTCGTCGGCGCCGATACGATTATTCAGTGCATCGACGATCATCCGCAGAGATTCACTGTCGTTGTTTTCGAGCTCGACCAGGCCGACGATATCGGCCTTCATCAACGCCAGTGCCGACACTGTTTTCAGAAGCTGGCGTTCCAGTTCCGCGGCGCTGTCGGCACCGCGGCAATTGTCACTTCCCCGCGGTCCGCAGACGCTCGTACCGGTGTCCAGGGTTGAAAAGAAGTTCAGAACATTGAAACTTGCGACACGCACGTTGCCGCCTACAGTCGGCGCCCCGGGCCGGGGATTCACCGAATTGAAACGCGGCTGCGAGACAGGTTGTAAACGCCAGGTCTCGTCACCGTCAGCGCCGCTGCCACGCGAGTAGCGCAGGTTACCCGAGAGGTCTGTAACCGTATCGCCCGTCCGTATTGAATAGCCCGGCGCCATGCCGGCATCGAGAAAACGGGCCGCCGCAGGGTTTGCCATTCGGCTGCCGTCATCGAGCGTGATGCTGCGACGCGCGATTGCCGCCTTGTGCGCGGCGTAGGCATCGGGGTCGGGCTCGTTGGCGTTAGTAAACTGGTAAAGGCGTCCGCCTTGTGACAGACCGACCGAGCCAAAGCGCTCAAGGTTGCGCAGATTGCTAACCGTCAGGGGCTGCTGGAAACGAACCAGCATGCCTTCGTAGCGTTCGAGATCGGCAACCAGGTCACCGTCGCTGTTAGTGCTCGTGGCCGGGACTGGCAGTGTGACGTCTGTCACCGAAACGGAGCCGGCGCCGACGACGCTGACCACGGGGTCGGCGATCTGAGTCTCGCCGAAATATTCCTTGACGATTCCCGTCACCGCGACAAGGTCGCCTGCGTTGACATCGGTTCGAGGGTTGTTGCCATCAAATACGAAGATCCCCTCGGATGTATCGGGATTGTCGTCGGGAGATTCAGACTGCAGGTAAAAGCCGCCCAGGTTGCTCGCCTGGTCGGCGTCGTTTTCCTGGAAGTCGCCGCTGACCACGCCACTGATTGAAACCGTTTGCCCGTCGAGCGGGCTGGCGCCGCCGCTACCCTGAACATCGGCTATGGTTACGGAGCCCGCTGGCGGCGGCGACGACACGGCCGGTGCGTTGCCGCTGCCCGCTCCACAGGCGGCCAGGGAGCCAAGTGTCAGGATGATCGGCAGGAAGCGCATCCCGCCATTCTAACCCTGCCCTCAGCCCATATCGAATAGCAGGAATTCCGCTTCGCTGCTCGCCGTCATCTCGAGCCTGGGCTGTCCCGCACACTGCGCGCCGTCGCCGGCAGACAATGGCTTGCCATTGACGACCAGCTCGCCGCGGATTACCTGAACAAACACCTTGCGATCATTCTTCACATCGAGCGACACCGCAGCGCCTGCTTCGAGGACGCTCGCGTACAGGTTGACGTCCTGGTGAATGGTGACGGAGCCGTCCCTGCCGTCGCGTGAACCGACCAGGCGCAGGCGATTGAGTTTTTCCTCGCGCGCAAAACGCGTCTGTTCGTAGCCGGGCACGAGGCCGTGCTCTTCCGGGTAGATCCAGATCTGCAGCAGGTGCAGCTCTCTCTCCTCTGAGTGGTTGTACTCGCTGTGCAGCACACCGGTGCCGGCGGTCATGCGCTGTATTTCACCCGGTGTGATGATCGTGCCATTGCCCAGGCTGTCTTTGTGTTCGATTGCGCCGTCGATGACGTAGGTAATGATTTCCATGTCACGATGCGGATGCGTACCAAAGCCTTTGCCTGGCGCAATCACGGTCCTCGTTGATGACGCGCAAGGTGCCAAACTCGATGCGTGCCGGGTCGTAGTAGTCCGCAAAAGAAAACGTGTGTCTGGCACGCAGCCAGCCGTGGTCAGCGGCACCGCGGGACTCGGACGGAATGATCTCGAACATGGTCTCGTCTCCCGGCTCAGGCAGCGCGCGGCCCAAGGTGGACCAGGTCGGCAATACGCGCGCGTGCCTGGTCCATCGCCTCGTCGGCCTGGCTGTTCAGTTTTTCGGCCGCGATAATTTCCACCTCGTCGATGCCGACGAAACCCAGTACATGCTTGAGATAGGGCGTTGCGAAGTCGACGGGACTGCCGACCGGCACGCCACCTGTCGCGACAACGAGATAGGCAATCTTGCCCTGCAGCAGGCCCTCGGGACCGTTCTCTGTATAGCGAAAGGTCAGGCGGGCGCGCGCAATCATATCGATCCAGGCTTTCAGCGCGGCCGGAATGGAGAAGTTGTAGAGCGGCGTACCGATCACAATCACGTCGGCCGCCTGAAGCTCGGCCACCAGCGTATCCGACAGCGCGAGTGCCTCACGATGACGGGCTGTGCGAGACTCGTCGGGCGTGAAATTTGCCTCTATCCAGGCTTCGTCAACAAGGGCAATGCCGTCGCTGAGGTCGCGGCGCACCACCTCAATATCCTGATGGCGGTCGTGTAGCGCCTTGATCAGGTCGCCCGAGAGCGCCCGACTGGCCGATGCCGCGCCGCGTGCGCTGGCGCTGACTTCCAGTACCTTCAATTTCTTCGCCTGCATCTGTCTGTCTCCTGCAAAACCGCGTTTACTGTCGATGACCCAGTCTCGCTGTTGACAAATAAGAGATAAAGACTAATCTTTCGATTTTATTGTTCTCTATATCAGCAACAATATGGACAAATTCGAGGATTTACAGGCCTTTGTGGCGGTTGTTGAGGCCGGCAGCTTCACGGCGGCCGCCCGGCGGCTCGATTCCGCCAAGTCGGCGGTCAGCCGGCGTATTTCGGCGCTCGAGGAAAGGCTCGGTGTGCAGCTCCTGCGCCGCACGACGCGGGTGCTGAACCTGACGGAGACGGGACGCGGCTTTTACGAGCATGCCGCGCGCATACTCGCGGACCTCAACGAGGCAGAAGCTGCCGTCCAGCAGGAGCATGGCGAACTGCGCGGCAAGATTCGCCTGGCCCTGCCGCTGTCGTTTGGCGTGCGCCACATGTGCAAACCGATCGCCGCGTTCAGCAAACGGCACCCGAAAGTCGAGTTCGACCTGAATCTCAATGATCGGCGCATCGACCTGATCGAAGAGGGCGCGGATCTTGCCTTGCGCATCGGTCGGCTGCAGGACTCCTCGCTGATTGCGAGGCGACTGTTCGATGCGCGCACGGTGGTGTGTGCCGCGCCGCACTACCTCAGCGTGCACGGCGAGCCGACATCGCCGGCCGATCTGAACGACCACGATTGCCTCGTGTATTCGAACCTCGCCGGACCCGAATCGCTGGACTTACCTCGACGAGGCGGGGGAGCAAACGGTCCATCGACGTGCGACCCGTGCTGACGGCCAGCAGCGGCGACTTCCTGACCAATGCCGCCGCACATGGCATGGGTCTCGTGATCCAGCCGACGTTTATCGCAGCCGAAGCCATCCGGCGCGGCAGCCTGGTGCCGGTGCTGACACAGTACGAGTGGCCGATCTCGCCGGCCTACGCCGTGTATCCGCCAACACGACACCTGTCCTATCGCGTGCGCGCGCTGATCGATTTTCTCGCCGAGCGCTTTTCAGGCGTCCCTCAGTGGGATCGTGACTGCGACGTACTGAGTGCGAAAAAGACCTGAGCGGCGTAGTACAGCGGCAGGCCCCAGGTATACGTCGGAAAGTCCGTCTCCGTGAGGCGCAGTGCGGCGACCGACAGGTCCGATAGAAAGAACAGCGACGCGCCAGCACGATAAGAAATGACTGCGCGACGACCATACGTCCCGACGGCCGCGGCAACCATCAGTCCGATTACGGCCGTGTACAGGAGCACCGGGACACGGAGTTCCGCCGGCGTCTGCGGCATCAGCCACGCAGCAACGGCGATGGCCGCTGCGGCTATCGGCAGTGCCGCGACGGCCATCCAGCGTGCGTTGACGCCCCGCTTGATGAACGCGGTGACGTAGGCGAGGTGCGCAAGCAGGAAGGCGCCGAGGCCCAGCAGAAAGAATGACCGGGACTGGCCAATGAGCAACGCGTCACCCATCCACGATAGCGACAGGCCGAGCAAGACGAGGCGACCGTAGCTCGACTGCAGCCCGCCGGCGCGTAACGCCAGCGCCACGAAGGCGGATGATGCAATCAACTTCGCCGCCGCCGCGGCCGTGGTGTAGCCCAGCAGCAACAGCGTAACCAGCGCGATGCAGGCCGCCGCGACCAGCGCAATGAGGTTTTTCGTACTGACGGGTACTTTTTCTGTCGTGGCGCCCCCGGATGGACTAACGCTTCGCACTGAGCGACTTGAATGCCGACAAAGCGCGTTCACGCGATGACTTCAGATCGACGATCGGCTCGGGATAGTTGTCGCCGAGGCGGACGTCGGCCTCGGCGAGGACGCTGCCCGGCGCCTCCCATGGATTGTGAACCCACTTCTCCGGCAGGTCCGAGAGCTCGGGTATGAAGCGCCGCACATACAGACCATCCGGATCGAACTTCTTGCCCTGCGTGACCGGGTTGAAGATCCTGAAATACGGTGCCGCATCGGCGCCGCAACCGGCGATCCATTGCCAGCTCGCACTGTTACTGGCGAGGTCGGCATCGACCAGCGTGTCCCAGAACCAGCGGGCACCGTGCGACCAGTGCAGCAGCAGGTTCTTGACGAGGAACGAACCGACGATCATGCGCACGCGATTGTGCATGTAGCCGGTTTGCCAGAGTTCGCGCATGCCCGCATCCACGATCGGGTAGCCGGTTTCGCCACGCTGCCAGCGCTGCAACGACGCCTCATCATCCCGCCACGGGAAATTGTCGAACTTCCGTTGCAGGTTTTTCGTCGGCAGCGTCGGTTCGTTGAACAGCAGGTTGTAGGAGAACTCGCGCCACCCCAGCTCGCTGAGGAAGCGATCCGCATCCTGTGTCAGCTCTTTCTTCGCCGAACTTTTCGTGTACGGCAAACCACGCCTGGTTCGGCGAGATCTCGCCAAAGTGCAGGTGCGGCGACAGCCGCGATACGTAACGTTGATCGGGCCGGTTGCGGCCCTCGTCATAATGCCTAAGCCCGACGGACAGGAACTCGTCGAGCCGGTTGGCGGCTCCGTCCTCGCCCGGCGACCACTCCTCTGCGATGTCCGCATACCAGTCGATGAGCGGCATCAACGCCAGCTCGTCGAGTGCGACGCCGGCATCGGTACTGAATATGTCAATTGCCTGTGGCGCCGGCAGCGGCTGACGTGGCGGAATGCCATTCTTTAGGCAGCCCCTGCGGTAAAATGGCGTAAATACGCGGTACGGTGTGCCATCTGGCTTGTTGGTATTTGGCGGCTCGAACAGAGTCGAACCGTTAAAGCTCTTGACCTCGATCGAGTCGTTCAGGAGTGCGTCTTTGATGTTCGTGTCGCGCGCTATGCGCCAGGGTTCATAACAGCGGTTCCAGAAGACAGCATCAGCGCCCACGTCGCGAACCAGTTGCGGCAGGACCGTTTCCGCGTCACCGCAGAGGAAGCAGAGGCCGCCTGCAGCGCCTGATCAAGGCTTTTGAGGCTCTGCTGCAGCCACCAGCGACTCGCGGCACCCATCTGCCATGCTCCGGCGTTGTTGTCGTCGAGCACATAAACCGGGAGGATTGCCTTTTTCGATCGCACGGCGGCGGCCAGCGCCGGATTGTCGGTGAGCCGCAGGTCCTGGCGGAACCAGACGATTACAGGGGTGGAGTCGGTCATTGAATTTTTTGGCACCTAAAGCGTCGGAATACTGAACAGTATAAGATCAGCCGCCGGCCAAGAGGCGTATTCGTTTGTAACGGCGCGCCGGAAACCATAGAGAGAGTGTCATGAGAGTCGCAATTATCGGTGGAACCGGGTTTGTCGGATCGTACGTGACGAGTGCGCTGATCGACGCCGGCCACGAGCCCTCGCTACTGGTGCGCGCGGGCAGCGAATCCAAAGTGAGCCGTCCGGACCGGGTTCGAGTCACGACGGGCGATATCGCGTCGACGGACGCCTTGCGCTCAACGATAGAGGGATCTGCCGCCGTTATTTACAACGTTGGCATCCTCCGCGAGTTTCCATCGCGCGGAATTACGTTTGAGGAAATGCAATACGAAGGTCTTGTGCGGACGGTGCAGGCGGCCAAAGCGGCCGGCGTAGGGCGGCTGCTGCTCATGAGCGCGAACGGTGTGAAGTTGCCGGGTACGCCCTACCAGGAGACCAAATTCCGGGCAGAGGCGTTTGCTGAGGAGAGCGGTCTGGACGTCACGGTGTTGCGCCCGTCCGTGATTTTCGGCGATCCGCAAGGCAAGATGGAGTTCGCGACGCAGCTTTTCGAGGACATGGTCAAGCCGCCCATTCCCGCGGTGGGGTTCTTCGCGGGCTTCAATCCCAAAAAAGGCGCTATCGTGATGTCGCCCGTGCATATCGAAGATGTTGCCAGCGCGTTCGTCGCAGCACTCGAGAACGACGAAACTATTGGTCAGACCTATCCTCTTGGCGGTCCGGAAATATTGACGTGGGCGGACCTGCTGCGAAGGATCGGCAGTGCAACGGGCCGGCAAAAAATGATTCTGCCGATGCCGACTGCACTGATGCGTACCGCTGCCCTGCTGCTGGACTGGTTGCCATTCTTCCCGGTTACGCGGGACCAGCTCACCATGCTCGAAGAGGGCAACACGGCGGACCCCGCGGTGCTGCGACGATTGATAGGCCGCGAGCCGCAGGGATTCAACGTTGAGGCGCTGGGCTACCTCAACGAAGGCTGACCGGGACTGTTGGCGGAAACGTCCTGATACATCCTTTCACATAATTGACACCGCTTTTTTATTTTCATGGCTATCCTGAACCTCGAATCTGAAAAACTAAATCCCCTCAGTAAAAAGGACAACATAATGAATGCATCAGTTACGAAGCGCGCCGGAATTGTCGCGGTTGCCTGTCTTGGTTTTATCGCAGCAATCGCTGGTGCGGCTCATCACGGCGAGATGAAGGCAAAAGACATCGTCGAAACCGCCGTCGACGCGGGGCAGTTCAACACGCTGGCCGCTGCTCTTGACGCTGCGGGTCTTGTCGAGACACTGAAAGGCGACGGTCCGTTCACCGTGTTTGCCCCGACAGACGCAGCGTTTGCCAAGCTGCCCGCCGGCACCGTCGAAAACCTGCTCAAACCGGAAAATCGCGACCAGCTTGTAGCGATCCTGACCTACCACGTCGTGGCCGGCAAGGTAATGGCGAACGACGTGTTCCAGCTTACCTCCGCAACGACGGTTAACGGCGCGGATATTTCGATCGCGGTGGAAGACGGCATCGTCCGCATTGACGACGCCAGCATCGAAACGGCGGATATCGGGGCCAGCAATGGCGTCATCCACGTTATCGATTCGGTCATCATTCCCAACTAAGCCTGTAACCCACTCATTCGGCACACGGACGTGCCACCTGTCCTATGACGCTACTATCCACTTTCCCGACAAATGCGAACATCGCCGTGATCGGCGCCAGCGGCGGCATTGGCGATGCCGTTGTTCGCCTGCTTTCCGGGGACAGCCGGATCGCTCAAATCCACGCGTTTTCCAGGACAGCCAGTGGCGCTGACCTGCCCAAGGTGACGAGGCGACGCATCGAGCTCGAAGACGAATCGACGATCGCGGCGGCGGCCGTCGAGGCCACAAAGGACGCCCCGCTGGACCTCGTCTTCGTCGCCAGCGGCATACTCTGGCGTGGCGACACGCTGAAACCCGAAAAATCCATGCGTGAGCTGAATATTGAAGGACTGTCGCAGCTGTTTGCGGTCAATGCGGTCGGGCCGGCGATAGTGGCCAAGCATTTCTTGCCGACACTTAACAAGCGCTCTAAAACGCTGTTCGCGGCGCTTTCCGCCCGCGTTGGAAGTATCGGTGACAATCGGCTGGGGGGCTGGTATTCCTATCGCGCGTCGAAAGCGGCGCTCAACATGTTGCTGCGAACGCTGGCGATCGAGCATGCGCGGCAGTGGCCGCTGTCGGTGGTTGCCGGCCTGCACCCGGGAACGGTCGACACCAACCTGTCCAGCCCGTTTACATCACGAACGCCGCCAAAGCAGCTATTTTCCCCTGAAACATCGGCGCGGCACTTACTGAACGTCATGGACGAGCTGGACCCTGAGGATAGCGGCTCGGTCTTCGCCTGGGATGGCAAACGTATCGAGTTCTAGGGCCCGCGGGGACCGCCTGCGGATACCTTTAGTTACCAATACACACAAGATCGACACCAATAGGACGGCTGTTGCGCCTATCGTTCTTTGCTGACAAACGGACAACTGAGGACGAAAACGTGATCAATCGCGCAGCGAACGCTGTGAAACTCTGGATGCTACTGTACGCCGGGCTGGTAGCGGCTGCGATGGTCGCAGGTCAGGATCCGGGCACGTATTCAAACGCGTCCGATGACGTGTCGCCGGTAGCGATCGGCCGGACGGCCAGCGATCTGAAAATAGAAACCTTGATGAAGCGCGACGTGCCGACCAGACGGTTGGACATGTGAACGCCGAAGCGACGTTACCTCCTTACCTGGTCTCAGCGAAGAGAGCGGCACACGATGATCGCGAGAATTGCATTAGGATTTATCCTGCTCCTTACAGAAGCCGCTATGGCGACTGAAGAGCCTAAATACCAGCGCCTGGCCAAGACGGACGACTACGAAGTCCGGCATTACATACCCTATGTCGTCGCGGAGATTGACGTGGCCGGTCAGGCAAAGGACCGCAAGGGCTTTCGAGCACTCGCCGGATTTATTTTCGGAGACAACGATAGCGACAAAAAGATGCAGATGACCGCCCCGGTCGAATCGCGAGACGCGGGTGCGGGCGAAGAGAGCACCTATGCGTTTGTAATGGAAAGCCAGTACACCATGGATACACTTCCGAAGCCCAACAACCCGAACATCCGGATTCGGGAGAGACCCGAACGCATCGTTGCCGTGCGCCGCTTTTCGGGGCGCTGGACCGAGGGAGCCTTTGCAAACCATGAACAAGCGCTGCTGCAGGACCTGGCCGATGACGGCATAAAAACAATGGGGCCGGTGGAGCTTGCGCGCTACAATGGTCCAATGACACCGTGGTTTCTGCGACGCAATGAGGTCATGGTGCCCATCAGCTGGCCGGCGAAGTAGCGCTAGCTCGGGCCCGCGGCAGCGGGCACAAGCTGACTTTTAGTGCCGGGGAACTCGAGACGGTTACCGCCGTCTTACCCTGTTGGAGACCTTTATGCGCCCATTGACTCGCTCGTTGTTTACAAGCCTCACCCTGGCGGTCGCGTTGTTCACGACCGCCGGCGCGGCGGATCGTGTCAGCGAATTTCGCGGCACCGGCGACACAACGACCGCTATTTTCCGGGTCGAGTCACCGTGGATTCTCGACTGGCGCCTCGATGGCGACTACGAACAGGGACTCGCCATCGACGTAACCCTGATCGAGGCAAAAACCGGCCGACACGTCGGTCGCGTGCTGCACACCAAGCGCAAAGGCAACGGTGTCAAATTGTTCAAATCCGGCGGTTTGTATCAGCTGCGCATCAGCTCGTCGCTGGCACGCTGGACGATCAAGATCGATCAACTGACGCGCGAAGAAGCGGAGCTCTATACCCCGCGTTAAGCCGGTCTCCTGTAGCCGCGCACCGACGCCGCTTCAGAAGTAATCCGGTTCGTTACCCGGCTTCCACTTGATGTTGCAGCCGATGCTCGCCTTCTGGTGCGCGATTGGCGGCCGGGAGTCGAGTACAGCCTCGAGCGCCGCACGCAGGTCGTGACCCGTAACCGCCTTGTCGTTGGACGGTCGGCTGTCGTCCAGCTGTCCCCGGTAGACCAGTTGCCTGTCGCCGTCGAAAACGAAGAAGTCGGGAGTGCACGCGGCCCGGTAGGCTTTCGCGACGTCCTGGCTCTCGTCGAAGAGGTACGGGAAGGTGTAGCCCCAGGTCTCGGCCTCGGCCTTCATGTGTGGCAGGTCATCATCCGGGTGCTTGTCGATGTCGTTGCTATTGATGGCATAGATTGCGACATCGCGCGCCGCGTAATCACGCCCGATCCGCGCCAGCTCCTCGCAGCACGTGTTTCACGAAAGGGCAGTGATTGCAGATGAACATGACAAGGTAGGCGCTCGCGCCATCGGCCAGCGAGTGCTGCCGGCCGTCCGGGTCGGGCAGGGAAAACGCCGGCGCCACGGTTCCCAGCGGTAACATCTGTGATTCAACGGCAGCCATGACTGGGCCTCTCTTCGAGTGGGTGTTTGTTCGGAGATAGTCAGCGCCTCTGCTTGAGCGCATGCGAATGACCCGATGTTATGCGATCATCGCATACTAGCAGGCGTCCGGGATTCTCGTGAACAGCATGTCGCGACAAAAGGGAAGTGCCATCATGATATCGGCGGCTATCGTCGTCATCATCTACGGCATGCAAATGGCAAAGGTCATCCTGGTGCCGTTTCTTATTGCCGTGTTTCTTGCTTTGATCACGGTGCGGCCGATGCTTTGGCTGCAGGAAAAACGAGTACCGTCCATCCTCGCGGCGCTGCTTATTGTCACGACGATCGTGATGATACTTGCCGTGGTCGGTACTATTCTGGGTACTTCCATCGCCGACTTTACGGCCGCTATTCCAGGCTACCAGGCACGCCTTGACGTCATCGTCGATCGCGCCGTGAAGTTTGTTGCCGAACACACGAGCGGCGACGAGTCCATACAAAGCCTCGGCGACATGGTCGACCCCGGCTGGGCCATGGGCCTGGCGGCGACCATCCTCAACAGCCTCAAGGACGTACTCACCAACACCTTCCTCATCATTTTTACAATGATATTTATCCTTCTGGAGGCGTCGAGCGGGCAGACGAAATTTGAGGCGGCTTTCGGACGTCGGGAAGGCTCCCTCGAGGGACCGAGAATGTTTCTGCAGAACCTCGGTCGCTATCTCGGCATCAAGACACTCGTCAGTATCGTGACCGGCTTGTGTGCCGGTATTCTCACCTGGTCGATCGGCCTCGATTTTCCACTGCTGTGGGCGATGCTGGCATTCCTGCTGAACTACATCCCGACGATTGGTTCGATCATTGCCGCAGTACCGGCGGTGCTGTTGGCGCTGGTGCAGCTTGGACCGGGTGAGGCGAGTGCCACGGCGATCGGGTTTGCGGCGATCAACGTGATATTCGGCAATCTCGTTGAGCCTCGCCTGATGGGGTACGGCGTCGGCATTTCGCCGCTGATTGTATTTGTCGGCCTGGTGTTCTGGGGCTGGGTATTCGGGCCGGTTGGTATGCTGTTGTCCGTGCCGCTCACGATGACGCTCAAGCTGGCACTCGAGAGCGACGATCGCACACGATGGGTCGCGATTCTGCTGGGTTCAGAGCGTGATGCCGAGCACGAGCTGCGCCACCTTGTGGCGGAGAGTGATTGACGCTCAGTCTGCGTCTTCGTCGTCGAAATCTTCGAAGACAGGCTCGGTTTCTTCGAGCTGCTCGAGTAGATTAATAGCGACAGCGACGAAAGTCGGTATCGGTAATGATGCCGACCAGCTTTTCGTTGTCCATCACGGGCAGGCAGCCGATCTTGTGTTTTTCGATAAAGAGCGCGGCCTGGCGCAGGCTGGCATGCAAGTCCACCGTCGCCACCTCCTGGACCATCGCGTCTTCGACAATAATTTCGTTCGCATGAATGCGGTTTTTCGGGTCGCGCAGGAAACTGTCCGTCGCGGCGAGGACATTGGTCAACGTCACCAGTCCCGTCAGTTTGCCGTCGTCGATGACGGGGATATGGTGAATCCGATGGTCGTGCATCAACGTCCGCGCCTCGGCCAGTGTGGCGGATGGCGGAACCGTAATCAGGTTGGTGCTCATGATGGCTTCGATGCTAAACATTGCGCCGTCCTTGTTGTTCGACTATCTATTGTTCAGTCTAGCGAGCCGTGCCGAGATCGCTATTGCGTGAAACACGTACTGGGCGCCGCCAACCTGGCGCTGCACGTGCGCATGCGTTGCGAGAGACTTTGCGCGTATAATTTACGTTCCTGATTCCTTGCTGCGTGGACATGAACCGACCCGCAAACACACCGTCTGCGGCCCCCTGGATGCAGGACACGCTTCGGCAGGGCTTCAATGCCCTGCAGCTCGGCCGCATCGTGCAGGCCAGCGAGTGCTGCAAGCGAGTGCTGGGCGCCAAGCCTGATCTTCCCGAGGGCCATTTCCTGGTCGGCCTGATCGCGCTCGAAACGAAAGAAATGCGCACGGCGATCAGCGCATTCGGCTCGGTTACCACGCTGAATCATCGACATGCGGCCGCCTGGGCGCAGCTCGCGAAACTGTATTTCACCGCCGGCCAGACGATCAACGCAGATGAGGCACTGGCGAATGCCGTGAAGTGGGAGAACGATGACCCCGTCGTTCACGACCTGCTCGGCCTGATTTACTCCCTGCAGGGCGACCAGCAGGAAGCGGCCAGGTGGTTTCGGCGGGCGGTCGCACGGAGCCCGGATAACCCGCAGTTTCTGGTCAACAACGCCAACAGCGAAATGTACCTTGGCCACCTTGATGTCGCCGAGGCCGGCTTGAGAAAAGCGCTGGCGATCGAACCGGCAAGCCCGAATGCGCACTGGGTGCTTTCCTCCTTGAGAAAAGCCGCAGACTACGAGCATGTCGACACGTTGCGGAACCTCGTTGAAAAATCGCAGCCATTCAGCCAAGGCAGTCGCTTTCCTCAACTACGCATTGGGCAAGGAGCTCGAGGACCTCGAGGACTGGGACGAGGCCTTCAAGGCGTTTGCCGCTGGTGCCGCGGCACGGCGCACAACGATCGAGTTCGACGAGGCCGGCGAACAGCAGCTGTACGAGACACTGCAGCGCCTTTACACGGCGGACTGGCTACGCGAAAAATCTCACGGTAGTGACTCCAAGGCGCCCATATTTATTGTTGGACAGCCGCGTACCGGAACGACCCTTATTGAACGCGTCATAACCAGTCATTCCCGAGTCCATTCTGCCGGTGAGCTGCGCCACTTTGGTAACAGCGTGCGGCGACTTACACGCTATCGTGGTGCCGGCCGGTTTTCCGAAGAACTGGTGCGGCGCGGCGCGGACCTCGACGGCCGGGTTCTTGGCGAGGCCTATCTGGTGGCCACCCGGGGCGTGCGCGGCAGCGAGCAACACTTCGTCGACAAGTTGCCGCCCAACTACGTCTACATTCCGCTTATCCTCATGGCGCTGCCAAACGCGAAGATCGTTCACGTGCGCCGTGATCCGATGGACGCGTGCTTTGCGAGCTTCAAGCAGCTATTCGCAGATGCATATAAACACTCTTACGAGCAGCAGGAGATGGCGCGTCACCATGCCCGCTATTACCACCTCATGCAGCACTATCGCGAGCAGTTCAGCGGACGGTACTGCGAAATTCGCTACGAGGACGCTGCGGCCAGCCTGGAGCCGACGGCGCGTGCGTTAATCGACTACCTTGAACTGCCCTGGGAAGAAGGCTGCCTGAATTTCCACGCGCAAAAGACCGCGGTAACCACCGCCAGCTCGGTACAGGTGCGGGAACCGGCGCACACCCGGTCGATCGGGCGCTGGCGCCGCTATGAGCAGCAGCTACAGCCGATGCGCGAGGAACTCATCCGCCGGGGAGTGCCGTTGGACGACTAGCTGGCCCTGCGACTGGGAAACTACGAATAGGATTAACTGAGCAATTGCCTATAGTGCAGGTCCAACAGCTTATGAAAAAGAACTCAATACTTGCGTTGCTTCTGCTGTTGCCGGTGTGGGTGGCTGCTGACGAGCCCGATGCGACTCAAATCGTTCGTGATGCCATCGACCATTGGCGCGGCCTGTCCTCGTACACGGAAATGAAAATGGTGATTCATCGCCCCGACTGGGAGCGATCGATGACGATGCGCGCCTGGACGAAGGGCAACGATCAAACGCTGGTGCGCGTGACGGAACCGAGGAAAGATCGCGGCAACGGCACGTTGACGGACGAAAACAGCATGTGGAGCTTACTCTCCGAAGGTGAACCGAGTCATCAAGATACCGTCTTCGATGATGGGTCAGAGCTGGCTGGGTTCGGACTTCTCCAACAAGGACATCGCGCGCGCCGACGATATTGTCGATCAGTACGATCACTCGATTCTTACGCGTGAGGAGATCGACGGCATTGTCATTACTGAGGTCGAGTCGATCCCGCACGAAGATGCGGCGGTGGTCTGGGGTCGTGAGGTGCTGAAGATTCGCGACGATCACGTTGTGCTCGAACACGCCTTTTACGATCAGGACGGTGAGCTGGTCAAGAAACTGGTATCCCTGGACGTGGGCGAAATGGGCGGTCGTACCATTGCAAAACGCCAGCGCATGTCGAAGACCGATAAACCGGAGGAGTGGACGGAGGTCAGCGTTATCGATGTCGAGTATGAAGTCGAGCTGAAGGACAGCCTGTTTACTCTGTCGAACCTGCGCAATCCACGAGACTGACCCGAGGTTTGTTACATGAACATCGTCGTACGCCTGGCATGGCGCAACCTCTGGCGGCACCAGCGGCGAACCTGGTTGACCGTCGGGGCGATGGTGTTCTCGAATACGTTGCTGGTGTTCATGATCTCGATGCAGTTCGGCATGTACGAGCTGATGATCGACAATACGCTCAAGATGTTCACCGGGCATCTGCAGGTCCAGGCACCCGGCTATAAAGACGATCAAAAGATGCGGCAGACGGTGCCCGCTATCGTGCCGCTTGCCACGCGACTTCGGGCGGAATTCCCGGAGGAGGCGATCGCGGCGCGGGCCTGGGCGTTTGCCCTGGCCTCCAGTGAACAGCGCAGCTACGGTGTCGGCATATTCGGCGTCGAGCCGGCATTTGAACCCAAAGTATCCAGCATTCCAGGGCTGCTGATAGCCGGTCGCTACCTGGAGCAGTCGGATGCGGCTGAAATCGTCATCGGCGCTGTGCTGGCCCGGAATCTGCGTGTCGCAGTTGGCGACGAGCTGACCGTTCTTGGCAGCGGCCGTGACGGTTCGTTCGCCGCCGCCGTATTGACCATCGTGGGTGTGTTCGACAGTGGCGTGAGCGACGTCGATCGCAGCATTGCAGAGATGGGGCTAGGCGCGTTCCAGGATATTTTTTTCATGGAAGGTGCAGGGCACCAGGTCGTCGTTACCGCACCGACCCTGGAGGCCGCGGCGGTCGTGCTCCCCGAGATCCGCGCGGCCCTGCCCGCGGATGCCGGACTGGTAATACATGATTGGGATGCGCTGCAGCCGGGACTCAAACAGGCGATCAAGGCCGACATGAGCAGCGCGTTTTTCATGTACGGTATCCTGGTGATCCTGGTGGCGTTCAGCGTGTTGAACACACAGCTGATGTCGGTGCTCGAGCGCACCCACGAGTTTGGCATCGTCATGGCGCTGGGTCTGAAGCCCGGCCAGCTCGCCCGACTCGTAATGCTGGAGACCGCGTTCCTCGGCTTGATCGGCCTCGTGCTTGGGGCGATAGGCGGCGCGATCCTGACCGCGTACTTCAGCGTCAACGGTCTTTCCATACCCGGCATGGAGGAAATGGCGGCGAACTTCAACCTGCCGGCACGCGTCTATTTCCAGGCGACGCCGGGGACGATGGCTATCGGGCCCTCTATCGTCTTCCTGTTTACCTTGCTCGCGGCGGTCTACCCGGCGCAGCATTTGTATCGGCTGCACCCGGTCGAAGCAATGAGGGCAAGCTGATGCGCATGCTGCCGGTGCTGACAAGGCTCGCGTGGCGCTACCTGTGGCGTAACCATCGGCGGACCATCATCATGCTGAGCGCGATTGCCATCGGCGTGTGGGCGATGATTTTCATGACCGCACTGTCGCGCGGCATGGTGGACCAGGTTATCGAAGACGGTGTCAGCGCACTGCCTGGCCATGTGCAGGTACACAACTCGCTGTTTCTCGACGATCCCAGTGTGGCGAACCGCATACTTGTCGGTGATTCGGTTCTTGCGAAAACCTTTAAATCGCAAGATTTCGAGGCCTGGGCGAGTCGAGTCAAGGTACCGGCTGTGATCGCCAGTGAGTACGAATCACGCGGCGTTACCTTGTTGGGCATCGACCCCGCCGCCGAACGACGTTTTGGCTATCTGTCATACGAAGACGTCGACGGACGCTTCCTCGAGAGCGCCGACGACAACGGCATGGTGATCGGCCGCAAACTGGCGGACAAGCTGGAGACCGGGGTTGGCAAGCGCGTCGTGTTAATGAGCCAGGATCCCGACAACGAAATCGCAGACCGCGGCTTTCGAGTGGTCGGTGTATTTACGGCAGACGTGCCGGCTTTCGAAGAGGGCAATGTGTTTATCGGCAAGAAAGCCGCACAGAAAATGCTCCGAATCGGCGACACTACGACGGAAATCGTGTTTCTTGGTGAGAACTACCGCGACGTAAGCTCGACGTACGAGCGAGTTGTCGAAGGTGTCAATAGCATCGACGCGACGCTCGATGTCCGTCGCTGGAACGAAGTGGCGACCTATCTCGGCTCAATGCTGAAGGTCATGGATGGCTTCGTGTTGATCTGGATGGTCGTAATATTCCTGGCTTTGTCTTTCGGGCTGGTCAATACGCTGGTCATGGCGGTGTTCGAGCGCGTTCGCGAAATCGGCCTGATGCTGGCGCTCGGGATGAAGCCGTCCAGTATCCTCGGGCAGATCATCATCGAGTCGATGCTGCTGCTGTCGGTGGGGCTGCTTATCGGTGACGTGCTGGCCTGGGCGACGATTCAGCCGCTGCGCGGCGGCATCGACATATCGGTTGTCGCCGAGGGCATGGAGATGATGGGTGCCGCCAGCGTGCTGTATCCCCGTTTGTATGTCAGCGACATGATTCTCGCCAACGTCATCGTGTTGTTCCTTGGATTTCTCGCGAGCCTGTCACCGGCGTGGCGCGCGTCTCGATACGAGCCGGTAGAAGCCATAACAAAGGTGGGATGATGAGTGCTGTTCGTTGCGTGAACCTGTGTAAGACCTATCGACAGGGTGATGAGGATATCAAGGCGCTCGATCACGTCAGTATCGAAATCGAGCCGGGCGGATTCGTCTGCCTGTCGGCGCCGTCAGGTGGCGGCAAAACCACCTTGCTCAACGCGATAGGCGGTCTCGACATGCCGGACAGTGGCGAGGTCTGGGTCGCCGGCCAACGCATCGATCAAATGAGCAAGGGCGAGCTCGCGGAACTGCGGCTGTCCAGCATCGGCTTTGTATTCCAGGCCTATAACCTCATTCCGGTCCTTACGGCGCGCGAAAATATCGAGTTCGTCATGCAGGTCCAGGGCGTGCCGGCCGCCGCAAGAGCCGAAAAATCACTCGCGATTCTCGAGGAGGTTGGGCTTAGTGGCCTTGCTGACCGGCGACCGGCGGAGATGTCGGGAGGGCAACAACAGCGCGTCGCCGTTGCGCGCGCCATCGTTTCCCGACCCGAGCTGGTGCTGGCCGATGAGCCAACGGCCAACCTGGATTCCAAAACGTCAGATGAGCTCATGGAGCTTTTTACCGAACTTAATCGTCATCACAACACAAGCTTCGTTTTGGCCACACACGATCAGCGTGTCATGGGCTACGCGAAGCGTCTCGTGAGAATGCTCGACGGTCGTATCGTTGATGACATCGAGCAACATGCTGCCTAGATTCATTATTGCACTGCTGTTTTTGTCGACGACGGCGTTGGCAGACGGCAGCGTCGCCGAATTTGGTGGCCACACGAAGATGTCGCTGACAGGACAGGCGTACCCGGAGGGGAGCCTGTTTCGCGACCTGGTTGGCAGCAACACGCTGGATATCCGTGGTGACCTGCGCCTGGTTTTCAAAGCGCGCACGGATGGCTGGTCCGTGGCGGCCGACTACCAGCTGCTCGCGGCGCACGGCGACAGTCTCGAGCTGGCCGCATTATTGCCCGGCGGCACCGACATTTTCTTTGCCGGACTGCCGAACGATGACAGACGCCTGCTGGACCTGACCGACACACTCCACTCGGCCGGCAAGACTGCGCTGTTGCATCGGCTCGATCGGCTCACCTTCGGATATACCAGCGAAAAAACCGTCCTGAGGATCGGCCGACAAGCCTTGTCCTGGGGAAACGGCCTGTTCTACGCGCCGATGGACCTGGTCAACCCGTTCGACCCGGCCGCCGTCGATACAGAGTACAAAGCCGGCGATGACATGCTGTACGCGCAGTACCTGCGCGACAGCGGCGATGACATCCAGGTGGCCTATGTTGCGCGGCGCGATGTTGCGAGTGGACAGGTCAAAGGCGACTCGGCAACCGTCGCGGCGAAGTATCACGGCTTTGTCGGGGCGAGGGAATACGATTTGCTGGTGTCCCGGCATTACGGCGACACCGTTGCCGGCCTGGGCATCAACGACAGCTGGGGCGGCGCTATCTGGCGGGCCGATGTTGTCGCTACTCGCACGGCGAGTGACACACGACTCCAGTTGCTCGCCAACCTGACCTACTCCTGGAACTGGTTTGACAGGAACATGAGCGGTGCGATCGAGTACTTCTATAACGGTTTCGGGCAGCGCGCCGGAACGCTATGATGCCGCCAGGCTCGCAAACAATCCGGATCTCGTCGAGCGCATTACGCGTGGCGAGCTGTTCTCCATCGGACGCCATTACCTGGCGGGAAGCGTCATGATCGAGCTGACGCCGCTGTGGAGCCTGACGCCGACGGTGCTTGCCAACGTTGCGGATCCGAGCGGCTTGTTACAACTGGTCGCGAGCTACAGCCTGTCGGACAACCTGACGTTTCTGGGGAGCCTCAATGTGCCGATGGGGCCAAAAGGCAGCGAGTTCGGTGGTATCGATGCGGGCGTTGCCGAGCGCTACCTGTCCGGTGGCGCCGGGCTGTTCGCTCAGATCGCCTGGTATTTCTAGTGGGCTTGTTCTTCTGAGGATTTCAGGCTGGCAAGTAGCCGGCGAAAGCCGGACTCGATTTCGAGTTCGAAGACAGGGTCCTTGATGTGTTCGAATTCGGACACGTCAACATCCTGCAGTTCCGCGTCGAGCATTTTGTCGATCCGGCGGAACAGGTCGCGCTCCTCCCAGCCCATGTGCTCCCTGAGCCGGTTGACATAGCCTGACGTATCTCGAATGAATTTCTCCCGTCGCACGGCCGCGCCGGCATTGATCGCCTCCACGTCGTCGCGCAGCGCCGATCCGAGTTGCGCAATGTCCCGATGGTCGGCAGGCACGTCATCAAGATCTGCAGCGAGATCCGGACGCCGGGTCCGGAGCTGTTCGTAAACGATGTCTTCCTTGGGGTGGTGCACCGCGTCGGGATAGACGGTCATGTAACGCATGATTTCGTCAACCAGCTCGAAATCCGGATCCTGGCCCCCGGCCGCTGTCCCGGACCGCATCGTCCAGCAGATCGAGCACCGTCGCCATATTCCGATGATCCTCGCGCAACTCCTTCATGATTGTCCTGGCTTCGGATTGCATGTCCACTCCCATCTCAGTCTATCGTCTCAATTGTGACTAATCTGCACGCGGCAGGCCATGCGGATTATCACCTACGGCAAGCTACCGCGTGGCAGGAATACTCGCGAAATCGCGCGCCGCTTCCATGCTGAGCAGGGCGTCGACCAGCGCCGACACGAGGCTCTGGTTCGCGGTGAGCATTTCACGGTTGACGTTCAGCAAGGTTGAAATCTCGACTTCGTTGAGATCGCCACGCAGCACCTCATCGTAAATTCGGTGCTGCATACGGTTATGAAGCGCTTCCGCGTTGCTCTTGATTGCCACCAGCGCCTCGAAGCGTACGGCAGGCAGGTCGGATTTGTAGAGAGAATCCAGTGATTCATAAAATTCCCGCGCCACTTCCCGAAACTGGCCGAAGTAGGCATTGAAGCGATCATTGACGGAGTCGCGAAACGCCTCCAGGTCGGCCTGTATGTCTCTCATGCACTTGGCGGCCTGCACGGCGTTTCGGATAGACGGGATAATTTGGCTGAGGCGTTCCGACTCCGCGACGTCGAGCGATCGACTCTGCAGCGCCAGCGCATGCCGGAGTATTTCTCCTTCGAGCTGCTTGATCTCTGCATAGCTCCCATCGTAGTCGATAGTTCGCGAAAAAACGGCGACGCCCTTGCGATCCTCTCGGCTGTCGTAAAAGCTGTGGTCGGGCGGCAGTCCCAGGGTCGCCTGGTTCAGCGCCGCCGCCTGGTCGATCAAACGCTGCGTTTCGCGCGTGATGTTTTCGAGCGCTGCCTCGGCAACCGCATGGTCGCTGGGCTTGATGTGACGTAGCAACGGCGTGTCGTCGTCGCGAAAACGGCGGTCAAGCCATTTGCTCATCGGTGTTATGAGCGGCAGGAAGATGACGATGCCGACCAGGTTGAACAGGCTGTGGAAAGCGACCAGAGCGAACAGTGGGTCGGAAATGCCAAGGAAGCCGGTTACGAATTGCAGTAACGGCTTCATCGCAAGAAACGCGATTGTGTCTGCGACGACATTGAAAATTACAATGGCCGCGGCGACCCGTTTTTTCGCGTGTGAGCCTGCCAGTGAACCGAGCACGGCCGTGACCGTAGTACCGAGATCGGCGCCGATTGCAATCGCCGCCGCGGCGTCCAAAGCAATGGCGTTCGCATACAGTGCACTGAGCGTAATCATGATGGTTGCGGAGCTGGACTGAATGACCGCGGTGAGCAACAAGCCGGAAAACAGGAATACAATGAGCGGATAACCGGCGAGCGCGGCGGGATCGAATAACTCCGTCGCAAGTAACGCACCGGACTTCATGAACTCGAGGCCCATCAGCATCAGGCCCAGGCCAACGACGAGATGACTGATACCGGCTCGCCGGGTGCCGGCACCCGACCAGACCACGCCCAGGCCACCTATCGTCACCAGCGGCAGTGCGAGCGCCTCGATGTCGAGTTTGAAACCGATGGTGGCGACGATCCAGCCGGTCATCGTGGTCCCGAGATTGGAGCCGAACACGATGCCCAGTGCGCTCGCGAGCGAGATAATGCCGGTGCCGACGAAGGCAAGAACGATAAGACTGACAACGGAACTGCTTTGCAACGCGGCCGTCGAGAGTGCGCCGGCGAGTACGCCACCCGCGGGTCGGGCCGTGAATTCGCTCAGGAATTTCTTGAATGAGCGGCCTGCAAGCTGCCCCAGCGCCTGCTCGAGCTGATGCATGCCGAACAGGAACAGGCCAAGGCCTGCCGCCAGCCTCCAGAGATCGAATTCCTCAGTCATGACAACGCAGATAACGAAACTGAAACAATAGCCTAAACATGCTGCAAAAGTCGTGCGGTCTTTTGCAGCCCGGGATCGTCCAGTCGATGCGACGACAGTGGCTGCAGTACCTGTCGTGCATGCGGATGCGGATTCAACTAAAGAGTTAAAGAAGTCGATAGAGCGCTTCGAAATTCCCAGCAGTGACATCACCATTGCGTATGAAGTCATCAATGCGGAATCCGCCAGCATCACAGGCATTTAGGTCCAGCGTGGCGGCGTTCTTCAGGCAAAAAAATGGCCGACGCAGGGCCGGCCATTCTTTCCAACGATTTTTTCCGTCCGTCCTAGAAGAACTTCCTGGCCATGCCAAGAATATCGTCGAGCCCGCCACCGGACTTGCTGCCGATGTTGAACAGGTCACCAAGTGATCCGAGTCCGCCTTTTGATACCGACGCCCCGAGTTCCTTGCCGCCCGCCGTCTTTTTGCTCATGGCACCCATGGCGAGCGTCGCGAGTAACGGCAGTGCCTTTTTGATCAGGCTGGCATCGATACCGGTGTCCTTGGCTGCGGCGGCCGCGACGTTACGGCTGACGTCCTTGCTGCCAAAGATGTGGCCCAGGATGTTGTTGCCATCTTTGCGTGTCGCCTTGGATGCCAGCAGCTCCGGATTGTCGATATAGCGCTGATGGCCGCCAGTCTCCAGCGCGCGCCGTAACCCGGCGAGGCCGTTGTCGTCTGCCGTGTTCTTCTGCATGCCGCGCATCAGAGCCGGTGCGATAGCTTCTACCAGCTTCGACGTATCGGATGATCCGAGGCCGACGGTTTTGGCTAGCTGGCTGATGCTGTCGCCACCACCGGCCGCCTTTAAAAGGTCCATAAAATCCATTATTTTTCCTACTTTACCTAGTCGAGGGGGATGCGAATTTTCTGGCCCGGGTAGATCTTGTTCGGGTCCGAAATGACGCCGCGATTGGCTTCGAAAATCTTCATGTACTTGCCGGCGCTGCCGTAGTATTTCTTGGCGATGCCGCCGAGCGTGTCACCACTGACGATTTCATAGTACTCAGCCTTTTCTTCCACAACGACCGGCTCATCCGCTTTTGGCGGCGGCGGCGCTGCGGCCTTCAGGTCGTCAGCGACGATTTTTTCCACGCCTTTGATATTGCCGGCAATCAGGATGGCCTGGTCACGCTGCGCCGGACTCGCGCACTCACCACAAATCGTTGCGACGCCGTCGTCAAATTCCACGGTCAGGTCTTTAATGCCGCTGGTCTTGATTTCCAGGTGTTGCTTGATATTGTCGGCAGCCTCGTCATCAGTATCGAAAATCTGACGACCCACGTCTTTCACGAAGTCAAACAGTCCCATTCGGTTCTCCCATAAGTTATTGGTTTTATCCTACCGCCCTGATTATAACAGGCGGTATAATCAGCGGCTTGATTTAATGAGGTAGCAGCATGCGAAAAGTCACGATACTTCTGGCGCTGGTGGCGGTCATATCCACAGGTTGTGCGGTGAATCCGGTCACCGGCAAGCGCCAGCTGATGACGGTCAGCACGGCGCAGGAAATCCAGATGGGGCAGCAGAACTATGCGCCCATGCAGCAGTCGCAGGGCGGCGAATACGACGTCGACCCGGTGCTGACCCGGTATGTGGACAGCATCGGCTCGCGCCTTGCCGCGCAGAGTGAGGTCCCACTGCCCTACGAATTCGTGGTGCTGAACAACTCGGTTCCCAATGCGTGGGCTTTGCCCGGCGGCAAGATTGCCATCAATCGCGGCCTGCTGACCGAACTCGACTCAGAAGCAGAGCTGGCGGCGGTGCTCGGGCACGAAGTGGTGCACGCGGCGGCGCGGCACACGGCCAGCCAGATGTCTCGCGGCATGTTATTGCAGGGGCTCGTCATGGCGACCGCGGTTGCGTCAAGCGACAGCGACTACGGCAACCTGGCCGTTGGCGGCGCGGGCCTCGCCGCGCAGCTCATCACGATGAAATACGGTCGTGAGGCGGAACTCGAGTCCGATTTCTACGGCATGCAGTACATGTCGAAGGCAGGTTACGACCCGCAGGGGGCGGTCGCTTTGCAAAAGACGTTTGTGCGTCTGAGCGAGGGGCGGCAAACGGACTGGCTCAGCGGTTTGTTCGCGAGCCACCCGCCGTCCGAGGAGCGAGTAAGAGCCAACATGGCGACGGCCGTTGCCTTGCCGCCGGGTGGCAAGACCGGAGAACAGGAGTTCCAGCGCGCGATGCAGGCAACGCGCGCCGCCGAGCCCGCCTATGAAGCCTATGACGAAGGCCGCAAGGCGCTGTCGGAAAAGAAGCTGGACGAAGCGCTTGCGCTCGCCAACAAGGCGCTCAGCCTGTACCCGAATGAGGCACATTTTCACGCGTTGCGCGGCGATGTTCGACTGGTCGCCGACAAGTACGACATGGCGGTGACGAACTACAATCGTGCGATCGAGCGACGCAACGAGTTCTTTTACTACCATCTGCAGCGCGGACTGGCGAAGAAGGAGCTGGGGCAGCTTGATAGCGCCACGGTCGATCTCGAAAACAGTATCAAGTTGTTACCCACCGCGCCGGCGCACTACACGCTCGGCGGCATCGCCGAGGCGCGCGGCAACAAGTCCGCGGCAATAGAGCACTACAAAGTGGTTGCCAGCGCGGGCGGCGAATACGGCACGGCGGCGAACGCGGCGCTGGCGAAGCTGGAGCTGCCGTCGAACCCGAGCGCTTATGTACTGAGGCGCTGCGATCCTGATGCGAACAGCCAGCTTGTCGTGTCGGTGAAAAACAATACGGCGGTGCAGATCAGTGGCGTTCAGGTCGCGGTGCAGTACACGGATTCCGCGGGTCGCCAACAGCAGGTGCAGCACGCCGTGCGCGGGCAGATAGCACCCGGACAGATCGCGAGTGTGAATACCGGCATGGGGCCCTATACCGCCGGTTCGGCGTGCCCGGTGACCGTGATCGCGGCGCAGGTGGCGGAATAATTGGCTGACACCGGCCGTTCGTTCCGGCCACGCCGCGAGCGCTTGATCGTGGTCGTGCAAGCCCGCGCCGGCGCGCACACATGAACGTTCGAACTGTCGTGGCCGTGATTGCTATCTGCCTGATTGCGGGCTTTGCGATGGGTGCGTGGCTCATGGGCGCTGCGCCAGCGCCCAATGATGCATCACGTTTGCTGGCAGGCGCCGAAGGCGCGGCGTCTTCGGGTTCGCTGGAAGCGCGACTCGCCGGCCTCGAAAAAGCGCTCGCTGACGAGCGCAATGCACGCAACATACTCGAGGAGGAACTGCAGGTGCTGGTGGCCGAGGTCGAACGTCTTGACGCGTCAGCCCTGCGCGCGATTACCGAAGCGCCGCCGGCCGGGGCATCGCGTGAGGAGCGGCAGGCCGATCGACGACCGCCCCGGGACTTCGCCCGGATGGTCAGGAACTACCAGGAGCGGCGACGTAAAGCGCTGGTTGACGGTGGCTTTACTGAAGAACGAGGCACAACGCGTGCTCAGCCAGGAGTCCAGGGCGCAGTACCAGGCGATGCAGGCCGCACACGAAGCCGAGCGGCGCGGCGAGACGGTCGACCCGTCGTCCGTTATGACTGGCCCGCAAGCATTGTTGCGCGCAGAGCTCGGCGATGACGACTACGCGCGCTATCTCGACGCGCAGGGTCAGCCAACAGCGATCGAGGTGACACAGGTACTCGAGGGCTCCGCAGGCAGCCGGGCGGGTTTGCAGTCCGGCGACCGCATCGTTGCTTACGCCGGGGAGCGGGTGTTTCATGTGAACGACCTCAGAAGCATGACGTTGCAGGGCAGTCTCGGCGAGGACGTCGTTATCGAGATTGAGCGCGACGGCATGCGCATGCAGCTCAGTGTTCCCAGGGGACCTGTCGGCATCAGCGGCTCTGGTGCAAACCTCCGCAATATGAACTGGTGGGGCGGCGGATAGTGATCCCGGCCATCCCGGCAGCCGGGTAGTGCATAATGGGAACGGCCGAAAGCGAGCGGCGCTCTCAAAAATAACCAGAGGTTGACCAAACCCGTGACTTTTCTCCGCTACACCATTCCGAACAGTTTCACGGCCTTGAGCCTGTTGCTCGGCGTCGCCTCCATCGTCACGACGCAACTGGGTGACCTTGAGCTGGCGGCCTGGATCATCGTGTGGTGCGGCTTGCTGGATGTCATGGATGGCGCGTCTGCACGCCTGCTCAAGGCCACGTCGAGCTTCGGTGCGGAGTTTGATTCCATGGCCGACCTCGTTGCCTTTGGCGTGGCACCCGCCCTACTTATGCTGAATGCCGGGTTGCAGCTGGCGGGAATCGAATACGACACCGGCCAGTTCTGGGTGCTGATGGTCGCCGTGGCGGTTTTCGTGCTGGCAGGTGCCATGCGGCTGGCACGCTTCAACCTGGTATCGGACCAGCCAAGTGATGGCTGGTTCGCCGGTGTGCCGATTACGGCGGCAGGCGGAGCCATGGTGTCGTCGGTGGTCTTGGTGCTGATTCATTATCCCGAAGTCGCGGCCTCGTTGCCGCTGCATCTTTACATGCCCGTGCTGATGTTCGTGCTGTCGTTGCTGATGATCTCGAGGCTGCGCTTCCCGAAAATCAAGCGTCGAAAAAGCCTGGTCATCAACGTGTTTCAGGTCGTATCGATTGCCGGCATTTACTATTGTGGAATCACGCGTTCCTGGCCGGAATACCTGTTCGGGATGGCCATCTTCCTGATGATCGCGGGTAGTATTGCCGGGCGCATAAGCCGCGACATCCTGATCTGGAACGGCCCTCGATAATGTTACGCAGCCTCGCCCTGATCGTCGTCCTGCTGGTTCCTTTCACGGAGTCCCTTGCTGAGGAAGCGGTTTTCGATCTCGCGGCCTTCGATGCGCAGGACGGCTTTGTGGCTGATTTACTGGGACGAGGAACGCGGCCGCTTGCTGTTGCGTATCGAAAGCTTCGACACGCCGTTTCTCTACCAGGCGTCGATGCCGCGCGGCGTGGGCTCGAACGACCTTGGCCTGGATCGTGGCCAGCTGGGCGCAACCCGGGTCGTACGCTTTGTCCGGAGCGGGCCCAAAGTGTTGCTGCTTGAAGACAACCTGCAGTACCGGGCAAGCAGCGACAACTTTGATGAGCGACGAGCGATAGAGGAGTCGTTTGCCCGCTCAGTGGTGTGGGGTTTTGAGGATATCGATCCCGCCGCCGATTCGGTCGTTATTGACGCGACACCGTTTTTGTTGCGCGATGCGCACGGCGTGTCTGAAACGCTTGCAGCAACCGGTGAGGGCAGTTACAGCGTTGATAGTTCACGGTCGGCCATCTATCGACCGCGCACCAAGGCGTTTCTAGACAACACGGAAATGGAGGCTATTGTGACCCTGGTCGGTCAACCGGCCGGGGAAATCCTGTCAACGGTGGTACCGGATCCCCGTGCCGTTACGGTGCATATGCACCATTCGTTTGTGCGCCTGCCCGACCACCACTACGAGCCGTTGCCGTATGACCCCCGTGCGGGCGTCATCGGCTTGCGCTATGACACGGATGGTTTTGCGGACTATGCCATTCCCATCGGCGACAAGATGACGGTCGATTTCGGACGCCGGCACCGCCTGCAGAAGGTCGACCCGAGCGCCGCGATCAGCGAGGCAGTCGAGCCAATCGTCTACTACCTCGACCGCGGCGCGCCCGAGCCGGTTCGCTCCGCGTTGCTGGAGGGTGCAAGCTGGTGGAACGAAGCGTTCGCAGCCGCTGGCTATAAAGACGCATTCCAGGTCAGGATGCTGCCCGAGGGGGCCGACCCGATGGATGTGCGTTACAACGTCATCCAGTGGGTGCATCGGTCGACACGCGGCTGGTCCTATGGCTATTCAGTCCTGGATCCACGGACCGGCGAGATCATCAAGGGGCACGTTAGTCTCGGGTCACTGCGGGTACGCCAGGATTACCTGATCGCCGAGGGGCTGTTGTCACCGTACGACGACGAGACCGTGCCGCCGGAGATGCTCGAAATGTCACTCGCGCGGATTCGCCAGCTGTCGGCACACGAGGTCGGTCACACTATCGGTTTCGAACATAATTTTGCCGCCAGCACGCAGGACCGCGCGTCTGTCATGGATTATCCGTTCCCGCTGCTCGGCATCGACGAGCGCGGCGATCTTGACCTCGGCGATGCCTACGGTGTCGGAATCGGCGAGTGGGACAAGCGCACTGTCCTGTACGCGTATCAGGACTTCCCCGATAGCCAGGACCCGGCACTCGAGCGTCGCCGCATCATCGAGGACACGATTGCACAGGGCTACCGCTATGTTTCCGATTCAGACTCGCGGGCGGTTGGGACTTCGCATCCTGACGGCAACCTTTGGGACAATGGCAGCGATGCCATCGCTGAACTCGAGCATCTTTTGCGTGTGCGGGCGATAGCGCTCGAACGATTTTCCGAGCGCAACATCCGCATCGGCCGACCGCTGGCCACTATCGAAGAGGCGCTTGTACCCATCTATCTCTTGCATCGTTTTCAGGTCAAGGCAGTCGGCAAGTTACTGGGTGGCTATTACTTCAACTATGGGTTGCGCGGGGATGGACAGGTTGCGCAAAAAGCGGTTAGCCCGGAGCGCCAGCGTCAGGCGCTGGACGCACTGATCGGGACGTTGCGACCTGAACTGCTGCAATTACCCTCGGGCCTGGCGGGGTTGATTCCGCCGCGCGTTCCCAACCATCCGAAAACCCGCGAGACCTTCACGGCTGCCACGGGCATCAATTTCGATGCCACGGCGCCGGCGGCAAGTGCGGTTGCCATTACGCTGCAGGTGCTGCTGGATCCCGCACGAGCCGCGCGCATGATGCGCTCGATGCAGCCTGGGTTCGACACCGTTATTGCGGCACTGCTCGATGCAGGCTGGTACGACAAGCCGCGGTCCGGTGCAGCGGGCAGCCTGCAGCGTCACACGGCGATGCAGGTCCTCGGCGGGCTGCTCGGCCTTGCTTTTGACATGACGGCAGACAGCGACGTCCGTGCGCTGGCGCTTGATGGCGTGGAAGGGCTGCAGCGATGGCTTCGCAAACAGTCGCCGAAAGACACGGTGTGGCGGGCACATTACCGCCTGGCGCTGTTCGAGATCGAACGCGTGATGGCAGACCCGCTGTTAATCGAGACCCTGGCGCCTGTCGTCGTACCGCCGGGCTCGCCGATCGGTTCATTTTCAACACAGATGCCAGACAGATGAATACAACCGTGACCGTGCTGATCGTCTACCTCGGCGTACTGGCAGGGCTGGCCGTCTGGAGTCGGCGCGCGACGCATACGCTGTCCGGTTTTTACCTTGCCGACAAGAAGCTGCCGTACTGGGTGGTTGCATTCAGCACGAACGCAACCGGCGAAAGCGGCTGGTTGTTGCTCGGACTGTCCGGCATGGGCTACGCGGTTGGCGTGCAGGCCTACTGGGTGGTTGTCGGTGAGATTGCAGGCATTGCACTGTCGTGGGGTCTCATTTCACGACGTTTGAAGCGGCTTGGCGACGAGACGGATTCGATCACCGTGCCCGACGTGCTCGCCGCCAAATTCGACGGACAAGTGGAACCTGATTCGCGGCGTTGCTGTCATCATTATTGCCGTCATGGTGACAACCTATGTCACGGCACAGATGGTGTCCTCCGGCAAAGCCTTCAGCAGCTTTCTCGGCATGCAGTACGAGACCGGCGTTGTTGTCGGCGCCGTTTTCATTATTGCCTACACCTTTGTCGGCGGATACAAGGCGGTGTCGTATACGGATGTCGTGCAGGGCGTGCTGATGCTGCTGGGGCTCATCGTCGTGCCGGTGGCGGCGGTCTCCGCGGCCGGTGGCTGGGGCGAGGTGACCCAAGAGCTCGCGCTTCAGGACCCCGCGTTACTCGACCCGTTTGCTTTCTCGAACGCACCGGTATGGATCGGTATCGCAAGCTTCGTAGCGATCGGCCTGCCGTTCATCGGTGTGCCGCAATTGCTGGTTCGCTACATGTCGGCCCGCGACGACGGCGAGATAAAAAAAGCGCGTGTCATGTCGCTGATTGTCTTGTTTATTTTCACGACGGGAGCCGTAACGGCCGGGGTCGCGGGTCGCGCACTCTACCCGGGTCTTGAGGACAGCGAAACGATCTTCCCGGTTATCTCGAGCAACCTGTTTCCGCCGGTTATTTCGGGCATGCTGCTGGTTGTCGTGCTGTCGGCCATTATGTCCACGGTCGACTCCCTGTTGCTGCTGGCTTCCTCGGCGGTTGTGCGTGATACCTACCAAAAAATAATGGGTAGCCAGGAAAGCGATGCGGTGCTGTCGAACTACGGCAAAATCGTGACCGTCGTTATTGGCATCATCGCGCTGCTGCTTGGCATCCAGGAGCCGCGCGTCATTTTCCATTTCGTGCTGGCGTCCTGGTCCGGCCTCGGTTCGGCATTTGGACCGGTCATGATCGGCATACTCTATTACAAGCGCATCACCTGGGAAGGCGTGCTGTCCGGAATGCTGGGCGGATTCCTGGCAAGCATCGTGTGGCTGACGTGGTTCAAGGCCGATTATCATGGGCTCTACGAGGCCATACCCGGGTTCCTCGCCGGAATAATCCTGACCTTTGGCGTCAGCCGGTTGACCAGCCGCCGCTAAGCCGGCAAGTGGGGACATTCTTAATTTAACTGTATTAATCCATTAAATTGAGAATGTCCCCATTGATTTGTAACCAAATGAGCGGTGCGGCGCTATAAGCCTGCAGGACATCTACTTAATGAGGGATTTACGATGCGCAAGCTGAGACTCTTCGCGGTTATTCTGTTGCTTGGAGTGCCGGCGCTGGCCGGCGCCGAACTGGGCACAATTCCCGGTACTGCCACGTGGTACTTCCATGCTGACTTTGACGCAATGCGCAAAAGCAAGGCGGGCCGCGGCGTTTACGATTGGCTCGAGAGGGAAGTGTTCGAGGAAATTCGCAGCGAAATCGGCATCGACTTCGACAAGGAGGCAGGGCGCCTGACCGCGTTTTCAGGACCTGGCGAGGGCCCCGTGATCATGCTGGACGGGAAGATCAGCCAGGATACCCGGGACAAGATCATGGCGCTTGCGGCCGCCGATGGTGAATTGCAGACGTTCAAATCATCCGGCAAAGCCTATTACTTTTTCGACGGCGAAAAGGATTCCACGGCTACCGGAAAAATCGATATCGATATCGATTCCCTCAAGAAAGAGGCGTACGTCAGCATGGCGATCAAGAACAAGATCCTGGTGACCAACACGCAGGAGCAGATGAAGAAACTGCTGGCCGACAACGGCGTGATCAAGTCTGACAAGACGGGCGGAAGCACCCTGTTCGTGCTGCGTGCCGATCGCAGTCTTGTTCAGGCGGGCGTTAAAGCCGACAAAATGAATGACGGCGATGGCTGGGATTCGAATATCTTGAGAAATACGCGGCAGGTCGCGGTGTTGATGGCCGACCTGGGCGAGAAACTGGGTTTCGAGGCACAGCTCATGGCAAACGAGCCGGAGATGGCCAATTCACTGGCGAGCATCATTCGGGGTCTCATCAGCTTGCAGGCTTTTAACGACGATCTGGACAAGGACATCGCCGAGGTCTTGCAGAGCACCGTCGTCGATGTGGCGGGGAGTACCCTGACGCTGTCGCTGTCTGTTAATCCGGAAACTGTCGTATCGGCTCTTGAGGACTGAGGCACAACTGATTGCTGCGGCGCAGGCGGGCTCTGCAGATGCCTTTACGGATCTCATTGAGCGCTATCGACATCGCCTGTTGCGTTTCCTGGTAACACGGTCCGCCAGTTACGCGGATGCGGAGGACGCGTTGCAGGATACCCTTATCAATGCGTTCCGTTTTATTCGCAGCTACGATCCGCGGTGGCGCTTCAGTACCTGGCTGTACCGAATCGCTATCCGCAATGCGGCGAAACAGCGAACGGAGGAGGTCGTGGAGATGGGTGATTTGCGTGACGAGGAGAGTGATCCGCTGTTGCAGTGCATTAGCGATTCAGAGTCGGAAAACCTGTGGCTGTGCGCGCGGCGCGCACTAAACGACGAGGTCTTTACAGCGATGTGGCTGCGCTATGCGGAAGACATGTCGGTCAATGACATATCGAAAGCGCTGGATCGCTCCGTGTCCTGGACCAAGGTCAACCTGATGCGGGGCCGGCGCGAACTGGATCTTGAAATGAACGGCAACCAGAGCAAGAGTGAAGCGTATGGATAAGTTAGCCAGGCGACTACGGCGGGATGCGGACAACATCGAGGTGGCGGTATCAGCCGAGCTCGATGATCGCATAGCGGCGTCATTACGAAATATCACGCCAGAGGAAAACCCTGCAGTGGCAACGGTGTCGCAACGACCGGCGATGTTCTGGTGGGCGAGCAGCCTTACCGGTATCGCTGCGGCCGCGGCGGTGCTCGTCATTGTGAACTTGCAGCAATCGGAAGTGCCCGTTTCGGCGACCCCGGCAAATATCGTGGCGGCGGTTCCTGTCATCGACTGGAAAACCGAAACCGCCATGTTGACCGGGCCGCTGCAGCAGGAACTCGATGCGCTGCGTGCCGATATCGAGAAGGCGGAGAAGCAGGTTAAGGACGATATAGGCCTCTGATTCAGTGGAAAAACGGCACTGATTGAATTACTCTGATCACTGGGGATCAGTTCGCCGGTTCGTCTTCACGCCTGGCGCAAAACCGAAATTCCACACCAACAACGCAAAGAGGATTGCGCCAAGAACCACAACGCGAACTGAATCAAGAAAAGCCGGTGGCGAGACATCTCGGTACCGCGCTCGAAACGACAAAGAACACAAAGGATGCACCGGTATGCCTTTCGCTGTTGTCTTGATTTTGCTCGTCGTCGGCTCGATCCTTTTTCACCTGCTCAGTCCCTGGACATTCACCGAGCTGGCTTCGAACTGGGGCATGGTGGATTTCACGGTCGACATCACCCTGTACGTTACCGGATTCATTTTTGTCGCCGTCAACCTGTTCATGGCGTATTGCGTCATCAAGTTCCGCTACAAGAAAGGCGCACGAGCGACCTACGAGCCCGAAAACAAGAAGCTCGAAAGCTGGCTGACCGGACTGACCGCGGTTGGTGTCGCGGCCATGCTGACGCCCGGCCTGTTCGTCTGGGCTGATTTCGTCAATGTGCCGGAGGACGCGCACGTCGTCGAAGCCGTCGGCCAGCAGTGGCACTGGACCTTTCGCATGCCGGGCGAAGACGGCAAGCTCGGCGAGGTCGATGCCGAACGTATTACGGATGACAACCCCTTCGGCATGGACCCGGAAGACCCCAACGGACAGGACGACGTGCTGGTTTACAGTGGCGAGGTCCATGTGCCGATCGACAAGCCGGTCAAGTTCCTGCTGCGATCGAAAGACGTGCTGCACGACTTCACCGTCGCCCAGTTTCGGGTCAAGATGGACCTGGTGCCAGGCATGAACACCTTCCTCTGGCTGACGCCGACCCGGACCGGGCGCTTCGAATTACTGTGCGAAGAGCTCTGTGGCATGGCCCACTACACGATGCGTGGCGCCGTGATCGTCGACGAACCCGACAACTACGAGACCTGGCTCGCTAACCAGCCGACCTATGCGGGTCTGCAGAACGAGCCGGCCGGCAACGCCATGCTCGGCGCTGCGCAATACGCCGTCTGTGCGTCCTGTCACGGCCAGCAGGGCGAGGGCATACCGGCGATGAATGCGCCGAAAATCGCCGGGCAGAGCGCCTGGTACCTGAAGCGCCAGCTAATGAACTACAAGAAGGGCCTGCGCGGTACGCACAAGGACGACATCTACGGCGCCCAGATGATCGGCATGGTCGCGACGCTGGCCGACGAGCAGGCCGTCGACAATGTCGTCGCGCACATCCGGACATTTCCCGATGCAGCGGTCGAGCTCGACGATCGATGGGAATATCGCCAGCGGCCAGAAACACTACAACATCTGCGCCTATTGTCACGGCGCGGACGGCATGGGTATCCAGGCGATGAACGCGCCGCGCGCCGCCGGCATGTCCGACTGGTACCTGGAAAGGCAGCTGCAGAATTTCAAGAACGAAGTTCGCGGCGCGCACCCGCAGGATTACCGCGGCAAGCAGATGGGCCTTGTGGCCGACATCCTGCACGACGAGCAGGCGATCAAGGATGTCGTCGCTTACATAAATACGTTGTAGTGGTACGCAGTTGAGAAGAAGACAGACTAAACAGGTAAAAGGGGAACCGGATGGCTTACGTTGCAATTGCAGATCGTGACCACGAAATCGAACATCACGATCCGCAGACGTTTATCACCAAATACATCTGGAGCCAGGACCACAAGGTCATCGCCGTCCAGTACGGCCTGACGGCGATCTTTGTCGGCATGATCGCGCTGGGCCTGTCGGCAATGATGCGACTGCAGCTCGGTTTCCCGGATCAGTTCTCGTTTATCAATCCCGAGAACTATTACCAGTTCGTCACCATGCACGGCATGATCATGGTGATCTACCTGCTCACCGCGTTGTTCCTCGGCGGTTTCGGCAATTACCTGATCCCGCTGATGTGCGGCTCCCGAGACATGGTGTTTCCGTACCTGAACATGTTGAGTTACTGGGTGTACCTGCTGTCCGTCATCATCCTGCTGGCCAGTTTCTTCGTTCCCGGTGGCTCGACCGGCGCCGGCTGGACGCTGTACCCGCCGCAGGCAATCATGGCGGGCACGCCCGGCGTCGACTGGGGCATCCTGCTCATGCTGCTGTCGCTCGCCGTGTTTATTGTCGCTTTCACGATGGGCGGCCTGAACTACATCACGACCGTGTTGCAGGCACGCTGCCGGGGCATGACGCTGATGCGCATGCCGCTGTCGGTGTGGGGCATTTTCATCGCGACGGTGCTCGGCCTGCTGGCGTTTCCCGCGCTGCTGGTCAGCGCCATCATGATGCTGTTCGACAAGACGCTGCACACGAGCTTCTTCATGCCCGCCATCAGTTCGATGGGCGTCGACCCCGGCTATACCGGCGGCAGCCCGATACTGTTCCAGCACCTGTTCTGGTTTTTCGGCCACCCCGAGGTCTACATCGTCGCGCTGCCGGCGTTCGGCATCGTGTCGGACCTGCTGAGCACGCACGCGCGCAAGAATATTTTCGGCTATCGCATGATGGTCTGGGCGATCATCGCTATCGGCGGCCTGAGCTTCGTCGTCTGGGCGCATCACATGTACGTCAGCGGCATGAACCCGTACTTCGGTTTCTTCTTCGCAACGACGACACTGATTATCGCGGTGCCAACCGCCATCAAGGTGTACAACTGGGTGCTGACCTTGTGGGAGGGCAATATTCATCTCAGGGTGCCGATGCTGTTTGCCATCGGCTTCATCTTTACGTTTATTCACGGCGGCCTGACCGGACTGTTCCTCGGCAACGTGACGATCGACCTGCCGCTGTCCGATACCTATTTCGTCGTCGCGCACTTCCACATGGTCATGGGTGTGTCGCCGGTGCTCGTCGTGTTCGGGGCCATCTATCACTGGTGGCCGAAGATCACCGGCAAGATGTACAACGAGACGCTCGGCAAGTGGCATTTCTGGATGACCTTTCTCGGTACCTACTCGATCTACCTGCCGATGCACTACCTCGGCTTTCAGGGTGTACCGCGCCGTTACTTCGCGATGGGCAACACCGAGTTCATGCCCGATTCCGCACAGGACCTGAACGCCTGGATAACGATGTCGGCGCTGTTTGTCGCCGCCACCCAGCTGCTGTTTTTCATCAACATGATCTGGAGCCTGGCGAAAGGGCCGAAGTCCGACCCCAACCCCTGGGACGCGACCACCCTCGAGTGGCAGACGCCGGACCACCCGCCGAAACACGGCAATTGGGGCCACGAATTGCCGGTCGTTTATCGCTGGGCCTATGACTACAGTGTGCCGGGCTACAAGGACGACTTTATCCCGCAAAACGTATCGCCCGACGACGCACCGGCTGGCCGCGATCACGGGGACGCACACTAATGATTCTGCTTATGCTTAGCCGGAAACAACGATGACTATAGCGCTGCTCTTCCTGGCACTGATACTGGCCACGCTGCTCGGCTGGTTGTTGAAGCAGTCGTTCAATACCGAACCCTGGGTGGCGGAAACCGTCGGCGACACGGCGCACGAGGGGCCGCTGGGCACCAACGCCCGGCTGATCGGGCTGCTCACCCTGCTTGCCGTCGTGACCTCGTTCTTCGCCCTGATCCTGAGCGCCTATTCGCTGCGTATGGAACTCGGCGACTGGGTGCCCCTGAACGAGCCACAGCTGCTATGGACGAATACCGCCATGCTGGTGCTGGCGAGCATCGTCTTTCAGTGGACGCGTAACGCGGCGGTCAGCGGCAAGGTCTTGAGACTCATGCCCGGGCTGATTATCACCGGATTGCTGACGGCCGCCTTTGTCATCGGTCAGCTGATCGCCTGGCAGCAGCTGCAGGCGTCCGGGCAGTTCATCACGAGTAATCCGGCCAATGCGTTCTTCTTTCTTCTGACCGGCGCCCACGCTGTGCACATTTTGGGCGGAATGTACGTGTGGTTCCGGGCAACGGTCAACGTCATGCTCGGCAAGAGCGATGATTCGACGATCACGCGCAGCATTGAGCTTTGCGCAATCTACTGGCACTTCCTGTTGTTGGTCTGGCTGGTGCTTTTTGGATTGCTGTTGTCGACCTGAGGGGTCCTTATGTCTGAAGCGGTACTGAGCAGTGGAGCAGAGATAGAGGCGCCTGGCGCCCAGGGTGTCGCGGACGATTTCTCGCGTGACAAGCAGGTCTTTGGCGTGCCCTGGGGCAAGGCCATGATGTGGATCTTCCTGCTGAGCGACACATTCATTTTCAGCTGCTTTTTGGTCGGCTATATGTCGGTACGCATTTCGTCGACCGATCCGTGGCCGATACCGAGCGAGGTCTTCGCGCTGTCGTTTGGCGGCGACCCGATTCCACTGATCCTGATCGCGATCATGACGTTCATCCTGATTACCTCGTCGGGCACCATGGCCATGGCGGTCAACATGGGCTATCAGAAAGACCGCAACAAGACGTTCTGGTTGATGTTGGCGACGGCGCTGCTGGGTGCGTCATTCGTCGGCATGCAGGCTTTTGAGTGGACGAAGCTGATCCAGGAGGGCGTGCGTCCCT